>JAWKSZ010000039.1:0-73046 GCA_041402045.1 Planctomycetota bacterium | reverse complement strand
GCCGCGAAGGGAGCGACCGAGCGGAGCTCGGTGCCTTCGGTGCTTCTTGGTAGCGCGTCCGCAGGACGGTTCCTCAGCAGCGGAGCTCGGTGGTTAAATCTCTCCCTCTCCCACTCGACACGGTCAGAGCCCCTTCCCTGCGGAAGCTGCCCGACGTCCGCGGGCGGGGACGAGCCCCGCCCCTACGCTGTGCGGGGACAGCGTCGGCAGAAGAGCTCCGCGCTCGTCGCCGTAGCGCACGACGCGTGCCACGCGAAGTGCCGAACACTCCTGGGATAGACCCGCGCTACGCGCGGTCGGCGACGACGGTGATCCCCGAGGGCTCGACGCGGAACCAGGTCAGCGTGAAGTCGCTGCCCGCGAACCAGCTCCGCACCTCCTCGGGGGTGTGGCGGTGGCAGTTCTTGGGGGTGAACCAGTCGAAGTTGACGTGGTTCAGCTCCTCCAGGGTCAGCTCCGGGTTGTAGAAGCACTTGACCACGGAGTAGTAGAAGAGGCGCTGCACGTCGTGGGTCCCGGCGGGGATCCCCAGCACGTCCACGTCCGCGGGCACCTCGACCTCGACCCCGAGCTCCCCCAGCGCGCGGCCGAGTTGGGTCAGGGGCAGGAGCTTGGCCCAGGCCTCCTCCGGCGGGAGGTCGGCCACCTGCGCGCGCACGTGGTCGTCGGTGAACTCGCGGCAGGGCGCCTTCTGCTTGTAGACGTAGAACGCCAGGCGCCCGCCGGGGGCCACCAGGTCCGCGGCGCGGGCGACCGCGGCGCGGGTGTCGTCGGTGTGGTGCAGGACCCCCTCGCTGAGCACGAGGTCCGCGGACCCCGGGCGCAGCGGCGCGTGCAGGAAGTCGGCCTGGAGGAAGCAGGGGTCGCCCCCCAGCCCGCGCAGGCAGGCGTCGGCGGTCTCGATCGAGGTCGAGATATCGACCCCCAGGTAGTCGAGCTGGCTCAGCCGGGGCCCCAGGAGGAACTCCGCCGAGATCCCCGAGCCCGGGCCGATCTCCACCACCCGCGGCCGCCGCGGGCGCGCGTCCCACCACGCGTCCTCGGTCAGCGGGCCGTACTTCTCCTGATACCAGCGCCCGGCAGTCTGGCGGAACTCGGGGCGGCTGAAGGTGTCGTGCTGCGCCCACTTGTAGGAGAAGGTCTGGGCGGTCTGGGTCGCGTCCCCCGACGACGCGGCGCGGTGGTAGAGGAACGGCAGCGCGCAGCGCACCTGCGCCAGGTCGACCAGCGCGGCGAGCCAGGCCGGCGGCTCAGCCGCGGACATAGCGCGCGAGCTCGACGGTGTCGCTCAGGCTGCGGCTGGAGAGGATCTGGATCCCCGCCACCTCGTCGCGCAGGGCGTCCACGATCTGGCGCGTGATCTCGCGCCCGACCTCCCGCGCGTTATCGCTGCGCTCGGCCTCGCGCAGGCGCTCGAGGATCGGGTCGGGCACGCCGTCGGGTCCGCTCAGCCGGCGCATGTGCTCGGCGTCGCGGTAGCCGGCGAGGGGCGTCACGGTGGCGATCACCGGCAGGCCGTGGGCGGCCAGCCGGGCGTGGGCCCGGCGGAAGCCGTCGAGGTTGTAGATCGGCGGGGTCAGCGCGAACTCGGCGCCCGCCTGCACCTTCCACGCGACCCGCCGCAGCTCGTGGTCGAGGTCCATGGCGTAGGGGTGGAAGTGCACGCCGACCACGAACCCCGTGGCCCCGGCGAGGCTGCTCCCGCCCACGTCGAGCCCGCGGTTCAGGCGGTGGACCATGTTCGTGAGCCCGATCGAGTCGACCTCGGGCCCCGCCTCCTGGCGCGGGTCGCCGGACAAGGCCGACGAGCCGGTCACGAGCAGCAGGTTCTTGATCCCCAGCGCGTGGGCGCCGAGCAGCTCCGACTGCATGCGCATGAGCGTGCGCTCGCGGCAGGCGTACTCGATCACGCACTCGACCCCGACCTCGCGGCTGAGGATCTGGGCCGTGGCCAGCGGGGGCATGCGCGCGTGCTGGGTGCCCTCGGAGATCGCGAGCAGCTCGACCCCGGCCTCCTTCAGCCCGCGGGCGAACTCGACGTCCGCGAGCGCGCTCGCGCCGCGGGCGGCGGCCATTTGCACGACCACCGGGAAGCGCTTCTCGGCCAGGGCCTGGCCCAGCCGCGACTTCTCCGCCAGGGGCTGCTCGGGGCGCGCGCGCTCGGCGACCTCGTCGGCGGTCAGCGCGGGGCGGGTGGCCTCGGGGCGCACCGCGATCACCGCGTCCTTGATCGCGCGAATGTGCTCGGGGCCGGTGCCGCAGCAGCCGCCCACGATCCGCACCCCGGCCTTCACGAAGCGCCGGGCGTAGGAGGCGAGGAACTCGGGGGAGCTCAAGTAGATCAGGCGCCCGCCGACCTCGCGCGGCGCGCCGGCGTTGGGCATGGCGCACATGGGCTTGCGGGTCGCGCCGCGCATGTCCTCGATCGCCTCGAAGGTCGCGACCGGGCCCACGCTGCAGTTGACGCCGATCGCGTCCACGTCCCACTCGTCCATGATCCGCGCGAAGCTCTCGGGCTCGACGCCCTCGGGGGTCGCGCCCTCCTCGGTCACCGTGACCGAGGCCACCACCGGGATCTCGGCGCTGACCTTGCGCACGGCCTCGACCGCCGCCCGCAGCTCCGGGAGGTGCGAAAAGGTCTCGAGCATGATCAGGTCGACGCCGGCCTCGATCAGGGCCAGGGCTTGCTCGGCGAAGGCGCCCCGCGCCTCGTCCACCGAGGTCGGGCCCCAGGGCTCGATCCGCACCCCGAGGGGCCCCATGGAGCCCGCGACCAGGGTCTGCGTGCCCTCGGTCGCCAGCCGGGCGAGGCGCACGGCCTCGGTGTTGATCTGGGCGACCATGGCCTCGAGCCCGTGGGCGGCGAGGCGGAAGCGGTTGGCGCTGAAGGTGTTGGTCTCGATCACGTCGGCGCCGGCGGCCACGTAGGCCTCGTGCACCGAGCGCACCAGGTCCGGCTGCGAGAGGTTCAGCTCGTCGAAGGAGCGGTTAATGAACACGCCCTTGGCGTAGAGCATGGTGCCCATGGCGCCGTCGCACACCGCGATCCCGTCCGGTCCCAGCAGGGTCGAGAGTCGGTCCTTGCCCACAGCACCTCCGTGACGAACCAGCGAGCGTGGCGTCGAAGCCCGAGATCGTAACGCCGCGCGGCGGGGTGCCGGGGCCACGAGGGGCAAGGATTTAGCGATTGCGGGTGGCTCGCAAACCCGCTACGGGAAGGCTAGGCTTGGGGAGAGGCTAGGGAGCGGTGGGTTCGCGGATCTTCATTTACCACGTGAGTGGCGCCAAGCAGGGCGAGATCGAGGTCTGTACCTCGAACGTCGTGCGCATGGGTCGCCAACCCGGGTGCGAGATCCAGGTCGACCCGTACGCGGACCTGTATGCCTCGGGGCACCACGCCCAGATCACGTGGGTCGGCGGCGAGCAGTTCACCCTCGCCGACACCGGGAGCAAGCTCGGGACCTTCAAGAACGACGTGCGCGTGGTCGACCCCGTGCCCCTGACCACCGGGGACGTGATCACCCTCGGCCGCGACCGCCAGGGCCGCACCGGGCCCCAGCTCCGCTTCTACCTGGACCGGGACATTCTCAAGTGCCCGGGCTGCCAGGACCCGGTCTACAAGCGGCACTTCACCTGCCCCACCTGCCAGCAGCGCTTCTGCCTGCGCTGTATCGACTTCCGCCAGCGGGTGTGCAAGCCCTGCGGCCAGCGCCCGGCCTCGGCGCCGGCGCCTCAGCACGGGTTCCCCCCGCCTCCCGGGCACGACCCCTTCGGCCCGCCGCCGGTCGCCGCCAGCGTCGGCTCCCAGAGCGAGCCCGAGCTGCGGGTGCCGGACCTGCACCTCTACACCAGCGCCGCGCCCACCGCGCCGCCGGGGGTGCGCCCGCCGGACGCCTCCGGGTCGGGCCGCATGAACGCGAGCTCCTCGCGCCTGGCCCAGGCCGCCGCCGAGGCCCTCGCGCGCTCGGACTCCCAGCGCCTCGAGCGCTCGGGCTCGGGCCGCATGGCCAGCTCGGGCAGCAACGCCTTCCCCCGCCCCAACGCCCCCGCCCCGCCCGGGGGCCAGCAGGGCCAGGGCGGCTACGTGCCCACGATCTCCTCCACCGCCCGCCCGCCCCAGGCGCCGACCCCGCCGCGCCGGCCCGACGAGGAGGAGACGGTCCCGATCTTCTCCGACAGCGTCGAGGGCCCGATCGAGGCCGAGGCGCCCAAGGCGATCCCCTGCGAGCGCTGCTCGGCGCCGCTCAGCGCCGCGGACTTCTTCGTGTGCATCGGGTGCCACAAGCGGCTCTGCTCGCGGCACCGCCAGACCGAGGACGAGTGCGACCGCTGCCACTCCCCGGAGCAGGGCCTGCTCGAGACCGACGACAACCCCCCGCCGGCCTGGGTCGGTCCGCGCCCGCCCTCGCCGCCCTCGGCGCCGATCGCCCCGGGCCCCACCCACAGCGTCCCCACGGCCCCGATCGCCCGCCCGGCGGCGGTGGCCGAGGAGAGCGAGCTCTCGGGCGTCGAGTTCGAGTGCCCTGGCTGCGGGATCGCCGTCTCGCCCAAGGCCTCGACCTGCCCCGGCTGCTGGCGCAAGCTGAAGTGATCCCCTGAAAGATCGCTCCCCACGCGGCGTTCTTGCCCTCACGCGAGGGGGGTCTGGGACCCCGGAAAGGACAGCACGGGCGTGAACGCGAGCGCGCTACAGACCGACCTCTACCAGCTCACCATGGGCGCCGCGCTGTGGCGCGCGGGGATCGAGCGCGAGGTCACCTTCGAGCTGTTCACCCGCCGCCTGCACCCGCGCCGCGGCTATTGGGTGGCCGCCGGGCTGGAGCAGGCCCTGGACTACCTGCGCGGGCTGCGCTTCACCCCCGAGCAGCTCGCCTACCTGCGCGGGCTGACGGTGTTCCGCGACACCGACCCCGGCTACTTCGACGCCCTGTCCGAGCTCTCCTTCGAGGGCGAGGTGTGGGCGGTGCCCGAGGGCACGCCGGTGTTCCCCTACGAGCCGCTGCTGCGTCTGCGCGCGCCGGCGCTGGTCGCCCAGCTCGTCGAGACCCGGCTCCTGGCCACGATCAACTTCCAGACGCTGATCGCCAGCAAGGCCGCGCGGGTCGCCGAGGCCGCGGGGGAGAAGGCCTTCTGGGAGTTCGGCACCCGCCGCGCCCACGGCCCCGAGGCCGGGGAGCTCGCCGCCCGCGCGGCGTACCTGGCGGGGGCCGCGGGCACGAGCAACGTCGAGGCCGGCCTGCGCTTCGGCGTCCCGGTGGCCGGGACCTTCGCCCACGCCTGGGTCATGCAGTTCGCCGAGGAGGACGAGGCCTTCCGCCGCTACGCCGACGCGTTCCCCGAGCACACCACGCTCCTGATCGACACCTACGACACCGTCGCCGCCGCGCGGCGGATCGTGGCCGAGGGCCTGCCCTGCCAGGCGGTGCGCCTCGACTCCGGGGACCTGGGCGAGCTCGCCCGCGAGGTGCGCGCGGTCTTCGACGCCGGCGGGCGCCCCGAGATCAAGATCGTGGCCTCGAGCGACCTGGACGAAGACCGGATCGCCGAGCTCGAGGCCGCGGGCGCGCCGATCGACGTCTACGGCGTGGGCACGGCGCTCGCGACCTCCAAGGACCTCCCCGCCCTGGGCGGGGTCTACAAGCTCGTCGCCGTGCACGACGCCCGGGAGACCTGGCACCCGGTCAAGCTCGCCGACGGCAAGCGCTCCTGGCCCGGCGCCAAGCAGGTCTACCGCGGCGAGGCCGGCGACGTGCTGGCCCTCGCCGACGAGCCCGCCCCCGCCGGGCGCCCGCTGCTCGAGCGCGCGCTGAGCGAGGGCCAGCTCCTGCGCCCGCACCCGCCCCTGGCCGAGGTCCGCGCGCGCTGCCGCGAGGCCCTGGCCGCGCTGCCCGCCGGCGTGCGTCGGCTCGCGGCCCCCGACCCTTACCCCGTGACCCGCACCCCAGCGCTCGTGGCGCTGGCCGAGGACGCGCGCCGCGCGGCCGAGGCGCGGAGCCTGACCCCCAGCGAGAGGAGCGACCCGTGAGCCTGATCTTCCTGGACGTCGACACCCAGCGCGACTTCGTCGAGCGCGGCGGCGGCCTCTACGCCGAGGGCGCCGAGGCGATCAAGCCCAACCTCCAGCGCCTGGTCACCGGCGCCCACGCCGCCGGCGTCCCGCTGGTCTCCTGCGTCGACGCGCACCCCGCCGACGACCCCGAGTTCCAGGACTGGCCGCCCCACGCCGTGGTCGGCACCCCGGGGCAGGCCAAGGTCCAGGAGACGGTCACCGGGCGCGAGGTCGTGGTCCCGAGCGACCCCGCGGCCTCGCTCCCCGACCCGCGCAGCGCCCACGTCGTGCTCGAGAAGCAGACGTTCTCGGTGTTCAGCAACCCCCACGCCCCGGCGGTGTTCGAGCGCGCCGGCGCCGACACGGTCGCGGTGTTCGGGGTGGTGACCGAGGTGTGCGTGAAGCAGGCGGCCCTGGGGCTGCTCGAGCGCGGCTACGCCGTGCGCCTGGTCCAGGACGCGATCTGGCCGATCACCCCCGAGGGCGGGCGCGAGGCCCTGGCCGAGCTGACCGCCAAGGGCGCGACCCTGACCACCACCGCCGAGCTGCTCGAGAGCCTGGAGGTCGCGCGCGCGTGAGCGAGTCCGAACCCATGGTGCGCGAGATCGCGCTCGTCGCCGACGAGACCGCGACCTCGCGCTGCGACGAGGGCTTCCTCCGGGTCAAGCGCTTCGTGCTGAGGAACACCTTCACCGACGGCAGGACCTCGGACACGTATCGCTGCGACGTGCTCAGCCGGCGCCACGTCGACGCGGTGGCGGTGGTGCTCTACTCGCGGCACCCCGAGAGCGGGCGCCCGATCGTGCACTACCGCGAGGGCACCCGGCCCCCGATCTGGCTGCGCCGCCACAAGCAGGACGAGCTCCCGTTCAAGGACCCCGCGCCCTTCGACACGATCGGCGAGATCGTGGCCGGGGTGCTCGAGGAGACCGACCACGACTGGGAGGGCGTGCTCCGCCGCGGCGCGATCGAGGCCCACGAGGAGGCCGGCTACCGCGTGGCCCCCGACGCCGCGCAGGCCCTGGGCCAGGGCGGGTTCTTCCCCTCCCCCGGCGTGACCGACGAGAAGGTCTACCTGGTCGCGGTCGAGGTCGACCCCACCACCCGCGGCGAGGCCGTCGGCGACGGCTCGGTGCAGGAGCAGGGCACGCGCATGGTCAGCCGCGACCTGGGCGACGCGGTCGCCGCCTGCCGCCGCGGCGAGATCCCCGACGCCAAGACCGAGATCGGGATCCTGCGCCTGGCGGACCTCCTGGGCTACCTGCCCCAGCTCGACCTCTACGTGCACGAGCTGCCGGAGGACCTGCGCGCGCGCTACCGTTCGCTGGGCGTCGCTCGGGGGAGCTGACCCCCGAGAACGCGCCGCGTGCTCGTTGGAAGACGGATGAACGGATGAACCGCCAAGGACGCCAAGGACGCCAAGGCTCCGCCCACTGGGCCTCGCCTCTAGCAGGGCGGAATTGAGGCTGGAGTGCGGCGTGTGAGGCCTCAGTAGATCCTCATGTCCGCAAGGTGACCCTTCAGCGGAGCCTTGGCGTCCTTGGCGTCCTTGGCGGTTCATATTCTCTTCCGCACGAAGGCCGCTGCGCGCGTCGCAGGACGCCCGGGTCCGGGTCGCGTTACCGCCGCGGCAGCGGCCGGTAGACCGCGTCCACGTCCGCCGGCACCCGGGCCGGCGCGCTGCCGCCCACCGGGATCGGAATCGGCGCCGCGCGGGTCTTGACCGTGACGACCCAGCCCAGGAGGGGCAGGCGGCGCAGGTCGAAGCCGCGGGCGCGGAAGCTGACCCCACGCCAGGTGCCGCTGACGCCGTCGACGGCGAGCTCGATCCAGCCGCGCTCGAGGTCGCAGGCGCGCACGCGGAGGGTGGTCGTGGGCTCGAGGCGCAGCCCGAGGGCGCCGTAGAGCGTGATCGCGATCGCCTCGCGCAGGCGCAGGCGCGCGCCGTCGGGCAAGGCCTCGATCGACAGCACCGCGTCGGCGAGGCCCGCGGGCAGCGCCTGGGCCAGCGCCCGCGCCTGGCGGAGCTGCTCGCCCTCGACGACGTAGCCCGCGGCGCCGAGGGTCTCGAGGGCCACCCCCAACGCGCCGGTGCGCGGGTCGAAGCAGCCCAGCGGCGGGAAGCTGCGCGCGTAGGCGCGCCCGCTCGCGATCCGCAGCTCGGCGTCCCCCGAGAGCACGGGCTGGCTCTCGCGGGCGGGGATCATGGCCTGGGTCAAGTTCGCCGCCTGGGGCAGCGCGTGCACGAGCTGCTCCAGGGCTACGGTCTTGCGGTAGCCGGCGCGCACCGCCTGCCCCAGGGGCCGCCCGCGGACCCACTCCGAGAGCACGTAGGGCAGCGCGATCACCGGGTTGTTGGTCCCCACGTGGGTGACGACCGCCTGGGCCCCGGCGCGCTCCCAGGCCTCCCGCGCGACCTGCGCGCCCTCGCAGGCCGTGCTGTAGACCAGACGCAGCTTGCCCCGCACCTCGTCGCCGAGCTGCGCGGGCCAGCGCGCGGCGTCGCGGTGCGTGGTGTGGATCGAGAGGAACACGTCGAGGCGGTCGTGGTCCCGGGCCAGCTCGCGCAGCGTCGCGGCCAAGCGCGCGCTGCCGTCGGCGCGGCCCTCGAGCACGCGCACCGTGGCGTAGGCCCCGCTGCGCAACAGGTCGCCGTAGAGCCGCGCCCCCAAGGGCTCGGTCAGGGACTTGCGCCCCCAGCCCTCGTCCTCGACCAGGAGCACGCAGCCCAGCCGCGGCGCGGCCTCCGGCAGGTCGGCCGTCGCCACCAGGCGCTCGTGGTCGACGCCACGCTGACGGTAGAAGCCGCGCTCGCGCGGCGCGGGGTCGTCGAGGTAGACGTAGGTCCGCGGGGTCGGGGTGTCGTCGCGCAGGAGCACCAGGCTCCCGGGCTGCACCTGCGCGCGCCCGCGCCAGCGCTCCTCGGCGCCGTCGGCGAAGCGCCGCACGAGCTGGAACCCGCCGCCCTCGACCGAGAGCGTACCCGCGAAGGCGCGCCGCCCGCGCACCCCGCGCAGGGCGTAGACCTCCGGCGCGCCGAGCGCGACGCTCACCGCGCACGCCCCCAGCAGTCCGAGTCGAAGCAGCATGCGTCCTCGCTGACCAGAGCCGTCTGCCCCACAGGGCCGACGCCCCGCTCCCCCGAGGGTAGCAGCCGGGGACGCAGGAGCCACGCGCGGCCCGCGGCGAGACGCCGCGGGCCGCGCTCCGCTCAGGAGATCACCACCTCCGTCTCGAGCTCGAGGGGCGCCGCCTCTTCCGGCGCGCTCACGTCCTCCGAGACCGAGCGCACGGTGAACGCCTCGCTGGCCGGCGCCTGCACGAACAGCGGGGGCGGCGGCGGCGGCGGGACCTCCACGACCTCCTCCACGACCTCGTCCTCCAGGACCTCGTCGCCGCCCAGCACGGGGATCTCGGTCACGAACTCGACGAAGTAGAACAGCCCGTCGATCTGCTCGTAGACCGCGATCGTGCCCAGGGGCACGCTCGGGCCGCTCGACCCCGTGCTGGACAGGGCCGCCCCGGTGAGCCCTGACGTGTCCACCGACTTGCTCGCCACCGGACCCAGGGTCGTCTGCTGCTTGGTCGTCGTCGCGACCGCGGTCCCCTGGGTCGAAGTCTTGGGGACCTTGTTCGAGTCGGAGTTGTCGACGGTGTACTTGGAGGTGTCGACGTAGAAGTAGTCGCCCACCTGCACGGTCCCGTCGGGGAGCTTGATCATGCCGCTGCAGGCCTCGACCAGGCCCGTCAGGGCCAACGCCGCCGCCACCGTCACGCTGAACAGTATTCGCTTCAAAGTGCCTTCCTTCCTGAGGTAGGCGACCCTGCGCAGCCCCCGTGCCGGGTGTAACCCCTGCGGCGGCGTGCGACCGCCGGCCGCCCCGACACCCGAGCGCCGGCCTCACCGACACCGGGCTCTGCTCCCCTCGCGGAGCTTCCGTGTGAGGTGTGTAGACAAGGCACGCGTACGTACCGCAGGACTTCGGTGTCTTCCGTGTTCCTCCCCCGGAGCTTCGGCACGCGGGCGGTGCTGAGGGGCCGGGGCACGGGCACGGGAGGCTGTTGCGAAACCGCGCCGGCAGGACCAGGAATCGAAACCGCCAAGGACGCCAAGGACGCCAAGGCTCCGCTGATTCGGTCACCTCGCGCAGGTAAGAGACACGACTTGAACCGACGTCCTGCTGCTGCCTCACTTCCCAACCAGGGGGAGGGGTCGGCAGGGCGGAGCCTTGGCGCTCTTGGCGGCCTTGGCGGTTCCCTTCTTCTTCCGCCCCAGAGCGTGAACGGGGTTTACCCACAGCCTCACGGGCACGGGACCCGTACAAAGCTCGCGAGGCGCCGTGCACGTGCCCGGCGCCTCGCGAGAGAGGGAAGGATTGGAAAGGTTGAAGAAGCAAAGACCCGAGCGTCCCGAGCACCTCGGTGCGCTCGACGATCCCCTGTGCAAGCCCGAGGCCGCCCCTAACCCGTTACGCCAGAGCCGAGCGTTGGCGGTCCCGACAGACCCGCGTCGGGCGCACCGACACCGCCAGGGAGGCCAACGCTGCGTGTAGGGCTGGAGCGCGGATTGTTTTGCGCGGGCTGTGAGCGACGACCAGACTTCGAACGTGGGCGACGACGAGGTGGTGCAGTTCGGACTCGACGCCAGCGACCCCGACGCGGGGTCGCGCGAGCCGACCTTCGACGCCGCGCGTCGGCTGACCCGGATCGGGCCGTACGCGGTCCAGCGCTTCCTGGGCAAGGGCGCTATGGGGGTGGTGGTCGAGGCCGTCGCCGCCGACGGCGAGCGCCTGGCGATCAAGCTCCTGCGTCCGCAGAAGAACCCCGAGCGCTTCCTGCGCGAGGTGCACACCCTGCGGCGGCTCGCGCACCCGAACCTGATCGGCTGCGTCGACCACGGCGTCGGCCCGGAGGGGCCCTGGCTGGCCATGCCGCTGGTCGAGGGCCAAGACCTGGAGGAGCACCTGCGCACGGCGCGCCCCTCGCCGGTCGCGGCGGCGGCGCTGGTCCGGGACGCCGCCTGGGGCGTGGCCGCCGCCCACGCGGCCGGCGTCGTGCACCGCGACCTCAAGCCCGCGAACCTGTTCCTGCGCCGCGACGGCGCGGTGCTCGTGGGCGACTTCGGCCTGGCCCTGGGCGCCGACGACGTGCGCCTGACCCGCACCGGCGTGCTCCTGGGCACCCTGGACTACATGGCGCCGGAGCAGGCCGAGGACCCACGCCGCGCCGGGCCCGCCGCCGACGTGTGGAGCCTGGGCGCGATCCTCTACCGCCTGCTCGCGGGCCGCGGGCCGCGGGACCGCGAGCGCGGCCTCGGCGCGCTGACCGACATGAGCGCGCCGATCCAGGGACCGCGCAGCGTCGACGCCACGATCCCCGTCGAGCTCGACGCGCTCTGCCTGCGCTGCCTGGACCCCGACCCCGCGGCGCGCCCGACCGCCGCCGAGCTGGCCCAGCGCCTGGAGCACGTCGCCCGCGGGCCCTCACGCCGACTCCCCGGGCGCCCACGCCCCGCCGCGCCGGCCCCGCGCGCGACGCCGCTGTGGCTGCAGATCGCGCCGACCGCGGCGGTCGTCGCCCTGGCGGTGCTCGCCGTCGGCGCCTGGGTGCGCCGCGCCCCCGCCCCGGAGCCAGGCCCCGCAGCGCCCGCTCCCCCGGAGCTCGCGACCCACACCTGGGCCCTGGGCGCGGACGCGGCCCCGACGTTGCACCCGCCCGGGGCCTGGGACCGCGCCGGGCGCCGGGTCACGCCCCTGGACCCCGACGCCCGCGCGGCGCTGTTCCAGGGGCAGGTCCGCGACCTCGGCGCCGGCCGCGTCGAGGTCGACTACAGCGCGACCCTCGTCGACGCGCTGCGGCTCCACTCCCTGGACCCCCTGCGGCTGGTCGACGACCCCGCCCCGCTGGTCGGGGTCGTCCCCGGCGGGGTGCGGGTCTACGCGCCGAACGACCACGACAGCACCGTCTACCGGGTGGGCGCCGCCCGCTGGCGCGACCCCGAGGGAGACCTGCGCTTCGCGCGGGACGAGGCAGCGGACCCGCGGGCCGTCGACCAGGACGTGCTCCTGCTCGAGCTCGAGGGCCTCGAGGCGCGCTTCGACGGGCGCGGGCGCCAGGTGCGCTGCGTCGGGTCGCTGCCGCTCGCGGTGCTCCCCGACCACGCCAGCCACACCCTGCGCTACGCCCCCTTCAGCGAGTCGCGCGCGAGCTTCGACGACCAGCCCTTGACCGACGCGCCCGGACCCGTGCCCCCGCGCGACGGCGCCGGGGTCCTGCTGATCGCCGCCGAGGGAGCCTACCGGGTCGAGGCGCTGCGGGTGCGCGGCGTCCCCGCGGCCACGGACCTCCCGGCGCTGGCGACGGCGCCGCCGACGGTCGGCGCGCGCCTGCGCGCCACGCTGCGCTACCGGCGCCTCGCGGGGGAGGGCGGCCCGCTCCTGGCGCTGGTGGACGGCGCGGGGCAGGAGCGCGTGCGCGCCGAGGTCACCCGCGACGGCCTCGAGCTCTCCCTCGCCGGCGCGCTCCTGGCCCAGGTCCCTCTGGCCGCCCCCGACGCTGGGGTCCTGACCCTCGAGCGCGACGTCGACCTGCTGCGGGTGCAGCTCAGCGGGGAGGGCGCCCCGCAGGTCCTCGAGCTCCCCGCGGCGCTGCCCCTGGGTCGAGGGCTGCGCCTCGCCTACGGCTCCCGCGCCGCGAGCCTGGAGCTGGCGGAGGTCGGCCTGGACCTGGGCGAAGACGACCCCGGCCGCGCGGCCTTCGACGCCGAGGACCCCGTGGAGCTGAGCCACGCGGCGCGCGGAGCGCCGCCGTCCCCCGCGGTCGAGGCGCGGCGCTGGTGGTTCCAGGCGCTGTTGAGCGCACGCCACGACCTGGCCCGGCGCTTGGGGCTGAGCTACGCCCCGCGCAATGCGAGCGCCGATCTGATCGCGCACCCTCCCCCCGAGCTCCCGGGGCTCGAGGGGCAGCGCGAGGTGTGGACCGCGTGGCTGGGACTCCTGGCCCTCGACCGCGAGGCCTGCCTCGGGGCCGCGCGGGCGCTGGTCGCGCGTGAGGGCCGCGGCCCCGCGCGGCGCCGGTTCGAGGCCCTGCGCTACACCCCGCTGGAGGCGCTGTTCGGCAAGATCGCCTGGGGCTACGCGCGTCAGCGCAGCACGCCGCGAGGCCTGGAGCCGACCTCCATGGGGTATCGCCGCCTGGCCCTCGAGCTGGCGCGAGTCCTGGCCGAGGGTCCCCAGCTCCAGGACCTGGGGGTGGACCACGCGCTGAACGTGGCCCTCGTGGCGGAGGACGCGGTGCGTCAACGAGGGACCCTGGAGCCGGACCTCGAGCGCGAGGCCACCCGCGCCTTCGAGGAGCTGTCCACCCTCGAGCCCAGCCCCGAGGTCCTGCCGCGCCTCGTCGAGGCCGGCCTCAGCCTGTGCCTCTCCCTCGGTCGCTACGCCGAGGCGGTGCGCTTCGCGACGCCCTACCTCGAGCGCCCGGCGGACGTGGGGCTGCTGGAGCGCGCACCCTTGACCCCCCAAGCCTGGAGCCTGACCGCGCGGAGCCTGGCCCGCCTCGGTCGGCAGCGCGAGGCGATCCGGGTCGCGCTCCTCGGCTGCGCCGCTCGCCCGGGATCGGTCGAGGTCCCCAACGCCCTGCTGAGCCTGGCCACGCTGGAGCTCGAGCCTGGCCCGGACGCGGCGCTCCCCGGGCTGCGCGCGCTGGCGCTGCTGCGCTCCGCCGAGGCCCTGCGCCCGGAGAGCCCGGCGGGGCGCGCCGCCCGCGAGCAGGCGCGCGCCCTGGCCTTCCGCGCGGGACCCGACCTCGACGACCAGGACCTGGGGAGCTACGTGCGCGCCTGCATGGGCGAGGCCGACGCCCGCGACCGCCTGACCGGCGTCGCGCGCCCCTTCGCGCTCCTGACCCGCGCGCGGCTGGGCGAGGACGGCGTCCGCGCGGCCCTGGTCGAGGCCGCCGCGCGCTCGCGGCTGTTGACCGCGGTGATCGCCTCCGACCCCGACCTCGCGCCCTTGCTGCGCTGACGCGCCCGGCGCGCTAGGCTTGCCCCGTGTCCAACCTCTACCAGACCTTGTTCGAGCTCAGCTGCCAACAGGACGTCGACGGCGTGCTCGAGCGCACCCTCGACCTCCTGATCGAGGAGACCGGCGCCGAGCGCGGGTTCGTGGTGCGCATGCGCGAGGGCCAGCTCGACGTGCGCGCCGCGCGGAACCTCGACCGCAAGGACGTGGGCCTCGCGGTCATGCGCCCCAGCCGGACCGTGGTCCGCCAGGCCGTGAGCGGCGGGCGTCCGGTGCGGATCGGGCGCGCGCAGGAGCAGGCGGGGCTCGCCTCCCACGAGAGCGTCAACCGCTACAACCTGCAGTCGATCCTGGCGATCCCCCTGTTCTCGGGGGACGAGGTCGGGGCGGTGGTGTGCGTGGACAGCACCCGCCCCGACGCGTTCTCCCAGGAGCTCGAGCAGCACCTGGTCGCGCTCACGACCCTGCTCAAGGACGTGCTGCAGGGCGTGTCGAGCCGCGAGGGCCTGGTCGAGGAGAACCAGCGCCTGAAGCAGCAGCTCCAGGGCGCCCCGCGGTTCTCGCCCCTGGTCGGCGACAGCCCCGAGTTCGTGCGCGCGCTGGAGACCCTGCGCCGCGCGGCGACCGCCGACGTGCCGGTGCTGCTCCTGGGGGAGACCGGCACGGGCAAGGAGCTCCTGGCCCGCGAGGTCCACGACCGCAGCGACCGCGCCGCCAAGCCCTTCGTGACCCTCAACTGCGCCGCGCTCCCCGGGGACCTGCTCGAGAGCGAGCTCTTCGGCCACGTGAAGGGCGCCTTCACCGGCGCGACCAAGGACCGCCCCGGGCGCTTCGCCGCGGCCCACGGGGGCACCTTGTTCCTGGACGAGGTCGGCGAAATGTCGCCCTCGGCCCAGGCGCGCTTCCTGCGCGCGCTCGAGGCCGGCGAGATCCAGCGCGTGGGCGAGGACGCCCCGCGCAAGGTCGACGTGCGGGTGGTGGCCGCGACCCACCGCGACCTGCGCGACGCCCAGGGCGGGTTCCGCCAGGACCTCTACTACCGCCTGAGCCTGGTCACGATCCACGTCCCGCCCCTGCGCGCGCGGCGCGAGGACGTGGGCGCCCTGGCCGAGGCGTTCTGCCTGGAGGCCGCGCAGAAGTTCGGCCGCGAGGTCACCGGGATCGGGCCCCGGGCCCTGGCGCTGCTCGGCCGCCACGACTGGCCGGGGAACGTGCGCGAGCTCAAGAACGCGATCCACCGCGCGACCCTGTTCTGCCAGGGTCGGCAGATCGAGCCCCAGGACCTGCCCGCCGACCTCGGCGGCGGGCGCACGGTCTCGGGCCGGGTGCAGCGCGTGGTCCCCACGACCTGGGACGGGCTGCTCGAGCTGCGCAACCGCCTGATCCACGACCTCGAGCTCGAGTTCGCCAGCCGGTTGCTCGAGTCGACCCAGGGCAACGTGGCCCAGGCCGCCAAGCAGAGCGGCATGACCCGCCCCTCGCTCTACGACCTGCTGACCCGCGTCGAGCTCGACGCCAAGAGCTTCCGCCGCTGAGCGGGCCTCGGAGGTTTCCATGCACACCCGCCGCGCCGGACTGACCCTGACCCTGCTCGTCGCCGCCAGCGCCGCCCGCGGCACCGCCCGCGAGCTCGAGCTCCTGGGGGAGCACGCGCTGAGCGGCGCCCGCGAGGGCGTGCGCTACACCGGGGTGCTCGTGCTCGGCCCCGACGCCCGCGCGCGCTTCACCCGGCGCTTCGCCGACGGGCGCGAGGAGCAGCGCGAGGGCCAGGCGCGGATCGAGGGCGTCCAGCTCGTGCTGCGCGAGGGCGGCGACGTGCGCGCCTACGCCCTGGACACCGGGCCCAGCGAGCAGCGCTGGAGCTGGCACGCGGGCGCCGACCACGAGACCCTCCTGCGCCGGGTCGAGCGCGAGAACGTGCGCGACTTCCTCGGGCGCCTGGCCCGCGACGGCCGCCCGCTGCGCTGGTTGCTGCAGAAGAACCGCGGCACCCTCGAGCGCGGCTCGGAGCGCTGGATCCAGCGCAGCCGCCAGCCGAGCCCGCGGGACATTGACGCCTTCCGCCGCGCCGGCGGCAAGACCGTGCTCTCGCTCAACGGCGACCAGGACGAGGACGTCCAGGACCTGCGCCCCGAGCGCCTGCTGCGCCTGCAGGACCCCCGCGGCGAGCCGGTGAACCTCCACGAGTACATCGAGGCCCAGGGCCTGGAGCACGTGAGCGTGGGCATGAGCGCCCAGCGCGCGCCCTCGGACGAGGAGCTCTTGGCGGTGTTCCGCGTGCTGCTCGACGACGCCCGGCGCCCGGTGCTCGTGCACTGCCAGGGCGGGAGCGACCGCACCGGCGTGATCTGCGCGCTCTACGCCCACGAGTTCCTCGGCGTCTCCAAGGCCGAGGCCAAGGCCACCATGCGTCGCCACCTGTGGGCGGCGGTCGGCGGCACCGAGATCCAGGGCGCCTACCTCGACCTCTACCCCACCGGCCGCCTGCGCGCGCTCCTGGCCGAGGCCGGCGTCGAGGTCCCTGCGCGCTACCGCTGACCGAGGGTCGGCGGGCGGGGGCGTGTCGTGTCGCGGCTAGGCCAAGGCGGGCAGATGCTCTTGAACCGCCGAGGCGCAGAGAGCGCAAAGGGTACGCAGAGGCCGGCGCGCCAAGGCGTTGCGGGAGGCCGAGGGAATGAGGGGGCTGCGTCTCGCACGAAGGCTCGCCGGGAGCGCGGGCTTCGCTGAGTCGGTCTCGTGCCGGGGAAGATCTCTTTACCGCCAAGGCCGCCAAGTTCGCCAAGGCTCCGCTCGAACTAACCGTCGCGCGTGAACCGGAGAGAGGTGGGGGTGCTCCGCTCGGTCAAGCCAGCTCGAGGAGTCATGTCGCGACGTGCACGCGTCAGCGGAGCCCCCTCCTTCTCTGGCTCCGTGCCGAACGGCGACGCAGTTGCGGAGCCTTGGCGAACTTGGCGTCCTTGGCGGTAGGCATCTCATGTCGGCGCGGTGGGGAAACGCGGCCTCTGCGTACCCTCTGCGCTCTCTGCGCCTCGGCGGTTCAAGAGCATCTGCCCGCCCGCGCACAGCCGCGTCACCGCCCGCCCTCGCACAGCCGCGTCACCGCCCGCCCTCGCCCGCCGCGTCACCGCCCGCCCTCGCACAGCCGCGTCACCGCCCGCCCTCGCCCGCCGCCGCGCGTCGTGGGGGTGCTGGCCTCTGGTAACCTCGCGGGCCCGAAGGAGGGTGCCCGTGAGCGCCTCGCGTCCGCTGACCCGTCGACTCCTGACCCTCTGCCTCCCCGCGCTGCTCGTGGGCTGGGTCGAGGCCCGCCCGGGGCCCGAGAAGAAGGAGGACGCGGCGCCGGTCGAGGTCGCGGTGGTCACGAGCCACACCCTCGAGCTCAACGGCGAGACGCTCCACTACACCGCGACCGCGGGCAAGCTCCCGCTGCTGCGCGACGGGGACAAGCCGCGGGCCGAGGTGTTCTACGTGGCCTACCGCCTGGTCGACGGCCCCGCGGATCGCCCGCTGACCTTCGCCTTCAACGGCGGCCCGGGCTCGAGCTCGGTGTGGCTGCACCTGGGCGCCCTCGGCCCGCAGCGGGTGCTCATGGGCGACGAAGGCCAGGCCCCGCCGGTGCCCACGCGCTACGGACCGAACCACGCGAGCTGGCTGGGCTGGACCGACCTGGTGTTCATAGACCCCGTGAGCACCGGCTACAGCCGGGCGGTGGAGGGCGAGAACGCGCACCAGTTCCACGGGCTGAACGAGGACGTGGACGCGGTGGGCGAGTTCGTGCGGCTCTACGTGACCCGCGAGGGGCGCTGGAGCGCGCCCAAGTTCCTCGCCGGGGAGAGCTACGGCACGACCCGCGCCGCGGCGCTGGCGAGCCACCTCCAGGACCGCTGGGGCATGAACCTGAACGGGATCGCGCTGATCTCGCCGGTCCTCGACTTCCAGACGATTCGCTTCGCCCCGGGCAACGACCAGCCCTACTGGCTGTTCCTGCCCACCTACGCCGCGACCGCCGCCTACCACGGCAAGCTCGAGACCTCGGACCTCGCCGCGACCCTGCGCGAGGTCGAGGCCTGGGCGGTGGCGGAGTATCTCCCCGCGCTGGCGCTCGGCGACGCGCTGCCGCCGGAGCGCGAGGCGCGGGTGGCCGAGACCCTCGCCCGCTACACCGGGCTCTCGACGACCTACGTGCGCCGCTCGCGCCTGCGGATCGGCATGCAGTCCTTCGCCAAGGAGCTGCTGCGCGACCAGGGCTACACCGTGGGCCGCTTCGACGGGCGCTACCTCGGCCGCGACGCGCTGGACGTGGGCTCGCGCCCGGACTACGACCCGAGCTACGCCGCGGTCCAGGGCGCCTACTCCGCCGCCTTCAACGACTACGCGCGCCGGGTGCTCGGCTTCGAGACCGACCGCCCCTACGAGGTGCTCACCGGCGCGGTGCACCCCTGGAACTACGCCGGGGTCGGCACCAACCGCTTCGTGAACGTCGCCGACGACCTGCGCGCGGCGATCGCCAAGAACCCTGAGCTGCACGTGCTCGTGGCCTGCGGGGTCTACGACATGGCGACCCCCTACTTCGCCGCCGACTACACCGTGGCCCACCTGGGGCTGCCTCCGGAGCGCCGGGGCAACGTGCGCGTCACGCGCTACGGCGCGGGCCACATGATGTACCTGCGCAAGGCCGACCTCGAGCAGCTGACCGAGGACGCGCGCGCCTTCTACCTGCGCGCCCTCGCGCGGTGAACGACGGGCAGCCGCGGGAGTTCGCCGTCGACGCCGACGAGGCGGGCGCGCGGATCGAGCAGTTCCTCGTGCGCCAGCTCGGCTTCAGCCGCGGGCTGGCGCTGAAGGCCCTGCGCAAGGGCTGGGTGCGCCTGGACGGCAAGCGCGCCAAGCCCGGCGTGCGGCTCGTCGAGCACGCGCGGGTCAAGGTCACGAACTACGCGCTCCCGATCGAGCCCCCCGAGCGCGCGCCGCGGGGGGTGCCCCCGGCCGAGGTCCAGCGCGCGCGGTCCAGCCTGCTGGCCCGCGACCCCGCGTTCCTGATCTCCGACAAACCCTGGGGTCAGGTCGTGCACGCCGGCAGCGGGCACCCCTGGGGCTGGACCGACGCCCTGGGCCACGCCCTGGGCGAGGCCTGCCCCACGCCGATCGGGCGCCTGGACCGCGACACCTCGGGGCTCCTGATCCTGGCTCGCGGCCGCGCCGCCGCCCGCGCGCTGTTCGCGCAGCTCCAGGACGGGCGCCTGGAGCGGGTGTATCAGGCCCGGGTCCTGGGGCACCCCGCAGCCGAGGGCGAGGTCGCGCTGCCCCTCAGCCCCCGGGGCGAAGGCGAGCGGGTCGAGGCCCGCCCCGACGGCCTGCCCTCGCGCACCGGCTGGCGGCGCCTGGCTCAGGACGCGACCAGCGCGCTGCTGGAGCTGCGCCTGCTCGAGGGCGGGCGCAAGCACCAGATCCGCGCGCACCTGGCCGCGATCGGGCACCCCTTGCTCGGCGACCCGCGCTACGGCACCGAGGCCTCCCGCGCCGCGAGCCGGGCGCTGGGGATCGAGCGCCTCGCGCTCCACGCCGCCGAGCTCCGCGCCGAGCACCCCGAGACCGGCGCGCCGCTGGTCTACAGCTCGGGCCTCCCCACCGAGCTCGCCCGCGGCCTCTGACCCTGCGCGGCGAGGCGCGGACGCACCGTGGCGCGGCGAGGCGGGGGCGCGCCGACATGCAGGTTCTACCGCCAAGGACGCCAAGTTCGCCAAGGCTCCGCAGGTGCGTCGCCGTTCGGCACGGAGCCCAGAGCAGGAGGGGGCTCCGCGCGCCGCGACAGGACGAGCAGGCCTGACCGTGCGGAGCCACCCCACCTCTCTCCGGCGCACGCGTGACGGTGAGGCTGAGCGGAGCCTTGGCGAACTTGGCGTCCTTGGCGGTGAACGTCTCTCCGCCGGCACGAGCGCAATTCAGCGAAGTCTCCGGCGAGCCTTCGTGCAACCGAGAGGCCCGCGTACCGCAGGTAAAGCCCGCGCAAGGAGCCTCGCGTGGGAGTGCCCCTCGCGCCTACACTTGGGGCGGAGGCGGACGACGAACCCTTACGTAGTAGGTGAGGTCCTCGGGCGGGGCGGGTGCGGGGTCGTGCACCGGGCGCGGGACACGCGCAGCGGGCGCGAGGTCGCGCTCAAGACCCTCGTCCCTCCCTACGACCCGCTGAGCCTGGCCCGCTTCGAACGGGAAGCCCGCGCGCTGTGCGCGCTGGACCACCCCCACGTCGTGCCCGCGCTGGAGGTCCTGAGCGGGCCTCCGCCGGCGCTGGTCATGCCCCTCGTCGACGGCGGCTCGCTCCAGGATCGGCTGAAGGCAGGGCCGCTCCCGCTGGAGGAGGTCCTCGACCTGGGCCAGCGCCTGGCCGAAGCCCTGAGCTACGTCCACCGCTGCGGTGTGCTGCACCGCGACCTCAAGCCCGCCAACGTGCTCGTGCACCAGGGGCGCCCGCTGCTCGCGGACTTCGGCCTCGCCCGCGGGGCGCCCGGCCACACGCTGACCGCGACCGGAGAGATCCTCGGCACCCCGGGCTACCTCGCCCCCGAGCAGGCCGAGGGCCGGGAGGTGACCGAGGCCACCGACGTCTACGGCCTGGGCGCGCTCCTGTTCGCGCTGCTCACCGGACGCGCGCCCTTCGAGCGCCCGACCGCCATGGAGGCCCTGGCCTCGGTGGTCCAGGCCCCGGCGCCCTCGGCCCGCGCGCTGCGGCCGAGGTCCCCGCCTGGCTCGACGCCGTGCTCCAGCGCTGCCTGGCCAAGGACCCCCGCGAGCGCTACCCGAGCGCGCTGGAGGTCGCGGACGCGCTGCTCCCGCGCGGCGCCTCGCCCGACGCGCGCCGCGGCGCGCTCCCGGTGGCCGCGGGGGCGCTCGCGGCGCTGGTCGGGCTGGGCGCGCTCGCCCTGCACCTCGCGCGGGAGCCGGCCTCCCCGCCTGCCCCCGCCGCGGGGAGGCTGCACCTCCCCGGCCTGCCCCCGTCGCGGGGGAGGTGCAGCCGCCGGCCCCCAGCCCCCGACCCTGGAGCCGCCGCCTGCCCCCGTGGCCCCGCTGACCTATCCGCCGCCGCTCCCCGAGCTGCCCAGCTCGCCATGGCTGGAGTCCTTGCCCGCGCCAGCCTCCCTCCTCGGCGCGCGCTGGCCGACCCCCGAGACCGTCGCGCGCTGGACGGTCATGCTCTACCGCGGGGAACAGGCCCCGGTCGAGCGCGAGCTCCACGCGGCGTTCCCCGCCGACTCCCTGGACGGGGCGCAGCGCAGGGCCGAGGTCTACCGCACCCTGGGGGCTCCGGCCCTGGAGGCGGCCACCCTCGAGCCCTGGGCGACGCGCTCCTGGGCCTGCGCCCTGCGCCTCTACCAGCTCGGCGACGGCGAGGCGTCCCTGGACCTGGCCCGGGCGCTGGGGGTCGAGCCCACCGAGGCGCGGCGGGATCTGCTGCTCGCCGACGCGCTGCGCGCGGGGTCGGCCCCCCCGCTCTCGGACACCGTCCGCGCCTCCGTCGCCAGCCTGACCGAGCTCCCGGACCTCACCCTGCGCCAGGAGGCCGAGCTGTGCATGCTCGAGCTCGTCGCCGCCTCGCAGCCCGCAGATCCGGTCCTCAGCGGACGCGCCCTGGATCGCGTCGACCGCCTGCTCGCGCGCCCTGAGCTCGGCCTCGGTCTGCGCCTGGACCTGCTCCATTCCCGCTTGATCCTGGCCCTGGCGTCGAAGGACCGCGCGCGGGTCCTGCGCGAGACGGCGCTGCGCCTGCTCGCCTACAGCCCGGCGGACTCCGTCGCCCTGCACTACCTGGGCCTGTCCTTGAGTGAGACGGGCCGCCCGCTGGACGCCTTGCCCTTCGCGGCCTGGACGGCGGCCCACGCCCCGGCGCCCGCGAACTGGCTCTGCGCCGAGCAGTTCGTCGAGCTCTGCGCGAGCTGGCAGCAGGTGATCCAGTCCGTCGATCCCGAGACGCTGCTGCTCCCCACCCGGATCTACTTCCTCGAGGGCGCGCTGGAGCGGCCACGCCACTGGTCGTCCCTCAAGCTCCTGGTCGGAGTCGCCGCGCGCGCGGTCCCGATCGAGACGCTCTTGGACCTGGTCGAGCAGGCGTCTGCGCGCGCGCCGGCGGACGCGCGGGGCGTGGTGCTCGAGGCCAAGGCCCGACTCGTGGTCCGGCGCGACGGCCTCGCCGCGGGCCTGGCGCTGCTCGCCGGCGCGCCCCAGGCCTTCGCCTCCCCCGCGGACCTGCGCTGCGCGCAGACCGAGCTGCGACTCCTGCAGCACGTGCCCGGCGTGGAGGCCGGCGAACCTGGCGCGCGACCGGCCCTCGCCGTCGAGGTGCTCACCTCGCCGGAGCTCGGCACCCTGGGCCCGCGGGGGCAGGTCATGTTCGCCGAGTTCGCCGCGCTGGGCGACCTCCCCCAGCTCGCCCGCGACTTGACCGAGCGCTCCCTCGCCGGCTCCGAGGGTCCGAGCACGCGCCACCGGATCCTGCTCGACCTGCTCGAGGAGACCCCCTATCCCACCCCCGTGCTCAGCGACCCGCCGCCGCTCCCGCCCCGCGAGGCCCCGTGGCTGGGCCCGAACCCGGAGGTCGTCAGCGCGCAGGCCGGGTTCTCCCCCGCGGAGTTCGCGCGCTGGCAGCAACTGAGCGCGGCGAATCAGGCCGTCGAGCTGCTGGCCGAGGTGTTCGAGCGCTTCCCCGACGTCACCCAGGACGCCGAGCAAGCCCGGGCCGCGGCGGAGGTCTTCGGCCGCCTGAGCCAGACGCGCTGGGAGCGCGCGCTGCTCGAGCGCTGGGCGCCCCGCGACTGGCGCACCGCCTTGCGCCTCGGGGTCCGGGTCGCGCGCGCCCGCGGAGGCCTGGTGCTCCCCGCGGAGCGCTCGGCGGAAGCCCCGCCGACGGCCCTGCGGCTGGCCGAGGCCGAGGCCGCCCTGCTCCTGCTCGCCCGGGGCGACGACGCGAGCGCGGTGTACGCCCAGCTAGAGGCGCTGCAGGAGCAGGACCTCAGCCCGGAGGAGCGCCTCCAGGCCCTGCGTCTCGAGCTGCGGGCCCAGGTCGACTTCGCCGTGGGCCGCGCCCCGAAGCTCCTCCTCGACGAGGCCCTCGCCGCCCTCGCAGCGGCGGGACCTGAGCTCACGAGCACCCAGGCCGTGGGCCTGCTGCGGCTGAGCGCTGCGCTCTCCCTCGCGGTGTGCGACTACGACCGCTCCGCGCGCTGCGCGCGCGAGGCGCTGGACTACGAGCCGCGCTCGACCTGGGACGCAGCCTTGCTCGCCTACGCCCTCACCGGCCTGCGCCGTCACACGGAGGCTCTGGCGCTGGGGGAGTGGGTCCTCCGAGCGAGCGACGTCACCGAGGTCCGCGGGCTGGCCGCGCTGGCGACCTGCTGCGCCGTGGGGGCCGGGCGCATGTCGACCGCGGGGACCTCCCTCGACGACCGCGAACGCTTGCGCCTGGCCGAGGCGTGGGTCGCCAACCGCCAGCTCGACCCCTCGGGCCTGCCCCCCATGGGGCTGTGCATGTTCGCGCGTCAGGTCGAACTCTGGGACGAGCTGGCGCGGCTCTCGTGGCACCCGCTCGCGGTCCGCGAGCCCGCGCCCTTCCACGCCATGGGGCTCGTCGCCGCGAGCGAGGGCGGCGGCGACGAGGGGTTCGAAGCGCGCTTGGCGTCGACCCCCGCAGAGTTTCGCGCCTGGGCCGAGCTGCTCTACACGGTGTGGGCCGACCGCGAGCGCACGCCGCAGCCGCAGCGCCTGCGCGAGCTGGCCTCCGCCCTCGTGGACCACCCCTCCCCCACCGCGGGGGTCCAGGTGGCGCGAGCGCTGCGGCAAGCCGGCGACCTGGAGGGCTGCCGCGACCAGCTCGCGAAGCTGCGTCAACGCTTCGCCGACCTGCCCCTCTTCTTGCGCGACCTCGACGCCCTCGAGCGCCGGCTCGAGGACCAGGACGACTGACGTGCACCCGCGCTACGAGTTCCTGGAGGTCCTCGGACAGGGCGGCTGCGGCGTGGTCCGCCGCGCCCTCGACCGCGCGACCAACACGCAGGTCGCGATCAAGAGCCTGCTCCCGCCCTACGACGCCGGCGCCGCGACGCGCTTCGAGCGCGAAGCCCAGGCCCTGGCCGCCCTGCGCCACCCCCACGTGATCCCGGTGCTCGACGTGCTCCCGGGACCGCCGCCGAGCTTCGTCATGCCCCTCGTCGACGGCGGCTCCCTCCAAGACCGGCTGAAGTCGGGCCCCCTGGAGCTCCAGGAGGTCCTGAGCCTGGGCCAGACCCTGGGCGAGACGCTGCACGTCGTGCACGCGCACGGGTTGGTGCACCGGGACCTCAAGCCGGCCAACGTGCTCGTGCACCACGGCCAGCCCCTGCTCGCGGACTTCGGCCTCGCCCGCGGTCCGCGCGGTCACACGATCACCGCCACGGGCGAGGTCCTGGGCACCCCCGGCTACCTGGCGCCCGAGCAGGCCTTGAGCCTGCCGATCGGCCCCTGGACCGACGTCTACGGGCTGGGCGCGCTGCTCTACGCCCTGCTCACCGGAGAGCCGCCGTTCAAGGGTCAGAGCGCGCTCCACGCCATGCAGGCCGTGGTCCAGGAGCCCGCGCCCTCGGTCCGCGCGGCGCGGCCCGACGTCCCCGAGTGGGTGGACGCGGTGCTCCAGCGCTGCATGGCCAAGGAGCCGCAGCAGCGCTTCGCGACGGCCCTGGAGCTCACGGACGCGCTGCTCCCGCCGGGCGCCGCCCGGCGCGGCCCTCCCCGGGCCGCCCTCGCCCTCGGCGCGGTGGTGGCCCTCCTGGTCGGCGGGGCGGTGTGGGCGCTCGTGCCCCGAGGAGCTCAGGGACCCACGCCGCCCCCCGCAGATCCGACGCCGCCCGCGCGCGCGCCCGAGCCCCCGCCGCTCCCGGAAACGGACCTCGTCGCCCCCGACGTGGCCCGCCTGCTCGCCACCTCCGACACCACCTGGCTGGACGCCCTCCCCCCGCGAGGGACGGTGCGCGGCCCAGGCCCCTGGCCACCGCCGGAGGAGCTCGAGCGCTTCGCCCTGCTCCTGTTCGGCGCAGGCTTCGACGCCGCGCGAGAGGCGATCCTCACGCGCTACCCGGCCTCGGGCCTCGAGGGCGCCCGGGACGCGGCGGAGGTCGCGCGCACGATCGGCTACGTGCAACTGGAGCAGGAGCTGCTCGCGCCCTTCGCCGCGCGGGAGTGGGAGGTCGCGGTCCGCCTCGCGGAGCTCGACCCGACCGCGCCGCTGCCCGACCCCCAGGGCTACGCCGTCGCGCCCCACGTCGCCGCCGACGACCTCGCGCTCCTGGGCTGCATGCGACTCGAGGGCGGCGACCTCGGCAGCACGCAGCGCGCGCACCTCGAAGACCTCACCCGTCGCTTGCCCTCGCTGCCCCCCCGTCAGCTCGTCGCCTGGGCGGGCACCCTGAGCGGGTTCCGCTTCACCCCCGTCGAGCTGGACGACGCCTTGACCGCGATCGAGGCGCGCCTGCGACGGCCCTCGGGCCTGAGCCTCCCCCAGCGGCTCGAGCTCCTGCGCAGCTACGGCCAGATCTGCGTGCGCCTGGAGGCGCGCGCGGGGGAGCCGCCGGCGACCCGCGCCCTGCAGTGCGCGCAGCGGGTCCTGGCCTGGTCTCCCGCCAACCCCGCCGGGCTCGTGCTCGGGCTGAACGCCCTCGTAGAGCTCGGGCGCCTGCCCGAGGCCCTCGAGCTCGGGGCCTGGCTCCTGGCGCGCAAGCTCCCGGGACGAGGCGGCTGGTTCTCGGCGTTCCTCTACTGCAAGGCGCTGGAGCAGACCCTCCCGCCCTCGCTCGCGCCGCCTCCCGAGCACGTGCTCGACGCGCTGGAGCAGGCCTATCCCGCCGGGCAGCCTCTGCCGAAGCCCCTGTGGACTCCGCTGCGGCCCGCCCTGGACCTCGCCGCGGCCCCCCACACCCACGGCCGCCTGCGCGCCTTCGTGCGGTCGCTGCTCCCCCACGCGCCGGGCCCCGCCCTGCGGGCCGCGCTCGTGCAGTGGAGCGCGCGGTGCACCCTGCACCTCGAGGGCGGGAGGCCGCGTTGGCCGAGCTCGAGCGCGCCTGGGCCGGGAACCCCAGGGAGCTCACGCTGGCCGAGGCGGACCTCGCGCTCGCGGAGCTCGAGCGCGACGTACCTCCCGCGCAGCGGGTGGTCCGCGCCTGGAGCCTGCTGCGCCCCCTCCGCCGCGACCCCAGCTTGCAGACGGCGGAGGGCCTGCGGGAGCTGGCGTGGCTGTATCTCAAGGCGGGCTTGAAGTACCTCGCTCAGGACCTCGCGCTGCGCGCCCAGGAGCGCTCGGGCGGAGCCGACCCCGAGCTGGAGCGGCTGTTCGAAGCGCTGCGGCTCCCCGTGGGCCGCAGGCGCACGACGGTGGTCGACTACGACCCTGCGAGCCTCGGTCCCGTCCCCGAGGGGTCGCCGCCGCTGCCCCGCCCGCAGGGCCACCCGCGGCCCGCCGACCTGCAGCGCTGGAAGCGCCTCGAGCTCGAGGCGCGCTATCTCGAGCTCGACGAGGCCCTGTTCGCCGAGGCTGGGGTCGACGACCTCGCGCGCCTGAGCCCCGACGCGGCCTGGGAGCTCTGCCGCACCCTGCGCCGGCTCAAGCTGTTCCGCTGGGAGAGCTACGTGACCAGCGCGACCCCGCACGACCCCCGCAGCGCGGTGCGCTTCGCCGTGCTCAACGGCGCGGACCCGGAGAAGGTCGCCTCCGTGGCCGAGGCGGCTGGCGCCTCCGCCGCGGCGCGACACCTGGCGGTCGCGCTGTGGACGACCCGCGAGGTGTTCTACCAGCGCGACCCCCGGGTCCGCCTCCGCGCCCAGGAGCTGTTGAGCGCGATCGACCCGGCGAGCCTGGACCTGGAGGGTCGGGTGGAGCGCAGCGTGGCGCGGGTCGTATGCGCCCTCGACGCCGAGGAGCTGCCGCCGATCCGCGCGCTGCTCCCCGAGCTGGACGCGCTCCTCGTCGAGCCCGGGCTGAAGGACGGCCAGGCCCAGGAGCTGCTCGAGTACCGCGCCCTCGCTCTGCGCGCGGTCGGGGACTACCCCGAGGCGCTGCGCACGTATCGCGCGGTGCTCACCTTCTCGCCCCTCCAGCCGGATTACCTGGCCTGGGCTGCCTGGTGCGGGGGCATGCAGGGGAGCCCCGAGGTGACGCTCCCCTGCGCTCGAACCCTGCAGAGCGCGCTCCCGCGCAGCGAGTTCAGCTACGTGGCCGGCCTCGGCCTGGCCGCGCTCACCGCCTACCGCCCCCAGGCGGTCCCCAGCCTCGTCCGGCGACGGGAGGAGCTCCTGGATCGGGGCACCGAATACTGCCGCGCCCTGGTCCACGCCGGTAAGCCGTGCGCGCAGTTCGCGCTCCCGCTCTGCCGCCTCGCCGTGCTCCTCTCGCGCTGGGAGCACCTCGAGGCCCTGGCCGAGTTCGGCGCCTCGAAGACCGCCGACCCCCGTCCCTTCCACACCTACCGAGCGATCGCCGCCATGGAGCGCACCCGCGACCCAGCGCAGGGCCCCCGCGCGGTCCCCGAGGCGTCGTGGCCCTACGTGCAGCTCGGGCTGCGGTGCTGGGACCTCCGACGCGGGCTCCCCCCGGCGAGCGTGACCGCCGAGGCCGAGCGGACCCTCGCGGAGCACCCCGACGACCCAGGGCTGGCCCTCGTCGCGGCGGAGGCCTTCGCCCTGGCGGGGGACACGGCCCGGGCGCGCGCGCTGTGGGAGCAGGCGCGGAACCAGCTCGACGCCCTGGGATCCCGCCAGCTCGAGGTGCACTTCGCGGCCGAGTGGCAAGGCCGGCTCGGGGACTAGCACTAGGGAGCAGCGCTCCAGGCGCGGCGGCGCCTGCGGGGCGTGGCTCGAGTGGGCGGAGCACCTTGGCGTCCTTGGCGGCCTTGGCGCTTCCATGCCTTCTTCCGCCTGGGGGGCGAAACGCGCCTTACCAACAGCCTCACGGGCACGGACCCGCGGCTCGCAAGCCCGCAGAATCATGTAGGGTCGCGGACCTGAAGGAGGTGCCATGGGGCTGGGGAGCGAGTTCCGCGAGTTCATTGCGCGCGGGAACATGGTGGACATGGCGGTGGGGATCGTGGTCGGCGGCGCGTTCGCGACCCTGGTCAAGAGCCTGGTCGACGACCTGCTCATGCCGCCGCTGGGGCTCGTGCTCGGGGGCGCCGACTTCAGCGACCTGTTCCTGCTCCTGCGAGAGGGCTCGCCCGGCGGCCCCTACGACACCCTGGCCGCGGCCCGCGAGGCCGGGGCGGTGACCCTCAACCTGGGCCTGTTCGTGACCCGCATGGTCGCGTTCCTGATCGTGGCCGCGGCGCTGTTCATGGTGGTCAAGGCGATCAACGCCCTGCGTCGCGACCCGCCCAAGCCGCCCACCACCCGCCCCTGCCCGCGCTGCAAGAGCACGATCCACCTGGACGCGACCCGCTGCCCGCAGTGCACGTCCGAGCTCGGGGGAGAGCCGAGCCCGGCCGCGCCCGCCGCCTGAGTCATGGGGCGCGGTCGGTGAACACCCGGCCGTTGGCCCCGGCCAGCGAGACCCGCAGCAGCTCGTAGGGCGTGGTGCTGGCGGCGACGACGCCCCCGAGCTCGTCGCGCGCGGTGTCGAGCACCAGCGCCGAGCCCAGGCGCTCGAGCCGCTCCACCCGCACCGCGGGGGCCACCCCGCCCACCGTCGCCTGCGCCCCGAGGAACACCGCGATCAGCGCCTCCTGGGAGAAGTCCACGGCCGGCAACGGCGCGGCGCCGGTGGGGTCGTGCTGCTGCCACACCGTGGCCAGGGTCGCGGCGTCACGGATCACGTGGATCGCGGGGGCGGTCACCGCCGAGTCCAGCCCGCGCTCGAGGCGCTCGTAGCGCGAGACGCTCGGGGCCTGCTCGAAGTCGCGCAGGTGGTCGCGCAGCCGCTCGAGGGCCGGGGTCAGGGTCGCCCCCTGCTGGACCTCGATCTGCACCGCGAGCCCGCTGTCGCCGTAGCGCAGGACCTCGGTGAACCCGCTCGGGTCCCCGGCGAACTGACGCGGCACGTTGGCGAAGTCGACCCCCGCCACGAGCCCGTCCAGGGTCTGCGTGTCGAGGGCGTCGAGCCGGCCGTCGGCCCCGCTGCGCAGCGCGGGGGTGGCCTGTCCCGCGCCCGGGATCACGAGCTGCATGCCCACGCTGATCACGTTCACGTTGGCGATCATGTTGCGCGCCGCGATCGCGGCCACCGTGGTGTTGTAGGTCGCCGCGATCGCCCCCAGGGTGTCGCCGGCCTGGACCACGTAGACCACGTCGCCGCTGGTCGCGGGCTGGTCGGTGGAGAGGTGGTAGGTCCCGCCCCCCGCGACCACGTCGTCCATGGACGCGACCTGCACCGGCGCCGTGCCCCCGGGGAGCCAGCGCTCGTAGCGCACCTGCCGCGACGCGCGCCAGGAGGTGACCCGCAGCGCGACCTCGCCCTGGGCGTTCGTCGTCCCGCGCACCCCCGTCACGAACAGGGGGACCTGCATGGCCGCCCCGGCGATCTGCGCCGCGAGCGGGCCCTCCACGGCGAAGGTCTCCCCCGCGCTGGAGCGCAGCACGGGCAGCGGCGCGACGCCTTGCGAGAGCTGCCGGCTGGCGACGGTGACCACGTCGTCCAGCTCCAGGCGCTCGATCCGCTCCAGCACGTGGGGCCCGGCGCTGCTGACCGCGGCCACGGCGTCGAGGGTCAGGTAGCTCCCGGGGTGGGCGTCGAAGGCCGCGAGCGACGCGGTGTCGGACACCACGTAGGCGATCCCCTGGTCGTCGACGAAGCCGAAGCGCTCACCGCTCGCCGTGTCGGAGTAGACGACCGCGCCGTGCACGGCGCTCAGGGAGTAGAGGCCCGAGACCGCCCCTGAGCCGACCGGCGCTCCGCCTCCCTGGCTGCTGGTGCTCCCGCTGCTGCCGCTGGAGACCGCCGCGACCGTGAAGCCGCCGCCGCCGCCGCCGCCGCCGCAGCCCCAAGCGACCAGACAGAGTGCGAGCCCGAGGGGGTAGATCAGTGTGCGCATGCTGGGTCCTTCCTTCGCTCGAGCTCCTCCTCCCGGAGCTCGACCGCCTGCCTTCGAGAGGCCCGAGGCGCAACTCCGGGGCCTGGCGCTAAGCCCTGCGCTCGTCGCAGAGTGCGACGGTCTCCGGCTCGGGCGAAATGCGCACGAAAAGAGCCGTGGGACGCACCGGGCTCGAGCCGAAACGCACCGCTCGGCGTCGCACGCCGCCGGCAGACGCGCCACAATCGTGACCCACCGACCCGAGGTCCCCATGCGCTGGACGCTGCCCGTGCTGAGCGCGAGCCTGCTCGTAGGCCTGGCGGGGGCGGTGTGGGCGGACGACCCGCCGAACCCCTTGATCGACCCGCCCGATCCCTTCGCCGACCCCCTCGTCGATCCCCCGGACCCCTTCGCCAGCCCCGACCCCCTCGTCGACCCCCCGGACCCCTTCGCCAGCCCCGACCCCCTCGTCGACCCGCCGGACCCCTTCGCCGACCCCGCGCCCGTCGACTCCGCGACGGCGGGCGCGAGCTTCGACCTCGACGCGGTGGACCCGCTCCCCCCAGCCCCGCCCCTCGAGTTCCACGGCCGCGCCAACGGCACCCTCGCGATCACCCGCCAGGGCGAGTCGGTGGAGCTGCTCGAGGACAACGCGTTCGAGCTCTCGTCGGTCGACCTCTACCTCTCCTACTTCCCGACCCGCTGGATCGGCGCGCTGGGCGAAGCGGAGCTCGAGAGCGACCTCGGCGAAGGTGAGCGCAAGCTCGAGGTCGAGGTCGAGCTGCTGGTCCTCGAGCTGCGGCCCCTGCTCAGCGACCGCCTGCGGATCCGCTTTGGACGCGAGCCGGTCCCCTTCGGGCTCGAGCGCCGCTACTACGCCCCCCCGCGCAACGAGCTCGCGAACCGCCCGGCGGCCTTCCGCCGCGTGTTCCCCGGGACCTACTCCGACACCGGAGCCTACGTGTGGTGGACCGAGCCCGTGGGGTTCCTCGGCGGCGAGGTGGAGCTCGAGCTGGGGATCAGCAAGGGCCTCACGGGCCCCGACCGCGAGGACCGCCCCAAGCAGTTCCGCAAGGACACGAACTCCGCGCCGCAGTATTCCGGACGCCTGGGCTGGACCGTGTTCGACCTCGACCCGCAGCGCAAGGGCGCGGGCCCCGGAGAGGCGGCCCTCCCCACCGCGATCAAGCTCAGCCTGGGCGGGTCGTTCCTCACCGGCGAGTACGACCGCGACGAGAAGCGCCGGGTCACCTTCTGGGGGGCCGACGCCGAGCTCTTCGTCGGCGGGCTGCGCCTGCGGGCCGAGGCGATCTGGAGCCGGGTCGAGCCCCTCGCGTCCGGGGCCCGCATGCGCGAGGGGATCGGGGTCTACGCCCTGGCCGCCTACCACTGGAAGCTCGAGCGCTTCCTGCTGGAGGAGGTGTTCGTCGCCTTCCGCTACGGCAAGGCCGACCGTGACGAGCGCACGCGCGAGGTCCTCGACGTCGAGCGCTACCACGTGGGCGTGGGCTGGATCCCCTACCCCGGGGTGCTGTTCAAGGCCGGCTACGAGTGGGCCCACGGCCCCGGCGACCCCGGGCGCGTGATCTACCTCGAGCTGGGCTACTCGTTCTAGACCAGAGTTCACGATTCTGAGCGGGCGAGGGTGGCTCCCATGTCGTCAGCGATCTGGCGCTCGCTCGCCCGCTCAGGATCGTGACTCTGGTTTCCAGGAGAGGCTTCGCTGGGTCGGGCGCGATTCGGTGGGAGGTCAGCACGCGGTCTCAGTACTCAGAGTCGCGCGCTTCCGTTTAGCCGACCACCGACTCGACCTCGACCAGGCGCCGCGCGCTCTGGACCTGAGCCAGGGCGAGGCTCGCGGGGGTGGCCCCCGCGAGCAGCCCCGCGCCAGCGTCGAGGCCCATGCGCAGGCAGGCGTCCGAGAACACGAAGCGGAACCCGCCCTGACGCCCGAAGCTGCGCAGGTTCTCCAGCTGATCCACGAGGGCCAGGGCCTCGGCCCGCGCGGCCTCGGTCCCGCGCAGGTGCACGGGGTAGGCCTCGGGGGCGCGCACCGAGAACGCGAAGCGCAGCTCGGCGCGAGAGACCCCGACCTCGAGCCCCTCGAGCTCGGGCCACAGCTGCTCGAGGAGCTCCGCGTCGGAGGCGAGGTCGATCGCGTCCCCCGCTGCGTGGGGCACCTCGACCATGAGCGAGCTGCGCCCCCTGGGCGCCATGAACGGGCTGCGCTTGTTCGGCTCCTGCAGCCGCCCCGCGCGGAAGCGCTGCTCCCCCACGTAGCGCCAGGTGACCGGGAGCACCGAGCCGCGGTTCAGGGCGAGGTTCAGGAAGCGCACGGGGCGGAACGGGAAGCGCGCCGCCAGCCCGCGGCCGGCGGGGAGCCAGCTCAGGAGCTGCGAGAGCGGGACGGTGGAGAGCACGTGCTCGGCCTCGAGCAGCGCCGGTCCCTGAGCGGTGTCCAGCTCCACGGCCTGCACCCGTCGGCCCGCGAGCACGAGCCCGCGAGCGCGGGCCCCGCGCAGGGTCTCGACCCCGCCCGCGGCGGCGGCCTCGCCGATCCGGGTGAAGAGCTGGCCCATGCCCAGCCGCGGGTAGAGGAAGCTCTTGGCGTAGGTCCGAGGCGGGCGCCCGCGCTGGCGGCGCAGGAGCCAGCGCAGCACGTCCTTGAGGTCGAGCAGCGAGATCCGCTGCGAGGCCCACTCGGCGGAGAGCTCGGCGGGGGGCACGCCCCACACCTTCTCGGTGTAGGGCCCGAGGAAGAGCTCGTAGAGCGCGCGCCCGAAGCGCTGGGTGGCCCAGGCCTCGAAGGTCTCGGGCGGCGAGGCGTCGCGGCGCCAACGCGCCTTGACGTAGCTCGCCAGCGCGCGCGCCGCGAGGCGCGGGGGCAGGTTCGCCAGGAGGTCCTTGAGCTCGAGGGGGTAGCGGAAGCGCCGCCCGAGGAGCGCGACCTCGCTGCGGCGCTCGGCGAGCAGGAGCTCGTCCCCCAGGAGCCGGGTCACGCGGTCGAGCAGCGGGCGGTCGGCGGTGATGAACCGGTGCCCGCCCATGTCGAAGCGGTAGCCGTCCTGGACGTGGGTCCGGCACAGCCCGCCGACCTCGGCCTCGCGCTCGACGAGCACCACCCGCGCCCCGGAGCCGGCGAGCGCCCACGCGGCGCCCAGCCCCGCGGGCCCGCCGCCGAGGATCGCCACGTCGGCGCGCAGGCGGCGCGGAGGGCTCACCCGTCGACCGTCTTGCGGCGGGGGGTGATCTGGTCGGTGATCCCGAAGGCCTTGATCTTGTTGTAGAGCGTCTTGAGCGAGATCCCCAGCACGTCGGCGGCGGCGGGCTTGTCGCCGGGGTAGCGGTCGAGGGCCAGGCGCACCAGGCGCTCCTCGGCCTCGCGGATCGGGATCAGGGGGAAGGTCCCGCCCTGGACCGAGCCCCCCCGCAGGCGGCTCTGGACCTCGTCCACCCCGACCTCGGGCCCCTCGCTCAGGATGCACAGGCGCTCGATCACCGCGCGCAGCTCGCGCACGTTGCCCGGCCAGGGGTAGCTGCGCAGCGCCTGCAGCGCCGAGTCGCTGAAGCGCCGCGGCGGGCGGCCCTTGGCCTCGAGCTCGCGCAGGAAGCGCGCGACCAGGCGGTCGACGTCCCCGGGCCGGTCACGCAGGGCCGGGAGCTGGAGCCGGATCGTGTCCAGGCGGTAGAGCAGGTCTTCGCGGAACTCGCCCTGCTCGACGGCGCGGTCGATGTCCACGTTGGTCGCGGCGACGACCCGCACCGTGACGTGCACGGGCTGGAGCGCGCCGACGCGCAGCACCTCCCCCGACTGCAGGAAGCGCAGGAGCTTGACCTGGACCTCGGGGGGCAGCTCCCCCAGCTCGTCGAGGAAGAAGGTCCCGCCGTCGGCGACCTCCACCAGCCCCAGCTTGCGCTTGTCGGCCCCGGTGAACGCCCCGCGCTCGTGGCCGAACAGCGTGCTCTCGACCAGCGAGGGCGGGATCGCGCCGCAGTTGACGACCACGAAGGGCTTGTCGGCCACGCGGCTGTGGGCGTGCACCTGGCGCGCGATCAGCTCCTTGCCGGTGCCGCTCTCGCCCACGATCAGCACCGGGGCGTCGGTGGGCGCGGCCTTCTCCAGGTCACGCCGGATCTGCTGCATGGCCTGGCTCTGGCCCCACTCGATCGGGAGGTGCTCGCCGCCGCGGGTCAGCGCGTCGGCCTGCAGCGCGAGCATGCGCCGCTCGAGGGCCTTGGCCAGGAGCGCCTCGAGCTCGTCCAGGTCGCACGGCTTCTGCTGGTAGTCGTAGGCCCCCAGGCGGATCGCCTCGATCGCGGTCGAGACCGTACCGTGCCCGGTGAGCACGATCACCTCGGTCAGCGGCCAGCGCGCCTTGATCTCCGGCAGCACCTCGAGCCCCGAGCGATCGGGGAGCTTGAGGTCCAGGAGCACCAGCGGCACGTCCTGCGCCTCGAGCTGCGCCAGGCCTTCGGCGGCGTTCTCGGCGGTCAGCACGCGGTGCCCGGCCTTGCCCAGCTCCTTGGCCAGGACCCGGCGCAGGGTGGCTTCGTCGTCGATGATCAGCACGGACTTCACGTGGGCTCCTGCCTCGAGCGGCTCACGTCGCGCGCTCGGGTTCGGGGGGCGTCAAGGGCAGCTCGATCCGCACGCACCCGCCCCCCCCGGGCGGGTTCGAGAGCTCGATCGTGCCGCCGTGGTCGCGGACCACCGCGTAGGCGATCGCCAGGCCGAGGCCGGTCCCCTGGCCCGTCGGCTTGCCGCTGAAGAAGGGCTCGAAGCCGTGGGCCAGGGCCTCGGGGCTGAACCCGGGGCCCTGGTCGAGGCAGGCCAGCTCGGCTCGCCCCGCGCGCTCGCGCACGCGCCAGGTCACGGCGCCGCCCTGGGGCGAGGCGTCGAGGGCGTTGAGGGTCAGGTTCAGGGTCAGCTGGCGCAGCCCAGCCGGGTCCGCGCGGAGCTCGAGGGGCGCGTCGTGCTCGAGCACGATCGACTTCTGGTCCTGCTTGGCCCGCGGCGTGGCCAGGCGCACGGTGCCCGCGAGCAGCGCGCCGAGCTCGACGACCTCGGCGCCTTGGCCCGAGCCGCGGCTGAAGTCGAGCAGCCCGCGGGTGATCTCCTTCACCCGGAACGCCTCGTCCCGAATGATCTCGAGGTACTCTTGCCACTCCTGCTCGCGCTCGTTCTGCGGCTGCTTGAGGTCGCGCAGCAGGCCCTGGGCGCAGGTCGCGATCGAGGCCACGGGGTTGTTGACCTCGTGGGCCACCCCCGCCCCCAGGACGCCCACGGTGGCCAGGGTCTCGGCGCGCAGGAGCTGGCGCGTGCGGTCGGCCACCTGCTGCTCGAGGTCGGCGGAGAGCGCCGCGAGCTTCTGGTTCGCGCTGAGCACGGCCTCGGTCTGGTTGTGGATCGTGCGCTCGGCTTTGCGGATCCAGAGCCAGAGCGCGAGCATCAGCGCCACGAACGCGGTGGCGGTGTAGACCCCGGCCCGCCAGGTGGCGCGCTGGATCTCCTCGCTGATCCGCGTCGCGTCCTGGTAGACCTCGATCACCCCGGCCTGCTGCGCGGTCTCCTCGCCGCGCGCGTCGAGGGCGTAGACCGGGACGTAGGTCTCGAGCAGGGTCACCGCCCCGGGCTCCCCGCTCACGTCGAGGGGCGAGCCCCGGTTCACGAGCACCGAGGAGGTCTGCCCCGCTGCTGCGCGCTCGTAGTTGGGGTTGTCGCGGATCTTGGACCCGCGGTGGTCGAGGTTGGTCGAGTAGCGAATGTTCCCCTCGAGGTCGAACAGGTAGACGACCTGCACGTCGAACACCGCCACGTTCGCGCGGACCACGCCGTCGAGGACCTCGAGCACCTCGGGGCGGTCGAGGTCGATGTCGCCGTGAGCCTCGATCGTGGGCGCGATGAACTCGCGGTGGACCTGCCGGTTCAGGTTCCGCGCCACCCGCTCGGCGAAGCTCTCGTACTCCGGGAGGATCTCCTCGCGAATGCTGGCGGCGGTGACCCACACCAGGAACGCCGCCACGATCAGGGTCGTGAGGATCCCCGTCGCCACGAAGTAGCGGGTCAGAGGAAAGGGCGCGGTGAGGCTCGGCAGCACGGCGTGTCCTTCGGGGTCGTCGGGCGCGGGCACGGGATCGGCCACGGAGCAACCTCCAGGCCAAGGCCAAACTACAGCACTTGGAGGGGCGGAGTGTGCGTCTTACAAACCGGCCCGGCCTCGATCCCAGCGGTAGACCCGCAGCTCGCCGTCCTCGACCACGGGCTCCAGGCGCTCGGCCCCGCGGACGTCTTGCGCCACCCACACCACCCGCGGCGGGGTCGGGTCCGCGGCCAAGAGCGCGGCCACGTGGGCCAGGTCCCGAGCCGGGCGCACCTCGAGGGTCGGCGCGCGCTCGCGCAGCGGGCGCGCGAGGAACCCGGCATACAGCCGCGTCTCGAGGGGGTCCTCGAGCTCGAGCAGCGCCAGGAGCCGGTCCGCCGGGCGGCCGCGGGCGCGCTGGAAGGCGGTCTCACGCGCGCTCCCGCTGAACAGGAGCAGGATCAGGCTCGCGGCGAGGGCGGCTCGCCACGCAGCGCGCGCCGGGAGCCGGTTCAGCCCGCGGCCGGCGAGCAGCGCGCCCACGAGCACCAACGGCAGCAGGTGCCGCGGGTGCGCGAGGTTCTGGCCGTAGAGCGTGTAGAGCGCGTAGGGCAGCGCCGCCCACAGCGCCGCGCGGCGCGTCTGGAGGGGCGCGTAGCGCGCGAGGACCCCCCCCAGCGCCAGGCCGGCGAGCCCGGGTCCCCCCCCGCGGCCCCCAGGGGCAGGCCGAAGCGCGCCAGCCGCGGCCCGCGGTCGCTGGCCACGGTCCCCCCCCACTCGCTCACGTGGCCGCGCACGAAGCGCTCGGCCTCGGCCAGGAGGGGCGCCACGCCCCCCGCGCCGCCCGCCGCGGCCCAGGTCGCCGCCAGCGGCCCCAGAGCCCAGACCGCCAGGAGCCCTGCCCGTCGGCGCCAGCCTTCCCGCGCGAGGCCGGGCAGGAGCGCGCTGCCGAACAGCGCGTAGTCGGGCTTGGCCGCCGCGGCCGCCCCCAGGATCCAGGCCGCGGCCCAGGGCGCGCGCCCTGCCTCGAGGGCGCGCCAGGCGAGGGCCACCCCGCCCGCCGCCAGCGCGCTGGCGCCGCCGTCGGCCAGCGGGCGCGCGCCCACGCTCAGCGCCAAGGGCGAGAGCGCGAGCGCCGCGACCGCGAGGGTGCCCCCAGGGCCGCCGCCCCCGGCGCGGTAGAGCGCCGGGGTCAGCGCGAGCCCGAGCAGCCCGGCGCTCCAGGCGTAGGGCGCGGCGCTCCCCAAGGCCGCGGGGATCCGCGCCAGGAACACGCTCAAGGCGTAGCCCGGGAAGTGCGGCTCGAAGGCGAGCAGGTCGAACTGGGTCAGCGCGCGCTGGAAGGAGACCTCGTCGAAGGTCGCCGGGGGCGCTCCCCCCAGCGCGACGCGCCAGGCGAGCCCGAGGAGCGCCAGCCCCAGCGTCGCCCAGGCCCAGCCGCGCGCCGCCACGCTCAGCGCGCGCGGGGGCGCACGAAGGTCGGGAACACCGCGTTCAAGTGCCCCACGATCCGGCGCACCGCGGCCTCGAACGCGGGGACGTCGGGCGGACGCTGGCCCGCGCCGAACAGCCCAGGCGAGCCCAGCGCCGTGCGCGCGGCGGTGAACTGCGCGGTGATGTCCGCGTGGCGTGAAGGGGCGGCGGGGTCCGCGGCCTTGCGCCGCGCGTCGTCCTGGCGCACGTTCCCGGCCAGGGCCGCCTCGTAGTAGGCGGCGGCGCTCTCCAGGCGCGCGCGCGCCTTGTGGTAGTCGGCGAGCTTCTCCTGCAGGTTCCAGTGGAACTTCTGCAGCATGCCCAGGTAGAGCAGGTTGGCCCAAGCCTGGAGCGCGCCGGCGGGGGTGGCGTTGGGGCCGTGGGCCTGGCGCAGCATGGGCTCCACGTCGAGGCCCAGGTCGTCCTTCGCCCGCAGCTCCTCGACCTGCCACTGCACCTCGGGAAGGAGCGCGCGCGCCGGTCCGAGGTCTCCGCCCTGCGCCGCGGTCGCGGCCTTGCGGAAGGTCAGGAGGAGCGGGTCGTCTTCGCTGCCGTAGCCGTAGCCCAGGGCGACCGCCGGGCAGCAAGCGAGCAGGATCCACGGTCCCAGGCGGCGGGCGAGCATGCGTCGATCGTAACGCCTCGAGCGGGGCCCGCGGAGCCGCGCCCCGGCCAATGTAAGTTCTCCAATCGACTTGGCAGATCTTGCCTGGGGTCGGGCTCCCGCCGACGCGCGGCTTGGACTTATCCGCGGGAGCAGGGGTTGCGGAGGGAGGGCTCCATGTGCTCCTCCGACCCCCGTCTGACCGAAGGCTGCCTGCTGCGCGCGCGGGTCGCCTCGAGCCTGCCGTGATCCTCCTTCGACCTCGCGCGAGCGCCCGGCTCGCTGGGAGCGTGGCATGCGCCGCCTGACCTACGCCTGTCTGTTGCTGGCCCTCGCGGGCTGCAAGACCGTGGACTTCACCGAGAAGCGGCACCTGGCCGACCCGGTCATGCAGCTCGACGACGGCGCGGCGGAGACCCACTTCCAGCAGAAGTGCACCTACAGCCGCGAAGGCAGCGCCGGCGGGATCGGCTCCAGCGCTGGCGGAGGCTGCGGGTGTTACTGAGGGACGCCCTCGCCGGCCTGGCGGCGCTGTGCGCGCTCGCCGCCCCGGCCCTGGCCCAGGACGCCACGCCCCAACGCGCCGAGGTCCCCTCGAGCGGCGGCGAAGAGACGCCGTCCGAGGACCCCCCAGGCACGGGGGTCGCGGGCACGGGCTCGGTCGAGGTCCAGATCGGGCTCTACCAGAACGACGACGGCACCGGCGACGGCAACCCGTTCCTCGACGAGGAGCTCACGGTGATCGAGCCGGTCGTCGTGATCGACTACAACGTCACCGACCGCCTGGCCGTGGGCGCGCAGCTCAGCTACGACTACGTGTCCAGCGCCTCGATCGAGCGCCTGAGCAACTACCCGGAGCAGTCCGGCGCCTCGGGCGACTACTACTACGGCGTGAACCTGAACATGCGCTACAAGGTCAACGAGGACGTCCAGCTCGGGCTCCACGGCGGCGGGAGCCTGGAGTACGACTACACCAGCGTCGGCTTCGGCGGCGACACGACCCTCGACTGGAACGACGACAACACCACGCTCAAGCTCGGGTTCAACGGGTTCTTCGACACGGTCAAGGTGATCCGCTTCAACGGGACCCAGGAGGGCGACGACACCCGGATCTCGCTGACCGCCAACGTGGACCTCTACCAGATCCTCTCGCCGACGCTGCACCTCTCGGCGGGGCTGAGCCTGACCCACCAGAGCGGGTTCCTGGAGACCGCGTTCAACGGGGTCGTGCTCGAGGACCCGAACCAGCCCCTCGTCGGCGACCGCGACCCCGACGCCTTCGTGAACCTCGCGAACCTCCCCCCTGGGGTCGGGATCGTGGCCGAAGAGCTCCCCGACACCCGGATCCGCGTCGCGCTCTACGGCGAGCTGCGCAAGTACTTCAGCAGCGGCACCGCGCTCTCCTTCCGCGGGCGCTTCTACCAGGACAGCTGGGGGATCTTCAGCGTCGCGCCAGAGGTCCGCGTGTATCAATGGATCGTGGACGACGTGTTCCGCGTGCGCTTCCGCTATCGCTTCTACCTGCAGACCGCGGCCGACGACTACTCCGAGCGCTTCTTCGTCTCCCCCTCGGCCCGCCCCACCGACGTCCTGGACCCGGGGACCGAGCGCACTCAGGACAGCGACCTGGGTGATTTCACGTCCCACACGCTAGGCTTGAAGTTCACGATCCACGCCACGGATTCGGTGCGGTTCGACCTCGCCGGGGACTACGTACTCCGGGAGGACGGAATCGACCAGATCCTGCTCTCGGCCGGCCTGCGCGTCGGGTTTTAGCCTGGGCCTCTGCGCCCCGAAACGACTGGAGCTCTGCATGCGTTCCTCCGCCCCCTCCCTCGCGCTGATCGCCCTGGCCCTGAGCCTCGGCTGCGCCAGCCCCGAGCCGGCGCCGGCCAAGGCCGCCGACCCCGTGCAGGTCGGAACGCTGCACGCCCTCAACGGCGTGAGCTACGACGTCGACCAGGCCCTGGCCCGGGGGGAGACGGTGGCCCTCGTGTTCTGGCAGACCTGGTGCGAGAGCTGCGAGAAGGAGGCCCCCCTGGTCGCCCAGGCAGCCAAGGAGCACACCGGCAAGATCCGCTTCTTCGGCGTCGTCCCCGGCAAGGACGAGACCGTCAAGGAGTCGGAGGTCCTGGCGGTGGCCGACACCTGGGGCTACGCGACCTTCCCCCAGGTCCGCGACCGCGACCTGAGCCTGACCCAGAAGCTGGGGGTCAAGGGCACGCCCACGATCGTGGTCCTGGGCAAGGGCTCGGAGGTCCTGTTCAACGGCCACCGTCCGCCCCAAGATTGGTCTCGGCTCGAGGGCGTGACCTTCGATCCGGACACGGCCGGCGGCTGCGAAGGCGGCGTGTGCCCGCTGCCGACGGAGTGAAGGCCCCGCTCCTGGCCCTCGCGCTCTCGAGCGCGCTCCCGGCCCTGGCGCAGGAGCCGGAGCTGGAGCTGGTCGAGCGCCGGCTGGGGGTCATGGGCACCGACCTCCAGCTCACGGTGCTGGGCGAGGACCGCGCCTCGCTCGAGGAGACCCTGGACCTGGCCGAGGCCGAGCTGCGCCGGGTCGAGGACGTGTTCACGAGCTGGCGCGACTCGGAGCTGACCCGGCTCAACGCCGCCGCCGGGCAGGGGCCGTTCGCGGTCAGCCGCGAGCAGTGCGAGCTGATCGCCCGCGCGCTCAAGGTCTCCGAGCTCACCGACGGCGCCTTCGACATAACCTTCGCCAGCGTGGGCAAGCTCTGGGACTTCAAGGCGGACCCACCCACGATCCCGAGCCCCGAGGCGGTCGCCGCGGCCCTCGAGCACGTGGGCTGGCAGAAGGTCCAGGTCGACCTCGAGCACGGCACCGTGAGCCTCCCCGCCGGGACCCGGATCGGGCTGGGCGGCATGGCCAAGGGCTACGGGGTGGACCGCGCCATGGCGGTGCTCCTGAAGCGCGGGATCCGCCACGGGCTGGTGAACGCCGGCGGGGACCTCAAGGCGTTGGGGCGCAAACGAGGCAAGCCCTGGGAGATCGCGATCAAGCACCCGCGGGATCGCGAGCGCGTGCTGGCGGTGATCCCGGTCTCGAACGCCTGCGTGGTCACCTCCGGGGACTACGAGCGCTTCGTCGAATACGAGGGCAAGCGCTACCACCACATTCTCGACCCGCGCACGGGGTATCCCTCCACCGGCTGCATGAGCGCGACGGTCGTCGCGCCGGAGGCGGCGCTGGCCGACGCCCTGGCCACCGCGCTGTGCGTGCTCGGGCCGGAGCGCGGGCTGGAGCTGATCGAGCGCCTCCCGCGGATCGAGGCGCTGGTCGTGGGCCTCGACGGCGAGGTCCGCACGAGCAGCGGCCTGCCCCGCGGGAGCGCGCGCTAGGCCTCGCCCATGGCCCAGCGGATCCCGCCCAGCATGACGGGTCACCGCCGACCGTTCGTCGCGGTTGACGCAGTCGGGGGAGCGGGTCCAAGGCGACGAGCAGGGCCTCGTCGACAGGCGAGGGCCGCAAGCACCTCGTGCTCGGCGCGATCCTGGTTGCGCTCACGATCCTGCTCTTCCTGCGCGACTGGCGCACTGCTCGCACTCCCCGGTGGCCTACACCTTGTTCGACGACTGGATCGCCCGCGTTCGCGGCCGCCTCGGGCGGTGCGCCGACCTGAGGGCGCAGCGGCGGGTGTTCGCTGCGGAGGTGCCCCACCCTCTGCGGAGACGGCCGCCCACCCCCTGCGCCCGGCGGCGCGCTGTCCCCGGCCGAATCGAGCCAGCGCTGGCTCCGCCTCCCCGGGCACCGCACACTGCCCTTCTCCCGCGGAAGCGGCTCGACACCCGCGGGCGGGGATAAACCCCGCCCCTACCCCTGTGGGCACACGCGCAGGATCGCCCGACCCGCATCGAGCCCTCCCGGTGGCGAAGAGCACGGGCGTGACCCTGCCCCACCCCATTCAAAGCGGCCCGCCCGGCGAACGGCGAAGCCAGCGCGCAGCCGCCGGCGAAGCCCGCGGCGAGCCGAGGCGCGCGTCACGCGGCCCGGCGAGCGGCGAAGCCGCGAGCGTGCAGCCGGCGGCGAAGCCGGCAGCCGAGGCGCGCGTCACGCGGCCTGCTCGGCGAGCGGCGCAGGTGAGCGCGCAGCCGCTCGGCGAAGCCCGCGGCGAGCCGAAGCGCGCGTCACGCGCGGCCCGCTCGGCGAGCGGCGAAACCGCGAGCGCGCAGCCGGCGACGAAGCCGGCGGCGAGCCGAGGCGCGCGTCACGCGGCCTGCTCGGCGAGCGGCGAAGAGCGCGCAGCCGGCGACGGCGCCGGCGGCGAGCCGAGGCGCGCGTCACGCGGCCTGCCCGGCGAGCGGCGAAGCCGCGAGCGCGCAGCCGCCGGCGAAGCCGCGAGCGCGCAGCTGCCGGCGAGCGCGCAGCCGGCGGCGAAGCCGGCGGCAGCCGGCGGCGCGCGCCACGCGGCCTGCCTGGCGAGCGGCGCAGAAGCCGCGAGCGCCGGCGGCGAAGCCGGCGGCGAGCCCGAGCGCGAGTCACGCGGCCCGCCTCGGCGAGCGGCGAAGCCGCGAGCGCGCAGCCGGCGACGAAGCCGGCGGCAAGCCGAGGCGCGCGTCACGCGGCCCGCCCGGCGAGCGGCGAAGCCGCGAGCGCGCAGCCGGCGGCGAAGCCGGCGGCGGCGAGGCGCGCAGCCGCCCGGCGAAGCCGGCGGCGAGTCGCGAGGCGCGCGTCACGCGGCCTGCCCGGCGAGCGGCGAAGCCGCGCGCAGCCGGCGGCGAAGCCGGCGAGCCGCGAGGCGCAGCCGCCCGGCGAAGCCGGCGGCGAGTCATGCGCGCGCGCGCGGTCACGTTCGCCCGGTGAGCTGGGCGAAGCCAAGAGGCGCAGCCGCCGGCGAAGCCGGCGGCGAGCCGCGAGGCGCAGCCGGCGGCGAAGCCGGCGGCGAGCCGCGAGGCGCGCAGCCGCTCGGCGAAGCCGGCGGCGAGTCGCGAGGCGCGCGTCACGCGGTCTGCCCGGCGAGCGGCGAAGCCGCGAGGCGCGCAGCCGGCGGCGAAGCCGGCGGCGAGCCGAGGCGCGCGTCACGCGTCTGCCCGGCGAGCGGCGAAGCCGCGCTGCGCAGCCGGCGGCGAAGCCGCGAGCCGAGGCGCAGCCGCCCTGGCGAAGCCGGCGGCGAGTCGCGAGGCGCGCGTCACGCGCCCGCCCGGGCGAGCGGCGAAGCGCGCAGCCGGCGGCGAAGCCGCGGCGAGCCGCGAGGACGCGCAGCCGCTCGGCGGCCGGCGGCGAGTCGCGAGGCGCGCGTCACGCTGCCCGCCCGGCGAGGCGAAGCCGCGAGGCGCAGCCGCCGGCGAAGCCGGCGGCGAGCTCCTTGGGCGAGGCTGCGCGCCCGAGCCCGGGAGGGGTCTGGGACAGACCCCTGAAACGAGGGGCTTCGGGTTCTCGAGCCCGAGGGGGTCTGGGACAGACCCCCTGAAACTAGTCGCTGAGGACCGAGCTCTGCTGGCTGGTGTAGGCGTCCAGGCGGCGGTAGAGGGTCTTGCGGTCGAGGCCCAGGATCCGCGCGGCGCGGGCCTTGTTGCCCTCGACGGCGGCGAGGACGCGCTCGATGTGCAGGCGCTCGACCTCCTGCAGGGTCTCGAGGGTGTCCGGGTCCTCGCGTACGGCCTGGGTCGCAGGCAGCTCAGCGGTGTAGTTGCGCAGCCGCGGCGGGAGGTCGTCCACGATCACGCGGTCGTGCTCGGTCAACGCCACCGCGCGCTCGACGGTGTTGCTCAGCTCGCGCACGTTGCCCGGCCAGTCGTACTCCAGCAGGCGCTGGGCCGCGGAGCTGCTGAAGCCGTGGACCTCCTTGTGGCTGGCGCGGGCGAAGCGGTCGAGGAAGTGCTGGGCCAGGAGCAGCACGTCGTTCCCGCGCTCGCGCAGCGGGGGCACGGTCAGGTTCACCACGTTCAGGCGGTAGTAGAGGTCCTCGCGAAACTGGCCTGCGGCGACCTCCTGCTCGAGGTTGCGGTGGGTCGCGGCCAGGATCCGAACCTCGATCGGCACCTCGCGGTCGCTGCCCACCGGACGCACGGTGCGCTCCTGGAGCACGCGCAGGAGCTTGGCCTGGAGTTCGGGGGGCATGTCGCCGACCTCGTCCAGGAACACGGTGCCACCGCGGGCCTTCTGGAACAGCCCGGCCCGGGTCTCGCGCGCGTCGGTGAACGCGCCGCGCTCGTGGCCGAAGAGCTCGCTCTCGAGCAGGGCCGCGGGGACGGCGGCGCAGTTGATCGCGACGAAGGGCCCGTCCTTGGCGTCGCTGTGCTCGTGGATCGCGCGGGCCACGAGCTCCTTGCCGGTGCCGGTCTCGCCGCTGATCAGCACGCTGGCGTGGCTCGCGGCCACGCGCACGATCACCTGGCTCAGCTCGCGGATCGCGGGGCTGCTCCCGATCAGCTCCTCGAGCAGGCCATGGTTCTCCATGCGCTCGCGCAAGCGGTTGACCTCCTCCACCAGGCGCTTGTGCTCGAGCACGCGCTCCAGCACCGCGCGCAGCGCGTCGGGCTTGAAGGGCTTGGCGAGGAAGTCCGCCGCGCCGGCGCGCATGGCGGCGACCGCGGCGTCCAGGGTCCCGAAGGCGGTCATGACCACCACCGGGAGGTTGGGGTGGTTGGTGACCAGTCGATCGCAGAGCTGGATCCCGTCCAGGCCCTTCATGCGCAGGTCGGTGACCACCGCCTGCACGTCGTGGTCGCGCAGGTAGTCCAGGGCTTCGTGCGCCGAAGGGCGGAACACGGCCTCCAGCCCGCGGCGGTTGAGCGAGCTCTGGAGCATGGCCCCCATTTCGGGGTCGTCGTCGACGAGCAAGATCCGGTTCAACACGGTCCCTCCTCCGCGGGCTCGGCCTGCAGGTAGATCGAGAAGCAGCTCCCCTTCCCCGGGGTGCTCTCCACCTCGATCCAGCCGCCGTGGTCGCTCACGATCCCGTGGGTCACCGCGAGCCCGAGCCCGGTGCCCACCCCAGCGTCCTTGGTCGTGAAGAACGGCTCGAAGATCTGCGCGCGGGTCTCGGGGGACATGCCCTCACCCTGGTCGCAGATCCGCACCACGTGGCAGCGCCGCTCCTGCCCCTGGGGCGAGGTCGCGGCCACGGTGTCCAGGCCCAGCTCCAGGCGCCCGCCGGCGCTCATGGCCTGGATCCCGTTCATGATCAGGTTCGTGAACGCCTGCTGCAGTTGGGCGGGGTCGCCGCGCACGAGCCAGCGCGGGGCCTCGGGCAGCTCGAGGGCGACCTCGACCCCTTGCTGTCGCGCCAGGGTGCGCAGGAGGAACACGACCTCCTGCAGCGCCTCCCCCAGCTCGACCCGGGTGTCGCTGGGCGCCCCGCGACGCGCGTAGTCCAGCAACTGGCGAATGATCGTCGACATGCGCTCGGCCTGGGCGACCACGATCCGCGCGGCCTCACGGCTCGAGGTCGGGCACTCCGGGTCCTCCTCCACCTCCAGCGCGCGGCCGACGACCACGTTCAGCGGGGTCCCCAGCTCGTGGGCCAGCCCCGAGGCCAGCTTGCCCACCGTCGCCAGGCGTTCGGCGTGGCGCAGCTGCTGCTCCGCGCTCTGGCGCTGCGCGAGCTCCGCCGCGAGCTGCGTGCACATGTCGTTCATGGCCGTGGCCAGGCGCCCGATCTCGTCGTGCTGGCGCAGGACCACCGGCGGGCTGTCGAGCTCCCCGCGGCCCACGCGCTTGGCCTTGGCCTGCAGGAGCTCGAGGGGGTGCCCCACCACCCGCACGCCGATCAACAGCGCCAGCGCTCCCAGGATCACGATCAGACCCAGGGTCATGCCCGCGATCCGGCGCAGGTTCCCCGCGAGGAAGGCCTCCTCGCGCTCGAGGGACTCCCGAACCTCGAGCAGGGCGTCGGAGCCGCCGTCGAGGCGCAGCGGCAGGTAGAGCAGGAGCAGCCCCGGGTCGCGGCTGCGCTCGAGCCGCACGACCTCGTGGCCGTCGCGGAGCGTGCGCAGCTCGGCCTCGTGGAAGTCGAGGCCGGGGTAGTGCCCGTCGACGCCGGGCAGGTAGCGGAACTGCAGCTTCTCCCCGCCCGCGGACTCGACCACCCCCGCCACCGCCTGAGGTCCGCGCAGGCGGGCGAGCTCCTGCAACGCGGTGCGCAGGGTGTGCGCGTTGAGCCGGGCGTCCTCGACCATGCTCCGCTCGAACATGAGCGCTTCGCTGCGCACCGTCATGAGGCCGTATCCCGTGAGCACCAGGCACGCGGCGAGGGCGAGGAGCACGGTGAGGCGGAGGGCGACGCGCACGCGGGGTCCTTTCCTCGGCGGCAAGTCGCCGCAGCGTCGATACCTACGAGCGTATCAGGCCCCGCCCCAGGTGCCCCGTCTCCCGTCGCGCTCGCCCAGGGACCGCCCAAGGACGTTCCAGGGCGTCGCTCGGGGTTCACGGGGGCGGAGGGGCTCACGGGCAGGTTCTCGAGGGTCCAGGAACAAGCTTTTGCAAGCGGCATTCCACGCCTAATCACCTTGGTCGCGGTCCGGAGTGGGGCGTTCGTCCCCACCTGGCGTCCGCCCTGGAGCGCATGGGGTGGTTCGCCACACCCTCCTCCTGCGCCCCCGGGAGTTGGGCCCTGGTCCAGGACTTGCACCGCGCCGGACCACCAGGACCCCATGCAGCTCACCACGATCGCCGGCCGTCGGCGCCTGACCTCCGCCCTGATCGTCCTCACGGACACCCACGACGCGGACCCGCTGCTCGAGCTCCTCGAGCCGGCCCTCGGCCCCGAGGCCCGGGTCGACCTGCTCACCGTCGGGGGGAAGCGCCCCCCGAGCGCGAGCGAGGTCGAGCTCCTCGCCGAGCCGCTGCGCCTGGCCGGGCACCGGGTCACGACCCTCCGCGTCGCGGGGGCGTGGGCCCCCGCGGTCGAGGCGCGGCTGGCCGAGTCGCCGCCGCTGCTCACCGTCGTGCCCTGCCCCACCTCGGCCCGCCCGTTCTCGGCGGTGTGGCGTCAGCTCGAGCGGCACGTGCTCGCGCGCGCCCCAGCCACCCTCGTGGTCAAGCCCGACGCTCCCCGGCGCCTGCGCCGGATCCTCCTGCCCCTCGACGGGAGCGAGCAGGGCGATCGCGTGACGCCCTTCGCCGCCGCGCTGGCCCGCGGCCACGGCGCCGAGGCGCTGCTCCTGCGCGCGCAGCCCACCGGCAGCAACCTGGCCGCGCTGCGCGCGCACCCGGACCTGCTGCTCCCCAGCCGACGCGCGCTGAGCGCGAGCGTGGCCCGCAGCCGCGGCGCCCTCGACGCCGCCGGCGTTCCCTCCCGCACCCTCACCTCGCGCCACGAGGTCACCCCCGCGATCGTGCGCCACGCCCGGCGCCACGCCGTGGACCTGGTCGCGCTCTCGACCCACGGCGACGGCGGCCTGGTGGAGCGCCTGCTCGGCACCCGCGCCCGCGCGGTGCTCCGGCACACGCCGGCCTCGGCCCTGGTGCTCAACACCGCCCGCATGCGCTAAACCGGCACTCACGATCCTGAGCGGACGAGGCGGCCCCTCGGCGCTCTGGCACTCGCCCGGACGCACGGGAGCGCACGGTGTTCGCCGCGGACCTCCCAGGGGTCCTCTTCGACGCTCTGCGCGCAACGACCGACCCGGGCTTACCCAGCAGTGCGCGCGCGCCAGACCCGAGGGGTGGGGCGCGACGCCTCACACCGCCCCAGCGGGCGCACGACGTGGCGCACTCCGGGACGTTCTGGCCCCGCTCGCTGCGCCAACCCGCGCCAGCGCGGGCGCGCGCTGACGGCGCGACGCTTGCGTTGGCCTCCCGACGCAGAAAGGAGGCCCCATGAAGCGAAAGGGACCTACGCAAACGATCGTCGAGATCTTGCGCGGCTTGGCGCTGAGCGCCTTCGCCGTGCTGCCGCTGACCGCCGAGGAGGGCCGCGACGTGCAGTCGCTGAGCCCGGCTCCCCGGGAAGCCCGGGTCGACGAGGCGCAGGAGGGCCAGGCTGGCGCGACCCTGCGGCACTACCTGACCTCGCTGCGTTTGCGCGACTACCACGTGTAGCGCTCGACCGCGGTATGCTCCTGACCGCGCGAGCGGCGCGTTCCGCGCTCGCTCGCGCGCCAGGAGCCTGCCGTGCTGACCCACCCCCTGACCGCCGCCGCGAGGACCGCGTGATCCGCCGCGCGATTGGACGCCTCTACCTGCGCGTGGCCGGCTGGTCGGTGGCCGGCGAGGTGCCCCCCGACCCCAAGTTCGTCATGATCGCGGCGCCCCACACCAGCAACTGGGACTTCCCCTACATGATCGCGATCAGCTACGCGCTGGGCGTGCGCCTGCGCTGGCTGGGGAAGGCGAGCCTGTTCCGCTTCCCGTTCGGGATCTTCATGCGCGGCATGGGCGGGATCCCCGTGGACCGCAGCAAGCGCAACAACCTGGTGGACCAGGTCGCCGACGCCTTCGCCCGTCACGAGCGCCTGATCGTGACCGTCCCCGCCGAGGGGACCCGCGCGGGTGGCACCGGCTACTGGAAGAGCGGGTTCTATCGCATGGCCCAGGCAGCGGGCGTCCCGATCGCGCTGGGGTTCCTCGACTTCACGAACAAGCGCGGCGGGATCGGCCCCATGATCGTGCCCACCGGGGACGTCCAGGCCGACATGGACCGGATCCGCGCGTTCTACCGCGCCGAGATGGCCAAGTTCCCCGCCGACTTCACCCAGCCTCGGCTGCGCGACGAAGAGGCGCCCGCGGCGCTCCCCGGCGGCTCGAGCCCCAGCGCTGGCTAGGACGCGATCCCTGGCGTGTGCGCGCTCCTGTGCGATCCTCGGGCCCGCACCCCCGAGGAGGCCCCATGCGCCGAGTGTTCCTGGCCCTGACCGTCGCCCTGTGCTTCGCCGGCTGCCCCGCCGAGCAAGGCGGCACCGACCCGCAGCCGGTCCCCGCGACCCCCGAGCCCGCCGCCCCCGCCCCCGGGGACGCCGCCAGCCACGCGGCGCCGAGCACCGCGGTCTACGACGTGATCTGCGGCTGCGCCCTGGACGAGGTCGGCCACTGCGGCGAATACGCCAAGGTCGACGACGCCTGGGTCGAGATCGTGGGCGACCACGGCCTCGGCGACATGCCCTTCTGCGGCAAGACCGGGCTCAAGGCCGAGGTCAGCGGGCACCCCTCCGGGGGCAAGCTCCACGCCCACGCGGTGAAGATCGTCGAGTAGCGCTCGCCAGGCGGAACTCGCTCGCGCAGCGGGTCCGCCCAGCGGTAGGATCGCTGCCATGCCCCGCCCGCCCCAGGCCCTGCCCCTCGCCCCGACCTCCGCACCGCCGGCGGACCTGCGGCGGGTGGGGCTCGACCCCGACTTCTGGTATCCCCTCGCGCAGAGCGCCGAGCTGCGCCGAGGGCAGACCCTGGCCCGGGCCTTCGCGGGGTCGCCGATCGTGCTCGCTCGCGGCGCCGACGGGCGCGCCTTCGCCCTCGAGGATCGCTGCGCGCACCGTCAGGTGCCGCTCTCCCGGGGCGAGGTGTGCGGCGATCGCCTGCAGTGCTGCTACCACGGCTGGAGCTACGACGCCGCCGGGCGGGTCGAGGTCCCTTACGCCGCGGTCTCGCCGCGGGGCGTGCGCAGCTACCCCTGCCGGGAGGCCGCCGGGCTCCTGTTCGTGTTCCCCGGGCACGCCGCGCGCGCGGCGGAGGTCCCGCTCCCGCGCCTGCCCCAGGACCCGCGCTACCGGACCCTGGTCCTGGACCACGAGGTCGGCTGCCACTACTCGTTCATGCACGAGAACCTGCTGGACATGAACCACCAGCACCTGCACCGCCGGCTCATGGGCCGGATCCAGGCCCGGCTGCTGGACCTGCGGACCGGCGACGACTGGGTCGAGGCGGACTACACCTTCGAGCGCACCCAGGGCAGCCAACACTGGGGCGAGCGGTTCATGCTCGGGCGCCGGCGCCCCGCGCAGACCCGGCGCCACGACCTCATGACCGTGCGCACGGGCTACCCCTATCAGACCCTCAGGTTCTGGACCGCCGAAGGCAGCGAGCCGGTGCTCGACCTCTGGAACGCCTACGTGCCCCTCGACCTCGCGCAGCGGCGCAGCCACCAGCTCGGGCTGCTCTCGGTGCGTCGCCCGGGGATCCCCGGGCTGATCCACCTCCTGTGGCCGGTGATCCGGCGCTTCACCGCGGGGATCTTCGCGGAGGACCGCTGGATCGTGGAGCTCGAGCAAGACGCCTGGGAGCGCCAGGGGCGCGACCAGAACCAGGAGGTGTTCCCCGCGATCCTCGCGCTGCGCGACCTGCTCCGTCGCCAGGGCGTGCCACTGGAGGCCACGTCGTGAGCCTCGACCCCCGCGTGCTAGAGGGGCTGCGCCTGCTGCGCGCGCGGCAGTGGTTCGACGCCCACGAGGAGCTCGAGGCGGTGTGGCGCGAGGAGCCCGCGGGCGAGTGGCGCGAGGCCCTCCAGACCCTGATCCAGCACGCCGTCGCCCTCGAGCACCTCAAGCGCGGGAACGCGCTGGGCACGTTCAAGGTGTGGTCCCGGGCCAAGGCCAAGGGCGCCAAGCTCCCGGCGGAGGTGGGCGGGATCGCGCTCGGCGCCTGGGCCCAGGCCCTGGAGGCGTTCTACCGCGAGGTCGACCTCGCTCAGCGCGTGCAGGGCCAGCTCGAGGGCAGTGTGCCCGCCGGCGACGCCCCGATCGAGCTCACCCCGCTCCCCCCGGAGGCCGACTGGCCCCTCCCGCGCTTCTCCCCCGACCTCGAGGCCCAGCTCGGGGCCTGAACCTGTAGCGATCCCAAGGACTTACAGGGCAAGTCCACGTTGCTCCGGCCGCCGGGGATTGGTACGGTGCGGGAAGGCCAGGGGCGGAGCGACCGCCCAGAGCTGGCAGCGCCCTCCGTGACCCCCAGCCTTGGGTCTCTTGTGACCGAGAACCTCCCGTTCATCGAGATCACGGACATCATTCAGTCCCTGAGCAACAAGCGCTCTACGGGGACCCTGGAGCTCAGCCGCTCGAGCGAGCCCACGACCTACCTGTTCTTCCGCAACGGCGTGGTCCAGCACCTCAAGATCCCCCGCTCCCAGGTGATCCTGGGCAAGGCGCTCTACCAGCTCAACCTGATCGACGAGGCCGACTACGAGCTGACCCTCCAGGACTACGCCGCCACCGGCCGCCGCTACGGCGAGGTCCTGGCCGAGCTGGGGGTCGTGTCCTCGGAGAACATCACGAAGGCCCTCGCGTTCCAGGCCCGCGAGGACGTGCTGAACGTGCTCACCTGGAAGCAGGTCCAGACCCGCTTCCACGCCAAGGACGAGCCGCTGGGCGACGTGTTCTCGGAGGCGGACCTCGAGGTCGAGCTGCAGCTGGGCGGCATGAGCCTGCTCATGGAGGCCGCCCGGCGCGAGGACGAGTGGACCCTCGTCCGCGAGCACATTCCCCACGAGGACGACGTGCTGCGCCCGGCCACCCCCGGCGCGGTCAAGGCCGAAGACCTCGACGTGCGGATCACGCTCCTGATCGACGGCTACCGCTCCGCCTACGAGATCGCCGACGCCGCCCCGCTCAACACCCTCGAGTGCCTGCACAAGCTGGCCGAGCTCGTGGCCGCCGGCAAGCTCGTGACCCTCGAGGCCGCCGAGCTCGTGCAGCTCGGGCACGAGGCCGAGCTCGAGGAGGACCACGAGAAGGCGCTCAAGCTCTACCAACTGGCGCGGGAGCGCGACCAGGACGGCTTCGAGCTGCGTCGGCGGATCGCCCGCGCGCACCACCTCCTCGGCCACAAGCAGGAGGCCCTCGAGCGCTGGCTCGAGGTGGCCGAGCGCTGCGCCGAGGCCGAGCGCGCCGACCTCGCGATCGCGACGCTGAAGGAGGTCGTCGAGCTCTACCCGACCGACCTGCACCTGCGCCAACGCCTGGTCCCGCTGCTCGTGGCCAACGAGGCCACCGCCGACGCCGCGCTCCAGCTGCGCAACCTGATCGCCCTGGCCGAGACCAACGGCGAGAGCCCGCAGCTGATCTCGGACCTCATGGTCCAGCTCCTCGAGCTGGACCCCCAGGACGGCGCCACGCTGCGCGGCCTGGCGCGGCTGCACCGCGACGAGGGCGAGGGCGTGCAAGCCATGGCGCGCCTCGACGAGCTCGCGACCCTCGAGGTCGAGGCGGGGAACCTCGAGCGCGCGATCGACGCCTACCGCGAGATCCTGGAGATCGACCCCGAGAACCTCGACGCCCGCCTGCGCCTGGCAGAGTCCCTGGCCGGGCTCGGCTCGACCAACGACGCCGTGGCCGAGTACCGCGGGCTGGCGGACATCCTCTACAACTCCGGCCTGATCGCGAACTCGATCAACTGGCCCTTCCTGATCCGGGTCTACGAGTCGATCGTGGAGCTCGAGCCGAGCTCGACCCCCGCCTGGGAGTGGCTGGCCAAGGCCTACCTCGAGAACGACCAGCGCGACCTGGCGATCAGCCGCTACCTGGGCATGGCCCAGAGCCTGCGCCCCACCCCGGGCGAGCCGCCGACCCCGGCCCTGATCTCGCCCCTGGCGCGGGTGGTCGAGCTCGACCCCCAGCGCCTGGAGACCTGCTACGAGCTGGCGCATACCTACCTCGCCCTCGGCATGCGGGTCGAGGCCGGGCGCACCCTGCGCCAGCTCGCCGAGGAGGCCCTGCGCCAGGAGGACGTGCGCAAGGCGCGCTCGGCCTACCAGGAGGCGCTGGAGATCGACCCCTTCGACCTCGCCAGTCGCCGCGGCCTGGCCGCGCTGCACGAACTCCAGGGCGACCTCGACCTGGGCTTCGAGGCCTGGCTCACCTGCGCCGAGCTCTGCCAGCGCGTGGGGCTGATCGACGAGGGGCGCTCCGACGCGCGCCGCGCGCTGGAGATCAGCGCCGCCGACCCGCGCGCGCTCCTGGTCAGCGCCGAGCTAGAGCAACAGGCCGAGGAGCCCCGCGCCGCGGCGGCGCTGCTCCTGCGCTACGCCGAGATCATGCACGACCGCCAGAACGTGGGCATGGCGCAAGACGCGATCAACCGCGCCCAGCGCCTCGACTCGGGTCGCGTGTCGCGCCACCCCCTGCTGCGCCTGCTCGGCGAGCACACGCCCCACAGCGGCGCGCGGACGCTCTAGCAGTCCCCCGCGTAGGCGGCGTCGAGGGCGGCCAGGTCGAGCTTGCTCATGCCGAGCATGGCCTGGAACGCGCGGTCCTTGGCGGCGCTGTCCTCGCTCAGGATCCGCGAGAGCATGGACGCCGGCGTGACTTGCCACGAGAGCCCGAAGCGGTCCTTGAGCCAGCCGCAGGGGCCGTGCTCCCCGCCCTCGCCCAGGGCCTCCCACAAGCGATCGACCTCGGCCTGGTCCGCGCAGTGCACGGCCAGCGAGATCGCCTCGCTGAACGCGAACCCGTGCTCGCCGGGGGCGTCCATGGCGGTCAGGGTCTGACCGTCGACGACGCAGCGACCGTGGGCGATCGCGTCCCCCGGGACCCCCATGCTCTCCGGGTAGCGGTCGAGCAGGGTGACCTCGCCGGAGAAGACCCGCGCGTAGGTCTCGAGGGCCTGCGCGGCCTGGCCGAAGCGCGCGTCCGCGAACATGAGGCTCGGCGCGACCGCAGGGTCGTCGGGGGAGCGCCGCAGCATGACCTGCCAGGAGATCCCGAAGCGGTCTTGGATCCAGCCGTAGCGCTCGCTCCAGGGGTAGCTGCCCAGGGGCATGAGCGCCTTCCCCCCGGGCTCGAGGGCGGCGTAGACCCGGTCCACCTCGTCCGCGCGCTCCGCGTAGAGGAAGAACGACACACTCGGGTTGGGGGTGAACAGGGGTCCGCCGTTGAGCGCGGTGAAGGGCTGACCCGCGAGCTCGAACTCGACGGTCATGACGCTCCCCCGCGGCTTCTGCGAGGGGTTGTCGCAGGACTCGGGGTAACGCGAGGCCCCGAGGATCCGCCCCCCTGGCAAGAGCCCGCTGTAGAGGCGGGCCGCCTCCTCCGCTTGATCGTCGAACCAAAGGCAGGGCACGATCCGCGCCGCCATACGCACCTCCTGAGCTGGCCCAGAACATACCGCTCGAGAGGCGGTGCTCCAGGGGAGCTTCGTCCTGGCCGAGGCCGAAGGCTCCCCGGCCCTCGCCCGCGAGAGCGTGGCGCTCCTGCCCCGCGACCTGGAGCCCTTGTTCGCGGACGGACCACTAGCCGGGCAGCTCGCCCAGGAGCCAGGGGATCGTCTCCGCCCGGATCGCGTCGCGGAGCGCGTCCTCGGGCTCGCCCTCCTCGCGCAGGGTGTCCCCCGCCTCCTTCACGACCTGCGCCGCGCTCCGGGCCGTGTGCTGCACCTGCGAGTGGCGCGAGGTCGCGCCGGGCGCCACCGGCTGACAGACCGTCGACGCCAGCTCGAGCCCTACCGCACCTGCGATCCCGCCCCACACCCCCATGCTGCGCGAGCCCATGCGCTGCGCGTTGGCCGGGGTGGGCTCGTCGATCCAGGCCCGCGCCAGGCGCACCACGTCCTGGAGGTAGGCCTGGTCACGCTCGTCGATCTCCCCGTACGCGAACGCCCGCAGCGAGCACCAGTAGGGGAGCGCCAGCTCGGTGGCCACCGTCGCCGCGCGCACGCACACCGGCTGCACGAGCGCGGTCCAGCCGGGGAGCTCACGGCCCCAGTCTGCGAGCCGCGGGAAGCCGACCAGGCGGATCCAGGAGTCGAGCCGCCGGCGCTTGGGCGCCACGTTCAGCGCCTCCCGAGCGGCGGCGACCGCCAGCGGGTGCTCGAGGTGCGCCGCGAGGCGCAGGCGCTCCTCCGCGAGCAGCCCCGCGCGCAGCCGCTCCACCAGCCAGCGCACGGCGGCCTCGTGGTCGCCGGCCCGGGCGGCGTGCTCCAGTTCGCGCAGGTGACGATCGACGGTCGTGCTCACTGGGGCTCCTGCGGGAGGTTGACGTAGATCCACGCCGAGCGCGAGGGCCCGACCACGATCCGGTAGGCGTGGAAGCTGCCGGCCTCGACGTCGTGCACGAAGCTGTCGCGCAGGCTGCCCTGGGAGACGCCGTCCACGAACAGCTCGGCCTCTCCGCGCCACGCGAGCTCTACCTGCCGTGCGGCCTGCAGATCGGCCCCCACCCAGCGCCAGGCCGGCTCGAGATCGGTGCGCGCGCGGAACCAGCGCGCGCCCTCGCCGCCGACGCACACCCGGCCGAGGCGCAAGGCCTCGAACACCGCGGCGCTGCTGCGCTCGCGGGCGAACACCCACAGGGTGGGGAACAGCAGGTCGCGGTGGTTGTCCGAGCCGCCGAGCACGGTGAGCCGCCGACGCTCCGCGAGGATCGCGCGATCGAGGGTCGCGAACACCTGGGCCGTGGCCAGCTCGTCCTCCCCGCGCCCGATCGCGCGCTCGGCCAGCTGCAGGATCCCGCTCAGGGCCTCGAGCCCGTCGAGCGGCTCCTCCAGCAGCCCCACCAGGGGCTGCTCGCCCTGCGGGGCGACCTCGAACGCGGCCGCTGGGGCCCAGGCGGTGGAGAAGGTCGTGGCCTCGGGGTCGGTGGCGGTCCACACCTCGAGCCAGTCGGCGTAGGCGTTCCCCGACGAGAGCAGCGTCCCGCCGGGCGCGAGGCTCGAGACAGGCGCCGCGTCGGGGAAGGGTCGGTCGCGGAGCGCGGTCGCGGCCCGGGCGCGCAGGACGCGCGGGGACGGCGGCCGCCCCACCCCCGGCCAGTGCGCGGCCCAGTCCGGAAACAGGGGCACCTCGATCGCCTCGTGGGTGGGGTGGGTCGGCGCCCACAGCCGCTCGGTCCGCGGCCGATCGAGCCAGGCGCGGACCGCCTCCAGGGGCGTGGCCTCGGGATCCTTCAACACCGCCTGCGCGAGGTCCTCGACCTCCGGGAACAGGAGCAGCGCGTGCCCGCCCGGGATCTGCGCGACGCTGCGCTCGAGCTCGTGGATCCCCCGGGCGAGGGTCACCTCGAACCCCGGCACGATCAGGGGCAGGTCGTCCCGCGCGGCGAGCGCGCGCAGCGCCCGGGCGAAGGGCGCGAACTCACCGATCGAGGCGCGCTCCCGCCGCCCGATCCAGAGGTGCGGGTTGATCCCCACGAAGTCGAGGCCGTTCGTCGCGGCGAGCTCGGCGGTCTCCTCCGGCGTGCTCGCCGCGTGCCCCGCGCGATCGGGGGGCTGACAGTGGTCGTGGAGGTCCCCGGCCAGCCACTCCCCGGGCTCTTCGGGCAGGGCTTCGGGCTCGGGCTCGAGGCCCCGGTCGTCCCCCAGCGGGTCGAGGCCCACGAGCCCCGCGAACAGGTCCACCAGCTCGATCAGCGAGACCCCCACCCGCAGCCCGAGCACCCCCACGAAGGCGCCGACCTCGAGCTCGCCCCAGCGCGTAGGCGCTTGGAACCACAGCTCCTCCACGTTGGCGTAGAGGTGGCCCACCCGCGAGAGCTGGCCGTCGCGCAGCGCGCCGATCCAGAGCAGGCTCGAGAGCGGGAGCCCCACCTCGCGGTCGCGGATCCAGCGCCACTCCCGACCGCGCAGGCCGAGCTTGCGCACGTCGGCGTAGCCGACCCCCAGGTGCAGCGCGTCGCCGGCCTTGACGTCGGCGGCGAGCCCCAGCCCATAGCTGGCCTGGAGCGTGAGCACGTCGGCGGCGTCGGCGCCGCGGTCGCGCAGGTAGGCGCAGCCCGCGAGCGCGAGCAGCAGCGCGCCCGCGAACGCGCGCCTCGGGCTCACGTCTTCACGAGGTAGAGCTGGGCCAGGGTCAGGCCCCAGTTCACCAGCAGGGCCACGAGCAGCGCGGGGAACACCCACACCGTCCAGCGGGCGGGCGGACGCTCGGGGGGCAGATCCTCGGGGCGGCGCACCGTCCACAGGCGCCAGGCGCGATACGGGATCTGCGCGACGACCAGCAGCAGCAGCAGCGGCCCCAGACGGTGCAGACGAAACGCGGCGGGGTCGAGGCGCACCCCGAGCACGAAGCTGCGGGTGAGCCCGCAGCCGGGGCAGGGGATCCCCGCCTTCTTGGCGTTGCACACCTCGGGGAGCTGGATCCCGCCGAACAGGACGCCGTCCTGGGTCGGGTTCACCTGCAGCAGGGCCGCGGCCAGGACCACGCCGACGCAGATCAGGAGCAAAGCCACGTCGGTGTGGCGTCGACCCCGCAGCCGCGCGGCAGGATCCCGGGGTCGCAGCAGCCGCGAAGGGACCTGGCTGCCCGGAGCGTCGTGGGTGGCTTCGCCCCCGGACACCGCGGCGCCTAGCGCCCGACCTGGGCGAGCTTGGCGCGCACGGCCTCGGCCTGGGGGTGCTCGGGGAGGAGCGACAGCCCGCGCTCCCAGTCGCGGGCCGCGTCGGCGGCGTCGCCCGCCTGGAACGCCGCGTCGCCCCGCAGGAACAGGAGCTCCACGTCCTGGGGATCGAGCTCCAGCCCGCGGCTCGCCGCGGCGACCGCCGCCGCCGGCGCCTCGCGCGCGAGCAGGACCTGGGTCAGGACGCGCGCCGCCTCGGGCGAGCTCGGGGCGAGCTCGCACGCGCGCTGCACGGTCTCGAGCGCGCGATCGGTCTGCCCTAGCGCGAGGCAGGCCTCGGCGAGCAGGGCGAAGGCCCGCGCGTGCTGCGGGTCCTGGGCGATCGCGTGCTCCAGGGCCTCGAGGGCCTCGGCGGTGCGGCCCAGGCGCAGGCGCGCCTCCCCCTGCAGGAACAGCGCGGCGACGTAGTCGGGCGCCAGCTCCAGGGCCTTGTCCGCGCTCGCGAGCTGCTCCTCCCAGTGGTCGGCCGCGCGCCGGAAGCTGTGGCCGGCGGCGGGCGCCTCGGGTCCGACGGGCGGCTCCTCGGTCGGGACGACGGGTCGGTCCACGGGGACCTCTTCCGGCGCGTCCTCGGTCGGGACCGCGGGTCCCTCCGCGGGCACCTCGGTCTGCGCGTCCTCGGTCGGGACCGCGGGACGGTCCTGCGGCTCCACCGCCGGACCGTCCCCGGGCGCCGCCGGCGCGTCCTGCGGCTCCACCGCCGGAGGCGGCTCGTCCACCGGGGGCTGCTCTGCGGGCGCGTCCTGCGGCTGCTCCGCGGGAGGCGGTTCGTCTACCGGGGGCTGCTCTGCGGGAGGCGGCTCGTCCACGGGGTCTTGCTGGGTCTGCTCGGTGCCGCCCTCGTCGCCGGGCGGCGTCGCCTCGCGGTCCTCGGGCGGCGTCGTGCCCCCGTCCTCCGGCGGCGTCGTGCCCCCGTCCTCCGGCGGGGTCATGCCTCCGTCCTGCGGCGGGGTCGCCTCGCCGTCTTCGGGCGGCGTCGCCTCACCGTCCTCGGGCGGCGTCGTGCCCCCGTCCTCGAGGCCGCCGTCGTGAGACCCGTCGTCCTCGCCGTGGCCGTCGCCGTCGCCGGGGCCGTGGCCGTCGATCGGCGGGAAGAAGTCGCTGCCGCCCTCGGCGTCGATCGGCTCGGTGCGGGCCTCGAGCAGCGCGGCGCGGGTCGGGCGCAGGGCGTCGAAGCTCCGCGCGCCGATCACGTAGAACCAGCCGCCGAAGCGGTCGTTCAGCTCCTGGACCTTGGCGTCCGCGGCCTTGCGGGCCTCCGCGTCGTCGGGGTTCGGCAGCGCCGCGTAGAACGGCTCGGCGTCCACCCACAGGTAGCGCCGCAGGCCCTCTTCGTCGTCCTCCCCGCGCACGACCTCGCCGAAGCGCAGGTTGTAGCGCACGCCGGTGTTGAGGTCGACGCGCAGCTCACCCTCGTTCGAGAACACCCCGTCCTGGGTGGGGAAGATCCCCACCCGGAACAGCTCGTCCACCGAGAACGGGAGCACGTCCTTGATCGTGAGCTCGCCCAGGGTGTCGGTCATGCTGTCGACCGCGGCCATGGACGCCTGCTGGTCCTCGCGCATGCCGTCGACCGTCCACTGTCCGACGCCGGTCTGGCCGAGGACGATCGTGTCCTCCTCGTCCAGGTAGATCCGGCCCAGGCGGATCTGCTCCTCGTCCACGGTGTAGCGCCGCACGGTGATCGAGCTGATCGCCGCGGTGTCGAGCTGCAGGAGGTCGGTCTCGATCCAGTCCGCGAAGGTGGTCGAGAGCTGCATGTCGAGGGTCGCGGTGTAGATCTGCTTCTCGTCGGCGCGGCGCACGAAGCGCTTGCCGTAGGCGTCCTCGACCTCCGCGCCCACGATCAGGTCGGCGAGCACCGCGTCGTTGCGGTCGCGGAGCACGATCCGCCGCCCGCGGCCCTGGGTGGGCAGCTCCAGCGGCGCCCGGGGGTCGATCACGCCGCAGTCCTCCTGGGTCTGGACCCAGGACTGCTCGGCGCCGCCCTCGCCCTGGCGACTGCGCAGCTGCCCGCGCTCGAGCTTGGCGAACTCCCCCGCGATCGAGGAGAGCTGGTCCTTGGCGTCGGCGGGGTAGTCGTTCTTCGAGGGGATCCGCCACACCCCGTCCTTGAACTCGACCTTGAAGGCCTGGGGCTCGTTCTTGGTCGCGTCGAAGTCGTAGACCTCGAGGCTCGTCGCCCGGCTCCAGTCTTCGAACTCCGGGAAGAACGGCTGCCCCTGCAGCGAGAACACCTCGGGGGTGCTGGGCGTGGTGTCCCGAGTGTGGACCGCGGCGGCCACCAGGCCCCCGGCTACGGCCACGAAGGCCAGCGTCTTGAGCGTCTCGTTCATGGCTATCGCCTCCGCGCCGCGGACGTGCCCGCGGACTCACGCGTCATGCGCACGATCAGCACCCCCAACCCCAGGAGCAGCACCGGGAGCAGGGGCAGGACCAGCGCGGCCACCAGGATCCGACGCTTGATCGCGTCGAGGACCGCCTTGTTCTTGGTCTTGACCTTCTCGATCGCGTCCTGCTCGGCCTTCTCCACGCGCTGGGTCTCGGCGTTGAGCTTGCGCTGCTCGCTCTCGGTCGCGTACTGCAGCTGCACGGCCTTGGTGTTGCGGTCGAGGGTCTCGTCGGTGCGGATCTTCTCCAGGACCGCGTCGAGGCGCTCCTGGGCCTTCTTGAGCTCCTCCTTGGAGCTCTGCTCCGCGTCCTTCTTGGCCTGGCTCAGCTGCTGACGCAGCTCCTCCTGCACCCCCTCGATCCGGGTCAGGGTCCGGTGTCGCGCCTGGCGCTTGCGGAGCGCAATGTAGGCCTCCTCCCCGGCGAGGCTGTCGATGCAGTTGCCGAGGAAGGCCACGTTCTGCAGCTGGAACTCCTCGCCCTGCTTGCGCAGCTCGTAGAGCCCGTCGGAGACGAAGTCCATGTCGGCGACCACGATCGCCTCGAAGGCGCGCTCGCCGGGCTGGCCCTGCTTCATGCCCAGGCGGTCCTGGGTCGGGGTCAGCTTCCCCGAGATCCGCGCCGCGCACACCTTGGGGGTGTCGTCCTTGACGTAGGAGCGGCTCTCGGGGGGCTTGGGGCTCGGCCCGAAGAAGGGGTGGTTCTCGATGATCGCGTCGAAGGGGTGGCTCCCCGAGAACGCGCTCGTGAGCAGGAGCCCGCTGAACTCGATCCCCTGGACGTCGGTCCGCGGGGTGAGCTCGCCCGGGAAGATCAGCACGACCTCCTCCAGGCCCTGGGTGACCGGGTCCTCCTGGTTGAACCCGTTGCTCCCGTCCCCGCGGTCGTCGACCACGAACACGAGCTCGTCGGGGAACTGGTCCTCGTACTTGGGGTAGGGGTTGTGCTCGTCCCAGAGCACCTTGTTCTTCTCGAAGGTGACCCCCAGCGCCGCGTAGAGCGCGGCGAAGTTGCCGGACTCGCTCGGCGGCGGCTGCGGCGGCCCGAAGGGGTTCTGCTGCGGCGGCTTGTTGGCCTGGGACGGCGCCAGGGTCAGGTCGAACATGGGGCAGCTGTCGTCGAGGATCAGCGCCTTGCCGCCGTCGTAGAAGTACTCCTCCAGGGCGTCGAGCTGCTCCTGGCCCAGGCTCGAGAGCTGAGGCACGAGCAGCACGTCCGCCACGGGGCGCATGTCCTTGAAGGTCGCGGTGGCCTTGGACTCGGCGCCCTCGAGGGTCTCGCCCGGAGTGAACACCCCGCTGCGCCCGTCGACCACGACGTAGCCCGGCTCGACCTTGCTCACGGTGGCCCGCACCTTCGAGCTCTGACCGAGGAGCTCTTCGCCCACCTCGAACCCAGGCTTGCCCTCGCCCTCGAGCAGGAGCTTGCGCGCGTCGAGCTCGCTCAGGCGCTCCACGCGGTACTGCCGGCGCAGGTCCTCGAGGATCTGCCAGTCCTGGGTGCTGCGGCGCGCCTGGAAGTTGAACTCGCCGAAGATCTTGGCCCCGGTCTCGAGCACGCCCACCGTCGCCCGCTCGCGCTCGGAGACGACCCCGATCGCGCGGGTCAGCTCGTACTGCACCGGGAGGCCCTTGTGGAAGAACTTGATCACCTCCTCGCGGGTGCCGGAGGTGAAGGCCAGGCCCATGAACAGGTCGTAGCGCGAGGAGACGCCGTTGTCGTTCACGGTGACCGTGCGCGGCTCGATCCCGAAGTCCTCCTTGGCCCGGGTGGCTTCGTCGGTGTAGGGCTTGGTCGGGTAGATCGCGACCTGCACCCGCTCGCCGCCCCGCGCGTCGAACTCGTCGAGCATGCGCACGAGCCCGTCGCGGACCCCCGCCCACTCGCCGGGGGGGTCGGGGTCGAGGAAGGCCTGCACGTAGACCGGCGCGTCCGCGGGGATCGCCTGGACCACCGCCCCGGCCTCGGGGCTGAGGGAGAGCATTTGCTCGGCGGTGACGTCGGCCCGCGCGGCCACGATCTGGCTCACGAGCACCAGGCTCACCGCGCCGACCACGATCGCGACCAGGCGGACCACCACGTGGGCGGCGCGCCCGGGGCGCCAGCGGCGCTTCGCCACGAAGAACGCGTTGGCGTAGAGCGCGGCCCAGGTCAGCACGCAGAAGTAGAGCACGTCCTCGAGCGCGATCACCCCGCGCCCGAAGCTCTCGAAGCGCTTGACCACGCCGAACTCGGCCAGGAGCTCGAGCGGGCCCCAGTCGAGCTGCTCGAGCACGAGGCTCGTGAGCACCCCGCCCCCGCACAGCGCCATGCCCAGGAGGAAGGCCACGGTCAGGTTCGAGACCAGCGCCGAGGCGATCATGGCCACGGCGATCATGGCCGAGCCCAGGAGCCAGTAGCCCACGTAGGTCGAGAACACGAGGCCCAGGTCCGGGTCGCCGAGGTAGGCCAGGACGCCCACGTGGCTGAGGGTGAAGGCCAGGGCCACGGAGTAGATCCCGAAGCAGGCGAGAAACTTCGCGAGCACGATCTCGTTGTCGGTGGCGGGGAGCGTGAACAACAGCTCGTCGGTCGCCTGCTTGCGCTCCTCGGCCCAGCTGCTCATGGCGATCGCCGGAGCGAACAGGACCATGAGCCAGGGGTACCAGGTGTTGAGGAAGTCGAGGCTCGCGGCGTTGTTGGCGAAGAACGCCTCGGCGTCGTAGAGGAACGCGCCCAGCGCGGTCGCGACCACGAAGAACGCCACGAACACGTAGCCCAGGGGCGAGCTGAAGTAGCCGAAGAAGTCGCGCTTGAAGATCGCGAGCACGGTCTGGGTGTTCATGCGTGCGCTCCTGCCTTGGCGGGGCGAGTGAAGGCGGCGAAGGCCCCGTCGAGGGTCTCGCCCTTGTCCTTCAGCTCCTCCACGCTGCCTGTGAACACGATCCGGCCCTCGTTAATGAACACGACCCGATCGCAGACGGCCTCGACCTCCTGCAGGATGTGCGTGGAGAGCAGGACCGCCTTGTCCTTGCCGAAGGTGCGGATCACGCGCCGCACCTCGCGGATCTGGTTGGGGTCGAGGCCGTTGGTCGGCTCGTCGAGGATCAACACGTCGGGCTCGTGCACGAGCGCCTGGGCCAGGCCCACCCGCTGGCGGAAGCCGCGGGAGAGCTTGTGGATCGACTTGGCCATGACCGAGCCGAGCTGGAGCTGATCGCGGAGCTGCGCGATCCGGCGCTCGAGCCGCTCGGCGCCGAGCCCGCGGGCGGCGCCCAGGAAGCGCAGCAGCGCCTCGGGGGTCATGCCTTCGTAGAGCGGGCCGTTCTCGGGCAGGTAGCCGAGCTTGGTCGCGACCTCGATCCGCTGCTCGAGGCTCGAGAACCCGCAGATCTCGGCGGTGCCCCGGCTGGGCGCGATCACCCCGGTCAGGATCTTCATGGTGGTCGACTTGCCCGCGCCGTTGGGGCCGAGGAAGGCCACCACCTCGCCGCGGCGGACCTCGAAGGACACGTCGCGCACCGCGACGAACCCGCGGTAGTACTTGGTCAGGTCGCGGGCGGTGATCAGCACCTCGCCGGGAGCGGAGCGGCGGGGGACGACCGGGCTGATCTCGGTCTTGGGCAGCTCCGGCGCGCGGGCCGGCCGCTCCTCGTCCTTGGCAGTCTCGTCCTTGGCGGCGTCTTCCTTGGCGTCCGCGGCGGCGTCGTCCTGCGCGGGGGCGTCCTTCACGGCGGCGTCCGTGGCAGCGTCCGTCTTCGCGTCGGCGTCCTGCGCGGCGTCGTCCTTGGCGTCCGCGGCGGCCTCCGCGCCCGCCTCCCCGACGTCGTCGTCGGAGGGCTTGGGCTGGGTCTCGTCCATGGTCGGCTCCTGGTCTTGTTCGGAGGGCAACCCTCAGGAAGGGCTAGACTTCCGAGGCGGTTCCCGCAGGGGACCGATCTTTATCACACCCCTGCGTTCCGACAAGGGACTTCTCAGCGGGGGAGGGTCGCCCCGGCGACGGTGACCCACGCCAGGACCCGGGCGTCGTCGAGCCAGCGCCACCCCGCAGCCACCGGCCCCCCGCCCAGGCGCCGGTGCTGCGCCGCAGCCTCGCCCCGATAGCCCAGCCGCGCGGCCCCTGTGGCGGCCGACCACGCGGCCGGCAGCTCGAGCTCGACCTGCAGCAGCCCGAGGCCCGGCGGCAGGTGCAGCGCCTTGAACCCGGCCTCCTTCAAGGCCCAGGCCAGCACCGCCAGGCGGTCGCGGGGCCCCACCCCGCCCTCGCCCGGGGCCTCGGCGCGGATTCGGCTGGCTTCGTTCGGGTGCAGGAAGAGGTCGAGCGAGGCGTCGGGTCGCGGGCGCGCGCGCTCGAGGTCGACGCCGGGCAGGCCTCCCGCCGCGCCCGGACGCAGGGCGTAGGCCCCCGCGGCGCCGTGGCCGTGGGTCAGGCTCAGGGCCACCTCCCCCGGCACCCCTCGCACCTGCGGCGCGCCGCTCGCCGCGGTCGGGAGCTCGATCGTCGGCCGCGGCGGCGCGGAGCGCCCCTCCCGCGCGAGCAGCCCCTCGACCGCGAGCTTCCCCGCCGCGCGGGCCAGGGTCCAGGCGCGCCGGCGGACCTCGCTCGGGAGCGCGGCGGCGCGCGCCGCCGCGGCGGCGCTCAGCAGCGGCCCGGGCGGGAGCGCGTCGAGGAGCACCAGCTCCGGAGTCACCGGCGGCCTCCGTGAAAATCTACCCGCGCCCTAAACATTTCTTTTCACTCGAATTAGGCGGCCCCCGGCGTTTTGACAGGGTGGCCCCGTGCCTCTACGATCATCGCATGCCGGACGACGGCGATCGCGCCCTGGCCAGGATGGTGGTCGAAGCTGGGTTCCTCTCCCAGGCCGAGACCGCCACGTACTGGAACCAAATCCAAGCCCCCGGCTCTCCGCGCCTGGCCCAGGTCCTGCTCCAGTCGGGCCGAATCAGCCAAGCCCAAATGGACGAGCTGCGCCGCCGCTTCCAGGCGCAGTCCTCCTCTCAGCGCCGGCCGGTCACCTTGCCCGTCGGCGACGCGACCTCCTCTCAGGAGATCTCGATCGAGCAAGCCTGGAACGAGGCCCTCGAGCGCGACCGGATCCTGGCCGAGGTCCTGCTGCACCACCGCATGGTGCCCATGGAGCAGCTGCGCGAGTGCCGCCAGATCCAGCGCGACCAACAGCTGCGCCTGGGCGTCGTGATCGTGAAGAAGGGCTACGCCTCCCGCGCGCAGCTCGAGACCGCGATCGAGGAGGTGCGCAAGATCGGCAACGGCCGTCCGCCCTGGCCGCAGCAGTTCTTTGACGCCCCAGCAGGCTCGGGCCGCTACGCGCCGCCGCCCTCCTCGGGTCGCCACCCCTCCGCGCTCCACGAGCCGCCGCTCGTCGCGGCCACCCGCGAGTCGGGGCGCGCCCCCGCCTATCCGCGCGCGAACTCGGGCCACCTCCCACGCCCCGTCGAGAGCGGGATCCCGGCCCACGGCTCCCAGCGCCTGGCCCGCGACGCCGCGGCCGCCTCGGGCTCGGGCCGCCTCGACGCGCCGTGGCCCCCGGCCCCCCCGCCCCCGAGCATGGCCAAGACCCTCGAGGACGGGGACCCCTTCGCCAGCGTGCGCAACTCGCCGGGCCCGGGCGACCCCATGTTCGTGCCCCTCGAGCCCGAGGACGTCGCGCCCCCGGGAGGCAGCCTCGGCCTGCCGCCGGTGGTCTCGCCTCAAGAGGACGGCATGCCCACGGTGATCAACCGCGCGGTCAAGCCGCGCGACGGGTTGCCTCCGGGGCTCGCGCCGAACTACGACGAGGACACCGTCCTCGGCGGCAACTCCCTCGACGAGCTCAACCCCTTCGCCAACTTCCCCATGCCCCCGGGCGACTCGGGAGCGATCACGATCGAGTCCCCCGACGCCGCGGCGCCGCAGCCGCCGAGCTCGGGCTGGGGCGAGCCGCAGGGCGGCGGCTGGCCCGGCAGCGATCAGGGCGGCAACGGGGGCTGGTCCGGCAACGACCCCAGCGGCGCGGGCTGGTCGGGCAGCGACCAGGGCGGCTGGTCGGGCAGCGACATGGACATTCTGCCCAGCCACTCCGAGTCGGGGCTGGGCACCACCGGCGGCTTCGCGCCGCTCCCCGGCGGAGGCTCGGGGCTCGGCCCCGGGTTCGACGGGCCAGGCTCGGGGTCCGACGCCTTCAAGATCAGCGCCCAGGGCGGCGGCGACCTGCCGCTCAGCGAGTCCGGGCCCTCGCACCAGATCCCCGGCTTCGGCTCGGGGGGCAACCGCCCGCCGATCGACGGCGGCGAGCACTCCCCCGCCCCCGCGGCCCTGGTCGCGGCCAGCGCCAGCAGCCGCGAGCGCGCCCGCGCGCAGCGCCTCGACAAGAACACCAAGCTCCTGCGCATGCTGATCGGCCTGTGCGTGGGGATCTTCGTGATCTCGATCGCGCTCATGGCGTACATCTTCCTCAGCGAGCAAGGTCCGCCGCCGCCGCAGGACCCGCAGCAGCAAGAGCCCCAGGGGGGAGACGAGCCCCCTCCGCCTCAGGACCCGCCGCCCGGACGCTGAGCTCGCGCGCGCTCGAGCGGGCTGCTAGGCGTGACCGCTGGCGCGGTCGAGGGCCTCGAGCAGCCCGCTGACCGGGTTCAGGAACTGCGCGACCCCGAGCATCTCCACCAGGATCTTGAGGCTCGACGAGAGCGAGAACAGCGTGATCCCGCCCCCGCGCGCGGCGAGACCCTCGGCCTCCTTGACCACCGCGGCCATGCCGGTGGAGCCCACGTAGGTCAGGCCGTGCATGTCCACGATCAGCCACTCGGTGTCCTCGGCGGAGCGCTCGAGGACGCGGGAGAAGTCGTGCTTGTTCTCGCCGGTGATCTGCCCTTCGAGGGTCAGGAGCCGCGCGCCCCCAGCGCGCCCGATCCCGAAGGTCCCGCTGGCGCCGGCCCGCAGGGAGTCACGCACCGCGCCCACGCTCGCGGGCACGGGTCGCCAGCGCGGGTAGTCCCGGGTCAGCGCGGCGATCGTCCCCTGGGCGCGGGCGTCCCCCACGCTGCGCGCGCGCAAGAGCACGCCGAGGGCGGCCACGCAGGCGCCCTGGTCGACGAGGGCCTTGCCCAGCTCGAAGGCCTCGGTGGCGAAGGTCGCGCGCAGCGCCTCGTCTCCGGCGCCGCGCGACCAGGCATGGTCGAGCGCGCGGAGCGCCACTCCGTATCGGCCAGCCTGGCGAGCCACGCGGCGGGCCGCGACTGCCTCTGCCGCCGTCGCGCGCATTCGAACCCTCGGGGGGGAATCTTAGCAAGCGAGCCGCCCGCGACGACGGGCGCGGCGTGGGTGAATCGGACACACTGAGCCCGCCGGGGACGGCCCCCCGGGGACGGAGCGCGGGTGGAGGACCCCAGGATTCGCATGGCGGCGGAGCGCGGCTGGATCCCCGCGCCGCTGCTCGCGTCGCTCCGGGCCAGCGTCCCGCCTCACGGGCTGTGGGACGCGCTCTGCGCCCGGCTCCCCAGCTCGCGGCCCTCGCTGCGCCCAGCAGCGCCGACGGCGCGCCGACCCTGGTCCGCAGCCCCGTCGCCCCCACCCTCGTGCAACGCGGTCCAGGCCCCGGCGGCCTGCCCTCCCCGGCGGCCGACGACCCCCGCCGCCGCGCGGTGGAGAGCTACCGCGCCGCGCGAGCCCTGGACCCGCGGTTCGTGCCCCACGCCGAGCTCGCCCTCCAGACCCTGGACGAGCTGGGGCGCGGAGGCATGGGGGTCGTGCACCGGGTCCGCGACGAGCGCCTGGGCCGCCAGGCCGCGCTCAAGCTGCTCTCGCCCGAGCTGCTCGGGGACCCAGGCGCCCAGGCGCGCTTCCTGCGGGAGGCCGAGCTCACCGCCTCCCTCGACCACCCCGCGATCCCGCCGATCTACGAGGCCGGGACGCGGGCCAACGGGCAGCCCTTCCTGCTGATGAAGGTGATCGAGGGGCGCGCCTTCAGCCAGCTCCTGCGCGCCGCCGGCCCGCGCCCTAGCGGACGGCCCCTGCGCGAGCTGCTCGAGGTCGTGGTCAAGGTCGGCGAGGCCGTGGCCCACGCCCACGCGCGCGGGATCCTGCACCGCGACCTCAAGCCCCAGAACGTCATGGTCGGAGAGCTGGGCGAGGTCATGGTCGTGGACTGGGGCCTCGCGCGCCGCGTCGACGAGCCCGACGCCCCTCGCAGGCCCGAGGCGCCGCTGCGCGAGGGCCTGACCCAAGCCGGCGCGGTGCTCGGGACCCCGGGCTACCTCCCGCCGGAGCAGGCCGACGGGGAGCACGTCGGCCCCCCCGCCGACGTGTTCGCCCTGGGCGCGATCCTGACCGAGGTCCTCACCGGGCAGCCCCCGGTCACCGGGGCCTCGGTGGTCAACAAGCTCGCGGCCACGCTCCAGGGCAAGATCGAGGCGCCCCGCGACCGACGCCGCGACGTGCCCGCGGCGCTGGACGCGATCGCGCGCGCGGCCCTGGCCCCGGACCCGAAGGACCGCACGCCCAGCGCCAGCGCCTTCGTCGACGACCTGCGCGCGTACCTCGCCGACGAGCCGGTGAGCGTCTACCGAGAGAGCCCGCTCGCCCGCGCCCGCCGCTGGGCCCGCCGGCACCCGGCGCTGACGAGCGCGGCGTGGGTCTCGGGGGCCAGCGCGCTGGTCGTCGTCGGCGTCGCCGCCACGCTCCTCGCCCGGGCGAGCACCGAGCGCGCGCTGCGCGAGGACGCGGAGCGCGGGGCCCGCGCGGCCACCGCAGCCCGAGAGGCAGCCCAGGCCAGCGCCGACGCCCTCGCCGCCGCCCAGGCCCGGCTGCAGCGGCTGCTCGAGGTCGAGCGCCTCCCTCTGGAGGACCCCGAGGCGAAGTCGACCCTGCGCGCCCTGCGCAAGGAGCTCGTCGCCGCGCCGGACGAGCTCATGCTGCGCCAGCTCGCGCGGATCTACCTCCTGCGCGGAGACTGGAGCCACGCCGCCGAGCTCTCGCTGCAGGCGGCCCTCGCCGCCGACCCGGGCCGGGAGCCTCCGTTCGCCGACGTGTTCCGCGCCTACGCCCTCCGCGTGAGCCGGATCGGCCTGGACGAGTTCAGCCGGCACCTCGAGGGCCGCGGCCCCTACTTCGGCGACCTGCCGCCCCAGGACCTGGACGCCCTCGCCGCGCGGGGCTGGAGCGCGGACAGCGGGTTCCCGGCCTTCGCCCGCGCCCTGCGCGCGGTCGCCCGCGAGGACGAGCAGGACCTCGAGGGCGCCCTGGGCCAGGTGCGCGCGGCCCTGGATCGGGCCAGCGCGCCGGGGGCCCGCGCCGCCCTCGGCCTGTTGGCCAGCCACCTGCGCTATCACCTCGCCCGGGACGAGGCGGGCTACCGGGAGGCCGAAGCCTTCGCTCAGGCGGCGCTGGCCACCGGCGTCTACCCGGCCTTCGCCGAGCTCATGCGCGCGCTGGCGCTGAGGGGCCAGATCCCGGGTCGGCCCGCGGCGGCGCTGGAGGCGGTCGACGCCTGCGAGGCGGCGCTGGCCCGCGACCCCACCCTGGGCCTGGCCTACGCCGAGCTGCAGCGGATCCACAACACGATCGGCGCGCCGCCCCTGGTGCTCGAGGCCGACTACACCGCGGCCCTGCGCTTCCGCTCCCAGGACGCCCAGCTCCGCCACTGGCGCGGGCAGACGCGCCTGACCCTGGCCCAGCAGAACCAGCCCCCGTGGCAGACCCGCGGCTGGGCGCAGCGGGCCGAGGAGGACTTCGCGTTCGCCGTCGCGGCCTGGGACCGCGCCGCGGAGGCCCACGGCTTCAACGTGGGCCAGCTCAACTCCCGGGTCGAGCTCAGCCTGGCGCGCATGCTCCAGGGTCGGGGCCCCGAGGCGTTCGAGGTCCTCGAGCGCTGCGAGGCGCTGGCGCAGGACGCGGGGTCGAGCCCGCAGGAGCGCCGCGCGGTGCAGGGCGTGCTCCTCCAGCACGTGGTGTTCCTCCTGCAGAGCGAGCGGAGCGACGCCGCGCGCCCGCGGGTCGACCGCCTGCTCGCGGAGTGGCCCCAGGATCCGAACGGGCACTACTTCGACGGGGTGCTGCGCCTGGCGGCGGGGGACCGCGCCGGCGCTGCGGCGGCCCTGGGGCGCCTGGAGCGGCTCACCCCCGACAGCGCGCAGACCCGCGACCTGCGCGCCAAGCTCGGCGGCTAGCAGCCCGTTGAACTCCGCCCCGGTCTTCGGGGCGGAGTTCAACGGGCTGCCAGGCCTTACTCTTCCTCGCGAAAGGTCCCGCCCTCGCAGCCCGCCACGAAGCTCTCGGCGTAGCCCTTGAGCTTGTCCCAGTGCTTGCGGATCCGCTTCGACTCGGCGAGGTCTATGTGCCCGTCGTCGGCGACGGACTCGGAGATGATCTTCAGCAGCCCGCTGAACTTGGCGAGCATTTGCTGGGTGTGGGTCAGGAGCTCGACCTCGGTCTCCTCGGCGCGCTTGGGGTTGGCCACGAAGTAGCCGCCCGCGCGCTGGCAGAGCCACTCGATCGCCGAGCGATCCTGGGTCGCGTGGTAGAGCGCCTCCAACCGGTCCAGCGGGTTCCGGGCGCCGCTCGTGTCCTCCTCGCACCACTTGTAGACCAACGAGGTCGAGACCCGCAGCTCGTGCGCGATCCGCTTGGCCCCCAGGGGTTCGACGACCTGACGCAGCACTTCGTGGGATTCCATGGGCGCGACCCTTCCAGAGAGCTGGGCGAATTGTAGCGGCTTCGCCCCAGCCGCGTCGCTACCGTCCAGCACACAAGGAGTCGACGACGCATGGGACTACTGCTTATGGGTGTGGGTGGGATCTTGGCCCTCGTGACCGGAATCTGGCTGTTGATCCTCGCCTTCCGGGAGCACGTGCTGTGGGGGCTGGCCTACCTCTTCGTTCCCTTCGCGGCGCTGGTGTTCGTGATCATGCACTTCGACGAGGCCGGCAAGCCCTTCCTCGGCAACGTCGGCGCCTGCGCCTTGTTCATGGTCGGGCTCTCCCTCTCCACGTCCTAGCCGCGCTGCCCGCCGCGCGTCTTCGAGGGCGTCTTGCCGGATCAGCTCGCGCCGCAGCCGACGCGTGCGCCAGGCGTGCCGCGCGAAGGCGAGGAGCGCGAGCAAGGTCACGAAGCCCCAGAGGTTGAGCGAGAACAGGAGCGTGCGCCACCAGGCGTGGTCCCGGGCGAGCTCCTCCAGCCAGGCGTGCTCGGCCTCGTCTGCCGTCCAGCCCAGCTCCGCCACGAAGGCCTCGTCGACCGAGCCCCGGCGCAGGCCCCGCACGAGGCCGGGCACTCCGTCGATCGCTTGCCCGTCGACCCAGCTCAGGAAGGCGCAGGTGTGGGTGTAGGCCCGCGCGGTCGCGGGCCCGTCCTGGGGGAAGGCCCGCACCCAATCGCCGAGGCTGGGCGCCGTCCCGTGGCGAGCTTGTCCGGCCAGGGCCGAGCGCTCCTCCGGCAGCAGCGCGCGCCCCGAGGCGAACTCCGCCAACCCCTCGTTCAGCCAGCGGGGGAGCCTCTCGCCGCGCTCGCGCTCGACGTCGCCGAGCACGAGGTGCGCCAGCTCGTGGGCGAGGGTGCTCTCCAGGTCCGACCACGTGCCTGGCTGCAGCCGCGCGGTGCGCACCAAGATCCGATCGTGCTCGGGGAAGGCGAGGGCCAGGGCGTAGTCCGGCGGCCGCCCGGACCCGAGCTCGGCGTAGCGGGCGGCGAAGCCCGCCTCGGTGTCGCAGAGCACGATCCGCGCGGGGCGGCGCAGCCCGGCCCCCAGCCGGCGCTCGACCGCGGCCGCGCACTCCACGACCAGGCCCTCGACCCGGGCGGCGTCCGCGGCCTGGCGCGCGGGAAAGTCGACGACCCCCAGCCCGCCCGGCAGCTCGCGCTCAGCGCCTCGCGCCGCGACCGCGCACAGGAGCGCCGCCAGTACGCAGCGGAGCCGTCGCAGGGAGGCCCCACGACGGCTCGCGTGCGTTGATTCGATCCGCAGGGGGATCGCCTCAGTCGTCCGGGTTGTCCTCGTCGGCGGCGGCCGCCACCAACGCGCCGCGGGCGCAGCTGGTGAGGGGGTCGTCGGCGCGGCGGACCTCCTTGATCGGGATCGGGAACTTGATCCGGCTCAGCTCGTCGCGCACGACGTCGATGAACCCGCCGATCTTGCTGGTGCCGCCGGCGAACACGATGTCCACCGGGTCGGGGAACTGAGGCATGTCCTCCGACGACTCGAAGCGCTTCTTGATCTCGGTCAGGGTGTAACGGATCAGCTCGCGGTAGTAGAGGTCGATCGCCTGCTCCTCGCGGGTGCGGGGGTTGCGCAGGTCGACGCCCTTCTCCTTGAGCGCGGTGGCGCGGGAGGACTTGATCCCCAGCACCTTGGCCACGTTCAGGTCGATCCAGTCGCCGCCGCGGGCGGTCGCGAAGTTCAGCGCCGGCATGGTGCGGTAGGACACGCTGACGTTGAACATGCCGCCGCCGCAGCTGATCCCGATCCCGGTGAAGTCGTCCTCGTCGAGCTCGGCGAACACGATGCAGTGACCCTCGAGGATGTCCTTGGCGGTGTAGCCGAGCTGCCCGAGGAGCGTGCGGAACGTGCCCTTGTGGTAGACGACGTTCATCTCCATGTCGATCGGCTCAGCCGGGACCGAGTAATACACGATCTCGTTCTGCACCTGGGGCGAGCCCAGCAGCCGGTCGATCAGGAGCTTCTCGATCGGGAGCGCGTCCTGCTCGCGCGGGCTGAGCATGCCGTCCTTCATGGGGCGACGCAGCTCACGGTTGTGAATGTTCGCCAGGTCGAAGGCCGGGTCGCCGATCACGATCATGCGGTTGTTGAGGACGACGTATTGCACGTCCATCTTCGTCAGCATGTTGCGCGTGAAGTCGTTCTGCTCGATGTCGATGAACGCGTTGCGCTGCTGCTTGATGATGACGTTGCCTTCGTAGTCCTGAACCGCGGACAGAAGGTTCGCGGTGCCCACGTCCAGGCCCTTGCCCGGACGGAGCTTGAGCCCCGTCGCAGCCTGGCGGGAAGCGCCGAAATCAATGCTCGGTTCGTCGGTCATGCTCGTTCCTTCAACTGCGAGGGCGACGGCTCTGGCCTCGCCCTTCTGAGGGTGAGAAGTCTACTACGCAATCCGGGGCTCGACCACGGGGAGGGGGCTAGAGATTTGGGAGGGGCTGGAAGCCCCTCCCAAACCTCTAGCCCCCTCCCCGTCCGATTGTTTCTAGGGGGCCTGTCCCAGGCCCCCTCGGGCTCGGGG
>JAWKSZ010000038.1:0-74912 GCA_041402045.1 Planctomycetota bacterium | reverse complement strand
AGCGCGCCCCTGGAGATCGAGCGGGTCTACCTGCTGCGCGCCGCCCCCGAGCTGCCCCCGGGGGCCGTGGCCCTCGAGCTCGAGCAGGGCTACCTCCCCGACGGCGGCGCCGACGACGAAGAGGGCCGGGTGCGGCGCACGACCTACCCCGACGGGCGCCAGAAGCTGGTGCACACGATCAAGCGCGGGCTGGGCCTGGTCCGCGAGGAGACCGAGCGCGCGCTCACGCCGGCGGAGTTCGACGCGCTCTGGCCGCGCACCGCGGGCCGCCGGGTCCTCAAGACCCGCCACAAGGTCCCGGACGGCGCCGTGACCTGGGAGGTCGACGTGTTCCGCGACCGCGACCTCGTCCTGGCGGAGGTCGAGCTCGAGTCCGCCGAGCAACAGGTCACGCTCCCCCCCTGGCTCGCGCCCCACGTGCTGCGCGAGGTGACCGAGGACCCCCGCTACCGCAACTACGCCCTGGCCACCGGCGAGCCCCCCCCGGCCTGAGGGCGCCCCGCTCCAAACCGCAGGCTTTCCGTGGAATGCGCCGATCGCATAGGATCGGCGGCCCCGGGGAGGGAGAGGGAGTCCATGCCGTACGATCCGCACTCGGAGCCCACGCACTACGCGCCCCCTGGCGCGCACCCGGTCGAGCCCGCCCAGGTCACCAGCGACGAGAAGACCCTGGCCATGCTGGCCCACCTGCTGGTGCTCGTCGCCGGGTTCGTGGGCCCGCTGGTGATCTACCTGGTCAAGAAGGACGAGTCGCGCTTCGTGGGCGAGCACGCCCGGGACGCGCTGAACTTCCAGATCACGGTCGTGCTCGCCGCGCTGTGCTGCATTCCCCTGGTGTTCGTGCTGATCGGGATCCCCCTGATCTTCGCGGTCTCGATCGGGAGCCTGGTGTGCACGATCCTGGCCGCGGTCGAGGCGAGCAAGGGCAACTTCTACCGCTACCCGTTCTGCCTGCGCCTGATCTGAGGACCTGACATGGCCGAGTTCACCCGCTTCACCGGCACCGCCGGCTACCTCACCGACCCCGGGCTGGAGGCGGCGGTCAACTGCGCCCTGGCGCTGCAGCGCCCGCTCCTGGTCAAGGGCGAGCCGGGCACGGGGAAGACGCTCCTGGCCGAGGCGATCGCCGAGGCCCTGGGCGCGCCGCTCCTGCGCTGGCACGTGAAGTCCACGACCCGGGCCCAGGACGGGCTCTACGTCTACGACACCGTGCAGCGGCTCTACGACAGCCGCTTCGGCGACGGCGAGGTCATGACATTCGGCGCTATATCAGCTAATGGCCCCCGGGCGAGTCCTCGCGGCTGGGCGCGAGCGGGTGGTGCTCCTGATCGACGAGGTCGACAAGGCGGACATCGAGTTCCCCAACGACCTCCTGCACGAGCCTGACCGCATGCGCTTCCGGGTCAACGAGACCGGGGACGAGGTCGAGGCGACCCAGCGCCCGGTGGTCGTGATCACCAGCAACAACGAGAAGGAGCTCCCCGACGCCTTCCTCCGCCGCTGCGTGTTCCACTTCATCGAGTTCCTCGAGGCCGCGCTCATGAAGCGGGATCGACGCACCACCCGGACTCGACCAGGAGCTGGCTCGGCAAGCGCTGGACGCGTTCTACGCCCTGCGCCAGACGCCTTCGGGGCTGCGCAAGCGCCCGGAGCGCACCAGCGAGCTGATCGACTGGATCGCCGTGCTCAAGGCGTCCGGGATCGCCAAGGTCGAGCTCGACAAGGCCCTGCCCTTCCTCAACACGCTGATCAAGAAGGAGCAGGACCTGCGGTGGTCAACCGGATCAGCAAGGGCCCTGCCTCGCGGTGGCGGCGCTGAGCGCTTGATCGTCCCCTTCGTCTACGCGCTGCGCGCCCGCGGCGTCCCGGTCGGCGCCCAGGAGACGGTCGCCCTCGCCGAGGCCCTGGGCCGCGGGCTGCACCAGTCGAACCTCGACGGGTTCTACAACGTCGCCCGCGCGCTGCTCGTGCACTCCGAGGCCCACCTCGACGCCTTCGACGAGGCCTTCCTCGCCCACTTCCGCGGGGTCGAGGGCCTCGGCCTCGACCTGCACTCCCAGCTCCTCGACTGGCTGCAGGAGGCGGTCGAGCGCCGCGCCGAGCTCACCCCCGAGGAGCGCGCGCTGCTCGAGCAGTACGACCTCGAGGAGCTCAGGGCCCTGTTCGAGGAGCGCCTGCGCGAGCAGACCGAGCGCCACGACGGCGGCAACAAATGGATCGGGACCGGGGGCACGAGCCCCTTCGGCCAAGATGGCGCCGCCCGCGAGGGGATCCGCGTCGGCGGCCCTGGCGGAAACCGCAGCGCGATCCAGGTCGCCGACGCGCGCCGCTTCCAGGGCTACCGCAGCGACCGCGTGCTCGACGTGCGCCAGCTCTCGGTCGCGCTGCGCAAGCTGCGCGAGTTCGCCCGCGAAGGCGGCGAAGAGGAGTCGACCTCGAGGCCACGATCGACGAGAGACGGCCAAGAACTGGCGATCCGGAGCTCGTGCTCCGCCCGCCGCGCCGCCCGAACACCCGGGTGATCCTGCTCATGGACGTGGGCGGCTCCATGGACCCCTTCAGCGATCTCGTGAGCCGCCTGTTCACCGCCGCCAGCAAGGCCACCCACTTCAAGGAGCTGCGCTGCTACTACTTCCACAACTGCATTTACGGCCGGGTCTACGAGACCGAGAGTTTCCCGCCGCGCGGTCTCGGTGCGGTGCTGATCGCCGACTGCGGCCGGCACTACAAGCTCGTGTTCGTGGGCGACGCGCTCATGGCCCTCTACGAGCTCCTGGACCCACGGCGGCTCGCTCTACGACGACGAGGACCCGGGCGAGCTGCGGGGGATCGACTGGCTGGCGCACCCTGCGGCCCACTTCGAGCGCAGCGGGGAGCCGGTCCTGGAGGACCCGCGTTGAGCCAGCGGGACCACGATCGAGCACGTGTCCAGGTGGTGACATGTTCCCCCTGACCCTGCCGGCTGGGCGAGGTGCAGCGACCTGGTGCGCGGCGGACCCGCGGGCGCCCCCGCACCGGCTGACCCCCGCGCCGCTGCTACACTCGGCCTGGAAGGAGGCTCCCGTGCGCGCAGCCCTGATCGCGGCCCTCGCGCTCCTGGAGCGCGAACCCTGGTGACGGCCGACGACGCCGCCCTCGAGCCGCTGCACATGACCTTCCGGCTGAATAATGTGTGACATGCAGGCCGAGAGTACCCCGCTCGCCACCGCTTCCCGTTTCGGATCGGCCCCTGCCGACGAAGCAGCACCGCGAGCTGGTGATCCGCGAGCTGCGGGACGAGCAGGACCTCGAGGCCCCGCTGCGCGATCCGGGACGGGTCTGTGAAGGGTCCGGCCGCGAGTTGGAGGAGACCCTGGGGTGCATGGACGGCCTGACCTTCGTCGAGACCGAGGTCGCCCAGAATGCGAAGGCCCACACGACCTACTTCCTGCACCGATCACCCGCACGGTGATTCGGGTCCAGCTCCACACCGTGCTGAAGAGTTCGCCGAGGCACCTACCCGCCGGTCCCCCGCGAGCGAGCCTCGACCGCCGGGCGAGATCGTGGCGTTCTATCGCACGATCCAGACCCTGGACGTCGCGCGGCGGGCGCCCGAGGGGCGCTACAGCTCGCCGCGCGGGTGGCACACCGTCCGCCCGCGCCGGAACGGACGGAGCGCCGGCTTTGACCCAGAGCGCTCGTGCAGGCCGGTTTTGACGCAGAGGTTGAGGCGCCGAGGAACGCAGAGCCCCGTGGGGGGATTCGTTTCCGCGTGTGGTAGGAGAGCAGCGCCTGCCGCGAGCGCAGGGCCGCGCGGGTCCCGCGGCTAGTTGCCGTAGAACTCTTGAGGTGCGCCGCGTTGCGCTCGAGGCCGGTTCTCGTGGGGCGCGGCCACGCCGAGCAGGCGGGCTTCCGGGAACGGGTCGACGGCCGGATCCAGCGTTGCTGAGCTCGAGGACCACGAAGTAGCGGGTGTAGCCAGTTCGGGAGCGGGTGCCCGGGTGTCGTCGCCGAAGTGCATGGGGGCCTCAGCGAAGACCGCAGCCTCGCCGCCGCCGACCAGCGAGCACCGATCCGATCCCGAAGGCGATACTCCGCGTTGGCGTCGGGGACTACGTTGAAGCTGGTGAGCATGGAGGCTGGCGCCAGCCGCGGTCATAGAGAGCACGTTCAACCTGCAGCGAGGGTGGCTGGCGCCGCGTCGTGGGAGCCGAAGGTGGCGTCACCTTCGGTGGGTGGTGTTGGCGGCGACCACGCTCGTGATCCCGACGTCGCTGGAGCGCGCCATCGTCGTCCGCGGTCAGAACGTAGGGCTCTGGAAGGTGTTCTCGACAGCATGTAGGCGGCGACGGCGCCGGTGGTGTCAGACCACCGAGTCGAAGGCGGTGCCGATCCGCCGCTCTTGAGCAGCATGTTCCCGCGGATCGTGGACTCGAGGGAGGGCACGTTGGTGGTGGTGGCCGCCACGTGGGCCTGGCCGACGTTGCCGAAGCGCGCGATCGATCCGGCGAGGGCGATGAGGACGATCATACTCACGATCAGCTCGACGAGGGTCAAGCTGCGACGACGAGGGGAAGGCAAAGGGCATGCGGGGATCTCCTGCGAGGTGGTTGACCAGGAGCGGGAGATCCTACCCTGGTTATTAGCTATCTACATATCTTAGCCACGGGGCAGGCAGGGAGAGCCGCCTGCCCCGTGGGCCCCGACTCCGGGGCACCCCTAGTCGCCGCTCGTCCTCCGGAGTTCCCGGCGGATAGACGCCACCCTGGCGAGGACCGCGGTGAGGGTCGGGGAACGGGCTCGAACTGCTGGCGGGGTCGGGCGCACTGGACGAGGGAGCGGAAGGTCGACGCCCCGTCGGCCCTCCCTCGAGTAGATCGAGCCGGCCTCTCTCGTTGGCCTTACCCGCGGGTCGGTCCCCGCGCCGCGCTTGGGCCGTTCCTCGCAAGGCCTGTCCGCGGGTCGGCGCTCTCCAGATAAGCCTGTTCTTTCAGCGGGCGCAGTTGGCCTGCGCCCGTCCCTCCACAGCGCGTGCACGCAGCTCGGAGTGAGAGCCAACGACCCAATGAGAGCGGAGCTCCGGGATCATGCGCGCCGCGGGTGGATGGCGCAGGCAAGCTGCGCCCCTACGAGAGAAGGGCGCGGGCGTGTTGTGTGCCGCGCACACGTTGGCGCGGGGCTGGGCGCAGGCAAGCTGCGCCCTACGAAGATGGGCGGGCGTGCCAGTACTGCGCGCACACGTTGCCCGCCCCTCTGGGGCGTGCTCGGACGAGCGTTCCGGGCGCGCGCCCCCAGCGGCTACAGATCCGCGCCCAGGCGCAGGCAGCGGGCGCGGATTCGGCAGCGCGCGTCGCCGGCGTAGTCCCGTGTAGCGCAGCTCGTTCTTCAGGCAGCGGCGGAGCTGAGGGAACTCGCCGTCGCGCTGGAAGCGCTCCGGCCCGGTGCAGGTGCGTCGAGCCTGCGCTCGGCTGGCCGAGGGCCAGATACGTGAGGCCGAGGTCGACCTTCGGCCTCGCCCAGCCTGGCCAGCCGTCGGCGGAGCCTCCACTGCCTTCGCCGCAGCAGTCCATGGCCGCGGCGGAGCTGACCGTTGCGCAGGCGCACCGAGCCCAGGAGCGCGGTCGCGGCCTGGGCCACGTCCAGCTCGCGGCGGTCGGCGAGGCCGATCAAGAGCGCTCGAGGCCGGCGCGGGCTGGTCGAGGGCCAGGAGCGCCCGAGCCTGGAGCAGCTTCGAGCTCGCGCTCGCCCACTCGCTGCGGCTCGCGGCGTGACCGCGGCGCAGCGCGAGGAGCGCGGCCTGGGCCTCGCCGCGCTCGGCGCGCCAGCGGCCGACCGCGGTCCAAGCCAGACCCGACGCGGTCTCCTGGGCCAGCTCCTCCCCGCGCGCGGCGGGGGCGCCGGGCCACGCCTGGCCGACGAGCAGCACCCGGGCGTCGGCGGGCCAGGGCGCGCCGACTGGCTCACGCTCGAGGAGCTGACTCCAGGCGGCAGGGTCCCCAACCATCGCGCCTGCGCGGAGGGGAGCCAACGCCGCGTGCAGCGCCTCGACCCAGCGCGCGGCCGGGTCCTGCGCCGCGTCTCGCGCGCGAGGGCGAACTCCAGGGCCTGGGCGGGGGCGCGTACCAGCGCCGCGCGCCCGGCCTCGGCCAGGGCGTCGGCGAGCCGGGCTCCTGGGCGTCGCGGGCGAGCTGCACCCGCACCCGCAGCGCCTCGAGCTCGAGGAGGGGCTCGCCCTCGGCGGCGGAGAGCTCGACGTCCGGGTCCGAGGCCGCGAGGGCCGCGGCCCGTTCGCGAGCGAAGGCCGCGAAGCGCACGGGGTCGGCGCGGCGCGCGGCCAGGAGCCGGGGCCAGTCGCCGCCGGCCGCTGCGGCCTGGGCCCGCGCCAGGACCTCGAGCCTGGGTTGGGGGCGTCGCCCAGGATCCCAAGAGCGCGGCGTAGAGCGCGCCCTCGGCGGCGTCGCCGTGACGCCGCGCCCGCCAAGCCCTCGTCGTCGCGGCCGCGGGCGACGTCGCGCCCGACGCGCTCGAGGAGCTCGAGGGGCCCGAGGCGCGCCTCGTCGTCCGCGCTCAGCAGCGCGACGCGCCCCCCGACCTGCACCCGGGGCGCTGGCCGCGGGCTGGACCTCGGGCTGCTGCAGCCGGCGACGCTCGCCAGCGCTGCGATCAGAGCCTCCGCGCCTACTCGTCGTCATAGTCCACTCCGCTGTGCACGTCGAACATGTGGCCAGTTCCCAGCCTCCTCCGCCTGAGCACGTCGTCGGGTCGGAAGCTCTGGAGGTCAGCTCGGGGTCGTTGCGCTTGGGTGAACGCTGTTCTCCCCGCAGCAGGCGCCGGCTGACGTCCTCGGCCTCCCCTGGGGCGTGGTCAGCACGTGGGGCGTGAGGGTGATCACCAGCTCCTGGCGCACGCGCTCGGTCTCCTGGCGGCGGAAGAAGAAGCCCAGGATCGGGATCTCGGAGAGCCAGGGGGATCCCCGCCCGCGTATCGCGCAGGGGCCCTCGATCAACCCGCCGATCGCGATCATTTGCCCGTCCTTGGCGACGACGGTCCCGCTCACGCTGCGGCTCTGGATCACTGCCAATGGCTCATGCACGAAGCCCGTGCCCGAGGGCACCAGCACGCCTGCGCCGTCACGTTCACGTTCGAGGTCTCCTGGAGGATCAACAGGCTCACGGTGCGGTCGGCGTTTATGTCTGGCGTGATCAGGAGCGTGGTGCCCACGGGCGGAACTCGACCTGGGTCGTGCCCGGTTCACCACGTTGCCGCCCACGCCGACCACGGTCTGCCCGCCCTGAACGAGCGGCTGATCGGGCGCTCCTCCCCGCGAACAGGCGGCTGACCTCGTTGTTCGCGGTCAGGAGCATGGGGGTGGCCAGGGTCGTGGGATCCGGTTCTCGCCCTGGAGGAGCTGCATGCGCGCGGAGGCATTTCTGCCCACGCATTTCGGAACACCAGGAGTCGGGGCTGACCCCGGTCCCTGCCAGGCCGAAGTCCGCGGCGCGGCGGGCGAGGGTGTCGCTGGTGGGCACGAGGTCCGCGGGCTGCTGGGCCACGGCGCCGGTGGTGAACTGCCCGCCGGTGCGGGAGCCGGGGTCGTTGAACTGCAGGTCGAACACCGAGTTGAAGTCGTCGTCGAGAAGGATCGAGAGGACCTTGACCTCGAGCAGCACCAGCGGCGTGGGGCGGTCCATGCTCTGCACCAGCCCCTGGATCTGGCGCAGGGCCTCCGGGTCCCCCGAGCGCACGAAGAGCTGGTTCGTGCGCGCGTTCACGCTCACGTAGATCGAGGTCTGGCGCGCGAGCTGGCCGAGCACCTGGTCCGCCTCGCCCTGCTCCAGCTCCTGGATCTGGGTCCCGCTCAGGCCCTCGACCCGCTCGCGGCCCGCGTCGACCTCGTCGGCCTGGCCCTGGTTCTGCTGGGTCTGGGCGCGCAGGAGCGAGGCCACGTTTTGGTTGTTGCCCGCGCGGTTGCCGAGCCCGAACTGGTTCTGCTGCCGGTTCTGCTGGAAGCCGCCGCCCTGGTTCGTGCCGCCGAGCTGGCCGAAGCCTTGGCTGCGCCCGTCGATCAGGTCGAAGCGCTGGAAGCGGTTCTGCAGGTCCTGGATCGACTGATCCAGCAGCCCCGCCTGCCCCAGGCGCACCCGCTGGCCGAACAGGTCGCGGATCGCCTGAGCCACGTCGCGGGCGTTGGGGTAGAGCAGGGTGAACACCTCGACCTCCGCTGCGCGGAAGCTCTGAATGTCGCGCTGATACTCGGCGGAGGTCGCGATCCGGTAGATCCCGGTCTCGGGGTCGGCTCGGATCCACAGGTCGTGGGTCTGGCACAGGGCCTCGAGGGCGTCGAGGACGTCCACGTCGCGCAGCACGAGGTTCACCGCGCGATCCGCAGCGTCGGCCGAGGCCACGACGTTGAGCCCGGTCTGGAAGGACACGATCTGCAGCGCGTCCTTGAGCGGGAGGTCGCGCAGCTCGAGCAGCTCGATCCGGGCGTCCTGGGCCGAGGCCCCAGGCGCGACCAGCGAGAGCGCCAGGCACAGCGACGCGAGACGAAGGAGGGGGCGATTCATGGGCAGCTCAGCGCAGGATCAGGGGGTCGTGGCCGGGGACCTCGAGCACGACCTGTTCGGCGTCGATCGAGGTCACCTTCAACGTCAGGGTCGTCTTGCGCGTGCGCGGCGCTTGCCGCGAGGTCGCGCCAGGCGCGCCGGGTCGAGGTCGGTAGCGCCTCTCGGCAGCCCGGGGAGCGCGATCGCGCTCCCCGCGCGCACGAGGTGCAGGGTCTGGTCGATCAGGAGCAGCGCCGCCGGGGGCCGGCCCCGCACGAACACCCGGGCCTTGAGCGCGACCGGGGGCAGCGTGGTCGAGACCTGGGCCCCGACGGGCGCGGCCTGCCACCCGCTCGCGCCTGCGGTCGGGTCGCGGCGCGCCGGCGCCTCGGCGGCCGGGGGCGGGGGGTCCCCCTCGGACGCGGCGGGCGGCGGCGTGGCGTCCTCCCGCGGCGGGTCCGCGTCCTGGGCGAGTCCAACCCTCGCGCACAGCGCGAGGGCGAGCGCGATCCACGGCGACTTCACGTCAACCTCCGTATCCCGAGTAGAGGGCCATGAACACGGCCACGTAGACGAAGCCCACGATCGAGCCCACGATCACGATCACGACCGGCTCGATCAGCACGCTCAGGGTCTTGACCAGCCCCTGGAGCTCGGACTCGTAGAAGTCGGCGACCTCGTCGAGCACCTCGTCCAGGGTGCCCGCCTGCTCGCCCACGGCGACCATGCTCGCGAGCAAGGGCTGGAACGCGCCAGGGTCGGCCAGGGGCTCCGCGAAGGACGAGCCCTGCATGACCCGCTCCCGGCAGCGCGCGATCCGCTCGCGCAGCCGGCGGTTGGCCACGAGCTGCTCCACCGTGCGCAGGGCCTCGAGCAGGGTCACCCCGCTGGCCAGGAGGTCGCGCAGCCCGCGGGCGACGAGGATCGTGCCCGCGGTCGAGATCACCCGCCCCACGATCGGGACGCGGAGCAGGACCCCGTCGAGGACCCGCCGCCCGGGCGGCCACAGCGCGATCACGACGAGCCCCGCGATCGCGGCCGCGGTCAGGAGCACGCCGTGCACGAGGTAGGTCTGGATCGCGTCGGAGATATCCAGCAGGAGCTGGGTCAGGGGCGGGAGCTCCTTGCCCATGGCGCTCAGGAACACGCGGATCTTGGGCAGCACGTAGAGCACCACGAAGGCGCTCACCCCGCCGGTCATGAGCAGCACGATCGTGGGGTAGAGCAGCGCCGAGAGCACGCTCGCGCGCAGGGTCCGCCGGCGCTCGAGGCTGGTCGCAGCGCGGGTCAGCACCGGCTCCAGGGTCCCCGTCTGCTCCCCGACCCGCACGAGCTGGACCACGAGCTCAGGGAAGCACGGGTGCGCGGCGAGGGCGTCGGCGAAGCTGGCGCCGCCCTGGATCCGCTGGGCCACGTCGAGCCACACCTGCCTCAGCCGAGGCCGCCGCGCCTGGGGCGCGAGGACCTGCAGCGCGCGCAGCAGGCTCAGCCCGCTGCGGAGCATGACCGCGAGCTGGCGCAGGCCGAGCTCGACGTCCACCCGCCGGATCCGGAGCAACGCGCGGGGGTCGAGGCTCGGCGCCGGGGGCGCCGCGGGCTCGACCGCGGTCACCAGCCAGCCGCGGCGGCGCAGGGCGTCCGCGACCGCGGCGGGGGTCTCCCCCTCGGTGGTCCCGCGCTGGGCGCTGCCCCGGGCGTCTCGCGCTTCGTAGCGAAAGCTCGGCACGCCGCCCCCTAGCCCGTGGCCACGGCCGCGAGGGCCTCGCTGACCGGAGTGTCGCCCGCGAGCACACGGCGCAGGGCGTTGTCGGCCAGGGTCGGCAGCCCGTCGGCGCGCATGGCGTCGAGGAGCTGAGGCTCGCTGTAGCCGCCAGCGACGCGCTCGCGCCACACCCCGGCCAGCTCCACGACCTCGAACAGCCCCAGGCGCCCCACGAGCCCGCGCCCGCCGCAGTAGAGGCAGCCCCGGGGCTCCTTGACCTCGGCCCCCGCGCGCTGAGGCTGCCCGAAGAGCGCGGCCTCGTCCGGAGCCAGGGCCCGCGGCACGGCGCAGCGCCGGCAGAGCTGGCGGACCAGGCGCTGGGCCGCGACCAGGCGCAGGCAGGCGGCCAGCAGGTAGGGCTCGACCCCCATGTCTCGCAGGCGCGTGATCGCGCCCAGGGCGGAGTTCGTGTGCAGCGTCGAGAGCACGAGGTGCCCGGTGAGCGAGGCCTTGATCGCTACGTCGGCGGTCTCGCGGTCGCGGACCTCGCCGATCATGACCACGTCCGGGTCGTGGCGCAGAATGCTGCGCAGCGCGCGCAGGAAGCTGACCTTGTCCGCGCTGTCGACCTCGACCTGGGCCGCGCCCTGCATGTCGAACTCGACCGGGTCCTCGACGGTGATCACGTTCAGCGGGCGCATGGCGATCAGCCGGCGCACCGCGGCGTAGAGGGTCGTGCTCTTGCCCGAGCCGGTGGGCCCGGTGACCAGGAACATGCCGTGGGGGCGCTTCAGGTGCGCGTCGACCAGGGCCAACTGCTCGGGGAACAGCCCCAGCTTCTCGAGGGTCAGCTCCGCGGTCTGGAGCGCCAGGAGCCGGAGCGTCATGCGCTCGCCGTGTTGGGTGGGGAGCGTCGCGGTGCGCAGCTCGACGACCTTGCCCGCGCCGAAGCGGTGGGTGAAGCGCCCGTCCTGGGGCGCGCGCTTCTCGGCAATGTCCATGTCGCTCAGGACCTTGAACCGGCTGATCACGCCGGCCAGGGCGTCCAGCGGCAGGCGCGGGAGGTCCTCGAGCTGGCCGTCGACCCGCAGCCGCACCCGCACCCCGTCGCGCTCGGGATCTATGTGCAGGTCCGAGGCCTGGCGCAGGATCGCCGCGCGCAGGAGCTCGTCGCAGCGAGAGACCGCGTCGTCGTCGATCTCGGCCCCCGCGGCCAGGCGCACCCGGGTGGTGTCGCTGCGGGCGAAGTGCCGGGTGTCGCCGTCGCCGTAGGTGCGGTCCAGCGCCGCCTGCAGCGAGCTGGCCTCGGCGCGGCGGACCACGACCTCGAGCTGCTTGAAGTGCCGCTTGAGCGCGCGCAGCGCCGCGGCGTCCTGAGGGTTGGCGCACGCGACGAACACGCGCTGGTCGACCTGCGCGAAGGGCAGGACCTTGCGGCGCAGGGTCAGGCTGGCCGGGACCTGGAGCGCGATCGCGGGGTCGATCCGCACCTGGGAGAGGTCGAGGAGCTCGTCGCTCACCGCTGCCTCCCCGTGCGGCGCGTGGGCGCGCGCCGCTCCAGCAGGCGCAGGCGGTCCTCGAGGAGCTGCGGGCTCTTGGCCAGGAGCTCCGCGGTCGCGCGCTCGATCCGCCCCGCCTGGAGCAGCCGCGCCAGGTCGTGCTCCAGGGTCTGCATGCCCAGGGCCGCGCCGGTCTCGAGGGTCGAGTAGAGCTGCGAGGACTTGCCGCTCGCGATCAGGTTCGCCACCGCCGGGGTCGAGCGCAGGATCTCGCTGACCAGCACCCGGCGCCGCGGCGCGTCGCCGCCGGCGTCCCGGGCGGGCAGCAGGTGCTGCGCGATCACCGCGCGCAGCACGAGCGCCAGTTGGCGGCGCACGCCGCCCTGCTCGTCGGCGGGGAACACCGCCACCAGGCGCTCGATCGAGGACACGCAGTCACCGGCGTGCACCGTGGTGAACACCAGGTGTCCGGTCTCGGCGGCGGTGATCGCGGTGCGGATCGTATCCAGGTCGCGGATCTCGCCCACGAGGATCACGTCGGGGTCCTGGCGCAGGGACGCCACGAGCGCGGTGTTGAAGTCCGGGGTGTCGGGCCCGACCTCGCGCTGGTTCACCAGCGCCCGCTGCGGCGGGTGCACGTATTCGACGGGGTCCTCGATCGTGACCACGTGGCAAGGCCGGGTCTGGTTGATCCGGTGGATCAAGGACGCGAGCGTCGTGCTCTTGCCCGAGCCCGTGGGGCCCGACACGAGCACCAGCCCGTCCGGGAGCTCGCACAGGGCGTAGAGCGACTCGGGCAACCCCAGCTCGGCCAGCGAGGTGAACGCGTCCTCCAGCCGGCGCAGGGCCACGCTCAGCCCGCCCTGGCGACGGGCGACGTTGAAGCGGAAGCGCACGCCGGCGTGGGTCAGCGCGCCGTCGACGCTCCCCGAGCGCGCGAGCTCGCTGCGCCCGCGCTCGGCGAGCACCGCGTCGGCCAGGGCCTCGACCTGCTCGGCCTCGAGGGCCGCGCCGCCGGGGAGCGGGAGCAGGCGCCCCTCGACCCGCAGCAGCGCCGGGACCCCCGGCGCGAGGTGCAGGTCTGTACTGCGCCAGGTACCTTGGACACGGGTTTGACTGAATTCGACCGCCGTGGAGAACTCGGTGGACAGCCGACGCCTGCGGGCTTCGCTTCGGCTGTGAGGGCCTCCGCTTCGCCCTCCGGCTGCCTGCCCACCGAGTTCCCCACAGCTGGCCGGCCTCATGCGGCCTCTGCCTGCTCTTGAGCCGTGAGCTCTCGACGGACCTGGGCCGGCGTCCGGTAGCCGTGTCGCTGCACGAGCCAGCGCTCGTTGTAGAGCGCGGCCCACTCGTGCAGCGCGAGGCGCAGCTCCTCCACGGTCTCGAATCGCCGGATCCAGAGCAGCTGCTCCTTGAGGGTGCGTATGAACCGCTCGGAGCAACCGTTGCCTTCGGGCGAGCGTACGAAGGAGGGGCTGGACTCGATCCCGAGGAACTCCAGCTCGTTCTGGAAGTGGTCGCTGATGTACTGGCTGCCGTGGTCGTGCCGCAGCTTGAGGCCCTCCGCAACGCCCTCCTCGAAGCAGCCGAACGCGCGCCGCACGCCCTGGCGGATCGGCTCCAGGGCCTCGAAGCGGTCACCGACCTTGGCGGCGTGGATCCCCAGGCACTCCGAGGTGCAGTGGTCGACCGCTATGAACACGGTGCACGAGCCCTCCTTCGTCGTGAACACACTCGTGGCGTCGGTGCCCCACATGACGTCGGGCTTGTCCGTCACGATCTTTCCGTCGTGGGCGCGCGGCCCGAGGACGCGTGTGGGCCGCTGTGAGGCGAGGAGGTCTGCTTCCCGCATGAGGCGCAGGACCCTCGCCTTGGACGTGCGGACGCCCTTCACATGGCGCAGGTAGGCCCAGACCTTCCGGTGCCCCTCCCCGAGCCATGGAGACTCCTCGAGGACGTCCCGGATATGACCGGTGAGCTCGACGTCGGTCCAGGGAGACTTGGGCCCGCGCTTCTCTGGAGGGCGGGCGTCGGCCGCTCGCACCCTGTGCGCGTAGTAGGTCGAGCGCGGGATCGCCCACGCCTCGCAGACCCGAGCCACACCGTAGGGCTTCTTCGCGGAGGGCGAGACGGTGAGGCTCATGGCCTCGGCCTCCGCGTGAGAAAAGGGCGCCCCTCCTTGATTCGGATCCCCTCCTGGAGGATCTCGTTGCGCATGGTCAGCTCGCCGACCATGGCCTTCAGGCGGAGGATCTCCTCGTCGCGGTCGTCCTGCTTGCGGGTCTTCAGGGCCGCCTGGCCGGCCTGCAGGAACTTTTCGCGCCATTCGGCGAGCGTCGCGGCGGTCACCCCGAGCTCGCGTGCCAGCGTGTCGAGATCCTCGCCGGCTACGAGGCGGCGCACGGCCTCGGCCTTCCTGGCCGCGGAGAAGCGGCCCCTACCCCCGCCCTCGCGCTTCTTCGGCTTGGGCTTTCGCTTGGTCATGGAACACCTCAGCGGGGATGGTCCCGATCAGGACCGACACCCCAGTTAGGTGTCCAAGGAAATCCTAGGGCAGGGGAAGTCCGAGGCGCCGCCTTCGACGCAGGCCCGGAGCAGGCGCTCGAGCTCGGCGCTCATACCCACACCACCACGGTCCACAGGTGCTGTCCGGAGGGGTCGGTGCGGTCGAGGTCGACGCCGACCACGAAGGCCGCGGAGCCGGTGTCCTGGGCCAGGGCCTCCAGGGTCTCGAGCACGGCGAAGTAGCTCCCGCGCAGGCGCAGCTGGGACAAGTGCCGGCTGGGTGGCACCGGCGGGGGCGCCCCGCGCGTGGGGGGGGTGGCGCCGGGCGCGGTGAGCTGGGGCAGGGTGCTCAGGGCCAGCGGCAGCGCGAAGCCCTCGCCCCCGCCGTCGACCTCGTTCAGGAGCAGCACGTCGTGGGCGGCGAAGGCCTCGACCACGTCGCGCAGCGCGCGCATGCGCTCGTGGTCCTCGTGCCCGCCCTTGAGCTCCTGCAGCCGCTCCTCCAGCGCGCCCTGGCGCGCCTCGAGGGCGCGCACCCGCCCCGCGATCCCCACCGGCGCGCCCCCGGCCTGGGCCTGAGCCCGGGCCTTGACCAGGCGCGCCTCGAGCTCGCCCCGGCGGTCGGCGGGGGCCAGGAACAAGCCGTAGCCCACGGCCAGGGCCAGGGAGGGCACGATCACGCGCAGCGCCGTCTCGCGGGAGGGGGTGCTCACCGGCGCCCCCTGCGGGTGCGCGGCGCGTGGGGCAGACTGCCCGGCGCGCCCGGGGTCGCGCCGGGGGCCAGGGGGTCGCCGAGGACCAGGGTGAACCGCCAGCGCGGGGCGCCGTCGAGGGTGCCGAGCAGCTCGGCCTGGGGCGGGGCCATGCGCCACCCGTGGGCGGAGAGCGCCTCGGCCAGCCGAGTCGCGAGCTGGCTGGGGAGCTGGGGGTCAGGGGTGCTGCCGCGGATCGTGACCGCGCGTCCGCGGTCGTCGATCCCCTCGAGCACGATCCCCTCGGGCGCCTCGGCCAGCGCGCCGAGGAGGTCGGCCACTCGGCAGCGCTCCGCCTCCAGGCTGTGCTCGACCTCGCCCAGGGTCGCCTCCAGGGCGCCTACGGCCTGGGTCAGCGCCTGGTGGCGCTTGATCGCCTGATCGCTGCTCGCGCTCGACTGGCCCAGGGACTCGAGCTCCCGCTCGAGGGCCTCGACCCCGCCCTCGACCCAGCGGGTGTGGGCCCAGCACGCGGCGAGGGTCGCCACCGCCAGGACCACGCTGAGGATCACCCACACGCTCGTGGGGAGCGGCCGCGCCGCAGGCCGCACCGCGGGCGCGTGGCCGCCCGCGGCCTCCGCGGACCAGGCGCCGACCCAGCGCGCGAAGGTCGCGGGGTCGCTCAACGCGGCGGGGTGCCGCTCGGGGGGCGCGTCGAGGCGCAGGTCGGGGGCGAGGAGCAGGTGGTGCTCTCCCTCGTCCAGGGCCAGGGCCTGATCCCCGGCGTCCGAGGGCTCGACCTCGACGGCGAGCCCGACCCGCGGGTCGTGGCTCAGCTCGAGGCGCAGCCCCGGCCAGAGCTCGGTGCGGCGCCAGGGCTCCCCCGGCGCGCTCCCGTTGAGCGGCGCGGGGACGCCGCCCGGGTGCGCGACCCCGGCCAGGCTCAGCCCCCGGTCGCGGAGCAGCCCGTCCACGGCCTCGAGCTCGCCCAGGGGCAGCTGCGTGACCCAGAAGCTGCGCGCCGCCCCGCGCTCGCCCAGGGACGCGAAGCCCAGCGCGGCCTCCAGCGCCGGGAGCCCCGACAGCCCCTCGGCCTCGAACTTGAGCGCCTGCTCCAGCTCCTGCGCGCTCGCCCCCCGGGTCGACGCCGCGGGCAGCTCGAGCACCTGAGTCCAGAGGTCGGTGGCCAGGACCAGCACCTTGCGCCCCGGCGTGGGGCCGAGGGCGAGGGTCGCCTCCACCAGCAGCGGGAGGTCGTCGACCTCCGCCGGCCGCGCCCCGCGGTAGGGCACCACCTCGGTCCCCACGACGTCCGCCCGCACGAGCTCGTCGGCGCCGATCAGGAGCACGCTGGTCTGAGGGCGCTTGCTCACTCGAGGACCAGGTCCACAGTCTGGCCGCCAGCCGGGAGGTCGAGGCGCATGACAGAAGAGCTGTATGTGGCAGGGCCGCCAATGACACTGTCCGCGTCTGAACCCGGCCCCTGATAGGCGCGAATCACCCTCGGTCCCGCTGTGACTGGAAACGACTCAGCAACCCCAGTTTCAGGAAGTACGAAGATGAGGGGCCCGCCAGTCGGCGGAAGCAGAGTTTTCGCTTCTTTGAGCGTCCCCGTCACTGGATCTGGGGTGAACAGGGCAACCACCACGTTCCCGTCGCTGACCTCGGGGTCCTGAGGTCCGCCGCCCTTATCAATCGTCACTCTTCCCGACACCATCGCGTCAACTCTGTTCGTCATGCTGTCAACGAACGTGACTTCCAGGTCGGCATTGAAGCCAGACCCACCGTCCTGGCCATCGGCTCCAAGACTGCGTATGCGCGCGACCTCGTCACTCTCCCCCGCGTCGCTGCCGTCGCGCTTGAGCAGGAGGAATGGATTCCCCCAACCGTCGAGGACCTTCGATTCGCCTGAGGCAGGTGGCAGGCGCAGATAAGGCCCACGCCACCCGGTTCCAACTATGACGGCGGGGTCGACCCCCGAGTTGACTAGGTCAAACTCGGCAAACGCCGCTTGCTTCTGCCATAGTTCTACCGGGTGAAGACTGCCATCTACCAAACCTGCGTGTGGCAGCCTTGCAGTATCCGCGAGAAATCCAACGCCACGAGGAGTCCCATCGGGGTTGTGGACTCCTGCTGGACCGAGCACCGCGTCCTCGATCGCTTGCAGGGTGCGCACGGTCGCGTCGTAGCGCGACTGCTGAAGCGTGCCTTCGGTCGCGCGGATCGCGACGGTGGTCAGCGCCACCAGGATCGTGAGCACGACGAGGAGCTCGACCAGGGTCAGGCCGCGGCGCATGGCTAGGTCCCCGCCACGAACAGGAACAGCACGAAGTCGTCGCCCTGGGTCCCGCTCAGCGTGGCCGGGTCCAGGGCCGCGGGGTCGCTGTCGAGCACGCCGTTGGGGCCGGCGGACACGAGCCTCACGTTCCGATCGCGTGCCTCGTCGCTGCCCCCGGAGGCAGCGGTCGGGCGCTGGACCACGATCGGGTTGCCCCAGCCGTCGAGGACGCAGGGGTCGCCGGGGGCGCCGTAGGCGCTGGTGAACCCACTCCCGACCGGGGGATCGGTGATCGCGTAGGTCCCCGCCACGTGCCGGAGGTAGGGACCGTTCCAGCCGCGGCGGGTCGCCGGGGCGTAGGCGGGAGCGGCACCCTGTAGAAACAGGTCGCGCAGCAGCAGGGTCCGCACGGGCGGGGTGCCCGGGGTGAGGCCGTCCATGTCCGCGAGGTAGCCCGCCCCGCTGGCGTCGCCGAGGAGCGCCTCACGGACCCGGACCAGGCTGGCCTCGGTGGCGGCGCGCTTGGAGTCCTCGCCCAGCCCCCCGACCGTGGGCACGACGATCCCGGCGACGGCGACGAGCACGAGCAGGACCACGACCAGCTCGGTGAGCGTGAACCCGCGCGCGGCGCGGAGGGACCAGGAGCGGACGGAGCAGGGCAGGGGCGGGACCTCGTTAATAAGGATCCAGGAATACTGTGAAGATCGCAACGGGTCCCTGGGGCGGGAGGACCGCGGCCCCCAAACACCGCCGGCCCGGAGGACCCCACGGTCCCCCGGGCTCGCGGTCGCGCGCGGCGAGGCCGCCGACCGACTAGTTGGCAGAGGCTTGCTCGGCACCCTCGAAGTACTCCGCGGTGTGATCGCCCAGGCCGGCGACCTCGCCGTTGTGCACGGCGGCGACGGTCGCGAGCTTGGCGCGCTCGAAGTAGGTCGTCCCGCCGTCGTCCGACAGCCGGAACACCGCGAGGAAGCGCGAGTAGATCTCCTGGGGCACGGCGCTGGTCTCGGGGAAGTGCACCGGCGCGTCGACGATCCCGTTGCCGATCAGCGTGTTCTGCGAGCCGAGCCCGAGGACCACGTAGTCCCCGGCGACGCCCTGCAGGCCGAGGGCCTGGATCCCGCTCGCGGTGAGGCCCGCCATGGCGGTCGGGGTCGCGTCGTTGTTGATCGCCACCGGCGTCGGCGTCGCGTAGGGGGTGTAGGTCGCGTCGGGGCCGTTGAAGTTCGTGCCGTCGTTGTCGACGTAGAGCAGGTTCGTGATCCCGGCCGCGATGAGCGCGTCCTCTCCGGCGGTCGGGACGTTGATCGCGGCGAGGTCGCCGCCGGTGAGCCCCATGTCCCCCACGATCGTGGTCGTGGTGGGGTTGATCACGAAGGTGTCCCAGTTGTTCGGCATGTTGCCGCCGTTGTTGACCTCGTAGAGGCCGATCGCCTTGACGGTCTCGCCGATGTTGGTCGCGCCGGACGCGCCGTGGGCGCGCACGAAGTAGCCGGTGAGGCGCGGGACGATGATCCCGGCCACGGCGGCCAGGACGAGAAGGACCACGGTGAGCTCGATCAGCGTCAGGCCGCGGCGGCGGAGGGAGGTGAGGATCATGAAGACTCCTGGGTGGAGGGGGTGAGAGGGGAAAGGGGCGCGCGCTGCGCGCGTTCAGTGACCGTTGCCGCTCGCGGGCGCGGAGTTCCCGGGGAGCTCACGCCGCGCCTGCGAGCAGGTCGCACAAGCGCTTGCGCGCGCGGTGGATCCGCGAGCGGACCGTCCCCACGGGCAGGCGCTCGCGCTCGGCGATCGAGCGGTAGTCGAGGCCCTCGAGGGCGTGGAGCTCGAGGGGCACACGGAACTCGGGCGGGATCTCGTCCAGCGCGCGGCGCACGCGCGCGCGCACCTCCTCGCGCTCGAGGCCCCGGGCGGGGTCGAGGTGCAGCTCGCAGCCCTGGGCGGCGCGGCACTCGTGCTTGGTGCGCCGCGACGCGGTGCGCAGGTGGTGCAGGGCGCGGAGCACCGTCGTCCGCGCCAACCACGCCGGCGGCCGCTGGGGCCGCGGGTCCGCGCGCCAGAGCGCGATCAGGGCCTCCTGCACCGCCTCCTCGGCGAGGTCGGGGCAGCCCAGGATCCCCAGGGCGAGGCGGTGAAGGGGGGTCAGGTCCGGTCGACCGAGCCCGAGCTCGGCGCAGGGACCCGGCGCGCTGGCCGGGCGAGGGGTCTCAGACATGCAGGGAGTTCCGTCCCACGAGGGCTGCGAACGCAGCCGGTCCGTACGCACACGTAGGGCCGCCCCCTCGACGAGGGGGTGATCGGCCTAGGCGCGGACGGGCGGAGCTCGGGAACGGAAGGAGGCGGGCGGACCGCGGGCCGGAGCCGTGACGACGGCCGCGGTCGCGGGCGCCCCGGCGGCCTCGATCGACCCCTCGGGAGAGGGGTCGAGCGGACTCGCGAGGGGCAGCCCCGTCGCGCACAGGGCGCACTCCAGGGCGTGGTCGGCGTCGTGATCGGCGTCGACCCGCGCCACGGCGGGTCCGGGGTCCACGGCCTGCAGCGCTTCGCCTCGGCAGGCCCCCGCGTCGCGCGCGTGCGCGAGCGGGTGCAGCGCGTGCACGAGCTGCGCGCAGCAGAACGCGAGCAAGAGCAACAGCGCAGGGATCGGGCGAGCGACCTTCACGCACGCGACTGGACCACGACGGACTCGGGTCGTCAAGCCTGATTCCCGAGGGCTCACCCGCGCTTGCCGATCTGGTCGACGCGCTGCAGGCGCTCGGTGAGGCTCGCGATCTCGGCGGAGAGGGCGTCGCTGAAGGCCTCGAACACCTCGCCCCGGCGCGCGAAGCCGACGAGCACCGGGCTCTTGAAGGTGTGGTCGCTCATGTCGCAGGCGATCGCCTTGGCCAGGTCGCGCTTGCTGCGGATCAGGGCCTGCTTCGCCGAGGCGATCTGCTTCTTGAGCTTGGCCTCGCCGACCTGGCTCGCGGCGGAGGCGGCGACGGCCTTGATCTTGCCGAAGAGCCCGCCGGCCTTGGGGGCCTCGGCCGAGCCGAGCTCCTCGAGCTGCTGCTCCAGCTCCTTGATCTTCTCGGCGGCCTCGACGGTGACCTGGTAGGGGTCCTTGATCCGGCAGGTGTCGGCGCCGGCGGCGACGTCGTCGCGCATGGCCGGGTCGCGCTGGAGCTGCTCGTGGAGCTTGGGCCCCAAAGTGCAGAGCTCGTCCTCGCGGCGCTGGAGCTCCTCCCGCGCCCACTTGAGCTCCTCCTCGAGCTGCGCGCGGATCAAGGGCACGCTCGGGCAGCGGTAGTCCTTGAGCTGGGCCTTGATCCCCGGGCGGTCGAAGGCGCGGCGCAGGGCGCCGGCGCGGATCCGTTCGTCGGCGATCCGCTTGGACTGCTCGGGGGTCGGCCCCAGGCACCCGGCCTTGCCGAAGTAGGGCAGGGCCGCGTCGTAGTACTGCAGGCCCACCAGGCCCTGGGCCGCGACCATGGTCAGCCGGCGCTCGACGTCCTGGGTCTTGGCCTGGGAGTTGAACAGCGCGAGGTGCGCCATGCCCACGGCCATGCGCAGCGCGCCGCCGACGAGGTTCTCCTTGGAGTCCACGTCCTCGTAGGTCTTGCGCATCTCCTCCGGGTCGTTCTGCTTCTCGGGCGCGAGGCCGTAGTCGGTGAGCACCTCCCCCACGTCCACGTCGAGCTCGCCGCCCAGGGGCTCGTGCTTGAGCGCGTCGCCCGGCCAGAGCTGCCAGGCCTTGGCCAGGCTGGTCAGGAACAGGCGCTCGTCGGAGCTGAAGCGCCCGAGCATGGCCAGCACCAGCCAGGGGTGCGGCTCGGTCGGGACCTGCTTCGCCAGCGCGTGGGCCATGCTCGTGGCCTCGGCGAAGGCGCGGTCCTGCATGACCCCGCGCATGCGCGCCAGGGCCAGACGAAACGGCGCGAGCTGGGCCTCGCCCCGGGCCAGCCGCAGCAGGACCTGGGTCGCGTAGGGGTTGCTCGGGTCGCGGGCCTGCGCGGACTTGGCGCGGCGCTCGGCCTCGGCGGCGTTGCCCGCGACCAGCGCCGCGCGGGCCAGCCCGGCCTCGGCCGCCGCCGCGGCGACGGCGTGAGGCGCCTCCGCCAGCTGCTTGCCGTAGGCCTGCACTGCCTCGGTCAGGTCCTCCTGGGCGCCGTAGCGCTCGAAGTACCACAGCGCGCGGTCCGCCGGGTCGCGGGGCGCCAGTTCGTCCTCGGCCTGACCCGCGCGCGCGTCGCGGGTCTGGTCGATCATGAGCTCCTGGACCGTGCGCTTGGGCGCCGAGTCCTCGACCTGGGTCAGCTCCAACCCCTCCGCCCGCAGCCGGGCCCGGGGGTCGTCCTCGGGCGGCGCCGAGAGGTCCAGGTCCAGCCCGCCCCCCGCGGGACGCTCCGCCGGCGGGGACAGGTCGAGGTCGCCCGCGCTGCGCACCGGCGCCGGCGCCGGCGCCGGACGCGGCGGCGCCGCGCGGGCGGGCTCGTCGGCGAAGTCCAGGTCGCCGGAGAGCGCGAAGTCGAGCGCGCTCTGCCCCTCCGCCGGCGCGGGCGCGGGCGCGGGCGCCGCGGCGGGGGCGGGAGTGGGCGCGGGGGCGGGCTCCGGCCGCGCGGGTGGGGGCTGCACCGCGCCGACGTCGCTGGCCTTGCGCAGCGACTCCGCCCACACCCCGGCGTAGGCCACGAGCAGCCGGCCGAAGGCGGCGTCGTCGCCCAACCCCTTGCGCACGTGCTGGAGGAACGTCGCGCCGCCGGTCTGGGCCTGGACCACCCGCGGGGCCACCTGGGCCAACGGGGCGTGCACCGCCGCGGGGACCTCGATCCCGCGCGCGGCGAGGCCCTCGGGGCCGACGCTCCAGGTCTTGGCCGCGAACAGGCCCAGGCCCTCCGCGCGTTGGGCCGCCGCCTCGAGCGGCATGTCTCGGAAGCTGGGGAACAGACGCTTGAGGATCCCCGCCAACTCGTGCTGGTCGTTCACGGCCCGAAGGTAGTCGGCGAGCCAGCCCCGTGCCACCCGCGGCCCGGACGGTAGGCGTGAAGAATTCACCGCGGGTTGCGCCCCCGGCCCGACCGGCCAGCATGCTAGAACGGAGTCCTAAGTTCAGGCCCGCAAGCCACTCGGAGGGCGATCGAGGCGTGTCGGAGGTACTCGAGCCACCGAAGAGTCGGGTCTCGCTCCGCGGCAGCGCGAGCACGATCAGCTTGGTTGAGCTGCTGACCCTGATCGAACAGAACGGCCACGCCGGCACGCTCAAGGTCCAGACCGCGTCGGGCCACACCTGGCTGCACTTCTACGGGAACCAGGTGTTCCTCCCCCGGCACGGAGGCCGCGGCGCGGCGCGGCTGGGCGCGCTGCTCGTGCGCGCGGGCCGGATCACCGGCCGCCAGCTCGTGCAGGCGCTCCAGGTCCAGCGCGAAGAGGGTCACCGCGAGCGGATCGGCGACCTCCTGGTGCGGGTCGGGCTCGTGACCCGCGCGGACATCGACCTCGTGATCCAGGGCCAGTTCCAGGAGCAGATCTGCGACCTGCTGTTCGAGGAGAACTGCTTCTTCGAGTTCAAGGCCGACATGCTCCCGGTCGGGTTCCTGAACCCCCAGGGCGAGGTCCTGGCCCTGGGCTTCGACACGCGCTCGATCCTCATGGAGGCGTCGCGCCGCCAGGACGAGTGGCGCCAGATTCGGCGCCAGGTGCCCTCGCCCCGCGCGATCTTCCGCCCGCTGAGCCGCTCGAACCGGGCGTGGCAGGTCGACGAGCGCGGGCAGGTGCACTCCGACGAGGGCGCGCTGTCCCGCGACGAGGACGCGCTGCTCGAGCCCTGGCGCCGCGCGGGCTCGCTCTACGAGCAGAACCCCGTCGACGGCACGCGCACCGTGGACGAGATCGTCGCCGGCTCGGGGATCTCCGCGTTCCAGTCCATGGGGATCCTGGCCAAGCTGCGCCAGGAGGGCCGGATCCAGCCGCTCTCCGCCGAGGAGATCGAGGAGCGCGTGGTGGGCTACCTGCGCCTCGGGCGCCAGGGCATGGCCTTCAAGCTCTACGAGTGGGCCAACGAGGCCACGCACCTCAGGACCACCGCCTCGCGCCTGGACAAGATCCTCCTGCGCAAGGAGCACGTCGGCACCCAGCGCTTCCGCACCCGCACCAGCAGCGAGCGCGCGATCCAGATCCTCTCGCGGCTCCTGCGCCGCGGCTCGCCGTTTCGCTACCTCGCCCGGGAGGGCGAGTGCGTGGTCGAGGTCTACTTCACGCCCAACTACCTGCGCCTGCACCTCCAGGGCCCGCGCCGGACCCACAGCACCCTGCGCTACCTGCGCCGGCGCCGCGCGATCGACGACGCCGGGGTCGAGGCGGCCAAGGCCCGCGCCCAGAAGCTGCGGCAGGGCCTCGACCGGACCCTGCTCGAGGGCGGCTTCGTCTCGCGCCACCAGTGGGTGCGCGCGATCAAGGACAAGGCCGTCTCCGGCATGTTCGGCGTGTTCGGCTGGGAGGAGCCCTTCGTCGAGGTCCAGGGCGGGGTCTTGACCCCGCCGGCCCCGGAGGAGGTCAAGCACGGCCTGGTGTGCGAGATCCCGCTGGACGCCGAGCTGCGCGGCTCCCTGCGCCGCGACCTCCTGCGCTGGAAGGTGCTGCTGCAGACGATCCCCTCGCCGGACGTGGTGCTCAAGGTCACCCACCAGCGGCCCAAGGGCTCGCCCAAGCGCGCCCACGACCTGTTCGACGGGCGGCGGACCGTGGGCGACCTGATCCGCCTGGCCCGGGTCGCGCCCTCGAGCTCGTGCGCTTCGTCTACGAGAGCGTGGCCCAGAAGCGCGTGACCCGGCTCAGCGACCGCGAGCACTACGAGGCCCTCGAGCGCGCCTGCCAGGCCGGCCACTTCGACGAGGCCGTGACCTTCTGCAAGAGCGCGATCGCCTGCGGCTACGCCCCCAAGCTCTACCAGCAGCGCCTGCGCGAGCTCAGCGAGCGCCTGGTCGAGACCCAGGGCGAGCAGGCCCTGGCGCGCCAGACCTTCGAGGGCGAGCTCAAGAGCTTCAAGCTCCCCGAGATCCTCCAGCTCCTGAACCAGGGCATGCGCTCGGGCACGCTCAAGCTCTCCGACGGCGTCGAGGAGAAGTCCTACTACCTGGACAAGGGCGCGCTCTACGTGCTCAAGCTCGAGGAGGAGGAGGCGGCGCAGGAGGTCCTGGACCTGCTCGAGGAGGACCGCACCCAGACCGGGCTGAACCTGAACGCGATCCTCAACCGCACCGGCTCCGTCGACGAGAGCGAGGTCGGCGAGCTCGAGCTGGCGCGGATCAAGGAGGACGTGTTCGCGACCTTCCTGTGGGAAGAGGCGCACTTCACCTTCCGCCACAACGTGCTCCCCAAGGAGATCCGCGAGGACTCCGAGCGCTCGACCAAGCTCGCGCTGCGCCTGCAGGGGCTCCTGATCCAGGGCATGGCGGTCATGGCGGAGTGGGACGAAATGCGCGGGATCCTGCGCGGCGGCACGGCGGTCCTGCGCTTCCGCAACCGCCAGGCCCTGGGCCACGCCATGCACGGCGGCATGGGCGAGACCGCCAAGCTCTTCGACGGGCACCGCTCGCTGCGCGAGGTCGTGCACGAGAGCCAGGAGAACCGCCTGCGCCTCTACCGCCAGGCGCGGGACATGCTCGGCCGCGGCGACCTCGTGCTCGCCGGCGTCAAGTCGACGGCCCAGCGCGTGCCCGGGGCTCAGGCCCTGGCCAGCGGGCGCGTGCCCTTGCTGCACTCGGGGCGTCGCCGGCGCGCCGAGCTCGAGGGCACCGAGGGCGAGATCGAGCTCGGCGGGCTCGGCGACTCCATGGCGGAGGCCGACGTGTTCCTGGAGGACAGCGACCTGTGACAGACCCCTTCGACCGCTTCGTCGGCGTCGGCCTCGGCGTCGACGTGCACAGCCCCCCCGACTGGCGGGCCGTCCTCGAGAGCGGGATCCCCTGCGACTTCTTCGAGGTCTACACCCGCGGCGACCTCGCCGGGGCCGAGGCCGTGCGCGCCGCGGCGGGGGACCTCCCGCTGCTCTACCACGACGACGCGCTGGACCCCGCCTACCCGGCGCCGCCGGACCCGGAGCTGCTCGCGACCTGCGTGGCGAACATGCGCGCGGTCGGCGCGCCGTGGTGCGTGTCGGAGCTCGCCACCCGCCGGCTCGGCGAGCGCTACCTCGACTTCTTCCAGCCCATGCTCCTGAACGAGGAGGCCGCGCGCGCGGCCGCCGACAACATGCGCCGCCTGGACGAGGCGCTCCCCGGGCGGGTGCTCGCCGAGAACCCGCCGTATCAGCTCCCGGTCGGGCCCTGGCACGTGCTCGACGCCCTGGCCTGGGTCACCGACGCGGCCCAGATCCCCTGCGTGCTCGACCTCGGCCACCTCTACTCGTTCCAGCTCTGCCGCGGCCACGAGCCGCTGACCGGCCTCGACGGGTTCCCCCTGGAGCGGGTGTGGGAGCTGCACGTCGCGGGCGCGCAGATCGACGCGAGCTCCGGCGTCCCGCTCTACCACGACGCCCACGGCGCGGCGGAGATCCCGGAGGTCTTGCTCGAGATGCTGGCCGAGGTCGCCCCGCGCTGCCCCGAGCTGCGCGCGATCACGATCGAGGTCGAGGACGCCGACCTCGAGCGCACCGCGCGCCAGGTGGCCCACACCCGGGCTGCGGTCCAGGGGCTGCTCGACGCCCGGAGCGCCTCGTGAGCCTGCGCGACGACATGCTGGCCCTCGAGCGCGTGCGCCGCCGGCCCCAGGACCTCGAGCGCGAGGCCGCGGCGCACCCCACCCTGCGCGACCTGGACCCGGCGCGGCTGCGCGCGGTCTCCCGCAGCTTCGCGCGCCACGTGCTCGGGCGCTGGTGGCAGCCGCGCTTCGGCGCGACCTTCGCCCAGGTCGCGGACCCGGGCGCCCTGGCCGAGGCCCTGATCGCCGACGACGGCTTCGAGCGCGCCGTGGGCGAGGACGAGACCGCCGGGGTCCTGATCAAGGGCCTGCTCGACCTGCGCGCCAAGGGCACCCTCGAGGCCCCGGAGTGGCTGGAGGACCTCCTGACCTACGAGTACCTGCTCGAGGTCGGGCTCCCGCACCGCGCCCAGGGCTTGCCCCTCGACGCCGAGGCCGAGGCCCGGCTGTTCGCCGAGCGCGTGCGCTGGTTCGAGGGCGGGCGCCTGGCGCTGCCCCTGGCGATCGGGCAGTTCGCGGTGGACGTGATCGCCCTGCGCGAGGGCGAGACCCCGCGCGAGGGCTGCCCGCCCCTGGCCTTCGGCTACGACGACGAGGGCGCCCTCGAGGTCGGGCTGAGCTACGAGGCCGCCGACGCCCTCGAGCTCTACGCCGGCGGCGCGAGCGACGCGGTGATCGACGAGGCCTTCGGCGAGGACGGCCCCGAGCTGCGCGCGGTCCTGTTCGAGCTCGGCTTCGTGCAGCGCAGCGTGTCCGGGCGGCTCCCCGAGGTGTGAGCGCGGGACGTTGGGTGCATTCGCGGCGAAGGGAGCGCTCTTGCAGGCCGGTTCAACGCAGAGGCGCAGAGGCGCTGAGGAACGCAGAGCCAGCGCCCGCGAGCGGGCCGAGTCCAACGCTCCGCCCGTGCGGAGGCTGGTCTGCGGGTGACGAGGAAGCAAGGCTTCGCTCCTGAGGGTGCGGCCCTGCACGCCGAACCCTCTCCTCTCCCGTACCCGCGAAAGCGGGCAACCCTACGGGGCTCTGCGTTCCTCAGCGCCTCTGCGCCTCTGCGTTGAACCGACGCCCCAGCACGCTCTGCCATAGCCTCTCGGGGCGGTCAGCCCGGACGCCGACGCACCGGTCGGCTACCCTCGGAGCACACGGAACAGGGGGCGCCATGACGCGCACGACGCTTCTCCTCCTCGGCCTCGCGCTCGCCGGCCTCGCCCGCGGGCAGGACGTGGCCCCGGTCTCCTCCCTCGAGGGCTCGGTCGTCGAGCGCTACTACGAGATCCAGCGCGGCGGGCAGAAGCTCGGCTACAGCAAGGTCACCTGGGCGCCCTCGACCTTCCAAGGGCAGCCCAGCCTGCGCGACCAGACCACCGTCGTGCGCCGGCAGACCCGCAACATGTCGGGCTACAAGACCGTGTTCGAGACCCGGGTCGAGATCGAGCTCGAGCGCGGCTACGACGGGACCTTGTGGTGGCAGAAGAGCGTGTCCCAGGAGGGCGCGCGCCAGAGCGTGGAGGAGCTGACCTGGGACGGCCACGGCTACACCCACGTGAGCCAGGTGGTCGGCCAGCCGGCGCAGACCGTGCGGGTCGAGCTCGCGGAGCCGGTGTCCACCGACGCCGAGAGCTTCGTGGGCCCCTTGCTCCGCGCGGGCTCGCTGCGCGCGGGGGACACCGCGAGCCTGCGCCTGCTCGACGTCGCCGCGCGCGGCACGCGCGAGCACGTGCTGACGATCGGCGAGCCGGAGACCGTCGAGGGGGAGGCCGGACCGCTGCAGGCGACCCCAGTCCTCGAGCGCGACCCGGCCAGCGGCGCGCAGACCACGCTCTGGCTCGACGACCAGGGCGCCTTCGTCAAGCTGCGGGTCGAGGGCGGCACGACCTACCGGCGCGTGACCCGTCAGCAGGCCGAGGACATGCCGGTGCGCGCGGCGGAGTACACGATCACCAGCCCCGCGACCCCGCAGCTCGAGCGCCTGTTCACCGCGGACAAGACCGAGGTCCTGCTCTACCTGCAGCCGGACCCCGAGCGCGAGCAGCCCGAGTTCCCCGACTCCCCCTGGAGCAAGGTCGTCTCGGTGCGCGGCCAGCCCGAGACCGGGCAGGTCTACGCCCTCGAGCTGACCAAGTACGACGCGCCCGAGGAGGCGTGCGCGAGCCTGCCCGTCGACCGCGAGCGCTTCGCCCGCGAGCTCGAGCCCACGGTGCTCCTGTGCTGCGACCACCCGGAGCTCGTGGCCACCGCGAAGCAGGTGATCGGCGACGAGACGAACCTCAAGCGCGCGGCCTACAAGCTCGCGCGCTTCGTCTACTCGTCGTTGGCCAAGCGCAGCCCCGACGTGGGGCAGACCACGGCGCTCACGATCCTCCGCGACCGCGAGGGCGACTGCTCCGAGCACGCGGTGCTCTTCGTCGCGCTCTGCCGCGCGGCGGGGATCCCCGCCCGGCGCTGCTCGGGCTACGTGTGTCTGGGTTCGATCTGGGGCGCCCACGCCTGGGCCGAGATCTGGGTCGGGCAGTGGATCGCCGCGGACCCCACCACCGGCGAGGTCGGCGGCGGCGCGCGCTACCTGTTCTTCGGCTACCAGGACGTGCCCGGCAAGGGGCCAGGGGTCGTCAGCGCCCGGGCTCAGGGCCGCATGCGGCTGGTGACCACCGCGATCGAGGAGCACGGCCGACGCTACGACCTGCGCCTGCGCGAGAACTACACGCTCTCGGACCCCGAGGCCGGGGTCCACGAGAACGTGCTCACCGGCGTGCGCCTCGAGGGGGTGCCCAAGGAGTGGGAGGTCACCTTCAGCGGCTCGAGCCTCGGCCTGCGCGCGGAGGGGTTCCAGGCGAGCGTGAGCGCCTACGCCGACCAGGGCGCCGAGCTCCAGGCCTGGGGTGGGGTCAGCGAATACGCCGGGCTCCCGGCCTCGCTCTCCCGCACCGGCAACCGCGTGCGCGCCATGCTGCACCTGGATCGGAAGATGATCCGCGTCGCCGCCAGTGGACCGCCCGAGGTCCTGAAGCAGTTCGAGGAGATCCTGCGCCGCTCGTGGGCGCCCGCGCAGGAGGAAGCCCCCGCCGAGGAGCCGGCCCCGGAGGCCCCGCCGCGCTGACGGCCGCGGGCGGGGATAAACCCCGCCCCTACCTCTGGATACGCTGTGCTGCCCGGGCGGGATCCCCCAACACGCTGTAGGGGCGGGGTTTACCCCCGCCCGCGGACCGCCGGAAGACCCCCAGGGGTGGGGGGCCCCCCCCCCCGCGGGCCCCAACCCGGGCCAGGGGTCGGTCGACCCACCCCCTGGGAGCCCCAACCGGGTCCACGGGGTCGGTCGACCCACCCCCTGGGAGCCCCAACCGGGTCCACGGGGTCGGTCGACCCACCCCTGGGTGCCCCAACCGGGTCCACGGGGTCGGTCGACCCACCCCCTGGGAGCCCCAACCGGGTCCAGGGGGTGAGCGACTCGCGACTCCAAGAACTCAAGCGCGCCTGGGAGGCCAGCGGTGTGTCTAGGACGAGGCTGCGTATCTGCGGGAACGGGTGGGTGACCTGACCCAAGAGCTTGGCACTACCCTGGGTTGGGTTCGCCAGGCTGTTCGTCTACCGTGCGCGGTCAAGAAACGTGATGGAGAGAGCTAAGAGGAACTCCACTCCTTCCAGGTTGGCCTGAACCGCCGCATCCTTGAATCGCTTGGATACGAAAACAGCTATCTCATTGGGGCTAATCTGGAAGAGGTCAAATCACTTGCTTTGTCTGGGTCGATGCATGGGCGGAGCCAGCGGCCAGCTGGCTCCAAGAACACCGTGTGCTCCTGGTTGAGCACGTCTGACCAGACTGGCACGTGCAAGAAGTAGTACGCCTGGCGAGATCCGTTTTCCTCAAGCGCCAGGGGCAAGAATTGGACTCGCCGCGCATGCTTCTCGGGGTCCACCTCGGCAACCACTTGCCGAAACCGCTCCGATACGACGAGCACACCTTCGTCAGAACGATGCAGGTCGAGGCCGGGCCCTTCGAGGACGCAAGTGAGGGGGGTCCAGTTTGAGACCCTCGCCCCAGCTTTGATATCCGGCATAGGAGCAGTGACTAAGACGGGAGCGCTTTCGTCGCATTCGCTGAGTCTGAAGAACGCGGTCATCTACCTGCAACGGCGCCAGTGGTCTGCGTCCAACATGTCCTGGTACTTCCTCACTGCCAGGGCCCGCTCCCGAGCCGTGAATGCCTTCAACGGCGAGCGAGGTGCGCCAGCCCCGATCACTCCTCCGCCTTCTTCGCCTTCAGCCGCTCGACCAGCTGCGCGTCGAGGGACCAGCGCCCGGGCCCGCACAGGAACAAGGTCCCGAACATGACCAGGTAGACGAACGCCGGCTCCTTCTTCGGCCAGGGGTCCGCCCCGTGCACGAGGAGCATGGCCACGAGCATGGTCGTGATCAGCGGGATCAAGGCCAGGCGCGTGCCCAGCCCGAGGACCACGAGCGCGGCGCAGAAGAACTCCGCGAACACGGCCAGGGCCATGCTCAGGGTGTTTGTTGCCCACCCCGAGAGGATCCGGGAACGTGCTGGCCTTCTCCCCGAAGGAGGTCAGCTTGCCCAGGCCGTGGGCGAAGAGCATGGTCCCGCCGGCGCCCAGGCGCAGCAGGAGCAGGGCCGTGGACTCGAGGGCGCGGCGGCGCGCGTCGGTGAGCCAGGCGAGAGCAGAGCGGATCACGGAGGACCTCCTGGGCTCCAGCCTACGGACCCCCGCAGGGAGTCAAGCGCGGGGTCAGCGCCTCAGTCGGTCTCGGCGTCCTCGATCCCCGGGATCGGCTTGCCCTTGGGCAGCGGGTTCTTGGCGAACACGTAGTCCTGGACCGGGGTCCCGCCCAGGATGTGCTCGTCCAGGATCCGCTCGCACACCTCGGGGGTCACCGAGTGGTACCAGGTGCCCTCGGGGTAGACGACCATGACCGGCCCCCCGGCGCAGATCCTGAGGCAGCCGACCTTGGAGCGGTAGACCTCGGTCCGCGGGAGCTGCCCGCGGCGGATCAGCTCCTTGAGCCGGGTCTTGAGGTAGCTCCAGGTCTCGAGCCCCGCGGTCTCGCTGCAGCAGCTGGGCCCCACGCAGAGCAGCATGTGCCGCGTGTATTCGCCGACCCCGAGCGTGCTCGCGATCTGCTCCAGCGACCGTCCTTGTTCGTCCTGTGCCATGGCGCTCGTCTTCTGTTGCCCGAGTGTACTTTCGCTAAACCTGCTTTGCACCGCGCGCGTGTGGTTTAGGATCCCGGGCTAGGGATCGGCGGAGGTGCCGGGCGAATGGTTATGACCGTAGAACGCGACCGAGGGCAAGACGCGGAGTTCCTGTTCGGAGAGCTCGCCGTGCGCCTGTTCATGATCACCCGGCGCGACCTCGACCGCGCGCTCAAGGCCCAGGCCGAGGCGCGCGAGGCCGGCGCCACCCCGTCCCTGGGCGAGGTGTGCGAGGGGCTGGAGCTGCTCTCCGCCGAGCAGGTGCAGGCGGTGCTCCGCGCTCAGGAGATCTACGACCCGGCCAGCGTCGAGACCCTCTACGGCCGGCTGGCGGTCAAGAACCGCTTCGTGACCCAGGACGACCTGGAGCTCGCGCTCAAGATCCAGGAGCGCACCGGCCGCCGGCTGCGGGTGGGCGAGGTCCTGGTCAAGAAGTCCATGATCACCTGGGAGCAGCACGAGTCGATCCTCCGCGGCCAAGAGCGGATCCTGCGCGGGATCGAAGAGTCACGGGCCCACCCCCGCCCCAACTGACCTGACGCGAGCCCCCGTTCCCCGCAGCCCGCGGTAAAGTGCGCCCTCCGAGGAGGGTGCGGTGGGCGAGGAGCGCTTCAAGGGCCGGGTCGCGCTGGTGACCGGCGCGACCCGCGGGATCGGGCGGGCCGTGGTCGACATGCTGGTCGACCTCGGGCTGCGGGTGGTCGCCTGCGGGCGCGATCAGCCCCGCCTCGACGCCCTGGCCGCCGCCCACGGCGAGGCGGTGTGGCCCCTGGCCCTCGACCTCCGCGACGTGGCCGCGATCGAGGCGACCTTCGCCCAGGTCCGCGAGCGCTGGGGCGGGGTCGACGTGCTCGTCAACAACGCCGGGCTGGGCAAGGCCGCGCCCCTGCTCTCGGGGGACGCCGAGGACTGGCGGACCATGCTCGACGTGAACGTGCTCGCGCTGTGCGTGTGCACCCGCGAGGCGACCCGGGACATGCTCGCCCGCGGCCGCGGCCACGTGGTCCACGTCTCGAGCCTCTCGGGGCACCGGGTCGCCGGGGGCACCGGCGGGGTCTACGCCGCGAGCAAGTTCGCGGTGCGCGCGCTGACCGAGGGCCTGCGCCGCGAGCTGCAGCAGCAGGGCGCGGACCGGGTGCGGGTCACCGCGATCAGCCCGGGGTTCGTCGAGACCGACTTCCACCGCACGATGCACGGGCTGCCCGAGGGCGACCCCGCCGGGAAGCCCGTGGACTACCCCATGCTGACCCCCGAGGACGTCGCCGGCGCCGTGCGCTACGCGCTGTGCACCCCCGACCACGTGCAGATCCACGACGTGCTCATGCGCCCCACCCAGCAGGAACTCTGACATGATCCCCCGCCTGTTCGCCCTGCTCCTGCTCGCGCTCTCGGCCTGCACCGCCCCGGCCCAGGACCCGGCCCCGGAGCTCCCCGGCCCCCCCCACAAGCGCCGCGGGATCAACCTCTCCAAGGCCTGCCACTACTCGCGGGAGGTGCCCTTCGCCGACGTGTTCCGGCTCTCGGCCCCCTGGATCCACCAGCGCGCGGGCTCGACCCAGCCCTGGTCCCTGGACGAGCCCCTCGAGCTCACCGACGACGGCTGGCCGGTGCTGAAGGACGGCCGCGGCGCGGCCACGATCCTCCTGCGCAGCCTGGCCGGGAAGTACCCCGCCGGGCGCTACGTGTGCACCTACCGCGGCACCGGCGAGCTGAAGCTCGACTGGGACGCCGCGGTCGCGAGCGAGGCGCCTGGGCGGCTCGAGCTCGACGTGACCCCCTCGGACCAGGGGATCCTGCTCAAGATCGTGTCCCAGGACCCCCAGGACCCGATCCGCGACGTGAAGGTGTGGCTCCCGGGCTACGAGGACGGGTCGCGGGTGTGGAACCAGGCCTTCCTCGACGCGGTCCGCCCCTTCGGCACCGTGCGCTTCATGGACTGGCAGCGCACCAACAACTCGCCCCTCGTGCGCTGGCAGGACCGGACCCTCCCCACCCCCCCCACCCAGGACCGCGAGCAGGGCGTGGCCTACGAGCTCCTGATCGCGCTCTGCAACGAGCTCGACGCCGACCTGTGGTTCTGCGTCCCGCACCAGGCCGACGACGCCTTCCTGCGCGAGGCCGCGGCGCTCGTGGCCCAGGAGCTCGAGCCCGAGCTCACGGTCTACCTGGAGTACTCCAACGAGGTGTGGAACGGGACCTTCCAGCAGCGGAAATGGGTCGAGGCCAACGCCCCCGGCGGCTCCTTCGCCGAGAAGTACGCCGGGCGCTGCAAGCGCGCGTTCGCGGCCTTCGCCCAGGCCCTGCCCCCGGAGCGCCTGGTGCGGGTGGTCGCGACCCAGGCCGCCAACGCCGGCTACTCGGGCCAGGTGATCCGGGCCTTCGCCCCGGGGGAGGCCGACGCCTTCGCCCCCGCGTACTACGTGGCCCTGCCCCAGCCCGAGGTCAAGGCGATCGACCCCGACGCCGACGGCGAGGCGATCGTGGCCCAGCTCCGCGCGTCCTGGGAGCAGCGCCAGAAGCCCGCCCTGGAGAAGATCGCGGCCCTGGCCAGCGAGGCCGGGCTGGGGCTCGTGGCCTACGAGGGCGGCCAGCACCTGGTGAACTACGACAAGGGCGCCGCGAACCGCCCGGCCCTGACCCGGGCCCAGACCGCCCCCGCGATCGAGGGGCTCTACGCCGACCTGTTCGCGCACTGGCGCTCGCTGGGCGGCGGCGTGTTCTGCGCCTACAGCCTGGCCAGCGCCCAGGACGCGCGCTCGGGGTCCTGGGGCCACCTCGACTCCGTCTACGACCGCCGGGGTGACGCGCCGAAGTACCGCGCGCTGCTCGAGTGGTGGAAGCCCGCCGGGAGCGACGCCAAGTGACGCGCCACCCCCTCCTCGCCCTCGGGCTCGCGCTGTGCCTGGGCGCCGGCCTCGCCCGCGCCCAGGACCAGGACCACCTGCCCCCGGGGGTCGAGCTCAGCCCCCAGGCGATCCAGAACGAGATCGCCGCGATCGGCACCGCGCTGCCCGACGCGACCCGGGCCCAGGCCCTGGCCGACTTCGAGGCCGCGCTGGCCTCGCTCAACGCGGCCCAGGACGCGCGCGACCGCGCCGCGGGCTACCTGGACCTGGAGCGCAACGCCCCGTTCCAGCTGGCCGCGATCCGCAGCCAGCTCTCGCGCCCGCCCGCCGACGTGGCCCCCGACGAGGACGTGGCGATCGAGCTGCCCCTGCTCCAGATCCAGAAGGAGTTCAACGCCGCCGAGGACGCCTTGCGCGCGGCGCGGGTGCAGTACGAGGACCTGCAGCGCGAGCCCGAGCGCCGCGCCGCCCGGCGCGCGGACCTCAACCGCGCCCAGGCCGCGGCGCGGGCCGAGCTCATGCGCCTCCAGACCGAGCTCGCGGGCGAGCCCCCGGTGCAGCGCACGGACAGCGCCGCCCTCGCCCGGCGCCTCGAGCGCGTGGCGCACCTGCGCGAGGTGCGGGCGCTGATCGAGCTGCACGAGGCCGAGCTCAGCAGCTACTCGGCGCGGCTGGAGCTGCTCCCGGCGCGGCGCGACCTGGCGCAGCGCCGGCTGAGCGAGGCCACCAAGCGCCTCGAGGCCTGGCAGGACCTGCTCAACGAGAAGCGCAAGCGCGAGGCGGAGGCCGAGGCCAACGCCGCCCGCGAGGCCGCCCGCGAGGCCGCCAAGAACTTCACTCAGCTCAAGACCTTCGCCCAGGCCAACACCGAGCTGGCCTCGGCTCGCGCCGACCTCGCCGACGCCCTGGTCACCGCGGGCACGCGCCTGGTCAAGCGCCGGGCGGAGCTCTCGCGGCTGCGCACGCAGTTCCACGGGATCCGCCGCAAGCTCAAGGTCGCGGGGCTGACCAACGCCATGGGCCAGGTCCTGCGCCGGCAGTACCTGGACCTCCCCGACGTGAGCGAGCTGCGCAGCCAGGCCGCCGTCGAACAAGACGCGCTGGCCAAGGCCCAGTTCGACCTCTACGAGTACGAGGAGCTGCGGGTCGACGTGGGCGACCTCGACGCCGCGCTGGGCCTGGTGCTGTTCGACGCGCCGGTCTACCCCTCGGACCCCCACTACCCGCAGATCGTGGGCGTGGCCCGGGAGCTGGTGGTGGCCCGCCGCGACCTGCTCGACGCCCTGATCCGCGAGGACACGGCCTACGCCAACACCCTGCTCGAGCTCAACACCGTGACCCAGGACCTGGAGGCGGCGAGCGAGGCCTACAGCACGTACATCGAGGAGCGCGTGCTCTGGGTGCGCAGCGTGGTCGGCCCCCTGCACCCGGACCCCCAGAGCACCGTCGACGCCGCGCTGTGGTTCGTGTCCCCCCAGTCCTGGCAGCGCGTACTGAGCACGACCTGGCGCCACCTGACCAAGGACCTGGGCGAGACCGGCGGCAAGATCCTGATCGCGCTGCTGCTCGGGGTCCTGTTCGTGTGGGGCCGGCGCGAGCTCAACCGCGTGGGCAACCGCGACCCGCGGCGCGTGGGCTTCGGCATGGTGCTCTACGCGTCGCTCCTGACCGTGCTCGTGGTGCTCCCGGTGCCCGGCTGGTGCTGGCTCGTGGCCAACGTGCTCGAGGCCACCCACCAGCAGCCGCCCCTGGGCTTCGCCCTCGCCAGCGGCCTGCGCGCGATCAGCGTGATCCTGCTCCCGGTCATGTGGATGTGGTTCCTGCTGCGGCCCAAGGGCCTGGCGGAGGTGCACCTGTTCTGGCCCGCCGCGGCCGTGGCCGCGGCGCGGCGCGAGCTGACCTGGCTCCTGCCCGCGACCCTGCCCTTCCTGTTCGCGATCGCCGTGCTCGAGCGCGCGGGCAACACCGCCCACGAGGAGAGCCTGGGCCGCCTGGCCTTCACCGCGGTCATGATCCTGACCTCGGTCGCCTCGGCCCGGGTGTTCGCCAAGGGCGGCCCCGTGATCCGCGAGCTGCGCGCGCGCAACGAGGACGGCTGGCTGTTCCGCCTGCGCCGGTTCTGGTTCCCGCTGCTCGTGGGCCTGCCCTGGATCCTCGTGTTCGCCGCCTGGGCCGGCTACTACTACACCGCGATCATGCTCAGCCAGCGCCTGCAGGCGTCCTTGTGGCTGGTGCTGGCCACGATCCTGGTCCACGCCTACGCCATGCGCTGGCTGGACATCGCGCGCTGGAAGCTGGTGCTCGAGCACCGCGCCGCCAAGCGCGAGCGCGAGCGGCTCGAGGCCGAGCGCGCGGCCAAGGAGGCCGCCGAGCGCGAGGCCGCCGAGCGCGCCGCCCAGGAGGCGGAGGAGCGCGAGCGCGCCGCCAAGCAGGCCGAGGCCGCCGAGGAGGCCGCCGCCCAGGAGGCGGAGAACGCCGGGGTCGTCCTCGCCCGGGCCCAGCAGCCGTCCGAGCCCGAGCCCGAGGACGAGCCCGACCCGACCGAGGCCCCGAGCCTGGCCCCGGTCCGCCCCGCGGACCCCGACGACCTGCCCCAGGTCCCCCACGAGGAGGAGGACCTGGACCTGCCCTCGTGGAACGAGCAGACCCAGCAGCTGTTCCGCAGCCTGGTCGGGCTCACGATCGTGTGCGGGCTCTACTGGATCTGGAGCAGCGCGCTCCCGGCGCTGGTGATCCTCGACCGCGTGCAGATCTGGCCCGAGGCGCAGTTCCTGCCCCCGCCCGACGACAGCGAGGCCTACGCCGCCCTCGAGCGGCGCGGGATCCAGGCCCCCGAGGACACGGAGGAGGCCCCGGCGGCCCCCGGAGACGCCCCGGTCGAGTCCGAGGAGGGCGGCGGCGGCCCCAGCCCGCTGCCCACCCCGGGCGGGGAGAGCTCGGAGCTCGACGGGATCGTGTCGGCGCTCCAGAACCGGGTGACCCTGGCCGACCTCGGCCTGGGGCTGCTCCTGGTCGCGGTCACGATCCTCGTCAGCCGGAACCTGCCCGGTCTGCTGGAGTTCCTCCTCCTGCGCCGGCTGCCCTTGAACAGCGCCGGGCGCTACGCCACGAGCACGATCCTGCGCTACCTGATCGTGATGATCGGCATGGGCATGGCCTTCGGCGCGATCGGCATCGGCTGGTCCCAGGTGCAGTGGCTGGCCGCGGCCCTGACCTTCGGCCTGGCCTTCGGCCTGCAGGAGATCTTCGCCAACTTCGTCTCGGGCCTGATCATTCTGTTCGAGCAGCCGATCCGCCTGGGCGACGCGGTCACGATCGGCGGGGTCAGCGGGCGCGTGAGCCGGATCCGGATCCGCGCGACCACGATCACCGACTGGGACCGCAAGGAGCTGATCATCCCCAACAAGGCGATCGTGACCGGCGAGGTGATCAACTGGTCCCTGAGCGACACCATGCTCCGGATCATCATCGAGGTCGGGGTGGCCTACGGCTCGAACACCGAGCTCGCCCGCAACCTGCTGCTCGAGATCGCGCGCAAGCACCCGAACGTGATCGACGACCCGCCGCCGGCGGCGCAGTTCACCGCCTTCGGGGCCAGCACCCTCGACTACCAGCTCAAGGTCTTCGTGCCCTCCCCCGAATACGTGTGGGAGGTGCGGCACCAGCTCCTGACGCGGATCGACGAGGTCTACCGCGAGCACGGGATCGAGATCGCGTTCCCCCAAACCGACCTGCACCTGCGCTCGATCGACGGGGCCGTGCTCGAGCGCCTCGGGGGCGCTGGCGAGCCCAAGTCGCCTGCGTCAAACTGAGCGCGGCATGCCGCAGACCCCCCAGAAGAAGATCGGCCCCTACGTCGTGGAAGGCGTCCTGGGGAAGGGCTGCATGGGGGTCGTCTACAAGGTCCGGCACCCCAAGCTCGACTCGACCTACGCGCTCAAGGTCCTGCGCAGCGAGCTGGGCAGCGAGCGCGACCTCAAGCGCTTCAAGCGCGAGATCGAGCTGCTGGCGGCGATCAGCGAGCACCCGAACGTGGTCAAGATCCACACCGCGGCGGAGGACCGCGGGCGGATCTACTACGTCATGGACCTGATCGAGGGCGAGGACCTGCAGGCCAAGCTCAAGCACGGCCCGCTCCCGCCCCAACAGGCCGCGCGCTACGTGCAGCAGGTCGCGAGCGCGGTCGCGGTCCTGCACCAGAAGGGGATCCTGCACCGGGACATCAAGCCCGCCAACGTGATCGTCGACGACCGCGACCGCGCGCGGCTCAGCGACTTCGGCCTGGCGCGCTCGTTCACCGACGACCAGTCGCGGCTGACCCGCTCCGGCGAGTTCGTGGGCACGCCCCTGTTCATGGCGCCGGAGCAGGCCACCGGCGCCGGCGCCGGCCCCGAGGCCGACGTCTACGCCCTGGGCATGGTGCTCTACACGCTCCTCGCCGGGCACCCCGCGATCCAGGGCCCGAGCACCGCCGAGGTCCTGCAGAAGCTCCGCGCGGGGCAGCACGTGCCCCTGCGCAAGGTGGCCCCGGACGTGCCCCCGGTGCTCGCGGACCTCGTCATGCGCGCGCTGTCCATGGACCCCCGCACCCGGCCCCGGGACGCCGGGCAGCTCGCCCGCGAGCTGGGCCGCTTCGTCGAGGAGCGGGTGGCGACCACCGAGCGCTCCCGCGAGCAGCGCCAGCTCGTGCTGGCCCTGATCGTGGCCGGGGTCGTGGTCCTGGGCGTGGGCGCGGTGGCGGTCGTGCTCCTCGGCGGCGGCGACGACCCCGCCGCCGCCGCCAGCGCCGACGAGGGCGCGGCCGACGCGGCCCTGGAGGCGGGCCAGGCCGCCCTCGACGCCGACGCGCCGCCCCCCGACGCCCTGTTCGCGCGCCTGCAGGCCGCGCGCACCGCGATCCCCAGCGACGACAGCAGCGCCTCGGCCCAGGCCAAGCTCGGCGAGCTGTGGGCGCTGGAGGGCGAGCTCTGGCTGCGCGCGGGGGACACGACCCGCGCGCGGGCCTGCCTGACGGAGGCCGAGGCGATCGCCGACCCCAAGGGCGCGACCCCCCTGCGCAACCTCGCGCGCCGCGGCCTGGGCGCGCTCAAGGTCGGCCTCGCCGCCCTCGACCCGCGGCCCGAGGACGACCTGGTCGAGCTGCTCCAGGCGCTGCAGGCCGCCGAGCGCGCGTCGGGCGACCGGGCGGAGCTCCACACCTGGCGCGTGCTGATCGCCGCGCGCTTCGAGCGCTGGGACGAGGCGCAGAAGGCGCTGGACCGGCACCCCTCGCCGGAGCAGGTCCCGGCCGCGACCCGGATCCGGATCTTCCTCGAGGGCGGGGACCTCGAGCGCGCGGAGTCCCTCGTGGGCGAGGTCGACGACGCCGCGCTGCTGGGCAGCCTGCGCTACCGCCAGGGGCTAGACGCCCTGCGCCGCGAGGACTGGGAGGGCGCGCGGGTCTACTTCGAGGAGGCGGTGCGCCAGGATCCGGACCACCCCGAGCGCCAGCGCGCGATCACCCTCGCCCGCGAGCGCTACCGCGAGGCCAGCGACTGGCAGGGCTCGAGCCGCAGCTCGCGCCTGGCCCGGCTCGTGCAGCGCGAGGTCACCGCGGCCCGGGCGCTGGACGCCCTCGACCCGCAGTTCGAGCTGCCGGGCGCGCGCTTCGACGTGATCTTCCGCGCCATGCCCGAGCTGGGGCGCGAGCTCGAGGGCGAGACCCTGCCGGTGCTCGAGGCCCTGATCCAGCTCCGCCCGCGGGACCTGACCCTCTACAAGCTCTACGGCGAGGTCGCCCAGGAGTGGTTCTTCCCCGAGCCCGAGCGCGAGCTGGAGCTCCTGCGCGAGGGCTACACCCTGGCCTCCCACCCCCGCGACAAGGAGCAGCTCGCCAAGAACCTGGCCCAGGGCTACTACCTCCAGCGCAAGGACCGCGAGCTGATCGCCCTGGAGCAGAGCCTGCCCGAGGGCGTACGCGACTCGCGGCGCGCCTTCGTGCTCGCCCGCGCGGCCGACCTGCGCCGCTACCAGGGCGACCTCGAGTCCGCGGCCTCGCTCCTCGAGCGCGCGCGCAAGCTCGAGCGCGACAACCCCGAGGTCGCGCTGTTCGGCTACTGGCTGGCCAAGGCCCGGCTGCTCAACCGCGACGACAGCGCCCACGCCCTGGCGGTCGAGGAGGCCCGGCGCTTCCTCCAGCTCTACCCCGGCTACGGCTGGCACGACGTGCTCCCCGAGGTGTGCTCGTGGCTGGCCAAGGTCGAGGCCAACCGCGGCGACCCCGACGCCGCGGTGGCGGCCCTCGACCGCCTGCGCGAGTTCCGCCCGGACCAGGTGCAGTGGGGCGCGTATCGCCTGCAGCTGCTCGCTGCCCGCGAGCCCTGGCCCGACGACCTCGTGGCCCAGGTCGATCAGCTGCGGGAGGGCCTGACCCTCGCGATCGACGCGTTCAGCGACCGCGCCCAGCAAGAGCCCGGCGCGGTGCGCGAGACCCTCAAGGAGCGGATCGACGCCCTGCGCAAGGTCTCCACCCTGCACCTCGAGCAGGCGGCGGCGACCCACGACCAGGAGGGCCTGATCCGTGGTCTCCAAGGGCTGCAGCAGACCCTGACCCCGCTCCTGGAGGAGCTCCCGCGCTGAGGGCCGTCTGCGAGCGCGCCGATAGCCCCGCCGGCGCGGCATGCATTCGGCGGAGCCTTGGCGCCCTTGGCGGCCTTGGCGGTTCAATTCTTCCTCCGTCCGCCCTCGCGCACCGGCATAGCGGAAGCTCCGCCGACGCGAGCGCGCACCGGCCTGCGGTTCACCCGCCAAGGACGCCAAGGACGCCAAGGATCGCCAAGGCTCCGCTGAGTCGGTCACCTACGGGGTTTAGACTTCTTCTGGGACCCCACATGCCTGGCCGCTCCCGCAGGTCCGGCCCTGGAGGCGGGGGCCGCGTGGGCGGAGCCTTGGCGGTCCTTGGCGTCCTTGGCGGTTCTCTCCCTGCGTGCGGCTCAGGGCACGGCAGCGTCCAGAACTGCTCCACCCGGGGTGCCGCGGCTGCCATCTTGACACACCGCCCCTACGGCAGAATTAGACTTCCGTCGCGGACAGCGGGTATGTGCGTTGCTAGTGTGCACGGAGACGGTACCGTCAGGACCGTCGGGTGACCGCATGTCGAGCGACTACAACTTCGAAGACTTCCTGCGCCGCCTGGAGGACATTCGCAGCCGGGGCCTCCCCGAGGACCTGCTCGCGCGCGTCCCCGGTCTGCAAGACCTGCTGGACGCGAACCAGTTCGACCTCCAGGAGCTCGAGCCGATCGAGCGCATCCTGCGCGCCATGACCCTCCAGGAGCGGCTGAACCCCACCCTCCTCGACGGCGAGGACGGCTACAGCCGCCGCGAACGGATCGCCGAGCGCAGCGGGACCACCGTGGGCGACGTGAACGCCCTGATCCTCCAGTTCCAAATGCTCTGCCACATGCTCGAGACCATGAGCCCCGAGCAGGTGACCCAGCAGATCCTGGAGGACGTCGAGCCCCAGGAGGCCTGGCAGGACTCCCCCGACGCCTGGAAGCAGGGGGTCGACTTCGGGCCCGACCCCGAGCAGGTCGAGCGCGAGGAGCGGCGCGCCTTCGAGTCGCGCCTGGACGCGATCCTGGCCAAGCTGCACCGCGTCGGCCGCGCCAACCTCGCCCCCGAGGAGCTGGCGCACCTGGAAGAGGCCAGCCGCCGCTTCCGCGCGCGGCGCTAGCGACCCGGCGCCCTCCCCGATCGGGTAGAGTCGCGCCCGGGGGATCCCGTGGACCAGGCCGACCTCGAAAAGCTCTGGGCGATCACGATTCCGACCGCGCCCCTCGACTCGAGCGAGCCCGGCCGGACCTACAAGCCCCCCCTCGACAGCGCGGGCACGCTCTTCGTCCCTCCGCCCACCGACTCGGACAGCGGCGGGCCCCTGGTCGGCAGCGCCCCGCCCCCCGGCGGGGTCAGCGCCCACGTGAGCCTCCTGCGCAGCGGCGCCACCCCCGAGGAGCTCGCGCGCTCGGCGGGCTACGAGCTGCGCGAGGTGATCGGGCAGGGCGGCATGGGCGTGGTCTACCGCGCGCGACAGGCCAGCCTGCAGCGCGACGTGGCGATCAAGACCGTCAAGGAGCGCGGCAAGGGCGAGCCCAAGTTCGTCTCCGAGGCCCGGGCCACCGGGCAGCTCGACCACCCGAACATCGTCCCGGTCTACGACCTCGGCGCGACCTCCGACGGCGAGACGATCCTCGCCATGAAGCTGGTCGAGGGCGGCTCGTGGAAGGAGCTCCTGCACCCCAAGACCCCCGAGGCCGAGGCCCGCGCGGCGCGCTACGAGCTGGAGGACCACCTCGAGGTCCTGCTCCAGGTGAGCAACGCCGTGGGCTTCGCCCACAGCCGCCACCTCGTGCACTGCGACCTCAAGCCCGAGAACGTCATGCTCGGCGACTTCGGCGAGGTGCTGGTCATGGACTGGGGCCTCGCCGTCGACGTGAGCGAGGAGCCCGCCCCCGACTCGACCCTCGTGCACAAGAGCGCGATCAAGGCCCCCTGCGGGACCCCGGCTTACATGCCCCCCGAGCTCGCCGCCGGCGAGGGGGCCAAGATCTCGCCGCGCACCGACGTCTACCTCCTGGGCGCGATCCTGGTCGAGCTGCTCACCGGCAGCCCGCCCCACAACGCCACCAAGCTCCCGGCGGTGATCTACCAGGCCTTCCTCAGCCACCCCCCGGCCCTGCCCGGCGTCCCCGACGAGCTGCGGGCGATCGCGCACCGCGCCCTGGCCCGCGCGCCGGAGGACCGCTACCCCGACGTCGCCGAGTTCCGCGACGCCGTGCGCGGGTTCCTCAAGCACCGCGAGTCGCTGGTGATCTCCGACGCCGCCCGCGCGCGCCTCGACCGCGCCCGCGCCGCGGCCACCACCGACGCCGCCTACCAGGACTACTCCGCGGCGATCGCCGGCTACGAGCACGCCCTCGTGCTCTGGGACGCCAACCCCGGGGCGCAGGAGGGGATCGGCGCCGCGCGGCGCGCCTTCGCCGAGACCGCCCTGGCCCACGAGGACCTGCGCCTGGCCGAAGCCCAGGTCGCGCAGCTCCCCGCGGCCCCCGAGACCCAGGCCCTGGCCGGGCGGATCCAGGCCGCGCGCGCGGAGCGCGCGCGCGCCGCGCGGCAGGCCCTCGCGCTGCGGGTCGGCCTGGCGGCCGCCCTGTTCGTGCTCGTGATCGGCCTCGCCGTGGGCTTCGTGCTCGTGCGCGGCGCGCGGGACGAGGCCGTGCGCAACGCGGAGCTCGCCGAGGCCAGCGCCGCCGAGGCCCGGGCCGAGTCCCAGCGCGCGGAGACCGAGCGCGCCCGCGCCGCCGACGCGCAGCACCTGGCCGAGCAGGAGCTCGCCGGCGCCCTCGTGGCGCAGGGGACCATGCTCATGACCCGCGAGCGCTACGTGCGCGCGCGCGAGACCTTCCAGCGCGCCGAGGCCTTGAGCGCGCGCACCGGGCTCCCGCTGCTGCCGGCCCAGGTCGGGCGCTGGGAGGCCGAGCGCTACGCCCCAGGCCCGCTCATGCGCTTCCCGGCCCCGAGCCCGGTCACCGCCACCGCCGCCGACGACGCGACGGTGTGGGTCGGCTGCGCAGACGGCCAGCTCCTGAGCTTCGACCTGCTGCGGGGCACCGAGCTCGGGCGCCAGACCCTGCCCGGCGGCGCGATCCGCGCCCTCGCCGCGCGGGGGCGGACCCTGCTCGCGGCCTCCGCCGACGGGAGCCTGCGCAGCTTCGTCGGCGGCGAGCTGCACGCGGAGGTGCTCGACGCCCACCCCGGCGGCGTGCTCCAGCTCGAGACCTACGAGATCACCCGCGGCGAGCACCGCGAGCAGGCGATCTCCAGCGGCGCCGACGGGCTCCTGCGGGTGTGGAGCCTCCCGGGGCTGGAGCCGCTGTTCCAGCTCGAGCACCCGGGCGGGCCGGCGCCCGACGTATGCGCGGACTGGGGCGCGGGCTTCACGGGTTCGCAGGACGGGAGCCTGCACTGGTGGGCGTTCTGGCGCGGCGCCAACCATTGGTCCTACACCCCCGAGGTCACCGGGCTGCGCGCGATCGACGCGGTGGCCTGCGCCGAGTGGCAGCCGCCGGACCTGCGCCTGGTGCCCGTGCCTCAGCTCGTGAGCGCGACCGCGGGCCTGCTCACCCTGTGGGAGTTCCACTCGGACAAGAACGCCTGGCGCCCCGGCCCGCAGCTCGCCGCCCACCGCGCCAACGTCGAGGACCTGCGCTTCACCCACGACGGCGCGCACTTCGTGAGCCTCTCGGCGGACGGGGAGCTGCGGGTGTGGACCCACGAGGGCGAGCCGGTGCGCTTCCTGGACGGCGCCGGGCGCGGCCCCATGACCCTCACCCCCCGCGGCTTCTTCCTCGTGACCCGCGACCCCAGCGAGCGCGAGCCCGCGGCCCTGATCTGGGACCTGGGGCTCGCCCACGAGGAGCCCAGCGGCGCGCGGATCTCCGCCGGCGCGCAGACCCTCTCGGTCGCCCCGCCGACCGAGGACCCGGACGCCCCGCCGCCCCCGCCGGTGAGCGCGGTGGCCCTCGACCCCGCCGGCGCCTGGGTCGCGGGTGGCACCGAGGCCGGGAGCGTGCACCTGTTCGACGCTGACAGCGGGCGCGAGCTGGAGACCCTGCGCGGGCACGCCGGGGCGATCCTCGGCATGCGCTTCCTCGCCCCGGACGCCTCGGGGTCGCCGCGCCTGCGCACCTGCGGCGCGGACGGCGCGCTGCGCGAGTGGCGCCTGCTCGACTCCCAGGGGCTGCCCGTCGCGAGCTGGCGCAGCGAGCTCGCCGAGATCAGCGCCGTGGCCTGGACCGCCGACGGCGCGCTGGTCGGCGGCGCGGGCGGAGAGCTCGTGCTGCTCCGCGATCGCGGCGGGTCGGAGGTCGAGCGCAGCGCGCTGCCCGGGCTCGCCGCCCGGGTCGGCGCGGTGGCGGTGACCCCCGAGCTGTTCGTGGCCGGGAGCGCCGCGGGCGAGCTGCGCGGGCTGGGGCCCGACGGCGCGGCGCGCTTCGCCTTCGCGCACCCGCGCGGCGTCAGCGCCCTGGCCCTCGAGGACGACGGCGCCTCGCTCCTGGTCGGCGACGAGACCGGCGGGATCGTGCGCTACGCGCTGCCCTCGGGGGAGCGGCTGGGCTCCCTCGAGGCCCACAGCGCCACGATCCGCGCGCTGTCGTTCCTGGGGAGCGACGGCGCGATCTCGGTGGGCGAGGACGGCCGCGCCTGCCTGTGGTCCCTCGTCACCCAGCGCGAGACCTACCTCTCGCCCCCCGGCGGGCCGCTGGCGGATATCGCCCTCAGCCTGGACCCGCTGCGGGTCGCCAGCGCCAGCCGCGAGGGCGTCCTGCTCTGGGACAAGCACCTCGACCCGGTCTCCGACCCTGCGGTGCTCGCGCCGGTGGCGCGGGGGCTGCGCTTCCTGCGCCGCGGCAGCCTGCGCGCCGGGATCGACCTCCTGGAGGAGGCGCGCCGGGCCGGGGAGCAGGTCCCGCTCCTGCCCCTGGTGCGCGCCTACTGGAGCCTCGGCTACCCGCTGGGCGCGCTGCGCCTGTTCGAGGAGCAGCCCCCCGGGCCAGACGACCACGAGGCCCAGATCCTCTTGCACGCGGTGACCCGCGACGCGCGGAGCGGGAGCCTCCTGGGCTACAGCGGGGGTCGCACCCGGACCCTGACGCCCCTCGACGAGCGCCGCCTGCTGAGCGCGGGGGAGCTGGGGGAATACCGCGTGTGGGACCTCCCCAGCGGCAGCCGCCGCGAGGCCTGGGGGGTGCGCGAGGCGCGGCGAAACCTGACCTCGGTCGCCGTGAGCCCGGACCGCCAGCACGTGGTCGGCCTCGACGCCTGGGACCAGGTGCGGGTGTGGACCGCCGAGCGCGAGCTGGCGGCGCAGTTCGAGTCCAAGGGCGCGTCGCGGGTCTACGCCGCGCGCTGGGGGATCCTGACCGCGGAGCCCCGCGCGCTGCGCGGCTACGACTACGCGGGCCACCTGCAGGGCGAGCGCGACCTGGGGCTGGCGGAGGGCGAGACCCTCGAGGCGTTCAGCTACCTGCCCGAGGCCGACCTCCTGGCCTGCGTCGAGCGTGCGAGCAGCGAGGTCCGGGTCTACCGCGGCGCCGACGGCGCGCTGCTGCACCGGTTCATGCTCCCGGAGGACAAGGCCCCCGACGGGCTGCGCTTCCTCCAGGGCGGCGCGGCCCTGTTCGCGTATCGCCGGGGCGCCGAGCTCGTGGTCGACCTCGAGGGTCAGGTGCTCCAGGAGCTGCCCGCGGGCCCCGACGCGCTCTACTCCTGCGCCGTCGACCCGGAGGGCGAGCGGATCGGGAGCGTCGACCGAGCCGGGCACGTGCGGGTGTGGGACGTCGCCGCGCGCCGCGAGGTGCTCTCCGCGGACGTGCAGGAGTTCCCCATGGTCTCGGGCTTCAACGGCGACGGCAGCGTCTACGTGGTGGGCTCGATCCGCGGGGTGCTCCTCGCCTTCGCCGTCCCGGCGGAGTAACAGCCGGGGCGCCGCGGCGGGTCGAGGGGCCGGAGGACCTCCGTGACCGACCGCCTGCTGCGAACCTACGAGCGCCGCCCCGACTGCCCCGCCGCCGCCGCCGCCTACCTGGCGGCGCGGGTGCGCTCCGGCGAGCTGCGGGCCGAGGCCCTGGCGCTCCGCGCCTGGGCCGGCGACCCCGCGGCCCAGCGCGCGACCGGGATCGCGCCGCCCGCGGACCTGCTGGGCTGGGCGCGCGGCCTGGCGGCCTGGGGCCGCGAGGTGCGGTTCGTGGCGGCCCTGGCCGCCGTGGAGCGGGTCGCGGGTCCGCGGCGTCGGCGGGCGCGGCCCGGCGCAGCGCCCACGCCGCTGGAGCGGGTGGTCGCGTTCGTGGAGCGGCACGGCGCCGACCCGCGGCGGCTGGCGCGGCTGACCTGGCCCCAGGTCGAAGCCTCGCCCTGGGCCCGCGACGTGGCGACCTTCCTGCGCAAGAGCACGCGCTCGGCGAGCGCTGCGGCGAAGTGCCTGCAGCGCGCGAGCGAGCACCCCTCGATCCCGGCGGCCGCCGTGCGGGCCGCCGCGGAGTCCGCGCTGCTCCGGGTCGGGGGAGGAGGAGGGCGGGGCGTAGCGCACGCCCCGCCCTCCTCCGTTCCCCGAGGGACCTCGCGGGGCTACTCCAGGGGGAACACGGCCACGACCTTGGCGCCGCCGCCCACGGCGTCGACGTCGGCGACCACGATCTGCTTGCCGTCGTCGCCGGCGACGACCCACCGCGGCCGGACCTCGCCCTCGACGAACGCCAGGCGGCGCTGCGGCTCCTTCCAGGTCAGCTCGGGCGCCAGCGCCCGCGCCGCCGCGTAGGCCGCGTCGGCGTCCACCGGGGTGGCCTCGGTCCAGCGCGCGCGCACGTGGGTCGCCCGGTAGAAGACCACCTCGCCGGTCTCGGGGTTGAGCCCGACGGTGATCGTGTTTGGGTAGACCGCGAGCGCGCCGTCGGTCGGGATCTCGACGTAGCTCACCTCGTACCAGATCGGGTTGAAGTTGCTGAGCAGCGCGCTGTCGGTGCGCTTGAACAGCCGCCGCTCCCGGTCCGGGATCCGCGAGAGGAAGAAGGCCTTGGCCCGCCGCGCGAGCTCGGCGTCGCTGAAGCGCGTGCGCTTGCGGATCTCCGCCAGCGCGCGCTCAGGCTCGTTGAACAGCGACGAGTCGGGCAGGCGGAACGCGCGGTCGAAGGCGTTGTAGCTCACGATCGCCTGCTGCGCGTCGTAGGCCACCGTGAACCCGTTCCCGCACAGCTCGACCAGCTCCCCCTGCGCCGGGTGCCCGGATCCCGGGTGGGCCTCGAGCCCGTCCAGGGTCTTCAGCTCCGGGCGCGGGGCGTATTCCCCCTGGGTCAGGAAGCGCAGGCAGGCCGCGCGCCCCGCCTCCCCGTCCTGCCCCTGAGCCACGGCGCACAGCGCCACCAACGCGATCCCACTCAGTGTCGTGCCTCTCATGTCGGCCTCCTTCTGGGGGCCTCGAGCGCACACCGAGCGCCGACGTAAGCCTCACGTTTGCGTGGACATGCGTGAGGTCGCGGAGGTCGGTGGGCAAGACTTGCCCGCCTCGGTTTCGCTTCGGTCCCGCGCGTTACACTGCGCCCCCGGAGGCGACGTGGCCCAGCGCAGCTTGTTCCTTGGACGCGACGGCGGCGGCGACGAGGTCCGCACCCCCACCGCCGCGCTGACCACCCACGGGGTGATCGTGGGCATGACCGGCTCGGGCAAGACCGGCCTGGGGGTGGTGCTCCTGGAGGAGGTCCTGCGCAGCGGGACCCCGGTCCTCGTGCTCGACCCCAAGGGCGACATGGGGAACCTGCTCCTGACCTTCCCCGAGCTGGCCCCCGAGGAGTTCACCCCCTGGGTCGGCCCCGTCGAGGCCAGCCGCAGCGGCCAGAGCCCGGCGGAGGTCGGGGCCGCGCTCAGCGCGCGCTGGCGCGAGGGCCTCGCGGGCTGGGGCCTCGGCGCCGAGGACGTGCGCGCGCTGCGGGAGCGGGTCGAGTTCGGGATCTACACCCCGGGGTCGCGGGCGGGGACCCCGCTCAACGTGCTCGGGTCCTTGGGGGCCCCCGCGGGGGCGGACCCCGAGGCGCTGCTCGAGGAGATCCAGGGCCTGGTCTCGGGGCTCCTGGGGTTGATCGGGATCGACGCCGACCCGCTCACCAGCCGCGAGCACATTCTGCTGACCAACGTGATCGAGCGCGCCTGGCGCAAGGGCGAGGACCTGGACCTCCCCCGCCTGATCCAGCAGGTGCAGAGCCCGCCGCTGCGCAAGCTGGGGGTGTTCGAGCTCGACGCGTTCTACCCGGCCCCGGACCGCCTGGGCCTGGCCATGCGCCTGAACGGGCTGGTGGCGAACCCCGCCTTCGCCGCCTGGCTCGAGGGCGAGCCCCTCGACCCCCAGCGCCTGCTCTGGACCCCGGACGGCAAGCCCCGCGCGGCGGTGGTCTACCTCGCGCACCTCAGCGCCGAGGAGCGGCAGTTCGTGGTCGCGCTGCTCCTCGGGCGGGTGGCGTCGTGGATGCAGACCCTGCCCGGGAGCGCGGACCTGCGCGCGCTGGTCTACATGGACGAGGTCTACGGCTTCTGTCCGCCCACGGCCATGCCCCCGGCCAAGCGCCCGCTGTTGACCCTGCTCAAGCAGGCGCGGGCGTTCGGGGTCGGGGTCGTGCTCGCGACCCAGAACCCGGTCGACCTCGACTACAAGGCCATGAGCAACGCCGGGACCTGGTTCGTGGGCCGGCTGCAGACCGAGCGCGACCAGGCGCGGGTCGCGGACGCCCTGGCCCAGGAGGGCAGCTCGCCGGGGGAGCTCCGCGCCCAGCTCGCGAGCCTCGAGAAGCGCAGCTTCCTCCTGCGCGACCCCAGCGCGAGCGCGCCGCGCACCTTCGCCACCCGCTGGGCGCTCTCCTACCTCGCGGGGCCGCTGACCCGGGCGCAGCTCGGGTCCCTGGCCGCCGCGCCGGCGCCCGCGGCGCCGGCGCCCGCGGCCCCCGCCCCCGTCGAGGACGCGACCGCGGTCGCCCCGCGGATCGCCGAGGGCGTGCGGGTCGCCTACCTCGACCCCGCCGCGCCCTGGGCCGACGCCGTCGGCGCGCGCGCCGACGCGACGCGGCTCGAGCCGGCGCTCGCGGTGCGCGCCCAGCTCGTGTTCGACGAGACCCAGGCCGACCTCGACCACGACGAAGAGTGGGAGTGCGTGTGCTTCCCCCTGGGCGAGGCCTTCGATCCCGCCGCCCTGCACGTGGTCGACCACGACCCCCGCGACCTCTTGGACGCCCCGCCCCCCGGCGCGAGCTACGCGCTCCCCGCGGCGAAGCTCCACACCAAGGGCTACTTCAAGGACCTGGAGAAGCGCCTGCGCGACTGGCTGGTGCGCAACCGCGCCCTCGCGCTCCTGCGCAACCCCGAGCTCAAGCTCTACAGCCGCCCCGGCGAGGACGCCGCGGCGTTCAGGGCGCGCTGCGCCGCCCGCGCCGACGACGAGGCCGACCGCGAGGCCGCGACGCGGCGCGCGCGGATCGAGAAGAAGCTGCGCGCCGCCCAGCGCGCGGTGGACAAGGCCGAGCGCGCGCTGTCCCGGGCCGAGGAGGCCAGCGAGTCCGCGGCCTCGGACGCCTTCGTGGGCGGGCTGGAGTCGGTCCTGGGCGCGTTCCTCGGCGGGCGCGCGAGCGCCAGCAGCCGCGCCCGCCGGGCGCTGCGCGGCGCGCGCGGGGTCAGCCGCGCCCGCGCCCAGGCCGGCCGCAGCCAGGACCGCGTGGAGCGCGCCCGCGACACGCTCCTCGACAAGCGCGAGGCGATCGAGGCCCTCGAGGACGAGCTCTACGCCGAGACCGCCGCGATCGACGCGCGCTGGGACCAGAAGGCCGCGGCGATCGAGCCCTTCGAGGTCGGCCTCGAGCGCGCCGACGTCGACGTGAGCGACGTGGTCCTGCTCTGGATCCCGCGCTGAGCCCCCTCGAGCTCGCGCCGCCGCCGGGCGCCTGCTGGATCAAGGTGTGCTGCGTGACCACGCCGGAGGAGCTCGCGCTGGCGGCCACCGCGGGGGCTCGGGCGGTGGGCCTCGTAGGCCCCATGCCCAGCGGACCGGGGGTGCTCGACGACGCCGCCGTCGGCGCCCTGGCCCGGGTTACGCCTCCGGGCTGCCCGCCGATCCTGCTCACCAGCCGGCCCAGCGCCGCCGCGATCGCGGCGCAGGTGCGCGCCGCCGGCGTCCCCGCGGTGCAGGTGTGCCGGCCCCTGCCCCCCGCCGAGGTCGTGGCCCTGCGCCGCCTGCTGCCGCCGCCGCTGCGGGTGGTGCACGTCGTGTTCGTCGACGGCCCGCAGGCGCTGGACCGCGCCCGGGCGCTCGCGCCCCACGCCGACGGGATCCTCCTCGACAGCGGCGCGCCCCAGGCGGAGACCCCGCTCCTGGGCGGCACCGGCCGGGTCCACGACTGGGGGCTGAGCGCGGAGATCCGCGCGGCCGTCGACGTGCCGGTGTTCCTCGCGGGGGGGCTGCGCCCGGAGAACGTCGAGGCCGCGGTGCGCGCGGTGCGCCCGGCCTGGGTCGACGTGTGCTCCGGCCTGCGTCCTCAGGGCGGGCTCGACCCCGCGCGGCTCACCGCGTTCGTGCGCGCCGTCGCGGCCGGGGTAAGGTGAAGCCGCAGGACGCCCACGCGTCCCCCAGGCTCGGGAGGTCACCGTGAGGAGCTCGATCGTCGCTTGCGCCCTCGGCCTGTGGGCGGGCCTCGCCGCCGCCCAGGAGCAGGGCCCGCGGCTGGTCCTCGCCCAGCGCGAGGTCGCCTTCGGCCAGGTGATCCTGGGCCAGACCGTCGAGCTCGCGGTCGGGGTCCGGAACACCGGCGACGCCCCGCTGCGGCTGAAGGAGGTCGAGCCCTCCTGCGGCTGCACCCTCAGCGAGTTCCCCCGGGAGGCGATCGCCCCCGGCGGCGAGGCGACCCTGCGCTTCGTGTTCGACTCCCACCGCCGCCTCGGGCCCCAGGAGCTCACGGTCAAGATCTACAGCAACGACCCCCACGCCAACGAGCTCGGCCAGGGCTGCACGATCCTGCACCTGCGGGGCGAGGTGCGCTCGCTGTTCCAGCTGCGCCCGGCGGGGGCGTTCTTCGGCGAGTGGGTCCGCGGCGCCGAGCCGGAGACCCGGGTCGTGCGGGTGCACGGGGTCGACGAGGCCCGCGGGCGCGCGCTGGCCTTCGCCCTGCGCCCCGAGGGGCTCCCGGACTACCTCCGCGCCACGACCCGACCCTGGACCTCCCCCGAGGGCGAGGCCGGGGTCGAGGTCGAGATCGTGCTCTCCCCCGACGCCCCCCTGGGCGAGCTCGACGCGCCCCTGGTGCTCGAGACCGGGCTCCCGGAGCAGCCCACCGTCGAGGTCCCGGTGATCGCGGTGGTCAGCGGGCGGATCGGCGCGCCGACCACGATCCAGTTCGAGGGCATGGCCCGCGGCTGGGGCGCCACCCGCCGCGTGCCCCTCGAGCGCCGCGACGGGGGCCAGGGCCTCGAGATCCTGGACCTCGAGTTCGACGCGGCCTACTTCACGGTCAAGCGCGAGCCGATCAACCCCGCGCGGGTCGACCTCGTGGTGCACGTCAAGGACGACGTGCCACCGGGCGCGTTCGCCAAGCGCCTGCGGGTGCACCTCCCGGACCCGGCCCAGCCGGTGCTCGACGTGACCCTGTTCGGGCAGGTCGCCCCGTCCCTCGTGGTCGACCCTCCGCTGCTGGTCGTGACGCCGGGGGCGCCGGCCAGCCTGCGCACCCGCGGCGGCGAGGTCACCCGCGCCCGCCTGGACCCCGCCGTGGACGGGGCGGAGGTCGCGCTCGAGGGCGAGGCGCGAGAGCGCCGCGTGCGGGTGACCCTCCCCGCGGGGGCCGAGCTCCCGACCCTCGTGCTCGAGACCCCGGTGCCCGGCGAGGAGCGGGTGCGCGTGCCGCTGCGCTGGGCGAAGTGAACGTGGAGCTGCCCCCGGGCTACGTGGAGCTGGAGGTCGAGGGCGCGACCCTCGTGATCCAGGACGCGGTGCGCGAGGCCTTGCTCGCCGCCGGAATCCACGACCCCCAGGCGCTGGTCGCGCGCAGCCCCGCCGCCCAGCGCGGGCGCGCGGCGCTGGGGGCGGTCGAGCTCCCGGACGGCCGCGCCCTGGTCCGCCCCCTGACCCGCGGCGGCGCCCTGGGCAAGGTCGTGCGCCGCACGAGCCTCGACCGCGAGCGCGCCCGGCGCGAGCTCCTGACCTCCGCCGGCGCCGCCGCGCGGGGCGCGCGGGTGCTCGAGGTCCTGGCCGCGGTCACGCGCAAGAGCGGGGTGGGCTTCGAGCACGCGGTCGTGACCCGCGAGGTCCCCGGCGCCCGGGACCTGCTCGCGGTGCTCCGCGCCGAGCGCGGCCCCGCGCGGCGACGCGCCCTGCGCGAAGCCGGCCGCGCCGTGCGCGCGCTGCACGAGGCCGGGGTCGACCACGTGGACCTCAACGTGAAGAACGTGCTGTTCGACGCCGAGGGCCGGGCGCTGGTGATCGACCTCGACCGCTGCGCGCTCGGCCCCGAGGCCGCGCCCTGGCCGGTGCGCGAGCGCAACCTGCTCCGGCTCCTGCGCTCGTGGACCAAGGTCGGCGCCGCCGACCCCGACGCGATCGAGCTGCGCGACCCGCTGCGCCTGGCCCACGGCTACGCGGGGGAGGACCGCGCGCTCCGCCGACGCTTGCGCGCGGCGGGGGCCGGCGAGCGCTTCCCCTGGCGCCGGCTGTGGTGGCGGCTCAAGCCGCCGCGGCTGGCGCCCGCGCCGGAGCCCGAGGCGTGAGCGCGCTCGACCTCTCGGTCACCGTGACCTGCTGGAACCGCGCGCGGCAGCTCGAGGGCCTGCTCGAGAACGTGCTGCCCTTCGCCCGGGAGGTGGTCGTCCTCGACGGCGGGAGCGACGACGACACCGCGGAGGTGTGCCGGGGCGAGCGGCGCGTGCGCTACCTCGAGCGGCCCTGGGACGGACACTTCGCCAAGCAGAAGAACGCGAGCTTCGCCGCGGCCCAGGGCGAGTGGATCCTGCACCTGGACGTGGACGAGCGCGTCGGCCCGCGCCTCGCCGCGGCGCTCCCCCGCCTGTGTCGGGGCTGGACCCGCTTCTGGCGCCTGCCCATGCTGTGGCTGGTGGAGGAGTCGCCGCCGCGCTTCGTGAAGTCGCGCAAGCACTTCCCCTGCCCCGTGCCCCGCCTGTTCAAGAACCTCCCCGAGCACCGCTACCTCGAGGACGAGGGCCCCGTGCACCCGCGCTTCCCCAAGGCCGTGGTGCGCTCCATGAAGAAGGCCAAGCACGTCTACCTCCTGCACTACTGCCTGGCCTGGCTCTCCCGCGAGGAGCTCCTGGCCAAGGCCCGGGACTACGCCGCCCGCGAGCCGGGGAGCGAGGACACGAACCGCGCTTACTACCTGTGGTGGGAGGGCGAGCACGAGGTCCTGCCCCTCGGCGACCTGGCCTGAGTCCCCCGCGCGGGGGAGCCTTGGGAGAGGCTCGCGCTCAAAGGTAAGCTGGGGCCGTGTACGAGCGCCGGACCGTCTCCTCCTTGCCCCAGCTGCGCGCGGCCTACAACGCGATCTACGCGCGGGCCGAGTACGGCGAGCGGGCCGCGCTCTACGGCAAGGTCCTGCGCTGGCTGGCCCCCGACCCCGAGGCCTGGCTCCTGGACGTGGGCTGCGGCACCGGCCCCTTCGCCGCCTACGCGGCAGCGCGCGGGCACCCCGTGGTGGGCCTCGACCTCGCCGACACCGCGCTGCACCGGGCGCGGGAGCGCGGGGTCCCGCGCCTGATCCACGCCCAGGGCGAGCGCCTGCCCTTCGCCGCCGACGCCTGGCGCTACGCGGTGTGCCTGGGGAACCTCGAGCACTTCCTCGAGCCCCTGGCCGGCGTCCGCGAGCTGGCCCGGGTGCTCGCGCCCGGGGGCCGGGTCGCGGTCATGCTCCCCAACGCCTACTACTCGGGCGACCTGTGGAAGGTGGTGCGCACCGGCCGCGGCCCCGACCACCACCAGGCGATCGACCGCTTCGCGACCTGCGCCGAGTGGCGCGACCTGCTGGAGGAGGGCGGGCTCGAGGTGCTCCGCGTGCACCGCTGGGACAAGGGCAAGTGGTGGAAGCGCGTGTTTCCCTTCCACCTGGCCTACCACTTCGTGTACGTGGCGACGCCGGCTCGCGCCGACTAGGCTGAGGGCGCGTAGCTCCCGCTGCGCGCGAACGGTTGGGTATGCACTACGCGATTCTCGGAGACGTCCAGGGCAACGCGGAAGCGCTGCGCGCGGTGTTCGAAGACATTCGCCGGCGCAAGATCGAGCGCGTGGTGTGCCTGGGGAACGTGATCGGCTTCGGTCCGGACCCCGTCGAGTGCGTGGACCTGGTGCGCACCCACTGCTTCATTACGATCCGCGGCGACCACGAGCAGGCCTTGCTCTCGGGCACCGACGGCCTGATCCCGGCCACCGCCGCGCTGATCGAGTGGGCCCTCGAGGAGCTGCAGCAGGGCTCCGAGGGCGCGAGCCGCATGGCCTTCGTCGACAACACCCTCGACTCGTTCAGCAGCGCGGGGATCAGCTTCTTCCACGGCTCACCGCGCAGCTCCCGCGAGTATCTGTTCCCGAGCGACGTGCGCCGCAACCGCCGCAAGCTGCGGGCGGCGTTCACCCACGTGGAGAAGGTGTGCTTCCACGCGCACACCCACGTGCCCGGGGTGATCTGCGAGGAGCCGCTCTCCTGGCGCTCGGCCTCCGAGCTCGACGGCTACTACCACTACCGCAAGGGCGAGAAGTCGCTGATCCACGTGGGCTCGGTCGGCCAGCCGCGCGACGGCGACCCCCGCGCGGGGCATCGAGATCCGCAAGAACGAGATCTTCTGGCGCCGCGTGCCCTACGACGTCGAGGCCGTGATCGACCGCATGGAGCAGCTCGAGGTGTTCGGCACCCACTACTCCACCCGCCTCCGCCAGGGGCGCTAGCGGGAGCCGTCGTCCAGCCCGGGGCGGCGAAAGGTAGTGGCGCGGGGGAAGCGCGCGGCCAGGTCCGCCGCGAGGCGGGCGCAGCGGTCGCGCTCGAGCTCGGCCTCGGTCAGGGGCAGGGCGTGGGCGAGGGTGCTCCAGGCCGTCTGCAGGCGCTCCAGGGCGACGAGGGCGGTCCGCACCTGGGCCAGCGGCTGCTCGACCTCGGCGGGGTGACCGCCGACCCCGCTCAGCCACAGGCCGCGCACGACCTTGTCCGAGACGAGGGCGGCGTCGAGGCCGACGTCGTCCAGGGCGTCGACCAGCCCCGCCTCGCGCAGGGGCGCGCGGAGCTGACAGCTCCAGCGCGTGTGCCAGCGGCGCAGCCAGTCGACGGCCGCGCGCTCGAGCTCCCGGGCGCGCTCGGCCAGGGGGTCGAACAGCGCCCGATCCAGGGCGGCCTGATAGCGCGCGAGGTCGGGGCGCTCGCCGTGGGCCAGGTAGGCCTCGGCCATGCGCCGCTCGAGGCGGCGCTCGATCTCGACGGCGCGTCGGTCCCTCAGCTCGGCATACGCGATCGGGGTCGGCGGGAGCGGGCCGTCCCCGCCGGTCACGGCGGCGACGTCGCAGTCCCCCGCGAGGGGGCAGATCTCGCAGCGCAGGTCGCAGTAGGTGTAGGCGGGGTTCGCGGTCGCGGCGGGCTCGAGCATGGGGTTCCTCCGCGAGGTCCCTGTGCAGACGCCGTTCCGCCGCGGCCCCCCTCGACGCGGGGGTTAAGGCGCGGGTGCGTGAGGTCGCGGAGGTCGTTGGGCAGATCTTGCCCACCCCCTGGGACGCACCGCGAGACGAGCCGCACGGGGCCCGGCGTCAGCCCGCCGACCCACCGATCAGTCTTCGAGCAGGGTGCGGCGCGTGACCTGGGTCACGACCCCCTCGTGATCGAAGGCGACGCTGAACTCGCGGAGCACCGGGAGCTCGAGCCGCATGCGCTGCCAGGGGCGCCAGGGGCCGTAGAAGCCTGCATAGCCCCGGCGCCAGCCGACGCCGAAGCCGTAGCCGTAGCCGTAGGGCCAGAGGTAGGGCGGGTCGACTCGCTGCACCGAGGTCCCCTGGCGCTCGTAGATCCACACCTCGCCCTGCGGGCTGGGGTCGATCCGTTCGGGCCAGCCCCAGGCGACCTCGACCTGCTCGCGGGTCATGCCGCGGGTGATCTTCCCCTCCACGACGGCCTGCTGGGCGGCGGGGCTCCACCCCCGCCCCTCGAGCTCGACCCGCAGCGCGCGCAGCGCGGTCGCCCGCTGCGCGCGCTCGTCCGCGCCGCCGTCCCACGCGGGCTCCAGCGCGCGGAACACGCGCACGTCGCTGCGATCGAGGAAGCCGCCGCCGGCGCGACTCTCGACCTCGAGCCGGGGACCGCTGTCGTCCTCGATCCTGCCCGAGTCGTAGCGCGAGAGGGTCGCCACGACCGCCCCGTCGCCGTCGTAGAGCGGCGCCGCCTCGCTCGACACCAGGTAGTGCTGAGCGCTGCACCCGAGCAGCGGAAGCAGGAGGAGCAAGGTCGCGCGCACGCCTTCAGCCTAGCGCCCCCGGAGCCCGAAGCAACCGACTGGTCAGGTTAGACTCGCGCCGTGCGTAGCTGTCCGTTCTGCCAGGAAGAGCTCTCGGGAGACGTCTTGGAGCGGGGCTGTGGACGGTGCGGCGCCGTGCACCACGCGAGCTGCTGGGACCAGCACGGCGGCTGCTTCGCCTGCCCCCGGCCCGCCGCTCCGAGCCAGGGCTGCCTGACCCGGGGCTGCGCCGCCCGCCCCCTCGCCGGGGGTCGCTGCGCCCCCCACGCCCGCGAACACGCCCTGACGCTCGCGGGGGTGTTCACCCTCGTCATGGGCCTCCTCGCCCTGCCCGGCGCGCTGCTCCTGGTGGGCGGAGTTCGGGCCCCCGGCGCGATCCTCCTGCTCTGCGCGCTGGTCGCGGGGGGAGCCCGCCACCACTACCGCCGCCTCGCCGACGTCTGACCGGTCAGGTCGAGGGGGCCTCGAGGGGACGGGCCAGCCGAGGCTCCGGCTGGCGGTATCTGCGCGAGCCCTCGACGGCGCGGCGGTAGTCCTCGACCTCGAGGTCGACCCGCCAGGCGTCCCAGCCGAGGACCTCGCCCATGATCCGCGCCGCGTCCTCGCACACGCCCAGGCCCTGATCCTGGTCCTGGAGGAACACGTTGAGGCGCCGACGCAGGGCGTCGACGAGGCGCACCGCGCCCTCGTGCGCCGCGGCGTACGCCACCTCGTCGTAGGTGAAGGGCAAGTCTGGCGCGATCCGCCCAGGCCGCACGTTGTAGTGCTGCCCGCAGGCGATCACCTCCGGCGCCCGCCGCCCGTAGCTGTGCACGAGGTGCAGGGCTACGTCGGGCTCGAGGGCGTGCGACTTCGCGAGGGCCTTGGCCAGGCTCGGCAGATCCCGCACGGCGAAGCCCGCTCCCCCCGGGAGCGGGACCTCGGTCGTCCGGCAGGGGTCGAGCTTGCGGTTGAACCCCAGCTTTCGCAGGGCCTTGTCCACCGCTTGCTCGGCCATCAGCCGATAGGTGGTCAGCTTGCCCCCCGCGATCGCGAGGAGCCCCGGGTCGACGTTCACGATCGCGTGCTCGCGGCTGACCTCCGAAGGGTCGAGCCCCTCGCCCGCGGCCATGAGCGGCCGCAACCCCGACCAGGTCGAGATCACGTCCGCGGGGGTCGCGTGGAGGCTGGGGAAGTAGCTGTTCGCCGAGGCCAGGAGGTAGTCCACGTCCTCGCGGCTCGCCTCCACCACGTCGGGGGACTCGTGGGCGTCGGTGTCGGTGGTCCCCAGGATCGTGCGCTGGGCCCAGGGGATCGCGAACAACACGCGCCCGTCCACCGAGCTCTTGATCACGACCGCCTGATCCACGGGCAAGCGCTCGCGGTCCAGCACGACGTGGGAGCCCTTGGTCGGGCGCAGGAGGGGGCGCTGGACCTTGCCCGCGAGGACCTCGTCGGTCCAGGGGCCGGCCGCCACGCAGGTGACCTTGGCCTTGATCGGAAAGCGCGGGGTGGCCCGGCCCTCCCCGGTCAGCGTCGCCTCGTCCAGGCGATCCCGGACCCACACCCCCGTGGTCCGCCCGGCGCTGTCCACCGTGAACTCGATCGCCTCGCAGTAGGTGGCGATCGCCGCGCCGTGGGTCGCGGCGTCGAGCGCGGTCTCGGCGGTGAGGCGCGCGTCGTCGGTGAGGCAGTCGTAGTAGAGCGCGCAGTTCTGCAGCCCCTCTTGCTCGAGGAGCGGCGCGACCCGGCGCGTCTGTGCGCGGCTCAGGATCTTGTGCGAGCGGAAGTTGCTGAACAGGGCCAGCACGTCGTAGAGCCACATTCCGGCCCGGATCTCCCAGGGCTTGACCCCGCCCCCCTTGTAGACGGGGAACAGGAACGGGAGGGGACGCGCCAGGTGCGGGGCGTTCTTGCTGAGCAGCGCGCGCTCGCGCACCGACTCCCGGACCAGCAAGAACTCGTACTGCTCGAGGTAGCGCAGCCCGCCGTGGATCAACTTCGAGCTCGCGGAGGACGTCCCCCGCGCGAGGTCGCCGCGCTCGATCAGCGCGACCTGGAGCCCCCGCAGCGCCGCGTCGCGGGCGATCCCCGCCCCGGTGATCCCTCCGCCCACCACGAGGAGGTCGAACTCGGTCGACTGCAGGCGGGTGAACAACTCGGCTCGCGACATGCGCCGAGGTTAGTGACCGGCTGCCCCCAAAACAAGCAGCGGGTCGCGAGTGTGCGCACCTCGCACGCCCCGCCCTGACCTGCCCGAGGACCCGTCAAGGCCCGTTCAAACCCACCTCAGCCGGCCGCCGGACGGGCTATCGGCGCGCCAAGCCCTCCGCTACAATTCCCCAGCCCACCATGGAGGGAGAGCATGACGCAGCACACCGCGTTCCTGAAGTCCATTCAGGCCTTCCGGTCCCTGTCGGTGCGTGACGCCGGCTGGTTGTCCTCCCAATGCGAGCAGGTCAACTTCAAGGCGGGCACCCGGATCCTCAGCCGGGGCGACCCGGGCGACGCCATGTTCGTGATTCGTCGCGGCGAAGTGCGGATCCCGATCCTCGAGGAGGAGACCGGCCGCGAGAAGTTCGTCGCCCGGCTCGGCGCCAAGGAGATGTTCGGGGAGATGGCCCTCCTCACGGGGGAGCCGCGCAACGCCGACGTGTTCGCCGAGAGCGACGTCGAGGCCCTGGTCATTCGGCGGGCGCCGCTCCAGCGCTTCCTGGCGGAGCACCCGAGCGTCGCCTCCTTCCTCACGGAGATCCTCGGACGCCGCCTGCTCCAGGGCGATCAGATCAAGCAGATCGGGAAGTACCGCCTCGTCGGCGAGCTCGGCCGCGGGGGCATGGCGATCGTGTTCGAGGGGCTGCACCCCACGCTGCGCACCACCGTCGCGATCAAGATGCTCTCCCACGAGCTGGTCTACGACGTGGACTTCTGCACGCGGTTCAAGAACGAGGCCAAGATCGTGGCCGGCCTCGAGCACGAGAACATCGTGCAGGTGATCGACAGCGAGGAGGCCTACGCGACCTTCTTCATCATCATGGAGAAGGTCTCGGGGACCGTGCTCTCGCGCATGGTCGACACCCGGGGCGTGCTGCCCTTCGACCAGACCCGCTCGATCCTGGCCCAGCTCTCCTCCGCGCTGGACTGCGCCCACACCCGCGGCGTCGTGCACCGCGACATCAAGCCGAGCAACGTGATCATCGAGCCCAGCGGCCGCGTCAAGCTCATGGACTTCGGGATCGCCAAGACCCGCGCCGAGGCCGCCGAGGAGGACGAGGACATCGTCGGCACCGCGGAGTACATGAGCCCCGAGCAGGCCCTCGGCAAGAAGATGGACGGTCGCGCGGACCTCTACTCGCTGGGGGTCATGGCGTTCGAGATGCTGACCGGCCGCCTGCCCTTCGACTCGCCGGACCCCTACGAGGTCCTGCGCAAGCACGTCCGCGAGCCCGTGCCCGACCCCGCGAGTGTGAACCCCCGGGTCCCCCGCGACCTGAGCGAGTTCGTGAACCGCGCGTGTCAGAAGCGCCCCGAGGATCGCTTCCAGACGGGCAAGGACGCGGAGGAGTTCCTGAACAAGGCCAAGCCCAAGACCGTCGACCTCTCGAAGGCGCGCACGCGGACCTTGAGCTTGATCTATGACCCCGCCCACGAGGAAGCCGTCACGGCCTTCGTGAGGCGGTCGGTGAGCGAAGCCAAGAAGATCCCCGGCATGAAGGTCGGGATCTCGGAACCGGGGAGGATCGTGTGAGGGCTCTGATCGTTGCAGCGGGGTTGGTGGTCGGCTCCTTCCCCAGCGCGTTCGCGCAGGAGGACATGCCGGACCAGGAGGAGCGCGCCCAGACCCAGGACGCGCGGAGCCAGCAGCTCGAGGTGTTGCTGAAGAAGCTGCTCAGCGCGGTCCGCGCCGAGAAGGCAGACACGGCGAACGAGGCGCTCCGGAGCCTGATCCCCTCGAAGGGGGCGGTCGAGGCCGCGCTGACCAAGGAGGGCTTCGCTGCCCTCGGGGGCGCGATCCAGGCCAGCTCCAAGGAGACCTTCGGCTCGGGCCCCGAGCAGGCCCTGAAGCACCTCGCGCTGAGCCCTGAGCTGCGCAAGGTGGACGTGTTCTCGGCGACCACCGAGGACCTGCTGAGCATGGAGACCGAGACCACCGCCGCCCGTGAGTTCGCCTCCGGCCTGCGCACGGTCGCCGCGCACCTCAAGCCGGGCGAGACCTTCTATTGCGCGCACCTGTATCCCAGGGACGCCAAGGACGACCCCCGCGCGGGCACGCGGCTGCAGGTGTTCTTCTTCCACGAGGACCGCTTCGTCTACCTCGGTCCGCTCTGGAAGCTCGCCGAGCCGAAGTAGCGCGCGTCCTACGACCCAAGACACGCCGGGCCGCGATCGCTGAGCGATCGCGGCCCTCGTCGTTCTGGCCCACCCAAGAGACTCGGCGCCGCGATCGCTCGGCGATCGCGGCCCTCGTCGTCCTAGGCCTTGTAGTGCTTGGCGTGGTTGTTGATCCAGTGGCCCAGGAGGCCGCCGAAGTGCGCCTTGAACGCGCCGTGCTCGTGGGCCGGGAAGATGTCGGCGACGGTCTGATCCAGGATCCGCTCGAGGTCCGGCGAGCGCATGAAGTCGTAGGTGGCCTGGCCGAGCTCCGAGAGCTGCTCGGCCTTGAACTCCTCGAACGCGACGCGGTCGAAGTGCTTGTCGGCCAGGACCTCGTAGGCCTCCAGCTTCTCCTCGTAGCTCCGCTCCGAGTCGGCGACGTCGAAGTAGGGCTGCGGGTCGATCCCGATCTTCATGGGGCGGTCGGTGACCACGCAGAACAGGGTCCACGCCAGCAGGGACTCCATGGCCCAGGGAAGTAGTAGTGGAGGCTGGTGATCGCCACGTCCGGGCAGGCGTTGGCGAAGTCGATCGGCCACACCTTCCCGTCCTTGTGGATCGTCTCGCAGGAGTTGAAGTCCCAGCGGAAGAACGCGTTGATCAGCTTGGTGATGATCCGGACCTCGCGGCCTTCCTTCTCGCTGAGGAAGCCGTGCTCGATCTGGTAGCGCGCGTGGTGGGGCTTCTCGGGGGCGAACTTCAGGCTCGCCACCTGGGGCCCGATCGCCAACGAGCGGGTGAACACGTCGTAGTCGTCCAGACCTTGCTGCAGGTGCATCAGCGTCTGCTGCGAGGCGTCGTAGGCCCGGACCAGGCCCGCGGGGTCCTTGATCTTGGTCACCCCGCGCCAGCCGCCGCCGTCGAAGGGCTTCATGAACAGGGGATACCCGATCTGCTCGGCGATCCGCGGGAGGTCGAACAGGTCGTGGTAGCGCTCGGCGGTGCGGGCGTACTTCTCCTGGTAGGCCTCAGGGGCCTTCTTCTGCGGGATCAGGAACGTCTCGGGGATGTGCAGCCCGAGGCGGATCATGGCGCAGTAGGCCGAGTGCTTCTCCATGCTCTGGAAGGTGAACGGGTTGTTCAGCAGGTAGGTGCTGTTGACCAGCGCCGCCTTCTTGAGCCACTCGCGGGGCGCGAAGTGCCAGTAGGCGAGGCGATCGATCACCACGTCGTACTTGCTGGGGTCGCGCAGGGAGAAGGGGTCGATCCGCAGCCGGCGGATGTCGACCTCGTACGTGTTCCCGCGGTACTCGATGCGGTTCCCGAGCTTCGCGAGCAGAGACTCGATCGCGTCGGGCCAATCGAGCTCGTCACCGACGAGGAGGCCAACGGTCTTCTTGATGGTGCTCATTCGACTTCACTCAGATACTTGGGCAGGAGGGTCCGCCAGGTGGGCCAGTCGTGGTCGTATTCCGGGCCCCAGGGGTCGACGCGGTTGGGCACGCCCTTGGACCCCAGGAGCCTCGCCATGTGCCAGTCTTGCTTCGGGTCTTCCCAGCGCCCGCCGCCGTGCGCCATGAGCACGAAGCGCTTGCGCAGGAGGTCGAGCTGCGGGCCGTCCTTCAGCCGCGGCAGGTAGTGCAGCGGCGACGAGAAGTAGAAGTCGGGCAGGTTCGGGCGGAGCGGGTTGCCGTGGGCGTCCTTGATGAAGCGCTCCACGTCGTAGGTCCCGCTCATGCAGATCGCCTGCTTGAACACGTCGGGGTGTCGGCAGATCGAGGCCATGGCGTTGAAGGCGCCGATGGACGCGCCGGCCACCACGATCTCGATGTCGGGTGACTTGCAGTCCGTGCGGATCGCGGGGACGACCTCCCGATAGATGTAAGCGTCGAACTGGTTCTGCAGCCAGGCGCAGTGCCGGTGGCCGTAGTCGGTGTCGCCCCACACCCGGGCGGCGAGGCTGTCGACGGAGTAGACCTTGATCTTCCCCGCGGAGATCAGCGGGTCGAGCACGCGGATCATGAGCATCCGCTCGATCTCCTCCGCGTCGCCCCCCGCGGTCGGGAAGAGCAGCACCGGCCGACCGACGGTCCCCCAGCGCACGAGCTGGGTGTCCTGGTGAACGCGGTGCGAATACCACGCAGACTTCGTTTTCACGCGGATTCCTGCCTTACTCGTAGACTTTCCACAGCGGTCCAGGGAACAGCCAGGAGAGTCCTTCGCGGAACCGGTCGCGCCAGTTCTCCCAGTTGTGACCGTCCCGGGCCTCGACGAAGCGCACCTGGATCCCGCACTTCTGCAGCAAGGGCACCAGGGAGCGGTTCTCGTAGATCAGTGACTCGTAGACCCCGCAGCTCATGAAGATCGCCTCCGCGGGACGCCCGGGGCTCTCGCGGAACTCGTTCATGAAGTCCACCACGGGGTCGAAGGCCGCGCCGCGGTGGTGGGTGCCGATGTCGGTGAACGCGAAGGAGCCGGACTGCAGGAACAGGTTGCCGAACACCCCGGGGTAGCGCCACGCGGTCGAGAGGCTGGCCACCCCGCCGAAGCTCGCGCCCATGATGCAGCGCGAGGCGGGGCGATCCTCGATCGGATACTCGGCGCACACCGCAGGGAGCACCTCCTCGACGATGTGCCGCGCGTGCCGCGGGTCCGCGGCGTATTCGCGCAGCCGGTCCCCGGGGTTCGAGAACGCCACGATCATGGGCGGGATCTCGAGCCGGTGGATCAGGTTGTCGAGCACGGTCTTCGCCACCGAGTAGCGCAGGTAGTCGCTGCCGTCGTGCATGATCAACAGCGGGTAGCGCCGCGAGTCGCGGAAGCGGGCCGGGAGGTAGATCTGCAGCGAGCGCTGCTCACCGAAGGCTTCGCTGTAGACCTCGAGCTCCTCCAGGCGACCCTCGCGGGTGTCGGCCTGGGGGAAGGTCCAGTCCGGCCGCTCGTAGCCCTGGGTGGTGCACACCGAGTTGGCGCCGTAGGGGTCGCGGGCCTTGAGCGGGTTCAGCGGATCCCGAATCAGGATCGTGTTCTCGCCGTAGTCGATGGCCAGCTTGTATTCGATCCGCGAGGCGGGCCGCAGGTCGACGGTGAGGTACCACAGGTCCGTGCCCTGGACCCGGTGGAAGCTCTGGGAGCTGGCCAGGCCGAAGATCCAGTGCTGCCAGCGGACGCCGTCGGCGTTGCCGCGGAACACGAAGGTGGCGCGGTCCCCCTCTCGCAGGGGGAACGGCCGGTGCTCCTCGATGAACGCCTCGACCGCGGCGGGGGTGGGGGTCCCGTCCTGCAGCAGCTCGCGGATCGCGGGAGAGCCCTTCATGGCGCCACCAGCCCTGCGAGCTTCCCCTGCGGCGTGAGCCGGCGCGCGGGCCCAATGGCGGACCAGGCCTGGCCGTTCCAGTGCACGCCGCAGCCCTCGTCCAGCGCGACGCACGACGCCGGGGCGAAGCGCCCGCTGAGGATCTGGACCCGGGCGCGGTCGTCGAGCTTGAGCCGGGTCCGGGCGTGGGGCAGCGCCACGACCTGCGGCGCGAGCCCCAGGCCGTCGTCGTAGACCTCGGGGTCGCCCGGCCCCTGGGGCGGGCTGTCGTGGAACAGCAGGATCCGCTCGGTCAGGACCATGGCCCCCGCCGACCAGGCGACGACGGGCGTCTCGCCGACCAGGGTCCCGAGCTCGAACAGGGTGAGCTGATCCAGGAGCACCCCCACGTGCCCCCCGGCGATGAGCAGCGCCGAGCTCTGCTTGACCAGCTCGGCGATCTCACCCCGCGCGTCGACGACGGCCGGGCGCTCGGTGGGGTTCCACAGCTCGTCGAAGGCCGCGTGGATCCCGCGGATCTGGGTCATGTAGTGCGCGTCGAGCTCGGCGACGGACAGGATCGCGTGGGCGCGCTCCGCCGGGAGCAGCTCCATGCGCGAGACCTTGAGGTGGTGCAGCCGGCGCACCGAGTCCAGGAGCGGCCCCAGCCGGCGCCGGTAGAAGGTCTGGGCGACCCGCAGCCGGTCGTTGCGGTCGACCAGGGCCTGGGACAAGGCCCGGTCCTTGAGGAGCACGTCCTCCATGCGCTTGTAGAGCCCCAGGTTCAGGGTCTCGCGCTGGCAGTGGTCGCGCAGGTCGTCGACCTCGTCCTCCCGCTCTTCCCAGCCGCCGGTCACCACGGCCAGTGGACCGTCGAGGTCCTGGTCGTCCAGCACGCGCTTGACGATCGGGCGAAGTCGTTGAGGTCCGAGGAGCGTTACGTGGGGCATGTCAGGACGCGTAGATCTGGACGTCGGTGCCGAAGCGATCTGCCAGGTTCAGGCAGGACTGCAGATCGGGGTGGCGGACGATGATGTAGCCGTCGGACAGCAAGGTCTGCAGCCAGTTGCGCCGAGGCGCGCCGACGGGGAGCAGGTCGATGCACGCCACGTGTTGCCCGTAGCGCGCCATGTAGGCGCCGAGGCCGGCGATCCGCTGGATCCGGCCCTCGCCTTGCGCCCGCTTGAACACGATCGCCACGTTGTAGCGGCGCTGAATGGGCTCGCTCAGCCGGCCGTAGCACACCGCCTCGGCCCAGCCGCGGTAGAGGTCGGCGTCGTTCGAGAAGTTCATCTCGTCGATGAGCCGCGCGCCGCCGACCCGGGCCCCGATCTCCCCGAACACGACCTCGCCGTCGTCCTTGAGGTACCACTCCATGTGGGTGAACCCCGCCTCGAACTCCAAGGCCTGGAGCACCTTGAAGCCCATCTCCCGCCCGCCCTGGAGCTCGGCGGCGTCGGGGTTCCTGAGCGCGACGACCTGGGGGCTGATCCACTCCACCGTGCGGGCCACGAGCGGACGCGGGCGATACCAGGCGATGTTGTAGAACAGCGGGCGCCCGCCCGCGCAGATCGCGTCGAAGGTGAACTCGCGGCCCTCGACGAACTCCTCGACGCTGACGGTCGGGATCCGCCGCACGAGCTTGAGCACGCGCTCGAGGTCCTGGGGGTCGTTGACCCGGTGCGTGTCGGCGGAGCCGGCCCCCGCGATCGGCTTGATCATGAGCGGGTAGCCGATCCGCTCCGCGGCCGCCCGGATCGAGGCCTCGTCGGAGCAGGCGCAGTGTCGAGGCGTGCGGATCCCCGCCGCGTCGAGCTTGCGCTTCATGAGCTCCTTGTCGCGGAAGGGCAGCGCCTGCGCGACCGAGAGCCCGGGGACCCCGAGGGCCTCCCGGACCTTGGCCGCGAGGATCACGGTGGGCTCCCACAGCGTCTCCACGCGGTCGAAGCTCACCCCGGCGGCGCGGACCTCGGCGACGATCTCCTTGACCGCGCGGTCCTCGTCGAACAGCGAGGAGATCTGCACGTAGTTGCTCAGCGCGCGCCGGCAGCGCTCGGGCAGGGCCTCCTTGGGATGCTCGCCGACCCCCACGACCTTGGCCCCCACCGCGGCGAGGCCCTCGGTGAAGTAGGTCATCTCGCTCGGGAAGGACGGACTCAAGAACAGGACGCGTGGAGCCACTAACTCGCCTCGACCCGCACCTGGGTCACGATGGTCTTCAGGGCCTCTTCGACCACGTCGGTCCGCGGATGCCGCACGATCGCGTATCCCTCGCCCTCGTAGCTGCTCGAACGAGCTTGACCCATGCGCGGGAGTTTAACCTCGACGACGAGGTCGCCGACGGCTCGCTGCGCGCGCTCGAGGCCCTTGACCGCGGTGACGCGATCGCCTCGCCCCTGGCTGCGCAGGTAGGCGGCCCCGGTGGCGAACTTGCGCTCCGGGGGGTCGAAGCGGTCACCGATCATGAGCTTGGCCCAGGCGCGATACAGGTCGGCGTCGTAGGCGTAGCTCATGAGGGTCGTGATCTGCGCCCCGGGAGGGCGCGCCGCGACCTCGGAGACCGCCGCGCTCCCGTCCTTGCGCTGGAACCACTCCATGTGGCTGAGCCCCGTCGTCATGCCCAGGGCGCGCAGCGCCTGACGCCCCGCCGCGCGGATCGGATCGAACTCGGCGCCGCCGACGTCTCGAGGGAGCAGGACGGTCCATTGGATCCAGTCGTTCTGCAGCACCTCGAGCGGGGACGGCGTGTAGCGCGAGACGCTGGCCCACACGAGCTCGCCGCCGACGCACACCGAGTCGAAGGAGTGCTCCCGCCCGGTGACGAACTCCTCGAGCAAGGTCGGCGCCTCCGGCCGGGGCGGGAACGCGGCGAGGGCCTCCGCGACCTGGCCCTGGTGGTCGAGGCGGAAGGTGTTCTTCGCCCCCGCCCCCGCCTGAGGCTTGATCACGACGGGGAAGCCCACGCGCTCGAGGAAGGCCCGGGCCTCGCTCGCGCGAGTGGCGAGGCAGTGCCGGGCGCAGGGGACCCCCGCCTGCCGCAGCAGGTCCTTCATGCGCGCCTTGTCGCGGAAGTTGATCGCCGCCTCGACGCTGAGCCCCGGGAGCCCCAGGGCTTCGCGGGCCTTCGCCAGCGGCACCTGCAGCTGCTCCAGCACCCCGACCAGCCGGTCCACGGACCCCATCTGCGCGGTGAGCCCCTGAACGGCCTGCACGAGCTCGTTGGGGTCCATGGGGTTCTGCACCCGCCAATGCCCGGCGACCTGGCGCACGACCTCCGGGCCCAGCCGATCCAGGGGATCGGCGCTGATCACACCGACGCGCACCCCGGTCAGGCTCAACGCCGCGCGCAGGAAGCGCACCGAGGTCTCGAAGGTGTAGGGAATGACGAAGGCGACTGTCCGCATGGCCTGGCTCAAGGGCGCCTACACTAGCGCCTCGCTGGGCCCTAGGCCACCGCCAGCAGCGAGCAAAGTGAACCCGAGGTGAAGCCCGGATCCGGCCCGTTTGCGCTGGCTCTGGCGGAGAAATCTGCGAAGCTTGCCGCCTCGAACCCACCCCCTCGGGCCAAGGAGCGAGTCGTGCACGTCATCCTCGTCGAGCCGGCGTTTCCCGTAAACCAACGCGACTTCGTCCGCTGCCTCAAGCACGCCGGCGCCGCCGTGAGCGCGATCGGGGAGTGGCCGTATCACGCCCTGGACGGCCAGCTGAAGGAGTGGCTGACCTGGTACGAGCAGGTCCCCACCGTCTGCGACCTGGGCTCGATGGTGCAGGCGACCCGTCGCCTGCAGAAGCGCGGCTGGATCGACCGCCTCGAGGCCACCGTCGAGGCCCACATGATGGTCGCGGCGGAGACCCGCGAGCGCTGCGGGATCCCTGGGGTCAGCGTCGAGACCACCCTCCGCTGCCGCGACAAGCCGATCATGAAGGACTTCCTGCGCAAGGCGGGGATCCCCTGCGCCCGCTCCGGCTCGGCGTCGACCCCCGACGAGGTCAAGGAGTTCATTCGCGAGGTCGGCTACCCGATCGTGCTCAAGCCGCGCGACGGCGCCGGCGCCGCGGGGACCTACAGGATCAACGACGACGCCGACTTCGAAGCCGCCATGCGCGACTCGGGTCTGGCCACCCGCCCCCACGACTGCGCGGTCGAGGAGTTCCTCAGCGGCCACGAGGGCTTCTACGACACGATCACGGTCAACGGTAAGGTGGTCCACGAGTTCATCTCGCACTACTACCCCAACGTGCTGCACGCGATGCGCACGCGCTGGATCTCGCCGCAGATCGCGTCCAGCAACCGCGTCGACGCGGAGGGCTACACGGAGCTCCGCGTCCTGGGCCGCAAGGTGATCGAGGCCCTGGAGATCGGCACCGCCGCCACCCACATGGAGTGGTTCATCACCCCCAAGGGCCTCATGTTCTCGGAGATCGGCTGCCGGCCGCCCGGGGTCGGGGCCTGGGACCTGCACAACGCCGGCAACGACATGGACCTCTATCAGGAGTGGGCCCACGCGGTGTGCGGCCTGCCCCCGGCCCGTCGTCCGAGCCGCCGCTTCGCGAGCGGCATGATCGCCCTCCGCCCGGACCGCGACGGCCGGATCGTGGGCTACGAGGGTCGCGACGCCATGTTCCGCGACCTCGGCGACTTCATCATCGCGGCGCACTTCCCGCCGCCGGGCAGCCCCACCCAGCCCGTGGAGGGCGGCTACAAGGCGAACGCCTGGGTCCAGGTGCGGCACCCGAACTACGACACCCTGCTCGAGATCATGAGCCGCATCGGCCGCGGGGTCCAAGTCCGGGCGCGATAGCAGTACATGGAAGGCAGGAGTTCGCGACGTCGCGACCGACTCAGTTCGTGAACCTCTGCCACCGTGCAGGCGACGTCGCGGAATCGTGCCCTTCCCTTTAGCGGAGGACGGCGTCGTAGAGGCCGCGGTAGCGGCGGGCGCTGGTCTCCCAGGTCGCGTCGCGGCGCATGCCGTTCTTCTGCAGGATCCGCCAATGCTTGAAGCGGTTGCGGAACATGTCGACCGCGCGGACCACCGCCTGGATCAAGGCGTCCGGGTGGTAGTCGTAGAACACGAAGCCGGTGGCGGACTCGCCGTGGTGCCGCGGATCGAGGACGGTGTCCTTGAGCCCGCCGACGGCGCGCACGACCGGCACCGACCCGTAGGCCATGGCCTGCATCTGGGTCAGCCCGCAGGGCTCGAACAGGCTCGGGACCAGGAACATGTCCGAGCCCGCGTAGATCCGCTGGGCGAGCGGGGGGTCGAAGGCCGTGCGCAGGGCGAGGTGGTTGGGGTAGGCGTGCGCCAGGTGCCGGAAGCGGTCCTCGAGGACCCGGCTCCCGCTCCCCAGGACCACGAGCTTGGCCCCGATCGCGGGGAGCGCCGGGACCAGGTCCGCGACCAGGTCCAGCCCCTTCTGCCCCACGAAGCGTGAGACCACGCCGATCACCGGCTCGCCGTAGTTCGTCTTGAGCCCGACCTCCTTGAGCAGCGCCTTGCGGCACTCGTATTTTCCGCCGAGGTCGTCGACGTCGTAGGCCGCCGGCAGCGCGGGGTCCGCGTGAGGCGAGCGCTGCTCCGGGCCCAGGCCGTTCAGGATCCCGTGGTAGTGCCGCGCGTGGTGGCGCAGGAACTCGTCGAGGCCGATCCCGCCCTCGGAGGTGAGCATCTCCCGGGCGTAGGTCGGGCTGACCGTGGTCGTGGCGTCGGCGCAGGCGATCCCGCCCTTGAGCAGGTTCACGTGCTCGTAGTACTCCGCCCGATCCGGGGTGTAGAGGCTCCAGGGCAGGCCGATCCCGGGGAGCAGCTCCTTGGTGTAGACGCCCTGATACCCCAGGTTGTGGATCGTGAGCACCGACGCCGCGCGCGGGTAGGCCGGCTGATACCGCGACTTCAGATACATGGGCAAGGGGCCCGTGTGCCAGTCGTGGCAGTGGAACACGTCGGGCTTCCCGCCCAGGACCTTGGGCGCGCAGTCCAGCGCCCCGCGACAGAGGAACGCGAAGCGCGCCGCGCTGTCGAAGTAGGCGCCGTGGCTGTCGCCGTAGAGCCCCTGGCGGTGGTAGAAGCCGTGGTGCTCGAGGAAGGCCCAGATCACGCCGTCGTCGTCGACGTAGCGCTGCACCCGGCCGAACTCGGGCTGACCGTAGAGCCGGGCCGCGCACTCGATCTCGGTCGGCTCGAGCCGCAGGCCGCGGTCCGCGAGGGCCTTCCACACCCGCTCGTAGAGCGGGAGGAACACGCACACCTCGAGCTCGGGGTCGACCCGCTTGAGCGCGGCGGGGAGCGAGCCCACCACGTCGCCGAGGCCGCCGGTCTTGGCCCAGGGCGCGGCCTCCGCGGAGACGAAGGCGACCCTCACGAGCGCGCGCCCGGTCCGTAGCGGCGGTAGCGGGGACCCGAGGACACGTGGCTGTGCCGGTCCTCCTCGGTGAACACGATCCGCCCCTCGAACTCCTGCAGCCGCGCCGCGGTCGCCGGGTCGTTCATCATGGCCTGCCCCATGTCGTGGGCGATCTCGATCGGGCCCTCCGCGGGCACCCGAGTGCCCTTGGGGAGCACCACGATCCCGCTCTCGGTGATGAACGGGAAGCGCTCGCGGTCGGCGGCCTCGTCCTGGCCGATCACCGCGTCCGGCGCGATGCTGCAGTTCTTGTCGCAGACCAGGTTGCTGACGAGGGCTCCGGCCCCGACGTTGCAGCCCGAGAGCAGGAGCGCGTCCTGGGTCACGCTCTCGGCGTGCACGAAGCAGTCGTAGCCCAGGAGCACCCGGCGCAGCACGGCGCTGGACACGATCGAGCCCTCGCAGATCAGGCTGTCGACGACCTCGGCGTGCCCGGGGTGCCGTGGCGCACGAAGCGCGCCGGCGGGTAGTGGCGCTGGGCGGTGCGGATCCGCCACTGGTGGTTGTAGAGGTTCAGCGCGGGAGCCGGCTGCGGATGTCCATGTTGGCTTGGAAGTAGGAGTCGATGGTGCCCACGTCGCGCCAGTAGGGCTTGGCCTCCTCGGGCTCGCCCGGGATCCGGTTCTGGCCGAAGTCGTAGGCGTAGACCGCCGCGCCCTGCTCGACGAGGTGCGGGACGACGTCGCGCCCGAAGTCGTAGCTGGTCCCGTCGGCCTCGACGACCCAGTTCGCCTCTCGCTCGAGCACCGGCTTGCGGAAGATGTAGTTGCCCATGCTGACCAGGCACACGTCGGGCTGGCCGGGGATCAGGGTGGGGTCCGCCGGCTTCTCCTGGAAGCCTACGATCCGCCACTGCTCGTCGACCTGGATCACGCCGAAGCGGGTGGCCTCTTCGCGCGCGACCGGGAACGCCGCCACCGTCAGGTCCGCCTCGTGCTCGCGGTGGTAGTCGTGCATCTGCGAGACGTCGAACTTGTAGATGTGGTCGCCGCCGAACACCGCTGACGTCCGGCTCCTCCGACTCGGTGAGCAGGTTCAGGTTCTGGTGGATCGCGTCGGCGGTGCCCCGATACCAGAAGCTGCCCTTGCGCATTTGAGCCGGCGCGACCTCGAGGTACATCCCCGACGCGGCCGACCAGTTGCGGGTCATGTGCCGGATCAGGCTGTGGGCCATGTACTGCGTCAGCACGTAGATCTGGCGGTACCCCGAGTTGAGGAAGTTGCTCAACACGAAGTCGATGATCCGGTAGCGCCCGGCGAACGGGACGCCCGGCTTCGCGCGGTGCGCGGTCAAGGGACCCAGACGGGAGCCTTTGCCCCCGGCCAGGATCAGCACTGGCATGTTCTTCACGAGCGACCGTCCTCGGGCGCGGATTCTAACCAGAGTTCACGATTCTGAGCGGGCGAGGGGGGCTCCCATGTCGTCAACGATCTGGCGCTCGCTCGCCCGCTCAGGATCGTGACTCTGGTTCCTGGTAGAGGCTTCGCTTGGTGTCTCCCGAACGCTAACGCATAGGCAGAGCTGCCAGCAGCTAAGCGGAAGGCGCGATTCGGTGGGGGGTCAGCGCGTGGTCTCCGTGCTGACCGCTCAGGATCGCGCGCGTCCGTTTAGCGAGGAATCGAGCGCACGCGAGGACCCGGCAGGTTCGCCCTGCCTTTACCCGTCCTTTGTCTCCCGGCTCAGCGGGGCGGGAGCCGCTCGAGCAGGGGCTGGGCGAGGACGTCGGCGACCCGCGCGACCTTCGCCGGCACGGGGAGCATCTCCTCGCTCCAGCGCCAGGCCTCCACCAGCAGGTCCCGACGGACCTCCAGGCTCAGCACCTGCCCCGGGTAGGTCACCGACCAGCGGTGGCCGAGGGTCGCGGGGTGCAAGTGGTAGGTGTCGTTCGAGCGCACGTCGAACCCGGCCTGCGCGAAGCGGGCGCTCAGCGCGGCCTCGATCCCCTCGGGCGCGAAGGAGGTCCCCTCGCCGTCCCGGGTGAGGAGGTCGACCTCGGGCCGCAGGGGCCAGCGCTCCGCCTCACCGGGGGCGAGCGCCGCGCGCAGGTTCTCGACGATCCGCTCGTCCACCCGTTCGATCCCCACGCTCTGGGGCCCGTAGGTGTGGGGCACGAGGGCCAGGCCGCCGCGCCCGCAGACCGCCTCGTAAGCGCGCTCGGCGACCGCGACGTAAGCCTGGTGCAGCTCGAGCAGCAGCGCGCGATCTGCGGGTTCGCGCACGTAGACGGGGATCCCGGCGGTCATGCCGCCTTGGGTCAGGTCGCCCCCCGCCGACGCCGCGTCGCGGTTGGTGTCGACGAACGTGCGCGGCAGCAAGCACCGCAGCAGCAGCACCGCGCGGCGCGGGTCCGCCTCCACGATCCGGCGCGCCGTCTCCTGCCCGTAGGCCCACGCCGCGACGTCCGTGTTCATGGAGAAGAACTCGTGGAGGTCCGCCGGCAGGTCGCCCTGCAGGCGCTGGGCGAGGGCGTCGTAGTGGGCGCGCCGATCCGCGCCGTGGGGCACCTCGACCAGGAGGTCCGGGGGCGCGGACGCAGCCTCGGAGCCCCTCAGCACCTCGACGTGGACGACGCCCTCGACCGACTCCGGCAGGTTCACGCAACCTCCTCCCGCGCCGAAGTCTAGCCCGAGTAGGAGCTGGCAGGGGCCCTTGGCGGAGAAGGTCCCGTCCCCGGAGACGATTCGTAGACCCTGAAACCCACGTGGCCCGAGAGGCGTGGCGCCGCCATGGGTCTCACCCCCGGGGTCGTCCCAGATCGCCGAGTCTGGGGAAGTCCATGCGTCCCTGGACCTGAGATGAGGGGGATCGGGGCCCAGGGTGAAACCTACGTGAAGCCAGAGACGCTGAGAAACCCAACCCTGGACGAATGTGAGCCGCTGTGGGCCGATCCCTGAGCCGTTCCTGGTCCACGTCAGAGACGTGGGGTATGGTGTTCTTCAGGAGGGGAGCGGAGAAATGTCAGACGACTTCTTCGAAGGCCTGGATGAGACGAAAGAGCGTCTCAGCGCCAAGAACCGCGGGACCTCGATCGACCAGGAGGACCGCTGGCGGGTCCTCTACGAGATCTCCACGCTCTTCAATTCGCCGATCTACAGCTTCGAGGAGATCCTCGAGATCATCCTCGAGATGACGATCCGGATCACCGAGGCGGATCGGGGGCTGCTGCTGCTCTACGAGGACGACTCGGACGAGCTGAACGTCAAGCTGGCCAAGGACATGGACTTCTCGACTCTCCCCAAGGAGGAGCGGGAGGTCTCCGAGAGCGTGATCGCCGACGTCGTGCGCACCGAGCAGCCGATCTGCATCGCCAACGTCGAACACGACAAGAAGTTCAGCGAGCTCAGCTCGATCATCGACCTCAAGATCCTCTCGGTCATGTGCGTCCCGCTCAAGGTCACCCTGCGTGACGAGCACGTGGGCGGGAAGCGCTCGGTCGAGACGCTGACCACGCGCAAGATCCTGGGCGTGCTCTACGTCGACAGCCGCTCGATCACCAAGAGCTTCTCGGCGGCGGACCTCGAGCTGTTCCAGGCGCTGGCCAACAACGCCACCACCGCGATCCTCAACGCGAGCATGTATCAGCTCGCGGTGTGCGACCCCGCGACCGGGATCTACACCCGCAACCACTTCCAGAAGCGCCTGCGGGACGAGGTCAAGCTCGCGCGCAAGAGCGGGAGCCCGCTGGCCCTGATTATCGTGGACATCGACCACCTGCGCCGGATCAACGCCGAGCGGGGCTACGTCGAAGCCGACACGGTGATCGTGCGCGTCGCGGAGCTGCTCAAGGACCGCACCCGCGGGATCGACGTCGTCGCGCGCTACGGCGGCGGTAAGTACGTCGCCCTGCTCCCGCAGACCGACGCCGAGGGCGCCGAGGCCGTGGGCAACAAGATCCTGGGCGCGGTCGCGGGCGAGACCTTCTTCGGCCGGATCGGCGGCGT
>JAWKSZ010000037.1:0-76746 GCA_041402045.1 Planctomycetota bacterium | reverse complement strand
CTCGCACGGCGTCGGGGACCCGGACCAGCGGCGCCACCTCGCGGGTGCTGTCGCGCTCGTCGCGCAGCGCGATCTCCCGCTCGAGCTCGGCCAAGGGCGGCGCCGCGTCCCCGAGGTCTGCCAGCCGCCGTCGGGCGCGGACCTCCACCGAGGCGTCCAGGTAGACCTTCACCCGGGCCCCGGGGAACACCACCGACCCCAGGTCGCGGCCCTCGGCCACCACGGGGCGCGGCAGGCGCTCCGCGAGGCGCCGCTGCTCGGCGACCAGGCGCTCGCGCACGGGACCGCAGCTCGCCAGGTGGTGGATGGAGCGTGTGACCTCGGGCGTCCGGATCGCCTGGGTCACGTCCTCGCCGTCGAGGCGCACCCGCAGCCCGGCCTCGTCCGCGTGCAGCTCGAGGCTGCCCTGGTCCACGACCCGGGCCAGGGCCGCGGGGTCCTCGAGGTCCACCTGCAGCCGCAGCGCGCGCAGGGTGAAGGCGCGGTACATGGCGCCGGTGTCGAGGTAGGTGCCCCCCAGGCGCTCAGCGAGCCGTCGGGCGACGGTGCTCTTGCCAGCCCCGGCGGGGCCGTCGATCACGATCGGCGAGGGCAGCACGCGTGTGCGGCTACTGGACCTCGAGCCGCTTCGTGCAGCGGAACCCGATCAGGTCGTTCTTCTCCTTCTTGCTCGCCCAGTTGGCGACGTAGGTGGAGAGGAACTCGGGGTGCGGCGGATCGATCCAGCTCCCGCCCTTGACCCACTGGGTGCCCTCGAGCTCGGGGTGCCCGGAGTTGGTCCACTCCCACACCGAGCCGGCCATGTTGTGCAGGCCGTAGGGGGAGACGCCGCTGAACTCCTTCAGCGGACGCAGCTTGGGCTCGCTGCCGTCGAACTGGTTGAAGTTCGCGAGCGCGGGGGTCGGCGTCTCCTCGCCCCAGGGGTAGGTATAGCCCTGGGTGCCGCGCGCGGCCTTCTCCCACTGCTCGACGGTCGGCAGGCTCTTCTTGGCCCACTTGCAGTACTGCAGCGCGTCCATCCAGGACACGCCCACGACCGGGAGCCCGTCCTCAGCGAGGGCCGGGCGCTTGCGCCAGATCCCCGGGTTGCGGTAGCCGGTGTCCTCCAGGAACACGCGGTACTGCTCGTTGGTGACCGGGTAGATGTCGATATAGAACGGCTCGAGCACGGTCTCGACCAGCTCGGAGCCGAACTTGAACGGCCCCGCGGGGATCAGGACCATGCCCTCGATCTCCGGCGCGAGGTCCGCCGCGGTCTTGACGCTCTCGCGCAGGTTCTCGCTCTCGATGATGTCGCAGACGTCCGCGTAGCGATCCTCGATCGCGTCCCACTCGGTGTCGCCGCTGACGCTGCGATAGACCGAGAACACCTCCTGGGCCTTGACCAGGTAGCGGGCGCGGTTGTGATCGTCGGCGAAGGCGCGCTCGTAGAGCAGAACACCGTAGTAGAAACACTCGTCGTCGGTGTTCAGCGGGTGCTTGCTGTAGTAGTCCTCGAAGAACTGGAGCGCCTCTTCTTCGTTGATCTCGAACTTCGGGCGGGTGTTCTCGATGTATCGATCCCAGATGAACTGGCAGATCTTCTCCCGCGTGAGCTTCTCTTTGGGCACCAGGTCCTGTGTCCTTACCATTGCAATCCGCTCAATCAGCTCGGTCGTTCATAGACGACCACGTCGCCCTCGAGGCCGGGAACGTCCAAGCGGCCGAGCCGGCGACTGAAGCCCATCCGGGCCATGATCTGTTCCTCGTAGGTGCGCGCGCTGTGCGCGCCCGCGCCCTTGAGGTTCAAGTAGGCGTGATCGCCACGCCACTGGAAGGGGGTACCGGAGGAGCCCGCCGAGATCCAGCGGTTCAGCTTCTCCAGCCCTTTGTCGTAGTCGCGATCGCGGTTGTCGAAGTCGCAGACGAAGCCCCGGCAGAGGTGCATGGGGATCCGCTTGGTCTCCGCCAGGAGCGCGGCCACACCGCCGTCGGGGGAGCCACACGCGTGGGCCGCGGGCTCGGGCTCGGAGGCCTTGGGCTCGGCCTCGACCGGCTTGGCCTCGACGGCGACCCCGTTGCTCGCGGCCTTGGGCGCCGGCTCCGCGGTGCGCTCGAGGTCTTCGAGCTCGGCCGCGTTCAGCTCGGCCGGCTCGCTCGCCTTGGCGCGCAGGACCTTGATCTGGGGACGGACCCCCTCGGACAGGGCGTCGAGCAGCGCGGCCTGGTTGGCGAGGACCTGACGCAGGGTGCGGTTCAGCTCCGCCACCGAGAGCAGCTCGGGGCGTGCGTGGTCGAGCTCACCCAGCAGGCTGCGGCTCTGCTCGGCGAGGCGACGAAGCGCGTCGGGTCCTTGGGAGGTCGTCAACCGGCAGCTCCTGCGGCTGGGTCGGGGGGTCTGCGTACGTTCACACCGTTACGCCGCTACCCCGCGGCGCGGCCGCCAATCCTAGTCCCCGGTGCACGTCCGATCAACCCTCTAGACCCAATCCCCCGCAGGTTTTGGGGCTCAAGCGGGACCCTCCCAGGAGCCGAAGAGGGGGCAGGAGGCGTGCGCGTGACGCTGCGGATACCCAGGTCGGCCCTGCGGGGGGCCAGCGCGAGTCTGGCCCGGCGGGGTCGGGTCGCCCGGACCCCCGAAACCGAGCCCGAGCACCGGGGGGTCCGCCGCTGGGGGCGCTGGCCCCGGGGGCGGAAGCGCCCATGAGCGAGTCGGACCCGGGGAGCGGGGTCGCCTCCCGCGACCCCGTCGAGGCCCGGAGCTGGACCTGGATCGGGGTGGTGGGGGTGGCCACCGCGGCCTACGCCCTGTGCATGCTCTGGCCCCAGGTGCGGCGGACGGAGGCCCTGGGCGAGCGCGTGGACGCCCTGCGCGCGGAGGTCGCCGCGGCCCAGGCCGAGCGGGACGCGCTGGTCGCTGAGAGCCAGGCCCTGGAGGCCGACCCCTCGGCGATCGAGCGCGCGCTCCGGCGCCGGCTGCGCTTCCTGCGCACCGGGGAGCAGGTGTTCGCCCCCCCGCGCGATGGTTAGGGCCTACTGCCCGTTGAAGGCCCCGCGCCCGGCGTAGACCGCCGAGCCGCCGAGCAGCTCCTCGATGCGCAGGAGCTGGTTGTACTTCGCGACGCGGTCGGTGCGGGAGAGCGACCCGGTCTTGATCATGCCCACCCCGGTGGCGACGGCGAGGTCGGCGATGAACGTGTCTTCGCTCTCACCCGAGCGGTGGGAGATCACCGCGGTGTAGCCGTTCTGCCGGGCGAGCTCGATGGCGTCGAGGGTCTCGGTCAGGGTCCCGATCTGGTTGACCTTGATCAGGATCGAGTTCCCGACCCCCTCCTCGATCCCCTTGCCCAGGCGCTCGACGTTGGTCACGAACAGGTCGTCGCCCACGAGCTGGCAGCGATCGCCGAGGGAGGCGGTGTGGGCCTTCCAGCCGGCCCAGTCGTCCTCGGCCAGGCCGTCCTCGATCGAGACGATGGGGTACTGCTCGACCCAGCGCTGGTAGTGGGCGTCGAGCTCCTGGGCGCTGAGCTTCGCCTGGCCGCCGAAGCTCGCGCCGCGGTAGCTCCCGCCCTCGTAGAACTCGCTCGCCGCGACGTCGAGGGCGAGGGCGATGTCCTCACCGGGCTCGCGCCCGCCAGCCTTGATCGCCTCCAGCAGGACCTCGAACACCTCCTCGCAGGCGTCGATCTGCGGGGCGAAGCCGCCCTCGTCGCCCACGTTCGTCGCGAGCTTCTTGCCCTTGAGCAGCTTCTTCAGGTGGTGGAAGGTCTCCGCCCCCCACTGCAGCGCCTCGCTGAAGGTCTCCGCGCCCCAGGGCACGATCATGAACTCCTGCACGTCGAGGCCGTTGTCCGCGTGGGAGCCGCCGTTGATCACGTTCATGAGCGGCACGGGCAGGGTGCGCGCGGCGATCCCGCCCAGGTAGCGGAACAGGGGCAGCTCCACCGCGTCCGCGGCGGCGCGCGCGGTGGCCAGGGACACCCCCAGGATCGCGTTGGCGCCGAGCTTCTTCTTGTTCGGGGTCCCGTCCAGCTCGCACAGCCGGGCGTCGACCTCGGCCTGGTCCAGGGCGTTGATCCCGACCAGCCCGCGCTCGATGGTCGAGTTCACGTTCTCGACCGCCTGCTCCACGCCCTTGCCCAGCCAGGCGCTGCCGCCGTCGCGCAGCTCGAGGGCCTCGTGGACGCCGGTGGACGCGCCCGAGGGCACGATCGCGCTGCCCAGGCTGCCGTCCTCGAGCAGCACCTCGACTTCGACGGTGGGGTTGCCGCGGCTGTCGAGTACCCAGCGGGCGTGGACGTCCTCGATCTCCAGGTGCATAGCGCTTCCTCTCTGGTGGGGTGGCGAGCTTACTCCCTCCGCGGCCAGGAGGGAACCAGGCGGGGTCACCCCCCCGCGCGCCGCTCAGGCCTTGGGCTGGATCAGCCCCGGGAGCGGCACGTCCGGGCTCCCGAGCACCCGGACCTCGAACGGCCCCACGACCACGGCATCCCCCACGTCGAGCAGGGTCTCGTCGTGGACGCGGACCCACTTGTGGAAGGTGCCGTTGGTCGAGCCCTCGTCCTTGAGCACGATCGTGTCGCCGACCCGGCGCACCGTCGCGTGCAGGCCGGAGACGTTGGGGTGCTCGAGCCGCAGCTCGCACTCGGGGCTGCGCCCGATGCGGATGACCCCCTGGCGGGGGACGCGCACGGGCTCGTAGGTCGGGACCCAGAGGAACGCCTCGCGCCCCCCGCGCTTGACCTTGACGGTCTGCATGTAGCGGTCGCTGTCCGAGGAGCCGTCCTGGGGCAGAGCCATGACCTCGCGCATCTCGGGGCGGAAGGTCAGCACCCGGTCGCGGCCGGTCTGCTTGGCGGTGTAGAGCGCGAAGTCTGCCCGGCGCAGGAGCAGGTCCAGGGTCTGGCCGTGGAGGGGGGCGCACACGACCCCCGCCGAGGCGGTGACCCGCAGCCCGGGCTCGCCGATGGGCTCGCCGGAGATCGCGCGCGCCACCTTGCCCGCGGCGGTCTCCGCGCCCTGAATGTCCGTCCCCGGGAGGATCGCGAGGAACTCCTCGCCGCCCCAGCGCCCGACCCGGTCGGGGCCGCGGAGCGCGGCCCGGCTGCGCCGCGCGACCTCGCGCAGCACCTCGTCGCCCACCCCGTGCCCGTAGGTGTCGTTGACCTGCTTGAAGTGGTCGAGGTCGAACAGGATCACCGACACCGGGAGCGACCCGGGTTGGTCGCTCAGCCGCGCCAGCTCCCGGCGCAGGGCGCGCTCGATGGACGCGCGGTTCTCGAGGCCGGTGAGCTTGTCCTGGATCGAGTCCTGATAGAACTGCACCCGCTCCAGGACCATGGTCAACTGCGCCGCGGTGATCCGCAGCAGCTCGCGGACCTGGGTGCTGGGGTCGCGCTCCTTGTCCGAGTGCAGGAGCAGGCCGCCGAGCTCGCCCTCCTGCGCCGGCTCGATGGGAGCGCACACCGCCCAGCTCCCGTCGGCGAAGGTCGCGCTCGAGAGCTCTCCCGAGGCGTTGGCCGAGCTCAGCAGCTCGCGCAGCTCGGAGGTCAGCTTGAGCGAGCCCTCCTGGGTCACGCGCCGCAGGTGCTCGACGTCGTCTCCGAGCACGACCGCGCCGCGCTCGGCGCCGATCGAGAGCAGGCAGAAGCGCAGCACCTGGTTCAGGAGCGGGGTGAGCTCCTGCTCGCTGAGCGCGTCCTGGGTCGCGACGGAGAGCTGCAGGATCCCGTCGCGCAGCCGCCGCTCCGCGGTGGGGACCTCCTCCTCGGGGGTCACCGCGCGCGTGGGGGGCCCGGCGCCGGCGTCCTCCAGCGTCTTCTCGATCATCTCCAGGCTCTGGACCGCCGCGTCGGAGTCGCTGTTGTCGGAGATGTAGGCCAGGACCAGCGGGCCCACCCGGATCCGGTCCCCGAAGCTCAGCTTGCGCGAGCTCACGCGCTGGTCGTTGACGTAGGAGCCGTTGGTGCTCAGGAGGTCCACGACCCGGTGCCGGCCGTCGGAGGAGGGCTCGAAGCGGCAGTGGTGCCGCGAGACGCCGGTGACCTTGGTGACGAAGTCCGCGCTGGGGTCGCGCCCCAGGAGCCGGGTGTCCCCGGCGCGCAAGGGGAACGTGACTACGTCCCCGTCCTCATTCATCCCCACCAGCTTGGGCATGGGGGCCAAGGTTAGTGCACGCCTCCCCACGTGTCGAGCCCGAAAGCGCTGCGCAGCGGGCCGAGGTGAGCCGCCGCCGGGCTCGGGGGTGTCGCGGAGCGCGTCCCCAGACCGGGGCGGCCCCCTTCAGCCCTCCATCTGTGGCAGCCGCCCGCTGCGCCCGCCGCGCTGCCACTCGTCGGCCGAGACGAAGGTCCCGCGCACGGCGTCCTTGCGCACCCCGGGGAAGCTCAGCACGCGGTTGTGCATGACCACGTAGATCCCCGGGCCCAGGAGCTGCACGGCCAGCAACGCCTCTGTCAAGTTTTGCACCGCGTCGGTGTTGCGCAGGAGGTAGGGGCGCATGGCGCCGGTGAGCACGATCGGGATCGGCGGGGTCCCCAGGAGCTCGACCATCCGCTCCCCGGTCTGAGACAGCCGATCGGTGCCGTGGACCACCACCACGCCGTCCATGGACGACGCCTGACCCTTGGCGACCTCCGCGATCAGCGTGTGGTCCGCCGCGGTCATCTCCAGGCTGTCCTTGTTCATGAGCGGGACCCGGGAGATCTCGATCCCCTCGAGCTGCAGAGTGTTCAACAGCACGTCAAGGTTGGAGACGTTGTTCTTGAGCACCCCGTGGAGCTCGTCGTAGGTCTTCTCGATGGTCCCGCCGGTCGAGATGAGGCGCGATTCGCTTGTAGGGGATCACCCGATCCCGTATTTCTTCATCTTGTTGAACAGGGTCGAGGTCGGGACCTTGAGCATCTTGGCCGCCTTGGTCCGGTGCCAGTTCGTCTGGTCCAGGGTGTGGGTGATCAGCTCGCGCATGAACTCGTACTCCGCGTCCTTGAGCGCTCGGCCCAGGTAGCGGTTCAGCCCGTCGCTCTCCTTGGTCACCGTCTTGCTGCCCTCGCGAATCTTGGGCGAGAGCAGGTCGGGGGTGGCCAGGTCGTCGCTCATCGCCACCAGGCGGTTGACCTCGTTCTCGAGCTCACGCACGTTGCCCGGCCAGTCGTAGCTGATCAGGTATTGCATGGTCTCGCGGTCCAGGCGCCGGGGCGAGCCCGCCTCGCCGTGCTGCTGGAGGAAGTGCTCGACCAGGAGCACCACGTCCTCGTTGCGCTCGCGCAGCGGCGGGAGGTTGACCGTGATCACGTTCAGCCGGTAGTAGAGGTCCTCGCGGAACTTGCGCTCCTGGACCAGCTTCTTCAGGTCCTTGTTCGAGGCCGAGATGATCCGCACGTCCACGTGGAACACGCGCTTGCCGCCGACGGGGCGGACCTCGCCCTCCTGCAGCACGCGCAGCAGCTTCTTCTGCATCCGCTCGGACATGTCGCCGATCTCGTCCAGGAACAGCGTGCCCCCGTTGGCGAGCTCGAACAGGCCCTTGCTGTCGCGGTCGGCCCCGGTGAACGCGCCCTTGACGTGGCCGAACAGCTCGGCCTCGAGCAGGGTCTCGCTCAGCGCCGCGCAGTTCTCGGCGACGAAGGGCTTGTTCTTGCGCGGCCCGTTGTAGTGGATCGCGCGCGCGATCAGCTCCTTACCGGTGCCCGACTCGCCGTGGATCACCACCGAGTGCGTGGTCTCCACGATCCGGTCCAGGAGCTTGAACACGCGCTGCATGGCCTCGGAGCGCCCGACGATCGTGTCGTAGGCGTACTTCGTCTGGAGCTGGGCCGACTGCGAGCGCAGGCGCGCCTCGGCCATGGCCAGGCGGTCCTCGGTCTCGCGCAGCTTCTTCGAGTTGTGCAGCGGGATCGCGACCCGGTCCGCGATCGCCTCGAGGAAGTTCAGGTCCTCCTGGGAGAAGTTGCGCGCGACCTGGTTGTGGTCCACGTAGATCACGCCCAGGACCTCGTCGCCCTGCTTGATCGGAGCGCAGATGATGCTCCGCAGGTTGAGGTCCATGACCGACTTGAAGTCCTTGAAGCGATTGTCCTCCAGCGCCTCGGACACGTGGATCGCGCGCCCGGTCTCGGCCACCTCCCGCGCGATCCCGTTGGAGATCTTGAGCTCCGGCGAGTTGATGACCTTGTCGTCGATGTTCCGCCCGTGGCGGAAGCGGAACTGCCCGTCGTGGCCGCCCTTGAGCATGATGAACCCGCGCTCGCCCCGGGTGGCCTCCACGACCATGCCGGTCACGAGCTCGATCACGTGGTCGATGTCCAGCTCCTGGTTCACCAGGCGCTGGACCATGGAGAGGATCGTGCGCCCCTCGCGGGTGAGCATCAGCTGGTCGAGCTCGCGCAGCTCGGCGTTGGACTCGCCCAGGTCCTCCTCGCTCGCGCCGAAGCTGAACACCGAGTTCGAGCCCCGGGAGCGCGCGTGGTAGAGCGCCTCGTCAGCCCGGCAAATGATCGCGTCGCGGTCCTTGGCGTCGTGGGGGAACACCGCCACGCCCATGGACAGGGTCAGCTCGACCCGCTCCTGGTCGTGCTCGAAGCGGAAGCTCTCCGCCGCCTCGCGGATCCGCTCGGCGGTCAACAGCGCGCCGCGCTGGTCGGTGTCCGGGAGCAGGACCTCGAACTCGTCGCCGAAGTAGCGCGCCACGATGTCCACGTCGCGCACGTGGCGCAGCAGGAGCTGGGCCACCTCGCGGATCACGCGCTTGCCGGTCTTCGCCCCGTAGAGCTCACGCACCAGCTTGAAGCGGTCGATGTTCACCTTGAGCAGGGCCAGGGGCCGCGAATGGCGCAGCGCGCGCTTGATCTCGGTCTCGAGCTGGGCCGTGAAGAAGGTGTGGTTGAACAGGTTCGTCAGCGGGTCGCGCAGGCTCTCGAGCTGCACGCCGCCGGCGGCCTCGGGGGCGGCGCTGACCTCGGCGGGGGCAGGGGCCACCGCCGGGAGCGGCGCCGCGGCGGGGGTCGAGGGGTCCTCCGCCGCCGGCGCGGGCAGGGTCCGCTCCAGGGCTTCGGCCAGCTCGGCCGCGGTCTGGCTGACCTCCTGCACCAGGGGCCGGCGCTGGTAGTCCTCGCGCAGGTCCTCGGGGAGGCTCGCCCACACCCCGCGGATCTCGGACGCCGCCTCGCGCAGGTCGTGCCCGGCGAGGGGCAGGGCCTGGAGCGCGAGGAGCGCCGCGCCGCGCTCGAGCAGGGCGCGGGCCCGACCCTGGGAGTCCCGGGCCGCCTCTGCCGCGGTCAGCGCGTGGTCGGCGGCGGTGCGCGCCTCCTCGAAGCGTCCCTGTGCCCGGCGCACCCGCGCCAGGGCCAGCTCGGCCCGCAGCCCGGTCAGGCGGTCGTCGGTGATGCGGCTGGCCTCGAGGGCCGACTCCGCGCGCTCTCGCGCCGCGCCCACCGCGTTGCGGGTGAGCTCCAGCTCGGCGCGCACGACGTTGACGTCGGCCTGCAGCCCGCGGCGCGCCGAGGCGTCGCGCTCGGCCTCCTCCAACTGCGCCGCCGCGGTCGCGAGCAGCTCGTCGTCCTCCCCCGCGCGCACGCGGTCGAGGAGCGCGGCCCCGCGCAGCAGCCCGGCCTCGGCGCGGTAGAGCCCGAGGTCCAGCTCCTGGGCCCGATCCCGGGCCATCTCCGCGAGCGTCCCGGCGCGCTTGGCCTGCCCCAGGAACAGGTGCATGCGCGCCAGCGCCAGGAGCGACTGGACCTCGAGCGCCGCGTCCTGGTGGGACTGCGCCACGTCGCGGGCCTTCTCGACCTCGCCCAGGGTCCCCGCAGGCTCCCCGCGCAGGAGGTGCACCTGCGCGATCCCCAGCCGCGCGCGCGCGGCGAGGGAGCCCTCGCCGCACTCCTCGGCCAGGTCGAACGCCTCGCGCAGCTCGCGCTCGGCCTCGACGGAGTTGCCCTGGCTGAGGAGCACGCTCCCGATCACGATCCGCGCGCGCCCCTCGATCCGGCCCAGGGCGGCGCGGGTCGCCTCGTCCGCGGTGCGGCGAGCGAGCTCGAGCGCCCCGGTCAGGTCGCCCTGGGCCAGGTAGAGCTCGGCCTGCACACGCTGGGCCTCGAGCCGCGGCCCGGGGGTCCCCGCGCTCTGCGCGTCCTCGAGCGCGCGATCGACGTGCTCCCGAGCCTGGGCGAGGTCTCCTCGCAGGAGCCACGTCCAGGCGAGGCTCGCGTTGACGTCGGCGGTGCGCGATCGATCGGCCATTGGTTTGAACCCTTGTGCGGCCTGCGCGAGCTGCTCTTCAGCCGCGCGCAACTCTCCAGTGGTCAGATAGGCTCGCCCCAGACGAACCCGGGTCTCGGAGGCGCCGGCGCCGTTGCCCACGCGCTCCCACACCGCCAGGGCGGCCTCGAGGCGCGCGCGGCCCGCGCGCACGTCCCCCTCGACCGAGAGCAGGTCCGCGCTGGCCACCAGGCCGCGCGCCACCTCGCTCAGGTCCAGGGCGTCCTCCGCGGCGCGGATCGAGCGCCGCGTGAGCTGCTGGGCCTTCTCCAGCTCGCCCTGCTCGCGCAAGACCCGCGTCTTCAGCCGGAGCGTGGTCGCCAGCCGCGAGAGGCAGTCGCCGTCCTCGTCGAGGTCCAGCGCCTGCTCCGCCAGCGAGAGCGCCCCGGCGCTGTCGCCGGCGCTCAGCCGCAGCCGGGCCCGCCAACGCAGGGCGTCGCCCTGGGCCGGCTGGTCGCCGAGCTCGTTGAACAGGGTCCGGGCCTCTTCCAGGCTGGCCTCGGCCTGCCCCCGGTCGCCGAGGCGCGCCTCGGCCTGGGCCCGCAGGCGCAGGGCCTCGGCCTGCCCCCGCTTCCAGCCGCTGCCGTGGGCGACCTCGCCGGCCTCGGTGGCCGTCGTGCGCGCGGACTGGGCGTCCCCCTGCCGCGCCTGGGCGTCGGCCACGAGCAGCAGGCTCGCGGCCACGTCCCGGGGCAGCCGGAGCTGGCGCGCAGCCGCCAGGGCCTTGCCCGCCGCGGAGCCCGCGGCGGCGGCGCGGCCGTGGGCCAGGAGCGCCTCAGCGTGGAGCTGGTGCCAGCCGATCTCGGGGTGCAGGGCCTCGATCCCGGGGACCGGCGCGCCGTCGCCGCCGACTCGGCTCCAGTCCACCCCGCGCTCGAGCAGGCGCAGCGCGAGCTGAGGGTTGCTCTTGCGCACCGCGTCCCGCGCCGCGCGCAGCGCGTGGGGCACCGCCGCCTCGGGGGTCTCGCTCTGGAGCAGGTGCTGGGCGGCGATCGTCCCCCAGCGCTCGTGCCCCCCACTCTGGGACTCCGCCAGCGCCGCCGCCGCGCGGCCGAGGCGCCCGTGCAGCCCCTGCACCTCCGGGGCGGGCACGGCGTCGAGCACCACCTCGGCGAAGCTCGAGCTCATGCGCAGCCCGCGGTCCGGGCGGATCGGCTCGATCCAGCGCCGGCGCTCGAGCTCGCGCAGCATGCCCAGCGTGCTCTCGGGGTCGCTCTCGAGCACCTGCACCAGGAGCCCCAGCGAGAGCTCGCGGCCCTCGCACGCGAGCAGCGCGATCGAGCGCAGCGCGAGGGGCGCCTGCGGCTCGCGCAGCGCGAGCCCGCTCAGCCGGCGCGCGAGGGTCTCCGGCCACTCCGTCGCCCCCTCGAGGTGCGCGATGGCGTCGGCGTCCAGGGTCCAGGCCCCGTCCGGGGGCGGCACCCAGTCGCGCTCGGCGAGCTCGCCGATCACCTCCAGCGCGTGGCCGGGGCGCCGCGCGATCCGCGCGACGCGCTGGGTCAGCTCGCCCACCTCCTCGAGCTGACGCCCGAGGCTCCCAGCCACGACCCGCTCCAGGGCGTCGCCGGTCAGGGCGGGGAGGTCCACGCGGCGCACCCCCGGGGTGGTCAGCAGGCGCCGCACGGCGCCCGCGCTCCCTGGGTGCCCGGTGAGCTCGTCGGTGCTCGCGCTGAGCAGCACCCCCAGCGGGCTGTCCGAGGAGGCCTCCGCCGAGCGCTCCTGGTGCTCCTCAGCGCTCGGCGCAGCGCGCCGGGCGTGGTCCAGGTCCAGGGCGACCAGGCGCAGGGTGTCGAGGAGCAAGGGGTCGGCGAAGCGCGCGCCGTCGAGCACGAGCACCATGGGCTCACGCCGCGCGACGTCGAGCAGCGCGCGGGACGCGGCCTCGGCCACGCGCTGGCGCTCAGCCCGCGGCTCGAGCACCGGCGCCGGCGGCGGCCCGTCCGCGCGCACCCGGGCCGGGAGGTGCCGGGCGAGGAACGGGCCCTGACCCTGGATCGCCGCGGGCACACCGCCCACACAGAGCGCGGCGAGGAGTCCGTCGAGGCTCGGCTCCCGCGGCTCGACCCAGCGCACGGGGCAGCGGCTCTGCACCTCGCGCAGCAGCCGAGTCCGGCCTTGACCCACTGGCGCCACGAGGGCGCACACCGGCTCGACCGCCGCGCCGCGCTTCTCCGCGCAGGTGGCGCCGATCCACTCGACGACCGCGTCCGCCTCGGCGGCGCGCACGTGCGGCGGGACGAGGGGCACCGCGAGGCGAACTTCCCGCGCCTCGAGGGAGAAGCGCTTGCTCGCGGTCTTGTTGAGCTCGCGGATCACCGCGTTGGCGCTCGCCGGCCGATCGCGCGGGTCCTTCTGCAGCAGCGCCTCGATCATGGCCTCCACCGCCACGGGCACGCTGCGCTTGAGGCTGCGCACCTGGGGCGGGCGCTGAGTGAGGTGCGCCTCGCGCAGCCCCTCGTAGTCCTCGGCGCCGAACACGCGGGCGCGGGTCGCGCACTCGAACAGCAAGCAGCCCAGGTCGTAGAGGTCAGCGCGGCGGTCGAGGGCCTCGCCGCGCAGGACCTCGGGAGCCCAGGAGGCGTGGTGCCCCAGCCGTCGGCTGGCGAAGAGCTCCAGGGCGTAGCCAGGGTCCAAGAGCCGGGCCGACTTGCGCGGGCCCTGCCCCGAGACGATCACGTTGCTGCTCACGAGGTGCCCGTGCAGCAGCCCGCGGCAGTGCAGGGCCTCGAGCCCGCGCAGCAGCGAGACGACGACCTCGAGGATCGTGGACCACGCGGCGCGCGCGCTGTAGCGGTAGAGGTCCGGGCCCTCGACGTAGTCGCTGACCGTGTAGAGCACACCGGTCGGCTCGCGGCCCTCGACGGTCACGCGCCCGGCGTGGGTCGGCACCGCGAGGTTCGGGTGCTGCAGGTCGGCGTAGCGCGCGAGGTCGGCCTCGAGGCGGCGCAGCCGCTCGTCGGAGACCTCGGGCGGGTCACCGTCGAGGGGGTGCAGGAGCTTCAACACCCGCTTCTGACGCTGGCGTTGCTGCCGGACGAGGTGGCTGACGCCGAAGAGTCCCTCACCCAGCTTCTTGATCGGCGTGTACACGCCGAGGTTGGCGCGGCTGTCGAGCAGCACGGGACATCCTCCCCACCAGCCGCAGGATACGTGCACCCTCCGACCGGTCTTTCCCAATCTTGGAATCCCACCGCCGCAGGGCAGGGATCAGGAGCGACAAGTCTCCGTGATCCAGGGCCTTCGGCGACAGGCTTCAGAATTTGGGAAACGCTAGCCTACTGCGCTGGGGAGTTGGGATCAACCGTTGCCTGCGGGTGGAATTCCCCACCGAAGCCTCCGGCCGCAGAAACCTCTGCGAGGACATTGACACCTCGATCCGGCCTGCCTAGCGTGAGGGAGCACTGGCAGGACTGTCATGTGGTGGTACGACGAGGGGTCGAGGACGGAATGACTCACTCTAAACTCAGAGCAATAGGTGACATGCTGCGAGAAGAGGAGAGCCGCTTCATCGGGTATCCCGAGATCGAGCGCAAGAGCAAGGAGCTCGGCTTCGGGGTCACGGTTCGCACGCTCCGGTTCTACGTGGACGAATCCATCCTGCCTCCGCCGAAGAAGGTGGGCAAGGCGCCGGTCTACGAAGAGGAGTGGATCCTCAACGCGCTGCTCTGCATTCACCTGATGAAGACGCGCCTCAGCCGCTCGCTGACCGAGATCCGCACGGTCCTGGGCCGTCTGCAAGAGGACCCGACGCACCTCGCCGACAAGCTCAGCGTGCTCTACGAAGAGTACGTGCGCACCGAGCACCTCAAGCCGCTCGAGCGCAGCGGGCTCCTGGACGCGTTCTTCGGCCTGCTCTGCGGCAAGCTCGGCCCCGGCCTGCAGCCCAGCGAGATCCGCCTCACCGGCCTCGCCGACGCCATCGCCGAGGACGGACGCTGGGAGGGCGAGCGCTGGATCTCTCCCGACGAGACCGCGCTGCTCACGCGCCAGGGCTTGCTCGACGGGCCGGAGGCCCTCGACGACGAGGCTGAGGACGACGACGACGACGACGACGACGAGGCAGACGACGACGACGCCCCGCGGCTCGACGGAGCGCACGCGGCCGAGCCCGCGCCTGCGCCCGCGCCGCCTCCGCCCGGCTCCATGACCGCGTCCCGCGCCCGGGCGATCGAGGAGGCGTTCACCACCCGCTTCGAGCAGGCGTTCGAGGTCCTCGGCCGCGTGCACTGCCCGCTCGACGGCAAGGCCTACAAGGCCGGCCCGCGGGAGCGCACCCTGATCAAGCGCGACCAGAGCGGGCGCGTGGTGGACCTCATGAAGCGCTGCCGGGTCTACGACCGCGCGCTGCTCGACGAGATGCCCCTGAACGAGGTCCGGGAGTATCAGGTCTACCAGCGCAGCCTGTTCGGCCGCGGCGAGCTCAAGGTCGTGGTCGCGGCGGTGTGCATTTCGCCCCTCGAGCCGCTGATCCGGGAACGCCACGCCCAGGAGCCCCTGGGCCTGCTCGAAGCGGAGCGGATCCTCGACGGACTCTCGACTCAGGACGGGGTCTTCTACTACGTGGGGATCCTCTCCCCCGCGGGCTGGGACAAGGTCGCCCGCGAGCGGGTGCCCAGCCGGCGCAACACCCTGGTGTGCCTGGTGGAGCCGCGGCCCGACGGGAGCTGGTGCCGCCACCGCCCCGACGATCCGCGCTGGGCGGGGGTCGATCGGGTGTTCGACCCCGAGACCGACCGGGAAAAGATCGACCGCGTGGGCGACTTCTTGCTGGAGGCGCTCAAACCCAAGGGAGAGTTCTTGATCCTCAAGAACCTGGAAGAGGACCTCGACGTGCCGGCGCCCTTCGTGTCGGCCGCCGTGGAAGAGGTGTTGGTCATGGACCGTGAGCTCGAGGTCGCCGAGTGCGGCGGTCGCCACATCATCAAGCGGAGGCGCCTGTGAGCCTGCTCGACAAGATCAAGGCCATGTTCAGCCGCAACGCCCTGCCGGAGGAGACCCGCCTCCTGCTCTCGGGGGTCGACGACGTGGACGCGCTGCGCCGCGGGCTCGACGACATCGCCACCCGCAACGAGGTCGAGGCCCGCGAGATCGAGCGCGAGATCGACAAGCTCGCGACCAACGAGGGCGGGCTCAAGGAGCGCGTCGCCACGGGGTCGCTCAACGAGCGCGAGAAGCTCAGTGTGCTGCGCGAGATCCAGCGCCTGCGCCGGCGCATGGACTCGCTGGAGAAGCGGCACCGGATCCACCAGGACAACATCGACCTGCACCTGGGGCTGTTCGATCGGATCAGCGAGATGCAGGCCATGGAGCTCAAGCGCGTGACCCAGGGGCAGATCGAGGAGATCGCCGTCGACTACGAGGAGCGCCTGGACAAGCACCGCGACATCATGAACTCGGCCCGGGCGGCGGAGGGGCTGGAGCCGAACTACGCCGACTCCACCGAGCGCCGGGAGCTGGCCGCCCTCGAGGCCGAGATCTTGAGCGAGGCCGGCGTCGAGCCCGAGCCCAAGGAGGCCCCGGTCAAGGCGCCGATCAAGGCCGCCGCGGTCAAGGAGCCCGCCCCTCAGGAGGCTCCGGCCCAGGAGCCCGCTGCCCAGGAGCCCGCGGAGGCCCCGCCCCAGGAGCCCGCCGCCAAGGAGCCCGCGGAGGCCCCGGTCAAGGAGCCCGCGCGACCGTCGCTGGAGGAGGCCCTGCAGAACCTGGAGTCGCGGCGCGAGCCGCCCGAGCGCGTGCGTGAGCTGGAGTAGCGTGGGGTCAGTAGAATCGGGCGGGAGCCCCTGGGGCGGGCGCACGAGGCGCGCCGCTCCACAGGCGAGGAGGCCTCGAACGGGCCTCCCACGAGAAACGGGCTCGCAGCCCTGGGACGCGGCGCGCAGCGCCGCCGAAAGGTGGACCTAGCGTGGGGATCTTCGACAAGCTGTTCAACCGCGAGGACCGCGAGGTCTCGTCCCGGGACCTCAAGATCGCGCTGCGCGGCGTAGAGCGCGAGCGGCGGAAGAAGCAGCTCGAGCTGCGCAAGCTCACCAACAAGCGCAACGACACGCTCTCCCGGCTGAAGTCCGCCCGCAAGGACAACAACCGCGAGGAGGTCGACTTCCTGTTCGAGGACCTGCAGCAGATCAAGCTCGACCAGTCCTACCTGCGCCGCGAGAGCAAGATCCTGAACCTCGAGTGCATCGGGCTCAAGCGCTACGTGCGGGGCCTGGAGCGCCTGGAGCGCACCTCGACCAAGGGCAAGATCCGCGAGCTCATGCAGCGGGTCCAGCTCAGCGGGCTCGACGAGAAGCTCAGCGGCGAGGCCGTGGACGAGGAGGCCTACATCGACGCGCTCAACGCGACGCTGGAGGACGTGCAGGCCGAGATGGAGGACGTGGACCTGCACGAGGACCAGGACCCGGAGAAGGAGGCCCTGCTCGCGGAGCTGGACGAGATCATCGCCGCCGAAGAGGGCGGCGAGGTCGAGTTCGCGCAGCAGCGCGAGGCCGAGCTCCAGGAGCGCATGGACCGTGAGCTGTCGGGGGAGGCCGAGGGCGCATGAGCATGTCCGGCGACCTCAACCGCGAACGCCAGAAGGCGATCGAAGGCCTGGAGGCCAAGGCCAAGGCGGCCTACGACCAGGGCCAGGACGAAGACGCCGCCGAGGCCTACGACAACGCGGCGCGCCTCCTGGAGCGCCACGCGGTGGCCGCGCCATCGCGCCGGATCGAGCAGGCGCGCAAGGCCAAGGCCCTGCGCTACCGCGAATACGCCAACGCCCTGCGCTCGGGGGACATCCCCAAGCCGGAGGGCCAGCGCGGCGGGGAGCTGACCCAGAACCGCGCGATCCCCGGCGAGACGACCGGACGGCAGCGCTCCAAGGACGACGACGAGATCCACTCCGCCGTCACCGGGCTCCTGCACCACTCCAGCGTGACCTGGGACAAGATCGGCGGGCTGGCGGAGACCAAGCGCGAGATCAAGTACGCCCTGGGGATCTCGCTGGCTCAGCTCCCGCCGGGGGTCGAGCTGTCGGGCTGGCGCAACATGCTGTTCTACGGGCCCCCGGGCACGGGCAAGACCCTGCTGGCGGCGGCCACCTCCCGCGCGGTGAGCAAGAACAAGGGCGGCGAGGCCCAGAGCTCGTCCTTCTTCAACGTCAAGGTCAGCTCGATCATGTCGAAGTACTTCGGCGAGTCGACCAAGATCGTGAGCGAGCTCTACGGCACGGCCCGCGACGTCTCCCCGGCGGTGGTGTTCCTCGACGAGTTCGAGGCGCTGTGCGGCTCCCGGGGCGAGGGCGACACCGGCACCGAGCGCCGGATCCTGTCCACGATCCTCTCCGAGCTCGACGGGCTGGCCGAGAAGGAGCGCCAGGACATCTACGTCCTGACCATCGCGGCCACCAACCGCCCCTGGGACCTCGACCCCGCGGTGCTCAGCCGCTTCGACAAGAAGATCCTCATCCCGCTCCCCGACCCCGTGACCCGGGCCGCGATCCTCGAGATCCACCTGCGCGGGCGCGGGTTCCAGCTGGAGTGCGAGCTCGAGGAGCTCGTGGCGCTGACCGAGGGGCTCAGCGGGCGCGAGATCGAGAGCTTGTGCAAGGAGGTCACCAACACCATGGTGGCCGACGAGAACCAAGACATCCCGCTCCTGGTGGACCAGGGGCTGGAGTCGGTCAAGTCGTATTCGGTGCGTGTGCGTCCGTTGCGGCTGTCCGATTTCGAGGCCGCGCGGCGCTGGGTCAACCCCGTCACCAGCCCGGCCGACATGCAGCGCTACCTCGACTGGCGCGACGCGGCGGAGGAGTAAAGCCATGGGTCTGTTCAAGTCCAGCGACGAGCGGCGTATGGAGCGCGAGATGGAGGTCCGCAAGGGCCTCAGCCGGATCAAGAAGCAGATCCGGGCCCAGGAGCGCGAGGAGCAGAACTTCATCAAGAAGGCCAAGCGCGCCAAGCAGCTCGGGGACCGCACCCAGCTCGGGTTCATCAAGGCCAACCTCAAGCGCACCGCCTACACCCGGCGGATGATGGAGCGCCAGCTCCTGAACCTCGAGGTGTTCAAGCAGCTCAAGGACCAGGCCGAGGCCCAGAGCGACTTCGCCCGGGCGCTGCAGACCGTGAGCGAGGCGATCGCCGAGTCCTACGGCTCGGTGGACCTGGCGCAGGTGCAGCGCAACTGCGAGCGGGCGATCACCCAGTCCGAGTCCATGCAGGGCATGATGGAGATGATGCTCGAGCAGACCAACGAGTCCATGGCCGACATGGAGGGCGCGCAGTCCGACGAGCTCGTGACCGACGACGAGATCGACCGCATGATCGACGAGGCGATCGTGGCCGAGGAGACCGACGAAGCCGAGGGCCGCATGGGCAATCGGCTCGACGCCTTGCGGGAGCGCTTCGAGCGCAACCGCGAGGGAGAGGCGCGCTAGCGCGTGGGCAAGAAGACCGTGGAGTCGCGCGCCGAGGGGTACAAGCAGGCCTGGGGCCGCTACCTGGACCTCGTGGACGAGGCCGAGGCCAGGGGCGACCTCAAGACCCTGCGCCGGAACCTCGAGCACGCGATCCAGGCCTGGATCAACTACACCGAGTGCGCGGCGTCCCCGGCGATCCGCGAGTCCCGCGAGGAGACGCTGGCCAAGCACCTCGACTGGCTCGAGTCCCTGCCCGACGACCCGGCGGACCCGCTCAGCGCGGCGCCACGGCGAGCGCCCCGCGCGGCGCAAGGCCGCCGAGGCGAGCAAGGGCACGTCCGACGACGGCCCCGACTACGTCCCCGTCGAGCGCCCGACCATCGGGTTCTCCGACCTGGCGGGGCTCGAGGACGTGAAGGAGGAGATCCGGCTGAAGATGATCTACCCCTTCCAGCACCCCGAGGCCGCGGCGCGCTACAAGATCCGCCGCGGCGGCGGGATCCTGCTCTACGGCCCGCCGGGCACGGGCAAGACGCTCATGGCCCGCGCGGTGGCCGGGGAGATCGACGCCGCGTTCTTCACCGTGAAGCCGTCGGAGATCATGTCCAAGTGGGTGGGCGACTCCGAGCAGAACGTGCAGCGCCTGTTCTCCGCCGCGCGCAGCCACGAGCGGAGCATCGTGTTCATCGACGAGATCGAGGCCCTGGTTCCCGCTCGGCGGGACGTCCAGGCGGGGGTCATGAGCCGGCTCGTTCCGCAGATCCTGGCCGAGCTCGAGGGCTTCGACACCTCGGACAAGAACCCGATCCTGTTCATCGGGGCCACCAACGAGCCCTGGGCCCTCGACCCCGCGGTGCTCCGTCCGGGGCGCTTCGACGAGAAGGTCTACGTAGGGCTCCCCGACGCCGAAGCCCGGGAGGAGATCTTCCGCATCTCCCTCCGTGGGCGGCCCCTGGCCACGGACATGGACCTCGTAGCCCTGGCGGACCTCACCCCCGGGTTCAGCGGGGCGGACATAAAGAACGTGTGCGAGAAGGCCGCGGCGGAGGTGTTCTTGCGCACGGTGCGCGAGGGCAGCGGCGCCGCACCGCCCATCGCCCGCGCCGACGTGGAGCGGGTGATCGACGCCGCCCGCCCCAGCGTCTCCCCGGACGACCTGGCCCGCTTCGACGCTTACCGCAAGGGCCGCCCGGCCCACGACCCAGACGCCAGCAAGGACGCCTGAGCATGGACCTCGATCGGTTTGTGAACGACCCGGAGGCGCTCGCGCTGCGCGTAGAGCGCCGCGACCTGCCGGGCCTGCTCAAGAAGAAGCTCACGGTCCCCGGGGGCTGCGTAGCCCTGGTCACCAAGGCCGACGGGGTCGACGTCATGCTCACCGCGGGCGAGGAGACCCCCGAGCTCGAGAGCGCGCTCCTGGTCCGCGAAGAGGTCGACCTCGAGCTGAGCTGCCCTGCAGGGCGCAGCCAGGACGGCATGGAGCTGACCCTCAGCGTGGGGCTGACCCTCAACCCGCGCCCGGCCTTGATCGACCTGGGGCAGCTCAAGCGCAACGTGCTCTCGGGGGAGAGCCAGGCGAGCAAGGGCGCGCTCGAGGCCTTCTATCGCCCGTATCTCCAGGCCGCGGTCCGGCTCTACTGCAGCGGGCGCACCACCCAGGACCTCGTGGAGCGCCTCGACGGCGGCGACTTCGAGGGCCACCTGCGCGAGGAGCTGAAGAAGGCGCTGTTCGAGTCGGGCTGCGTGCTGGCCAACGTGCGCCACCCGGCGTTCACCTCCGACGACTACGAGCGCCAGCGCAAGCAGGCCCTCGAGCACGGCGAGAAAGAGCGCGCGCTCAAGCAGGAGCAGGAGCTGCTCGAGCTGCGCAAGCAGCTCGACATGCAAGCGGTGCTCGCGGGGCTGGAGGTCCAGGACGAGGCGGACCGCACCCGCAAGGAGCAGCGGCTCGCGCGCTACGAGGAGCTGCGCACCCGCATGGGCGACGACGACGTCAAGGCCCTGATCCTGCTCCTCGACGACGACGCCCAGCGCGCCAAGCTGATCCGCGAGCTGATCAACAAGGACGTGACCCCCGAGCAGCGCGCGGCGGTGCAGGTCGGGGAGATGGAGGGCAAGGTCGAGGGGCGGCTGCGCGAGCTGCAGCAGCGCCTGGCCCAGCTCACCGGCGCCGAGCTCCAGCGCGACGAGAACGACCCGATCACGCGCCGCGTGCTGGCGGTCGTCGGCAAGCGCGTGCTGAGCTTCGACCCCAAGACCAACCTGCACCCCGAGGTCCCCAAGGAGGTCTACGACACCGAGGAGGGCAACCTCGGCTACCTGCGCTCGGCGCGCTGGGAGACCATCGCGGGGGAGGGCTACGTGCTCGCGGGCGCGCAGCGCGGGGTCTACGCGATCGGCCCGCAGGGGGTGCAAGCCTTCCCCTACCCCTCGACCCCCCAAGGCAAGGGCGGCGCCAACAGCGTGGCCTACTTCGACGGACGGATCTACGCGACCCACTCCGAGTCCGGGCTCTGGGAGTGGCCGCTCGCCGGCGGCGAGGGGCGCCAACTGTGCGAGGCCGAGTCGACCGCGGCCTCGGCCACCCGGGGCGTGGTCGTCGAGCGCGGCGTGCTCTACTTCAGCGCCGGCGCCGACGTGTTCGCCCTGGACCTCGCCCGGGGCTCGGAGACCGCGGTGCGCTACAAGGGCTCCGACGACTCGATCACGAGCTTCGTGGTGGTCGGGGACGAGCTCGTCGCCGGCAACCGCTCGGGGCGGATCTACAGCTGGGCGTTGGACGACCCGGGCTCGGCCCACGCCTTCGACGTGCTCAAGAAGAACCCGATCTACATGCTGCGGCACACCCGCCTGGCGGGCACGCCGTTCTTCGTGATCGGCAGCAAGGACTTCACGGTGACCCTCGCAGAGCCGCGCAAGAACCTGTTCCGCGACTACCAGGCGCGGGAGGAGGTGCGCTGGGTCGACGCGGCGAGCGACTACGTGATCGGCGTCTCGCGCAGCGGCTACAAGCTGTTCTGCTGGGACGCGCACCACCAGTCGCAGCCCAAGCTCACGATCCGGGTCGCGGACAAGATCCAGGACCTGTTCGTGGTCCGCGCGCTGCCCAAGGGCGCCACGACGTAGCCGATAGGAGTCCGCCCGTGTTCGACAAGGTGTGGAAGATCGTGGTCATGCTCGGGATCCTGGCTGGGGTCATCGGCGGGATCGTGTGGTTCGCCAGCGGCGAAGAGCGCCGGGAGATGACCGACCTCATGCAGGGGGTCGCGAGCACGACCGAGGCCGAGTTCCGTGAGGCGTTGCCCCGGGTGCGGGACGTGAACGCGCTGTTCCTCGTGATCAGCGGACGCTCCGACCGAGACGAGGAGGTCCAGTTCGAGGAGCAGCTCGCCGAGGCGGTGAAGAAGTCCTCGAAATACAAGGTGATCGACTGGAGCGCCGTCGAGGAGTTCCAGGAGAGCACCTGGCTGGGCACCCTCTACCAGAAGCTGAACATCATAGACACCACCCGGCCCCCGGCGACCTTCGAGAAGGCCGTGGCGGTGGTCACCGCGCTCTACGAGAAGGCCGGCTTCGAGACCGACGGTCTGCTGTGGGTCGACGTGACCCAGTTCGACGAGGGCAAGGACGGCGACGGCCTGGGCTCTCGGGTCGGGGTCCAGGCCAAGATCTACAGCCTGAAGAAGAAGGAGGTGGTCGCGGAGGTCCCCGAGATCACCCACGGGATCGAGAGCCCCTGGGACCTGCGCTACGTGCGCTACCGGATCAGCCAGACCAGCCTGATCCTGCGCTTCCTCGGCTGGTTCCTGGTGTCCGTGACGCTGCCCTGGGTCGGGATCTCGCTGGTGCGAGGGATCGTGAAGAAGAAGAGCAACCAGCTCAACCTGGCCTTGCTCGGCGGGCTGACCCTGATCAGCATGCTCTTGGCGTGGTCGCTCCTCGCCGCCCTGGGCACCGGCTTCGGCGCCTGGCTGACCGTGATCACCGTAGGGGGCCTCATGGGCTACTACAACTACGACGCCTGCGACTACATCGAGCGGCGGCTCCTGTGACCCGCGCGCTGCTCTGCGCCGCGTTCCTCGCGGCCGCGGGCCTGTGCCAGGCCCAGACCAAGGTCGAGCCCACCCCCCTGGGGAGGTTGCTCGAGGCGGCTCGGGACCGGGGGCTGTTCGGCCGGGTCGAGGGCACTCGCCACTTCCGCCTCGGCGGCGGCGACGAGCTCGTCCTGATCCAGATCGACGTCCGCCGCGACGGCGAGGAGACCTGGATCCAGTCGACGGTGAACCACCTCGACCCCACCCGGCCCACGCTGCGCGCGGTGAACTTGCACCTCGGTCCGGTAGGGCAGATCGTCAAGCTGCGCTTGATCCTGCGCACCCCCGAGAAGGAGGTCACCGCCACGGGCCGCGTGCTCGAGGGCGAGATCGAGTTCGAGTTCAAGGACGGGCCCTCGGTCGACGTGCAGCGCTTCCCCTGGAGCGAGCGCACGATCCCCGGCATGCTCGCGCTGTTCGTGCTGCCCTGCTTCCCCGAGCTCCTGCCCCGGGACGGCTGGGACTTCGTGCAGTTCGACGAACAGGGCCTTGCCAGCGGGCCGCGCACGATCCGCGCCCAGCGCGACGAGGACGGGACCCGGGTCGAGCTGACCCACACCGACTCCGGCGCGGTTCAGCTCGAGGCCCGGCTGAACCTCAACGGACGCCTGGTCTCGCTCCTGCGCGGCGAAGAGCGGATCGTGCTCGTCACCGCTCGGGAGGCGCAGCGCCTGACCGAAGAGGCCCGCACCCGGCGCCCGGCGCCGGAGCCCGAGGACGCGCCCCCGCCCGAGGGCGAGCAGCCCGACGCGCCCCAGCCTCCCCGCTAGCGCCAGGGCCCTTCGCCGCCAGGGCCCGGGTTGATCCCCTCCGCTTGCCCGGGATACTGAGGCTCCTGGGAGGTGCGGCGTGGCAGCAGACGTGATCGTGGCGATCGACGCGGGGACGACGGGGGTCACCGTGCTCGGCTTCGACGCCCAGGCGCGGGTGATCCACAAGGGCTATCGCGAGTTCAAGCAGCACTACCCTCAGCCCGGCTGGGTCGAGCACGACGCGGACGAGATCTGGCAGGTGACCGAGGCCCTGCTGCGGGAGGCCCTCGAGGCCTTCGGCGAGCGGGTCGCGGCGATCGGGATCACGAACCAACGCGAGACCACGGTGGTGTGGGACAAGGAGACCCGGCGTCCCTATCACCACGCGATCGTGTGGCAGTGCCGGCGCACGGCGGCCCGCTGCGACGCGCTCCGAGCCCACGCGGACACGATCCGGCAGAAGACCGGGCTGGTCCTCGACGCCTACTTCTCGGGCACCAAGCTGGAGTGGATCCTGCAGAACGTCCCCGCCGCCAAGCAAGGCGCCGCCGCGGGCCGGGCGCGCTTCGGCACCATCGACACCTGGCTCGTGGAGCGTCTGACCAAGGGCCAGGCCCACGTCACCGACCCCACCAACGCCTCGCGAACCCTGCTCTACGACATTCACGCCAAACGCTGGGACCCTGAGCTGCTCGCGCTCCTGGGGATCCCCGCGTCGGTGCTGCCCGAGGTCAAGCCCTCGGCCGGCCTGTTCGGCCACACCGTGGGCTTCGGCCGCGAGATCCCGATCACCGGGATCGCTGGGGACCAGCAGGCGGCGCTCTTCGGCCAGGGCTGCGTCGAGCCCGGGAGCGCCAAGAACACCTACGGCACCGGGTGCTTCGCCCTGCTCAACGCAGGGCAGGAGCGAGTCGAGAGCCAAAACGGCCTGCTCACCACGATCGCCTGCGACCGGCGCGGCGCGCCGGTCTACTGCCTCGAGGGCTCGGTGTTCATCGGCGGCGCGGTGATCCAGTGGCTGCGCGACGAGCTCCAGCTCCTGCCGAGCGCGGCGGACAGCTCGACCCTCGCGGCGCCGGACAACGGCGGGGTCTACCTGGTGCCGGCCTTCGTGGGGTTGGGCGCGCCCTACTGGGACCAGGACGCCCGCGGCCTGATCACGGGGCTGACCCGCGGAACCAACCGCGGGCACCTGATCCGGGCGGCGCTCGAGAGCATCGCCTACCAGTCCCGCGACCTGATCGACGCCCTCGCCGCGGACCTGGGCCAGCCGCTGAGCGAGCTGCGGGTGGACGGCGGCGCCTCGACCAACGACCTGCTGATGCAGTTCCAGGCCGACGTGCTGGGGATCCCCGTGGCGCGCCCGCGCAACGTGGAGACGACCGCGCAGGGCGCCGCGTTCCTCGCGGGGCTGGGCTGCGGCCTGTGGAAGGACTTCGCCGAGGTGGAGGAGGTCCTGGCCATCGACCGCACCTACGCCCCCGCGCTGCCGCCTCAGGCCCGGGAGCAGCTCTACGCCGGCTGGAAGCGGGCCGTGGGCCAGGCGAGGACGGTCTAGCTCCAGGGCTCGCGGGCTGCCGCGCAGGCTTCGCCCACCTTCGGCGCCGCAGATCAAGCGCCGGTAAGCGTTCCACGATCGGGGAGTTCGTGGAGTGCGGACCGGGAGTGCCTGGGTCTAGGGTGCGGACAGGAGGTGGCGATGAATCCGAACGATCTGTGGACGATCGCGATCGGCGGGCTGGCGTTGGTCTTGGTGTGGGGGGTGCACGTGGTCACCGCGGAGGGGGACTCGCCGGAGGCCGACGCGCGGCGGGCGCGGGGTGGCGCGCTGGCCGCCCATGCGTCTGCGGCCGATGACCGCGCAAGGGACGTCGACGACGACGCGTTGGACGCGGACGGCGACGGGTTCGACGACTGAGCGAACCGCACCCCGCGGACGCCGACCCTGGGCGGGCGGCGCGGTTCGGGGACGGCCGAGGCCTAGCCGGCGCGGAAGCTGCGCACGGCGGGGGTGCCCTTGGTGGGGGTCGCCACGCGGGCCTGAGGAGGCTCCGAGAGCTCGGCGCGGAGGGTGCCGCGCGCGTCGCGGCGAGTCTGGATCTTCCCGGCTCGTGCCAGAGCGGTCACGTAGTGCTTGACCACCTCCACCGGGAGGTTCAGGTCCCGGGCGAGGCGCGGCACGCTGCGCGCGCCGTTCTCGCGCAGGAAGCCGAGCAGGTCCAACGACGTGGGACCGTCGAGGGACACGGCGCGACTGCCAGATTTGCGCACGTCCTTGACCTCGCGCTCGATCGCGTCGAGCTGGTCGAGGAGCTCCTGCACGTAGCCATGATCGGTCACGTGCTCCGTGCAGTAGGGCTTACGCTCGCGGGTGGTCTCGGTGCAGCCTGGACGTTCGCAGAGCGGGGCCGGGATACGGCGGCCTCCCTTGGGAGGCGGGGGGATCGAGCGAGGCATGGGAATCTCCTTCCATTGCTAGAACGATCCTTCCGCAATCGCGAGTCCCATGACCTAAACCTAGCTTTCTTGGGAGCCCTCCCGTTCGCACCCGACAGAATGACAGTTCCATAATTTCATTCCGAAGCCCCACCCCTTGCAATCGGCCTGCCTCGACACCCCACTTCCTGCGTAAGTGCTTTAAGAACAAGGCACAGACGTCGTCTGGGTCAACCTGACGCGGTCAGGTCTGACCCGCGACGCGCGGTCGCTTGGGACGGAGCGGTCGGGTGCGAGTCGATCAGGCGCGCCCGACGCCGCGGAAGTCGTCCACGGTCTGCCGGGTGTAGCGGCCCTGGTGCTTCGCCGCGCCGGAGGTGCGCTGGAAGATGAACTGACACAGCGGCGTACCAGGGAACAGGCGCAGCGAGCGCGGCGCCATGTTCGAGATCTCGAGCACCTGGTTGTTGCAGGTGCCGGGCTGCATGAAGCCGGCCGAGATGTGCACCAGCAGCCCCAGCCGGGCGAAGCGCGAGCGCCCCTCGAACCAGCCGCAGATGTCGTCAGGCAGCCCGACCTGCTCCCGGGTGATCCCCAGGATCGTCTCCCGCGGGTTGACCTCGATGCTCCCGTCCTCGGGGACCTCGACCAGCTCGCTGAAGTCGCGGTAGTCGACCTCCTGCCGCACGTCGATCGGTCCGCCGTGCTGGGAGAGTCGGCGGAACCAGCGCGAGACGGTGAGGTCGACCGACGCGGCCCCCACCAGGCTGGGGTCGTAGGGGTCGATGACCAGCCGACCGGAGTCCAGCTCCGCGAGGATGTCTGCCTTGCTCAGGATCATGCGGGGCCTTCTCCGCGGCGCAGGGTGAGGAACGGGGTGTCCACGGCCTGAGTGTCCGCCCCGTCGCGGTCCCCCGCCGCGACGAGCTGCGCCGAGAGCGCCTCCAGGGAGCCGGTCAACAGCTCCAGGGGCTCGAAGCGCTCGAGCAGGCCGTCGGACCAGGCCACGTCGTTCTCGGTCACGATACAGCGCAGGTCCTCGATCCGCCCGGTCGCGCGCAGCGCGCGCACGCGATCGCGGAGCGGGAGCTCGCGCTTGACCTTGAGGTGGATCAGCCCCAGCTCCGCCAGCAGCCCGTCGCGGTAGAGCGGACAGGCGAGCAGCGGGCGCCCGTCGCGACGCCCGAGCCCGACCCATACGCAGGGCGAGCGCGAGATCATGCGCTTGGTCCCGGTGAGGGGCGCGCCCTCGTCGGCGCGGCTGGCGATCCCCGCCGCGATCCCGGTCTTGTTCAGCACCCGGATCCGCGAGCCGTCGGTGGGGCCCCCCAGCGGATCCAGGTCCTCGAGGCGGTAGTGCACCACCCCCGAGACCTCCTCCACGGCGGGATCCAGCGCGGCCAGCGCCGCGGCGTCGGCGTCCTGGATCGTGGCGGCGTCGACCCCCGCGGCGAGGAGCGCCTCCTCCAGCACTCCCGCCGAGGGGCGCGCGGTCGCCTCGCGGCTGATCCCCACGGTCACGGTCTTGGCCTGGTGCTTGATCGCGTCGATCGGGCGCCGCAGCTCGTCGAAGGCCGCGGTGAGCTGGGTCACGAGCTGGCCCAGGTGCCGCGCCAGGACCTGCAGCGGCACCTGCCCGCGGAGCACGGTCTGGGTGGTGGTCAACTCGTGGGTCAGGGCGAAGGCCTCGGACGCCTGCAGCGCGGCGTTGAACTGCCCCTGGCGCAGGTTGTGCAGGATCTGCCGCGCCGGGTGCTCGAGGGCGGTGCGCAGGCGCTGGCGCAGCGCGCCGGGGTCGACGGTCGACTCCTGCCCGCTGAGCGCGCCCAGGGCGGCCTCGCACACCTCCCGTGCCTGGCGCAGGGGGGCGGCCGCGCGCTCGATCAAGAGCGCGGTCTCGTAGCTGAACAGGTGCCCCGCCACGGTGTTGAGCAGGAGCGCGACCTCCGGGCTCGACTGCGGGATCGGGATCGTGGCCAGGGCGTACTCGCCGAAGCGCGTCTCGCTGCGGTCGCAGATCACCACCGGGGCCCCGGCGTGGGCGCGGAAGATCGCGACCTCCTTGACCGCGTCGGCCGCCGCGGGGCCGGTCAGACCCCCGGCGCACACCAGGAGCATGGGCTCCGAGCTCAGGTCGATGTGCTTCTTGTCCTCGATCGTGTCGACGGGCACGGACTTGTAGCAGAGCTCCGAGAGCTTGATCCGGATCTCCCGGGCGGCGAAGCGCCCGGGGCCGCTGCCGACCAGGGTCCAGTGCTGACGGGCGACCGCCAGCGCCGCGCCCTGGCGGATCCGCTCGCGGCCGGTCTCGAGCACCTCGCGCATGCAGCGCGGGAGGTCCGAGAGCCGCAGCAGGTGCTCGCGCAGCTCGGCCTCGGTCACCGTGCCCGCCAGCCGCGCGAGCTGCAGCCCGAGCAGGTAGCCGGCCACGACCTGGCAGTAGAACGCCTTGGTCGAGGCGACGCTCATCTCCACGTCGCGCCCGTCGCTGGTGTAGAGCACGCCGTGGGACTTGTCGGCCAGGTCCGAGCCCCGGCGGTTCACGATCCCGATCACCAGCGCCCCGTGCTGGCGCGCGAGGTCCACGGTGCGGTTGGTGTCGGTGGTCGTCCCGCTCTGGCTGACGGCGATCACGAGGGAGTTGGGCCCGAGCTGCTCGAGGTAGAACCCGCTGAGCTCGGTCGCGGGCATGCCCCGGACCTCGATCCCCGCAGGGCGCAGGAGCGAGGTCATGAAGTCCGCCGCCGACTCGCCGGCGACGTTGGCCGTGCCCTGGCCGATCACGTAGACGTGCCGCACCCGGCGCTCGGTGAGCGCCACGCGCAGCGCGGGGGGGATCACCTCGTCCCCGAACAGGAACCGGGGCTGGGGGTCGAGCTGGAACTTCCCGCGCAGGGTGCGCTCGATCGAGCGCGGCGCCTCGCTGATCTCCTTGAGCAGGTAGTGCGGGAACCCGGCGCGGTCGATGTCCCGGGTCGCGATCGGGGCGCGCTTGAGCTCCTCAGGCTTGACCGGGTGCAAGGCCCCGTCGTCGAAGCAAAAGCGCTCGATCGCCTCCGCGCCCCCCCGGGAGCCGAGGGTGATCGCCTCGCCCCGCTCGCCGTCGAGCTTGTAGTACTCCGCGCAGAGCTCGACGATCCCGTAGAGCTCCGAGGCGAACAGGTAGCCGCCGCCGGGGAGCAAGCCCACGTAGACCGCCTGCCCGCTCCCGCGCTGGCTGAGGTGCACCCGCGAGGGATCGGCGCTCGAGACCACCCCGATCGCGGTCGAGCCGTGGAACCCGCTGCTGGCCTGCCGGAAGGCCTCGCTCATGCGGGCTTCGGGGTCACCCTGGGTCTCCGCGTAGCGCCGCGAGACCTCGAGGGGGACGATCTTGGCGTCGGTGGTGCAGGCCGCCGGGATCGCGAACCCGGGAGCGAGGCTGGCGTAGTTGTCGATGTCCCCGTTGAGCACGCCGAACACGATCGTCTCGGGGTGCGGGTCGGTGCGCAGGTCGTTGGCCACAGGATGGCAGTTGGGCTCGGAGATCACCCCGTTGGAGGCCCAGCGCGTGTGCGCGATCAACTGGACCTCGGCCCCCGGCAGCCCCAGCAGGCGCAGGAACACGCGGTCGGCGCGCACTCGCTCCCGCAGGTCGCGGACGTTGGCCCCGAGCTCGCCGACCTCCTTGGCCACCTTGTGGGCGAAGGCCAGGGCCAGACCTCGGGGTCCGCTGCTCTTGAGCACCGCGCCGTCGAGCAGGGGCGCGCGCTGCAGGCGCCGCTCGAGGTCGGCGCGCAGCGGCTCGAGGGCCGCCTCCGCCGCGGCGACCTGACCGGGCGCGAAGCACACCAGCGTGCCCAGCCCGCCGCTGTCGCGGCCGCGGACCTCGAGCCGCTCGAGCTGGTTCAGGATCAGGTTCAGGCGCCAGAGCTCGAACAGGAGCTTGGGGCTGGGGTCGGCCACCTGGGCCGCCAGGTCGCCCACCGCCCGCAGGTTGCGCAGCGCGTCCTGCTCCAGGCGCCAGGCCACGTCCCGCGCGAGGACCGAGGCCCGCGAGAGCTCCTCGCCGTGCTGGCTGTCCCGGATCCGGGCCTGGGCCAGGCGCGCGTCCACGCCCTCGGCGGCCTGGAGCAGGCCCGCGGCCAGCTCCCCCACGGCCTGGGCCAGCGCGGGGTCGGCGCGCAGGGTGCGCAGCCCGCCCCAGCTCACCAGCTCCCGGCTGAGGTCGTCGACGGCCGAGGCCACCTCGAACAGGACCTGCCCGGCGTCGTCCGCCTCCGAATCGAACCCGCGCGCCCGCCCCAGGGCGGGGTGCACCGCCGTGGCGTCGACCGACGCCGAGGCGTCGAAGGCATGCAACAGTCCGACGATCCCGCACATAGAAGAGCCTCGCAGGGGGTCAGCGCCCCGCCGGTGGAGAGGAGCCTGAGTTTACCCGCTGCGCTCGGGAAGCGAGCCCCGGGACACGCCTGGAGGGCCAACCAAAACGCGCGACCCCCGGGCCGCGGGGGCTCGGGGGTCGCGAGGGGTCACCTTGAGGTGAGCCTACTCGGCGGCGGGCTCGTCGTCCTCGGTGGGGATCTCCGGCGCCGGGGGCCGCGGGGTGCCGCGGGTCGGCTCGGGAGCGCCCTCCTCGAGGGCGCGCCGCAGCGAGAGCCCGATCTTGCGCTCGTCGCTGTCGACCTTGATCACCGACACGTGCACGTGGTCGCCAGGCTGGACCACGGTCTCTGGGTTCTCGACCTTGTGCTCCGCGAGCTCGCTCACGTGCAGCAGGCCCTCGACGCCGAACTCGAGCTCGACGAACACGCCGAAGTTGGTGACCTTGGTCACCTCGCCCTCGACGATCTCGCCCACCCGATACTTGTTCGGGATCGTGCGGTCCCAGGGATCCTCCTCGAGCTGCTTCATGCCCAGGGCGATCCGCTTCTTCTCCTGGTCGACGGCGATCACGACCGCCTTGACCTCCTGGCCCTTCTCGAGCACCTCCGAGGGGTGCACGACCTTCTTGGTCCAGCTCAGGTCGCTGACGTGCAGCAGACCGTCGATGCCCTCCTCCAGCTCGACGAAGGCGCCGTAGTTGGTGAGGTTACGCACCACGCCGGAGACCTCCTTGCCGGGAGGATACTTGTCGTCCACCAGCGACCAGGGGTTCACCTCGATCTGCTTCATGCCGAGGCTGATCTCTTGCTTGTGCGGGTTCACGTCGAGCACCACGACCTCGACCTTGTCGCCGATCTGGACGACGTCGGAGGGGTGGTTGATGCGCTTGGTCCAGCTCATCTCGCTCACGTGGACCAGACCCTCGACGCCCTCCTCCAGCTTCACGAACGCGCCGTAGCTGAGGATGTTGACCACGGTGCCCGAGAACTTGGCGCCCACGGGGTACTTGGCCTGGATGTTCTCCCAGGGCGACTCGGTGAGCTGCTTGATGCCCAGCGAGATCCGCTCGGTCTTGCTGTCGATCTTGAGCACCTTGACCTGCACGGTGTCGTTGATCTTGAGCACCTCGGAGGGGTGGTTGACCCGGCCCCAGGACATGTCGGTGATGTGGCAGAGGCCGTCGATCCCGCCCAGGTCGATGAACGCGCCGAAGTCCGCCAGGTTCTTGACCTGACCCTCGACCGTCGCGCCCTCGTGGAGCTTCTCGAGCAGGTCCTTCTTCTTGGTCTCGCGCTCTTCCTCGAGCAGCTTGCGCCGGCTGACGACGATGTTCATCCGCGCTTCGTCGATCTTGATGATCTTGCACTCGATGTCGCGGCCGATCCAATCGCCGACCTCCGTCACGCGGCGGATGTCGATCTGCGAGGCAGGCAGGAAGACCGGCACGCCGATGTCGATCAGCAGGCCGCCCTTGATCTTGCGGGTGACCTTGCCCTTGACGGTGTCGCCCTTGCCGTACTCCTCGATGACCCGCTCCCAGCCCTTCTGGCGATCCGCCTTGCGCTTGGAGAGCATGATCAGGCCGGACTCGTCCTCCACGGCCTCGAGCAGGACGTCCACGCGATCGCCGATGTCGATCTCGTCCTGGTTCTTCCACTCGTCGATGGGGATGACGCCCTCCGACTTGTAGCCCACGTCGACGATCACGTCCTCGCCCACGATGTTCAGCACGCGGCCGGAGATGATCTTGTCCTTCTGGATGTCCTGCACGGAGTCGTTGTAGAGCGACTCCAGGCGCCCCTCGGGGTCGCCGCCCATGGTCTCGGCGTAGAGCTTCTCCAGCTCCTCGGGCTTCAGGTCGTACTTCTTGACCAATTCGTTGACCGGCATAGCGGTATCTATCTCAATCGTCGCCCCGTGAGGGGCAGGGGCCGTCCGTGGGTTGTCACGCTCGGCGCGGAGACGGCGGGTGACCGCGCCACGAGCGGGGGCCGAAAGGCCCCAAAGGTTTTGGAAGACAGGGTTTTACCCCATCTTCGCCCGCTCACAACCCCTTTCTCGCGAGGAACCATACGCGGGAGGGGACGGTTACAGGATGAAGCGCGAGAGGTCCTCGTCTCGAGCCAGCTCGTCCAGGCGCGAGGTCACGTAGTCGCGGGTGACCTCGACCGTGTGCCCGCGGCGGTCGGGGCCCTCGAACAGGAGCTCCTCGAGCAGCTTCTCGAGCAGGGTGTGCAGGCGCCGGGCGCCGATGTCCTGGGTGCGGTCGTTGACCTCCCGCGCCAGCTCGGCCAGGGCCGCTACCCCGTCGGGGTGCCAGCTCAGCTCCACCCCTTCGGTGGCCAGGAGCGCGGTGTATTGCTTGGTCAGCGCGGCCTCGGGCTCGAGCAGGATCCGCTTGAACTCCTCGGTGCCCAGGGGCTGGAGCTCGACCCGGATCGGGAAGCGGCCCTGGAGCTCAGGGATCAGGTCCGAGGGCTTGGCCAGGTGGAAGGCGCCGGCGGCCACGAACAGCACGTGGTCGGTCTTCACCGTGCCGTAGCGGGTCTGGACCGTGGTGCCCTCGACCACTGGCAGCAGATCGCGCTGCACGCCCTGGCGGCTGACCTCGCCCTGGCGCCCAGCCTGCTCCTGCCCCACCGCGATCTTGTCGATCTCGTCCAGGAACACGATCCCGTCGGACTCGGCGCGGTCGACCGCGCGAGCGCTGGCCTTCTCGTGGTCGATGCGGGCCTCGGCCTCCTGGTCGGTGAGCAGGCGCAGGGCGTCGGGGACCTTGAGCGTCTTGAGCGCGGGCTTGGCGGCCCCCAGGCGCTCGAACAGCTGGCGCAGATCCACCCCGCCGCCGGGGCCGCCGGGACCGCCGGGGATCCCCCCCGCCCCAGGACCGCCGAACCCGAACATGGCCGGCGTGGGAGTCTGGCCCCGGGTCGAGACCTCGACCTCACGCGCGTCGAGCTTGCCCTCACGCAGCATGCCCCGGAAGCGCTCGCGGGTGCGCGTCCGACGCTCGGCGTCGCCGCCTTGCTCGTCCGGGGGGACGAGCAGGTCGAGCAGCTTCTCCTCGGCGGCGCGCTCGGCCTCCACGCGCACGTCGGCGGCCATCTCCCGCTTGACCAGGGCCAGGCTGGCCTCGACCAGGTCGCGGATGATGCTCTCGACGTCGCGGCCGACGTAGCCGACCTCGGTGAACTTGCTGGCCTCGACCTTGACGAAGGGCGAGCGGACGAGCTGGGCCAGGCGACGCGCGATCTCGGTCTTGCCCACGCCGGTGGGGCCGATCAGGATGATGTTCTTGGGGTGCACCTCGTCCTTGAGCGCGCCCGTGAGCTGCTTGCGACGCCAGCGATTGCGGACCGCGATGCTCACCGCGCGCTTGGCCTCGCGCTGGCCGACGATGAACTTGTCGAGCTCGCCCACGAGCTCGCGGGGGGTGAAGTCCAGGCTCACGCGGGCAGCTCCAGGACCTCGATCTGGCCGTTGGTGTAGATGCAGGTCTCCCCTGCGATCTCGAGGCTGGCCTGCACGATCTCCCGCGCGGAGAGCTGGGGCGCGTGGCGCAAGAGCGCCTTGGCGGCGGACGAGGCGTAGGGCCCGCCGGAGCCGATCGCGACCACGCCGTCCTGGGGCTCGATCACGTCGCCGTTGCCCCCGATCAGGAGCGAGGTCTCGGCGTCGGCGACGGTGATCAGCGCCTCGAGCCGGCGCAGGGCGCGGTCGGTGCGCCAGTCCTTGGCGAGCTCGACCGCGGCGCGCTTGAGGGTCGCGTTCTGCGCCTCGAGCTTGGCCTCGAAGCGCTCGATCAGGGCCAGGGCGTCGGCGGCGCCGCCGGCGAAGCCGCACAGGATCTTGCCCCCGCGCAGGCGCCGGACCTTGACCGCGTTGGGCTTGACCACGGTGTTGCCGAGGGTCACCTGCCCGTCGCCGCCCAGGGCGACCTTCCCCTGGTGGCGCACGCTGAGGATCGTGGTGCTGCGAATCTTCATGCCCCCGAGCCTACCCGCCGCGCCGCGGCTCACCAGGGCGAGCGAGGTGCGGCAGACGGCGCTCCGCGCCCGTGCTCAACTAGGGGGGTGAAGGGCTACGCCGAGATCTACGCCGAGGCCAAACAGCAGGCCCTGGGGCACCCGGAGCAGTTCCTCCAGGACCTGGACCGCGTGCTGGCCGCGGCAGCGCCGGACCTGGAGCGGGTGAGCGAAGCCGTGCGCTGCGCGGAGATGGCCCTCGTCGCGCGGCTCGACCCGTGGTGGGCCGGCCGGCCGCAGCCGAACATTCACACCGCCGTGGCCAAGGTCACCGACAACCTGCACGACCCCCTCGTGGTCGGGCTCGCGCTGCGGCTGGCCGCGGGCTACGCGAGGCAGGGGCGCGTCGACGACGACGCCTACCGCCTGGCGATCCTCGCCGGCCGCCTGGAGCACACCGGGCTCCCACACCCCGACGCGAGCTACGCCCAGGAGGGGCGCCGGCACCGCGAGCGCGCGCTGTTCGTGCCCAGCCACGCCTTCGCCTACGAGCTGATCCGGCACGTCGAGCCCGAGGCCGCCGAGGAGCAGGCCCAACAAGCCCTGGCCCGGGGGAACGCCCCGTTGGCGGTGCTGCTCGCGGAGCTCAAGCTCGTCGCGGCCCTCGACCCCTGGTATCTGGGACCGCCCCTGCCCAACGTCGAGCGCGCCCTCGAGCGCTACCGCGAGACGCGGCCTCCCGAGCTGACCGGGCTGGCGCTCGTTCTGGCCCGGGCCTACGTCGCGGGCGAGTTCGTCGACCTGCGCGCGCGAGACCACGTGCGCGGGGTGCTGGCGGGCGACGAGGTCAAGCTCCTGAGCCCGGACGAGGCGGTGCGCTGCGACGAGTTCGTGGCCCGGGACTGCTTCGACTACCCCTACGAGGTGCTCTACGCCCAGGCCAAAGCGCTGAGCACCGCCGACCTCCAGCGCGCGGTGCTCGAGCGCACCCGGGCGGGGTCCCTCGAGGTCGCGCAGCGCAGTTGCGAGATGTTCCTGGTCAAGGCGCTGGCGGAGTGGCGTTTCGGCGAGGCCGAGCCGCGGATCGAGCGCGCCTTGAGTCTGGGGCGCGCGCGGATCGAGGACGAGGAGGAGCTGCGCCCCGAGGTCGAGTGGGGGCTCTACTTCCTGGCCGGGCTCTACCTGGCGGGGCTCCACGGCCCGCGGGCGGCGCGGGCCCTGGTGCAGGCGGTGGTCGAGCGCAGCCCGGACCACCCGGACCTCGAGCGCGCGATCCAAGCGGCGGGGATCCCCGCCGACGTGAGCGTGAGCGAGCTGTTCGGGGTCTACCGCGAGACGGTGGATCTCGAGGCGCGGGTCGACGCCTTCCGCGCTCACTGCGACTCCCTGGGCGGGCTCGACGACTACGAGCGCGGGGCCTACCGCGAGGTCCTGGAGTATCTGGAGCACGGCGACGGCTGGCTGCTCTCGAACCTCTCCAAGACCCTGGGCGACCTGGTCGGCTCTGCCGCGCCGCAGGGGCTGGTGCGCAGCGCGACCGCGGCGGTGGAGAATGCGCTGCGGGTGGCCCACGGCGGCGCGGGCTCGCTCCTGCGCCGGGACCGGATCCTGGCAGAGCTCGCCCGGCGCGACCCCGCGCTGCGCTCCCTCGAGCGCCTGCGGGACGCGAAGCTCGAGCTGCTGGACGAGGTCGCCTGGGCGATCACCCGCGAGAACCGCGTGGCGGCGGCGCTCGAAGGCTTCGGCTGCGGGCTCGGCGGGCCGACCCTGCTCCTGGTGGACCTCCCGGTGCTGATCCTCGTCAACCTAAACGCGATCGCGGCGATCGCCACGGTCTACGGCTTCGACCCCGAGCGGCCGGAGGAGCGCGATCTGGCCCTGGCGATCCTCGCCGGAGGCGCGGAGGCGCTGTCCCAGCTCGCGACCCCCGACTCCATGCACGACCACGAGGCCCTGGAGCAGGTGCTGCACAAGCACCTCACCGGCAACACCGCCCTCGCGGTGCACGCCGCGGCGGCCCGCGCCGCGCTCAGGCTCCTGCGCCAGAAGCTGCTGCAGGTGATCCCGATCCTGGGGGGCGCGGTGGGCGCAGGGCTGAACTTCCACTACACGGCGACCACCACGCGCACCGCGGTCATGGCCTACCGCCTGCGCTGGCTCATGCGCCGCTTCGAGCCCCGAGGATAGCGCCATGGACGCCCCGCCCCTGTTCGCCCCGGTCGTAGGGCACCCCCGGGCCAAGCAGCGCGCGCTGCGCGCGCTGGAGGCCGGGCGCCTGGTGGGCTCGGTGCTCCTCGTCGGGCGCGAGGGGGTCGGGCGCACGTTGTTCGCGCGGGAGCTGGCCCGGGCCTTCGTGGACCCCGAGGGCGGCACCGGCGCCGCCGGGCGGCGGGTCCTGCGGGGGACCCACGCCGACGTGGTCCCCATAGAGCCCGCCGAGGACAAGCAGTCGATCTCGATCGAGCAGGTGCGCGAGACCCTCGTCGAAATGTCCAAGGCTCCGGTCGAGGGTCACGGGCGCGCGTTCGTGTTCGAGCCCGCCAGCGGCCTGGGCGAGGACGCGCAGAACGCGCTGCTCAAGGGGCTCGAGGAGCCCTCGCCCCGGACCCTGGTGATCCTCGTGGCCCGCGCCGTGGACGAGGTGCTGACCACGATCGCTTCGCGCTGCCAGGTGATCGAGCTCGAGCCCTTGAGCCTGCCCGAGGTCGAGGAGGTGCTCCGCGCCCAGGGGGTGCCCGCCGACGAGGTCCGTGCCCGGGCGGCCTGGAGCGGGGGGCGCCCGGGGGTGGCCCTGGCCGAGGAGGCCCTCGAGCTCGGCGAGCTCGCGGGCCGCGCGTCGCAGGCTCTGGCCGACGGCGAGGCCTACCGCGACTCGATGAGCTGGGTCGACACCCTCGCCGGCTTCGTCGACGCCGCGGGAAGCGACGCGCCCAGCCGCCGCGGGCGGCTGCTGACGCTGTTCCGGGTGCTCTCCCACGTGCTGCGCGACGCGCTGGTGCTGGGCCGCGGCGCCCAGGTCCCGCGGCTGAGCGGGGCTGAGGCTCAGACCCTGGAGCGCCTCGCGGCCCTGCCCTCGCGGCGGCTGGAGCGCGCCCTGGAGCGGATCACCCTCGCCGGCGAGGAGGTCCTGACGATGATCAACCCGACCCTGGTGCTGGAGGGGCTGGTGCTCGACGTAGGCGCGACCCTGTCCGGACGCGGAGGCGACGTGTGAGCGAGATCGAGAAGTTCTTGGCAGTGCGCGTGGTGTGCGCCACTCCGGAGAAGTTCGAGGAGGCCGTGCGCTTCTACCGCGGGCTCCTGGGTCGCGACGAGGGGCTGCGCTTCGGCCAGCCCGGCGACGTGCAGCAGGGGGCGTTCTTCTCCCTGGGGGACGCGCAGTTGATCGTGACCTGCGAGGAGGTCACCCCCGAGGCGGCGGTCGAGCAGGGCGCGGCCTGGCTCTGCTTCCACAGCCAGGACCCGGAGCAGCTGCTGGCCGACGCTCGCGGCCGCGGCGCGGCCTTGCCCAACGACGTGGTCGACACGTCCTTCGGCACCCGCGGCTTCTTCGCCAACGAGCCCACTGGGCTCCCGATCTACGTGGGCACCCCCTGGAGCGCCGGCGTCTAGTCCGCGCGCGGGGGGTCGTGCTCGTCGCGCTCGGCGGCGGCGGGCGAGACGAGCACCCGCACCGGCGCGCCGACCGCGACCCCACGGCTCGCGGCGAAGTCCCCGCGGTTCAGGGCCAGGGCCAGGGTCCCGCGGCTGTTCACGTAGAGCAGCGACTCGCCTTCGGGGACGTCCCCGAAGGTGCGCACGAAGGGGACCTGCAGGGTCTGTTCGCCCAGGCGGACCTCGAACGCGCGGTCGAGGTCGTGCCGGGTCAGCCAGTCCCCGGGGAGGTTGGTCCACACGTTGCCGAAGGGCCGGTCGATCGCGAGCACCTCGCCCAGGAGCACGCCGTCCCGCTGCTCGGGCCGCGCGAGCTCGAGGGTGACGTAGTCCCGGATCAGCGGGCCCACGTCCGCGAAGGGACGTCCCGCCGCCAGGTGCCCCGCGGCGGGGGCGAACACGTCGCGCCCGTGGAAGGTCGCGCTGGGCTCCTTGCGCACCAGCTCGGGGTTCGTGAGCTCGCGCACCTCGGCCTGCTGCTGCTCGGCGAGGAGCAGGGTCAGCACGCCGTTGTCCGGGGCTACGACCAGGGACCCGCCGTCGAGGCGGGCGACGACGGCGCGGCGCGCCGTGCCGACCCCGGGGTCGACGACGACGACGAACACGGTGCCCGGGGGGTAGACCGAGGGCGCCTCGAGCAGGAGCCGCGCGGCGGCGGCGACGTCGAAGCGCGGCGCCTGGTGGGTGAGGTCCACGAGCTGGACCTGCGGCGCGAGGCTCAGGATCACGCCGCGCATGAGCCCGACCGCGTCGTCCTGCTCGCCGAAGTCGGTGAGCAGGGCGACCACGGGGGGCGGGGGCGGGGGCGACGAGCAGGCCGCGAGCAGCGGCAGGACGAAGCAGAGGATGGCGCGGCGCATGGAGCCTCCAGGGCTGGCCGGGAGTGTAGCTCGCGGGCACGGCGCTGCGGTCAGGCGCTGCGCGGGGCGCGGCCGGCGCACCACCAGGCCCCGCCCAGACCCAGGGCGCCGCAGAGGCAGGCGATCCAGCCCCAGGCGAACCCCGGGGTCCCGTAGCTGAAGCGCACTGTGCTCGGGCCCGGAGGCACGCTGGCGGCGATGAACAGCTCGCTCGCGGGACGCAGCTCGAGGGCGCGCACCTCACCCTCGACCTCGAGGGTCGCGGACCACCCCGGCTCGAACCCCTCGGACAGGAACAGGGTGGCTGGCCGACCGCCGGGGACCTTCAGCCGGGCGACGACCTCCGTCGCGGTGTAGCGCTCGACCTCGACCTCGCCAGGGCTCAGCTGCAGCCGCGGCGCCGCGGGGAGCCGGGCCAAGCCTTGAGGCGTCAACACGGCCCCGACGCACGCGTCCCGCGCGAGGGCCTCGGCGTCCAGGAGCTCCGGCGGCGGGCGCCGGATCGAGGCCAGGAACCGGTCCACCCGCGCGTTGCGTCCGGGGTCGTAGTCCAGGAGGGCCGGGATCCCGTAGAGGCCGGGCAGGTTCTCGCGCAGGATCGCACGGTGGCCTGCGCGGATTTGGCGCACGGTCAACGCGCCGGGGGGCGGGTTGGTCAGCCGCAGGTAGCGCGGCGCCGTGGGTCCGGTCGGCAGCCCTCGTCCCACCGGAGGGGGCTCGTGGTACCACCGCCGGGGCACGGTCGGGAGCACGTTGCCGTCGATCCAAGGCGCCAGGATCAGGAGCCCCACCGTGGCCACGCACAGCGGCCGTCTGACCCGCGCGGGCACCCGGCCCAGGCCCACGCCTGCGAGCGCGGGGAGCACGACCGCGAGGGGGAGGAAGGCCTTGGCGGGGTAGCGCCAGCCACCCAGCCCGGGCAGCTCGCGCAGGAGGACCAGCAGGGGGGTGCGGGCCGCGCCGTTCGCGCCGGGGATCGGCGTCGCCAGCAGCAGCCACACGCCGAGGCCGAGCGCGAGCGCGCGGGCGGCCTTCACGCGCCACGCTGCGACGAGGCCCAACGCGACGACGGGGAGCCCGAGGTGCAGGGAGGCGTTCAGAGGTCCGCCGTAGGCGAAGCCGCTGCGGGCCGCGCTGCTGTAGAGCTCAGGGGCGGTGGAGAAGGACAGCCCCGGGACGACGAACTCGCCCCAGCGCTCCCAGGGGGTCGACCAGCTCGCGGCCTCGGCGAGGGAGAAGGCCTCCGCGCCCCGGGCGGTCTGAGGCAGCCAGCGCAAGAAGGGGATCAGGTGAGGGCCGGCGAGCAGAGCCCCCAGCCCCGTCGCCGCGCCAATCCGCAGGTAGGCTCCGGGCGCCCGGCGCCAGCCGGCCCACACCGGCACCGCCACCGCGACCAGGAGCCCCCACAGCCCCACCACGCCCGCGCCTCCGGCCAGGATCCCCAGCGCCACGGCGGCGCAGGCCTCCAGGAGCCCCCGGCGGCGGCGGCCTCCTGGACGCGCGAGGTCGAAGAAGCCGCAGGCTGCGATCCCCGTCCACGCCGCTGCGGCGAGCAGGTTCGGCGTGCGGCACCCGGCGAGGACGGGTCCCGCCAACGTGGCTCCGGCTGCGGCCAGACTCACACCTAGCTCCCCCGCGCCCAGGCGTCGCGACAGGCAAGCCGCCCCGATCCCGGCCAGGGCCACGTGCCCCAGCAAGAACAGCCCGAACCCGAGGTCGAAGGGAAAGACGCCCCTCACGAGCGCGGGGGGGTAGACCACCTGGGCCAGCGGGTTGGGCACCAACGGCGCCCCCGCGCCACGGCTTGGGTCTCGAGTCAGGCTCTCCTGGCCTCGGTAGCCTGCCGCGACGCGCTGGTGCAGGGGGTAGAACAGCGTGAGCAAGTCCCGGCCGGAGAGCTGCCGGCTGGGACGCAGCGCCGGCGCATAGGCCGCGAGGGCCAGGAGGATCGCGACGGCCACGGGGGCCCACCTGCGGAACGTCGGTTGGGAGGAAGAAGCCACGTTGCCCGTTCTACCCGCCCCGACTCGAGCCTGCCGGGTTCACCCCAGGTGACCCGATTCACCCCGGGTGAGCCCCTCCCGCCCCGGGACGCCCCGCCGCGCAAGTCCCCTGTTCTGGCCCTGGCCCCCGCTTTGTTCACGCCCTCGCGTGCTGGTCCTCTCGCCTGCTCCTATTCCTCACGCCCACCACCCGGGCCGACCCGGTCACCCGGGGCAAGACCTACCACCTCACCTGCCGCTGCGATCGCCGGCTTCGTCGCCTGACCCCGACTCCAAGGTCACCTCGATCGTCAAGTTCGCCCTGTTCCACGCGGCCAAGGAGTGCGGGATCGAGTGTCCACGCGGCCTGCTTCTACGAACCACTTCCACTCCGGTGATCACCGACCCCAACGGCCGCCACCCGGACTTCATGCAGCGCATGAACTCCATGATCGCCCGCGCGCTCAACGCCCAACACGGCGCCGCTGGCCACCTCTGGGCCCTGGCTCCCACGAGAAGGTCGAGCTGATCGGCTTCGACGCCCTGCTCCGCACCCGGTCTACGTGACCTTGAACCCGGTCAAGGACGGCCTGGTCTCCTCCCCAAGGCCTACCCTGGCTTCCTCACCTCGCCCCGACCAGGTCGGCTGCACCTTCCGCGCCCACAAGCCCGCCACGGCCTCTTCGCGGCACCGCCGCGGCGGCGACCGACTGCCTCTCCCGGAGGACTCCACCCTCCCGGACGACGTCGAGCTGACCCTGACCATGCCGCCCACGCACCTCCTGCCCGAGGGCATGGACCTCGCCGCCTACCGCCGGGTCTGGTCAGGCCGCCGTCGACGCCAGGCTCGCGGAGATCCTCGCCGAGCGTAAGGGGCGTCCGTTCCTCGGCGCCCGCCGGATCCTCGCCGCGAACTCCTGTCCTCCCCGACGCCCGAGCCCTACCGCTCGCGGCGAGCGCCCTCGCCGGTCTCGGGCACGCGCGAGGAGGCGCGCCGGCGCGAGGAGCGCACCGCCTGGCGTCGCGATACGTGCAAGCGCGCGACTTCCTGGCCCGAGGACCTGCGGGTCGCCCTCCCGGCGGGCCGTGGCTGCTCGGCCAGCGCTGCTACGGCGCCCCGGTTCTTGCGCGCACCGGGCGCTCAGAGGTGGGCCTCTGCATACGCACGTTTTCGTGCGGCTTCCGCCCACACTCCGCAAAGCTCTGCGTGGCCGGAGGTTCGGCCGGGTCCTGGCCGGAGGGGCAAATCGCAGGCCGAACGGGCGAGGTCGGCGGAGTCGGCGAGCGGCGGGCACGGCGGGTTTTTCGGCGCGGCGCGAACGGGTCGTTTCGAACCCTACTCCCAGTGCGTAGCCCCTACGCTAGTTCGAGCTAGTCCTCGTCCTCTCGGCTGCGATTGCGACGATCCTCGTCGTCCACCACGTCCCCGGGAATCAGCTTCGGCCGGGGCTTGCTCAGGGGAGGCGAGTCGGTGGGAGGGGCCTCCTGCTTGGTGGTGCGCTCAGGCGCGGGCTCCGGGGCGGGCTCGGGGTCGGACGAGCAGCCGAGGAGGAGCGAGGCGCACAGGAGCGCGGCGATCAGGCGGGGCATCAGCGATTCTCCTCGCGGTGGGTCTCCAGCAGCTCCTTCTCGAGCTGCTGAACCTTGTTGGCAGCCTTGGGCAGCCAGGCCGCCGCGTCCTCGTGCTTGGGGTCGAGGTCCAGGGTCTTGGCGAACATGCGCAGCGCCTGGGGGTAGTCCTCGCCGCGCCAGGCCATGGCGCCCAGCATGTAGGTCAACTCGGCGTCGGCGGGGTCCAGGCCGCGGGCCGCCTTCAGCTCGTCCATGGCCTCCTGCACCTTACCCGCAGTGCCCAGGGCCAAAGCCAGGTTCAGGCGGGTGTCGACGTGGTCGGGGAGGAGGTCGCGGGCCTGCTCGAGCTCCCAGATCGCGGCGTCGGTGCGGCCGCTCTCGAGGAGCACCGTGCCCCGGTTGTAGAAGTAGGCGTGGGTGTCCTCGTCGAGGCCCGTGACCCAGCGCTCCATGCGGCGATCCAGGATCTCCGTGGGCACGAGGGCGAAGTCGCTGATGGCGCGACGCGAGGTGGCGCGGAGGGCGCCCGGGTGCTCGACCACGTGGGGGGTCAGGAAGACCACGATCTCCTGCTTGGTCGTCTCCTGGATCGTGGAACCGAAGAGCTTGCCCAAGATGGGGATCTGGCCGAGGAAGGGAATCGAGAACTGAGTCTCGGAGTCGCTGTCCCGGATCAGACCGCCGATCACCGCGGTCTCGCCGTCGTTGATCACGATGGTGGTGTCCGCGAAGTTCTTGTTGAAGGTGGGCGAGCGCACGCCGTCGGTGATGGTCACCGACTGCGACTCCGGCGCGATCGACGAGACCTCGGGGTGCACGAGCAGGCGCACCAGGCCGTCGACGTTGATCTGGGGCGTGACCTGCAGGATCACGCCCACGTCGCGATATTGGATCGTGTTCACGGTATCGCCGTTTTGGGTGATCCGACTGTTGGTGACGAAAGGCACCTCCTGGCCCACCGAGATCTCCGCGGCGGCGTTGTCGAGCACCAGGATCTTGGGCGAGCTGAGGATGTTCAGCCGGCCCTCGGTCTGGAGCGCACGCAGCAGGCCCGTGAAGTCGTTGCTGGTCGTGGTGTAGCGCAGGCCGTCGGCCAGCGCGTCGAGCCCGAAGTCCGTCCCCACCGTCTGGGTGCCCTCTTCGGCGTTCTCGATCGAGTTCGTGAACGCCTTGTTCCACTGAATGCCTAGCTCGCCGCGATCGTTGAGCTGCACCTCGGCGATCAGGCACTCGATGAACACCTCGCGCCGGGCAGCGTCGAGCTGCGCTACGATCCCCCGCAGCCGCGCGAAGTTCTTGGGCGAGCTGGTGATCACGAGCGAGTTGCTCTCCTGGTCGGCGACCACCGTGACCTCGCCCACGAGGTCGCTGCCTGCGGGGCTCCCCGCCGCAGCCCCGGCCACCGCCGCGGCCTGGTTGTTCCGACCCCCGCGAGCCGTGCGGGCGTTGCCGCCGCCCCGGGCGTTGGCGGCCGCGCCCGCGGCCGCGTTCTGCTCGGCGAGCACGCCGGTCAGCACGTCGGCCACGGTCTCGGCGGTGGCGTGCTGGAGCGGAATCACCAGCACCCCCGACACCTCCGACGGATCGGCGTCGAGCTGCTTGACCAACGACTCGACCAGGGCCAGGTCCTTGGGCTCGGCCGACGCGATCAACGTGTTCGTGCGCTCGTCGGTCGTGAACTTGGGCTTGGCCTGGTAGCGGCTGTTGGTCTCGTTCCCCGAGTCCTGACTCTGCATCATGCGCCGCATCCAGCGCGGGCCGCCGCCCTGGTCCTGGCTCTGACCGGTCTGCTCCTGCTCCTCGAACAGGGTGTCGAGGGTCGCGGCCAGATCGGCGGCGTTGGCGTTCTCGAGGGGGAACGTGCGGATCTCGGTGACCACCGGGTCCGGCTCCTTGTCCAGCTCCGCGACCAGGTTGTCGATCAGCCGCAGCTGGTCGCTCTGGGCCGTGACGACCACCGAGTTCGTGCGCGCGTCCTCGCTCACGTTCACCGGGGCCACGCCCGAGCCGCCGCTCCCGCCGCCGCCGCCAGGGCCGCCGCCGTTGAAGAACATGCGCGCCATGTCGCGCATGTTGTTCCCGCCGCCGCCCCCGCGGCCACCCCGGCCGCCGCGCCCGCCGCGGCCGCTGGACTGGTTCTGGTTGCCGCCGCCGATGGCGCTGCCGCCTTCGAACAGGTCGCGCACGACCTGGGCGACCTCGTCTGCCTGGGCGTTCTGCAGGCGATACACCTTGACGTGCAGCTCCGCGGTCACCGCCTTGTCCAGGGCCGCCAGGACCTGGGCGAAGCGGCGGATCGCCGAGGACGTGTCGGAGACTACCAGCGAGTTCGAGGTCCCCTCGATCATGAGGGTGCCCTTGTCCGAGAGCAGGCCCTCGAGCTCACGCTTGACGTCGGTCGCCTGCACGTAGCGCAGCGGCATGACCTGGACCACGAGCTCGTCGCTGTCGGCGATCACCTCGGGATCCGAGCCGACGCGCACGGGGAGCCCGCGCCGCTTGGCCTCGTCGAGGGTCAAGATCCGCACGACCTTGCCGGTGCGCATGATCGTGCGCTCCTTGGGCAGGAGCCAGGCGCGGAGGACCTCCAGCGCTTCCTCCACCGAGAGCGGCTTGTCCGCGGTCACGGTGATGTCGCCCTGGACGGCAGCCTCCTCCACGAAGCTCAGTCCGGCCTCTCGGGAGAGGAACCCGAGGAAGGTCTGGATCGAGGCCCGCCGAAAGGTGAACACCAGCTGGGGCTCGGCCTCCTGCTCCTGGGCCACGAGGGGCGCGACGGCGCAGAGGGCGAGGGGGGTCATGAGGAGCAACGCGGTACTACGCACGTCTAGTCTCCACTCGTAGGGGCTTTGAGCGAGGCTTCGCGCCGGGCGCGGAGTCGCTCGAGGATCGAATTGCGTTTCTCTTCGGAGATCGGCTCGGGGCCGGTCCCGCCTTGGCTCACCGGGATCGAAGACAGGGGCTTGCTGACCCGGGTCACGTCCACCAGCTGACCGCTGACGGCCTTGGGCACCGTGAGCGCGTCCCCCAGCTCGAGGGTGCGCTCCTTCCCCTCCGCCGTGGCCTGGACCGTGAGGGTGTGGATCGCGGCGATCGACACGTCCTCGAGCTCCCACCCGCTCGCGAGGCTGATCATCTTGCGCTCGGCGCGGACCTCGAACACGGCCACGCGGCCGGCGCCTTCACCGGTGAACCCGGTCAAGCGCAGCTCGGTGCGATCCGGCGGCGGCGCCGCGACCTCGACCGTCCGTGAGGGTCGGACCGAGGGCCCCGGCCGCCGGGTCGGCTCGCGCTTGGGGCGGAAGTCGCGGGGGGCGAAGGGGTTCGCCGCGCCGATGGTCGCGTAGCGCGCCTCGAGCTGCTCGAGGTCCAGCTCGGGCGGCGCGCCGACGGGGAGCGGCGTGCCGACGTCGGCCACGCTCGCGGCGCCGGGACCGTCGCTCGGCGCCTTGCCCGAGTCCCCGTCGCCCCCCAGCATGCGCAGGGCGAGGATCCCGACCATGCCGGCTGCGACGAGGCCCAGGACCGCGGTGCGTTGATCCATCACGAGCCCCGCCTCTCGTTGGTGGTCAGCGCGACCAGGCTGAGCTGCACCTCGAGGGCCGGCTTGCCGGCGTCCTTGCCCGTGGGCGGGATCACCGCCAGGCGATCCACCCGCAGCTGACGCTCGATCCGGGTCAGGCGCTGCAGAAAGGTCTGGAGCTGAGCCAGGGTCACCTTGGCGTCGATCTGGAAGCGCAGCTCGAGGTAGGGGGAGTCAGGGTCGTTGCCCAGGGGCGAGCTGCCTACGAAGTCCACGGACTCCGGGGAGAACCCGGCGGCTTTGGACTCCTCGGGGAGCACGCTCACCAGCTCCTGCACCAGGCCGCCCGGGGGCGGCGTGAGCTGGGCCGCCCACACCTCGCGCTCCTTGGCCAACGCCCGCAGGCGCTCGCGCATGCCGCGCTCGCCCTCGAGGGTGGCCTCCAGGTCCCGCAGGGTCTCGCCCTGCTCGCGCCAGGCCTGCCACACCGGCGCGGCCACGTAGTTGCCGACCAGGGCCAGCGCCACGACCGCCCCGGTGATCAGGCCCAGTTGACGTTCGCGGGGGCTCACGACGACCCCCCCGGGTTCAGGGTGGCGCGGGCAGAGAACGTCACGCCTTGGAGCTCCTTCTCGCGCGGGGGACGGATCCCCTCCAGGGTCACACCGAGCACCCGCGGGTGGCGCTCGAGCTGATCGACGAAGGCCGCGACGGTGGCCCAGTCCTTGGCCATGCCCGTCAGCAGCAGCTCGCCCTCGTCCTGCCAGCGCACGCGGGTCAGGTAGGCGGTGTCCTTGGGGAGCGCCTCAGCGAGGAGCAGGAGCACCTCGAGCTCGCGCCCCCGGCGCTCGGACCAGGCCTTGGCCACGCGGATCTCCGCGGCGAGGGTCTTGGCGCGCTCGACCGCGGGGGCCAGGGACTCGCGCTCCTCGCGCAGCGCGGCGATCTCGCCGTCGCGGGCCGCGAACTGGCGCTGGACCAGGACCCCCACCAGGAGCAGGGCCAGGCCCACGATCGCCACGATCCCGCCTGCGCGCATCTTCTGCTCGCGGGCCGCGCGCTGCTCGACCTTGCCGCGCAGGTCCAGCTCCGGCCGGTGGTGGAAGCGCGGGTCCGCAGCGGAGGTGGCCAACGCCAGCTCGGCGTCCACCTGCGTCAGGCCCTCGGTCTCGCCCAGCCCCTGCAGCGCAGGGAGGGTGGCCGCGTCGGCGCCGAGCACCAGCAGCCGCTCACCGCTCGCGGAGAGCGCGCCCAGGGCGCGGCGGATCGTGCCCACCAGCGCGGTCGCGCTGAGCTCGGGCTTGAGCCGGACCCCGCGCGCCGCGCTCAGGTGGCCCTGGGCGTCGAGGGCCGCCAGGTCAGCGCCGAGTCGGTCCAACCGCAGGACCACGGCGGGTCCGCCGGCCCCCGCGCCGCGCGCCGCGTGCGCCAGCGCCTCGCCGGGGAGCACGCCGCGCCCGGGCTTGAGCCCGGCGCTCTTGACCAGCTCCAGCAGGGGCTCGAGGTCGACGTGGCGCACAGCGGTCAAGCGCAGAGGCAGCCCCTCGGGCTCCTCGACGCCGACCGTCCACACCACGGCCAACTGCTCGGCCGGCAGGGAGAAGGCGCGCTGCGCCTGGAAGCGCGCGAGCGCGGGCAGCTCCGCGGCGGGAGCCGGAGGCACGTGCACGTGGCGCTCGAGGACCACGCCGCGGTCCAGGAGCACGTGCACCGGCCCCTTGGCGCCGAGCTCGCCCGCGAGCTGGCGCAGCGCGGCCAGGGCCTCTTGCCGCCGGGCCTCGGGGGCGAGGCCCGGGTCGAGGGGCAGGCTCCCGCCCTTCGGCCCGTCGCCGTTGTTCCACACCACGAGCCGCAGCGCGTGGGGCGCGATCTCGAGTCCGCAGGCGCGGCTCATGGGAGCTCCTCCCCTCGCTCCCCCGGGAGGGGGAACCCGAGCGGGGTCAAGTCGTGCCAGAGCAGGATCCGCGCTGGCCCGAAGGTGCGGTCGATCAAGGCCTCGACGCGCTGGAAGCGCGCCGGGCGGTCGTCGAGCTGCGCCAGGGCGTGCACGGTGAACTGCTCGCTGCGGGCGGTGACGATGTCCGCCACGATCCGCAGCTTGTTGAGGTCGATCGCGTTCAGCAGCCACCCCGGCGAGCTCAGGTCCTGGGAGACGTCCAGCCGAGCGCTCATGATCGCCTCGACGTCGTCCTCCTCGAGGCCCGGGATCCCGAGCAGCACCTCGCGCGGCGCGGTGTTCACGTTGATCCGCCCGACGAGGATCTCCTGGTCGCTGAAGGTGAACTCGTCGAGGATCAGGATCGCGTCCTCGGCGGTGACCCCCTCGACCAGGAGCTGACCCAGCGACTGGACCTGACCGCGCCCCGCCATGCTGCTCAGCGCGAACAGGACCTCCGGGCTCGCCCCGTCCAAGCGCTCAGCCACGTCCTCGGGGGTCGCCTCGGACCACTGCAGCCGCGGGCGCTCGTCTCGGGTGCGGTTCAGCTCCCGGGAGAAGACCGTGAGGTAGTCGATCAGCCCGCGGTCCAGGACGCCGTCTGCGTCGTCGGGGGGGAAGCTCCGGTCCCCGTCGTCCTCGCCCGGATCGAGCAGGCCGTTGCGGTTGCGGTCCTCCCCGTAGAGCACGGCCTCGTCGATCCAGCGCACGCGCAGGAGCTCCTCCAGCGACTCGATCGACCCGTTCTTGGCCTGGTAGGGGACCTCCAGGCTGAGGTAGTAGTCGCTCTCCGCGCCGCCGTCCAAGGGGTCGTCGTCGTCGTCCCGCCAGTCGAGGATCGCGGCGGCGGCCTCGGCCGTCATCCCCGGCAGCAGCTCGAGCTGCTCCTGGGTGGCCACGTTCACGTTGAGCTTGCCGTTCTCGTCGCGCAGGCCGTAGCGCAGCTCGCGCCCGTCCCCGGGGTCGGGCTCGGTGCACAAGAGCCACACCCGACCGGGGCCGAAGGCGTAGCCCGCGAAGCGCGCCTGGTCGTCGCGCCAGGCGTCGCCCAGGGTGTCGCCCTGGAGCTGGTCCTGGCGCACCTCCGCCAGAGCGAGCTCGATCGCCGAGTCGGTCATGGCCCGCAGCCGCAGCGCGTCGAGCCGCGCCTGGGTCGCGCCGAGCTCGACCCGGGTGCGCAGGCCCAGCGAGAGGGCCAGGCTGGTCAGCGCCACGAGCAGCACCAGCACCAGCACCAGCACCGCGCCGCGTTCTTCGTCCCGCACGATCATTCGCTCGCCTCGCGGAACGTGCTCGAGCCCCGTGAGCAGGGCGGGCTGAAGCTCAGGACTTGCTCCCGCACGCCCTCGGGGGTGCGGATCCACACCCGCAGCTCGACGGCCGCCGGGAGCGTCTCGCTGGTCGCGCTGTCGTAGGTCTCGGTCCAGGTCGTGCCGTCGAAGTAGGCGGCCTGGAGCGCTACCGCGTCCGGCGCCAGCTCCTCGAGGGGCGGGGCCTCGCTCAGGGGCGCAGGGTCCCGGACCCGGGTCACCTGCCGCACGAGCCCCTGCTCCTCGGTCTCGGCGTCGTCGTCTATGAAGTAGATCACCGAGAGCAGCGCCCCCTGGCCGAGGGGCACCTCGGTGCCGAAGTCGTGGGCCGCCTCCCACACCGCGAGGGTCAAGCGCCCGCGCGCGTCGAGGTCGACGGTCGCCGGGTCGGTGTCGCCCAGCTCTCCCTGGTTCATGAGCGTCCCCGCCAGGGGCGCCTCCTCGCCGATCAGCCCCGAGGCGTAGGTCGCCCCCGGCGGCACCAGCGCGCTGAAGTCGGCGCGCAGCCGGTCGGCCAGGGCCCGCACCTGGGCCCGCGCCGCGCCGCGGTCGCTGACCGTGCGGTCCGCGCGCAGGCTCACGAACACGAGCTGCGCCACCGCCAGCCCGATCACCGCGGTGATCGTGGTCGCGAGCAGGAGCTCCAGGAGGGTGAAGCCGCGGCGGGTCAACGCAGGGCCCCCCCGGCCAGCGGGTCGAGGAAGAAGCTGCGCTGGACCTCGAAGCTGCGGTCCCCTGCGGGGGTGGTCCAGCTCACGGTGCAGGTGGTCTCGACCAGCCCCTCGAGCTGACCGGGGTCCACCTGCAGCGCCCAGCGCACCTCGGCGTAGCCCTGGTCGGCGAAGTCGCCGCTCTGACTGGAGAGCTCGAGCTCGCCACTGCCGAGCTGCGCGAGGAGCACCTCCATCAGGTCCGCGGCCTGCTCCATTTCCCCCGCGCGCCCGTCCACGAGCAGGCACTGCGAGATCGCCCCGGAGACCACGACCAGTCCGGCGGTGCACACCACCAGGGCCACGAGCACCTCGATCAGGGTCAACCCGCGCGCCCTCACTCGAGCACCTCGACCACCCGCGCCGTCCCCAGCACCGGGTCGATCTCGATCCGGCTCTGGAGCGCGTCCGCGAGGAAGGTCAGCGCGCCGCCGGTGGAGCTCCCGCTGGGGAAGAACTCGATCAGCACCGGCTCGTCGTCGGGCTCGAGCAGCTCCCCAGCGACCTCGAGCTCGAGCAGCTCTACGCCTTCGACGAAGGGCTCTTCCCAGGTCGGCGCGCCCTCACGGGCGGGCTCGAGTTCGGGGTCGTCGCCCTCGGGCGCCGCCAGCGGATCACGGGCGTGCACGAGCCGCAGGGACGAGGCGTCCACGCGCAAGATCACCGCGCGGCCCTCGCTCGTGGCCCACGCCCGCGCCTTGCGGGCCAGCGCCAGCGTCGTCTGGACCTGCTGGTCCAGGCGACCGGCCGCGCGCTGCCCCACCACCCCCGGCAGCACGAAGCCGAGGAGGATCGAGAGCAGGGCCATGACGACCAGGAGCTCGAGCAGGGTGTAGCGGCGGGCAGAACGCATGGGTTACCAGTTGGTGATGTCGTCCTCGGTCCCCTCGCGGCCGTCGGGGCCCATGGAGGAGAGGTCGTAGGTCTGGGCGTTGTGTTGCCCGGGTGAGCGATAGTTGTAGGGGTTGCCCCAGGGGTCGTCGGGGACGTCGCTCTTCAGGTAAGGCCCCGACCACTGCTTGGGTTCGGGGGCGGCGCTGGGCTTGGCCCGCAGCGCCTCCAGGCCCTGGTTCGTCGTGGGGTAGCTCCCGTTGTCCACCTCGTAGGTGTCCAGCGCGGTGCCGAACAGGCTCTTGATCTGGGTCTCGGCGGCGCCCTTCTTGGCCTGCTCGCCGCGGCCGACGAAGCTCGGGATCACGAGGGCGGCGAGCACGGCGATGATCACCATGACCAGCAGCAGCTCGATCAGGGTAAAGCCGCGCCGGCGCCAGCGCAGGGGGGTCGTCATGGGATCTACCTTTCGCGCGGTCCCTAGTGGACCAGCGTGTTGAGGGTGAACACGGGGAGCAGCGCCGCGAGCACGACGAAGAACACGACCGCGGCGACGCTCACGATCAGCAGCGGCTCGAAGGCGGTGACGAAGGCGGTGAGCGCGCGGTCGACCTCGACGTCGGCGCGCTCGCCGACGCGCTCGAGGACCTCGGCCAGCGTGCCCGACTGCTGCCCGACGCCTACGACCTCCACGGTCTGGGGCGGGATCAGCCTGGTCTCGGCCAGAGCCGGAGCGACCTCCATGCCCCCACGCACGCGCTCGACCACGGGCAGGAGCCCCTGAGTGAACACCAGGTTGCCCGCGGCCTGGGCGGCGATCTCGAGCGAGGCCAGCACGTCGACGCCGCAGGAGAGCAGGGTCCCGAGCGTCTGGCTGTAGCGCGCGAGGGCGGCCTGGGCGACGACGCCCCGCACCCCGGGGACGCGGATCAGGATCCGATCGCGGGCCGTGCGGCCCTCCTCGGTCTCGAGCGCGCTGCGGATCCAGAGCACGGCGCCGATCCCCAGCACGATCAGGACCCAGCCGCCGCTCTGCAGCGCCCCCGAGATCCAGAGCAGCATGCGCGTGGGCAGCGGCAGGCTGCCGCCGAGGTCGGCGTAGATCGAGGCGAAGCGCGGCACGACCCACGCGAGCAGGAAGGCCACGGCGCCCGCGCTCAGGAGCCCCAGGAGCGCGGGGTAGGCGAGGGCCGAGCGCACCTTGCGGTTGAGCGCGTGCTCGCGCTCGGCGAAGTCGGCGACCCGCCGCAGGGCCTGGCCGAGGAAGCCGCCGGCCTCGCCCGCGCGCACGAGCGCGATCGCCGTGGTGCCGAACAGCTCCGGGCGCTTCTCCAGGGCCTGCGCCAGGGCCATGCCCTGCGCGATGTCTCGGCGGAGCTCGCCCAGGAGGGTGCGCGCGCGGTCCTCGTCCGAGCTCGAGCGCTGGCCGCCCCACACCACGTCGGTGGCCTCCGGGGGGCGCACCAGCGAGTCCAGGGCCTGGAGCAGGGGCACGCCGGACTCGGTGAGGTCCGCGAGCTGACGGGCGAAGCGCGCCGCGACCTCGGCCCCGATCCGCGCCCCGCTGCGCCCGCGCTTGGCGCCCTCCAGCGGCTCGAGCCGGATCGGGAACAGACCCTCGCGGTCGAGGGCCGCCAGCGCCGCCTGCTCGCTCTCGGCGGGGACGCTGCCCTCGACGACGGTCCCGTCCAGACGGCGCGCGTTGTAGCGATACGTGGCCACGCGCTACTCCGCCCGCGAGACCCGCACGACCTCGGCGGGGGTGGTCACGCCCTGGAGCAGGAGCCGCACGCCGTCGGCGCGCAGCGAGGGGTGGCCCTCCTTGCGCACCTGGGCGCGGAGCGCCACCGCTGAGGCGTTGTCGCTGGCCAGCTCGCGCAGGGTGTCGCTCACCGGCACGAGCTCGAAGATCCCCGCCCGTCCCCGATAGCCGGTCTCGAAGCACTCGGGGCAGCCCGCGCCGTGCTTGATCGGGGCGTCCGGGGCGACGCCGAGCTCAGCCAGGAGCGGATCGAGCCCGTGCTCGTCGGGGTGGGGCTCGAGGCACGCCGGGCAGTTGCGGCGCACGAGGCGCTGGGCCATGAGCCCCTCGACGGTGGCCGCCACGAGGTAGGGCTCGACGCCCATGTCGATCAGGCGCGGGAGCGCGCCAGCGGCGTCGTTGGTGTGCAGGGTCGAGAGCACGAGGTGACCGGTGAGCGAGGCCTGGACCGCGATCTGCGCGGTCTCGGTGTCGCGGATCTCGCCGATCATGACGACGTCGGGGTCGTGGCGCAGGATGTGCCGCAGCCCGCGGCTGAAGGTCAGCCCGATCTTGGCGTTGACCTGGATCTGGCTCACTCCCGAGAGGCGGTATTCGACCGGGTCCTCGACGGTGATCACCTTCAGCGCCTCGCGGTCGAGCTCCATGAGCCCGCCGTAGAGGGTCGTCGACTTGCCGCTGCCGGTCGGGCCGGTCACGAGGAAGATCCCGTGAGGCAAGCTGAGGAACCCGCCGAGGAGCTTGGCGTGGGACTCCGACATCCCGAGCTGGGAGAGGTCGCGGGCGCCCTGGCTGCCCTGGTCGAGGATCCGCAGCGCGAGGCCCTCGCCGAACAGGGTCGGGATCACGCTCACGCGCACGTCGAGCTCGCGCCCGTTGCGCCCCAAGCGAATCCGCCCGTCCTGCGGGAGGCGCCGCTCGGCGATGTCCATCTTCGCCATGATCTTGAGGCGGCTCACGATCGCCGCCTGGAAGCGCTTGAGCTCGCGGGGCAGCCGCGCGGGCTGCATCACCCCGTCGATCCGGTACCGAACCTTGAGCTCGCGCTCGGTGGGCTCGACGTGCACGTCGGACGCCCGCGCCTCGACCGCGTCCCACAGCAGCTTGTTGACGAACTGCACGAGGGCCGCGTCGTCGTGGTCCTCGTCGACCTCGCTCGCGTCCTGGGCGTGGTCGACCGCGCCGCCCTCTTGCACCGCGCGATCCAGCGCGTCGGCGCCCACGCCGTAGAGCCGACGGATCGCCCCCTCGACCTCGTCGGCCGGGGCCAGGCAGGCCTCGATCGCCTCGCCGCGCAGGAGCCGCAGCTCGTCGAGTTCGTCGAGGCGGAACGGGTCGCTGGTCGCCACGGTCAGGCCGTGGGGACCGCGCTGGTAGGGGAGGAAGCGCCCGGCGAACACCAAGCGGGTCGGAATGTGGGAGAGCAGCTCGGGGTCGGGCTCGAAGGCCTCCCCCAGGCTCACGAGCTCGAGGCCGGTGTACTCCGCGAGCGCGGCGGCCACGGCCTGGGGCGGGACCGACCCCAGGCGCAGCAGCGCCTGGTCCAGGCGCTCGTCGAGCTGACGCGCGGCCTCCGCGGCCGCCAACCCTTGCGGGTCGAGCGCGCCGTGGCGCAGCAACACGTCTCCCAAGCTCTCGGCAACTCGCGTCATGGTCCCTGTGTTCGTCGGTTCAGGGAGCGCGCCTCTGGCGCTCCTGCGGGTCGGCGCGCTACGTCGCGACCCCCGTGCCTGGCGGCGCGGGGGTCGCGAGGAGCCGCCCGTAAGCCGCTGGTTAGTCGAGGACGTTCAGTCCGACCAGCTTGACCTCCTGCTCGAGGGTCAGCACCTCGCGCAGCTGGTCCATGGCGGCCTTGACCTGCTCCTGGTCGGCCTCCTGGGCCGAACGGAACTCCGCCAGCAGCCCGTTCAGGGCGTCGCCGTCCTGGGTCTCGCGGGCCTTCTTGAGGAAGTCCTGCCGACGGGTGTCCTGCTCGCGCTGCAGGAGCTCGCGGGTGTCGAGCACGGTGTCGAGGCGGGGCAGCACCACGGCCGCCTCCTCGTCGCTGAGGGCCAGGGCCTCGACGGCCTGCTGACGCAGGCGCGCCTTGAGCTGGGGCCCGCCGCCGCGGCCGCCGCGCTCACCGCGCTCGCCGCGCTGGCCGCGCTGACCACGCTGACCGCGCATGGTCTCGCGCAGCTCCTCGTATTTCTTCATCTGCTCCTCGGTGAGGACGCCCTTCAGGTTCTCCTGCATCTTCTCGCGGAAGCCCTGCATCATCTCGCGAATGCCCTCGCGGTCGCCGTTCTGGAAGGCCTCGCGCAGCTTCTGGCCCTCCTCGCGCATCTGCGCGTTCAGCGCCTCGAGCTGGGCGACCTGCTCCTCGGTGAGGCCGAGGTCGTCCTTGAAGCGCTCGACCGGGATCCCCATGCCGCCGCGGCCGAAGCCGCCGCCGCGCTGGCCGCGCTGGCCACGGGGGCGCTCGCCCTGGCCCTCGCCTTCGCCCTCACCGCCGCGGTCACCCTCGGCCTGGGGGGTCGGCTGATCTCCGTCTTGCATGTCGTCTTGAGCGAAAGCCAGCGGGGCCAGCCCGAGGGTCATCACCACCATCAGCGCACGAATCATGGTTCGGTCCTTCCTGAATCCTGAGTCCAGCCACGGCTGGGAAAGTTGGTTCTTGCGTGGAAGGGTAACGGAACGCTGTTGGGGGAGTTTCGACATATCTAAACCTGAACGAAATTTAATCTTCCGACGAATTGTCAGGTTTCTGCATCACCCCTTAAGTCCTTCTCGACCAAGTGCGCGAACTGCGACACGACGCGTGTTTTCGCCTTCCCAGAACCTGCACCGCGGGAGTACATGAACGCGGCGCGGTGGTAACGTTCGCGCCGAGGTGAGCCATGCGGATCAAGGCGCGTCCCGAAGAGTTCGTCGTGCGCGAGCTCAGCACTTGGACGCCGGCGGACAAGGGACCGGTCTCGGTCTACTCCCTGCGTAAGAAGAAGCTGGACACCTTCTCCGCGGTGCGCCGCCTGGCCAGCGCGTCCCAAGTGCCTCTCGACGCGATCCACTACGTGGGGCTCAAGGACCGCCAGGCGGTGACCACGCAGCTGATCTCGGTCTCCGGCGGACACCGCCTGGACCCCAAGCAGCGGATCCCTGGGCTCTCCGTGCGCTATATGGGGCGCAGCGCCGCACCCCTGGGCTCCGACGCCCTCGCGGGCAACGCGTTTCGGATCGTCGTGCGCGACCTGGGGCCCAAGGAGCTCGAGCGCCTCGGCCAGAGCCTGCCCGCCGTCCTGGCCCACGGGCTCGTGAACTACTTCGACGACCAGCGCTTCGGCTCCCTGACCGCGGGACAGGGCATGCCTGGCCGGTCCCTGGCCAAGGGCGACCCGGAGGAGGCGCTCAAGGACCTCCTCGCGACCCCGGGCTTCCGCGATCCCCCGGAGGAGAAGCGCTTCAAGACCCTCGTCCGCAAGATCTGGGGCGACTGGGCGACCCTCGCGCGCAAGTGGGGCACCCGGCGGGGCAAGACCATGATCCAGCACCTGACCCGCAAGCCCGACGACTTCCATGGGGCCTGGCAGCGCTGCCCCGCCCGCGAGCGCGCGATCCACGTGTTCGCCTACCAGTCCCTGATCTGGAACGAGTCCGTGCGCCGCTACCTGGACCGCGCGCTCCCCGACGCGCACCGCTTCGCCACGGGCTACAGCGGCGGCAAGCACGTGTGGCCGCACTATGGTCCCCAGGAGACGCCGCCTCCGCTGCCCGAGAGCTTCCCCCTGATCGATCACACCACGGCGCCCGACGACCCCGCGGTCGCGGCCGCGATCGACGCTGCGCTCTCGGCCGAAGGCCTGACCCGGGAGACCTTCAAGATCGAGGGGATCCGCGGGTGCTTCTTCAAGCACGAGGAGCGCCCGCTGTTCGTGCGCCCCCGGGCGCTCAAGCAGCTCGGGCGCCCGGCGCCGGACCCCCTGCACCCCGGCCGCTCCGAGGTCACCCTCGAGTTCGAGCTGCCGCCCGGCGCGTACGCGACGCTCTTGCTCAAGCGCCTGTTCGGCGCGGAGATCGAGCAGGGTGCGCCCCGCCGCAGCGCGGACGACGGGGGCTCGGGCCCGCGCGGCAAGGGGCGCGGGCAGGGTCGGGGGCGCGGCAAGCGCAAGCCCCAGGGCCGACGCAACGCGCGGGGCCGGTGAGCGAGGTCGGCGACCTGCGTCGGGCGCACCGCCTGCTCCAGGATCCTCAGCGCGTCAGCGACCAGCTCCGGGGGCAGAGCTCGCCGCGGCTCACGGCGTGGGTCCACGGCGCGATCCGACACCGACGCAGCGTCCGCGCAGCCGTGGGCGGCGTCGCCCGCCGCGCGTTCAAGGGCCGTCAGCCCGAGACCGAGGCCGCGCTGATCCTGGGCGGCTGGCGGCTCCTGTTCGGGCGCGAGGCCGACCCGGCGCGCGCGATCGAGCAGGCGGCCGAGCTGGTGGGGGGCAAGCGGGGCCGGTCGAAGGTCGCCCGACCCCTGGAGCTCCTGCAGGAGACGATCCTCGAGCCCGTCGACGCTCACGCCGGCGACGACGACGTGCTGCCGTTGACCCGGGAGCGCGCGCTGCGCTTCCGCGAGCCGGTGCTCCAGGTCAGCGGTCGCCGACTCGCGGCGCGCCTGGGGATCCTGCACAGCTACCCCGACGAGCTGGTCGAGCGCTGGCTCGAGGACGAGGGCGAAGCCGTGGCCCGCGAGCTGTGCTGGGCCCACAACGACCCGCCGCCCCTGTTCGCGCGGATCAACCCGCGCCGCAGCACCCTCGAGGCGGTGCGCGAGGCCCTCGCCGCAGCCGGCGTCGAGACCGGGACGGTCCCTGGGCACCCCCTCGCGCTGCGGCTCGAGGGGGGCCGGGCGGGCTTCCACCAGAGCGAGCCCTGGCGCGAAGGGTGGTTCACGGTCCAGGACCTCACCGCGCAGCAGGCCGCGGCTTGGGTCGACCCGGCCCCCGGCGAGCGGGTGCTCGACCTGTGCGCGGCCCCCGGCGGCAAGACCACCGCGATCGCCGAGGCCGCCGAGGACGCCGCCGAGGTGTGGGCGGTGGACAAGAGCGCGCAGCGCCTGGCGCGGGTCGAGCGCGCCTGCGAGCGGCTGGGGCTCCGCTCCGTCCGCTGCGCGCCAGGCGACGGTCGTCGGGTCGAGGTCGAGGGCCCCTTCGACGCGACCCTGGTCGACGCGCCCTGCTCGAACAGCGGCGTGCTGCGCCGCCGCCCCGAGGCCCGCTGGCGCCTGGAGGGCCAGGCGGTCAAGCGCCTGGCCCGAGTCCAGGCCGAGCTCCTGGAACGCGCCTGCGCCCTCACGCGGGGCAGGGTGATCTACTCCGTGTGTTCGATCGAGCCCGCCGAAGGCCGCGACCTGGTGCGCGCAGCCCTGCCCTTGGGCTGGGAGCTCGTGCGCGAGGAGCGCTGGCTCCCCCGCCCCGACGGCGGCGACGGCGGCTACCTCGCCCGCCTGGAGCCCACCGGGCGCTGAGGCCCGTCGGGCGAAGCCCGCGAATGTCCCGCGCGAGCAGGCGGAGCGGACGGAGCGGCGGAGCGGGCGGAGCGGGCGGAGCGGGCGGAGCGGGCGGAGCGGGCGGAGCGGGCGGAGCGGCGGAGCGGGCGGAGCGGCGAAGCAGGGCGGAGCGGGCGGAGCGGCGGAGCGGGCGGAGCGGGCGGAGCGGGCGGAGCGGGCGGAGCGGCGGGCGGCGAAGCAGGCGGAGCAGGCGGGCGGGCGGAGCGGGCGGAGCGGGCGGAGCGGACGGAGCGGCGGAGCGGGCGGAGCGGACGGAGCGGCGGAGCGGGCGGAGCGGGCGGAGCGGGCGGGAAGCATGAGCGGGCGAAGCCCGCGAATGTCCCTCGCGCAGCGCGGGACGAGGCCCGTCCCCGGGCCTCCCCGCGCGAGCGGCGCAGCCGCGAGCGCGCCCTGTGGGGTGAGGGCGAGGGGCTTTGCCCCGAGCCCGAGGGGGCCTGGGACAGGCCCCCCAGAAACTAGTGCTGGCGCAGGCTCTTGGCGACGACGTCCGCGACTTCCTGCAGGTAGTCCTGCAGGAGCAGCATGTCGCGGTAGTTCACGTCCCCGGCCTTGTAGTACTCGATCGGGCGCCGGATCACGTCGGGCAAGCCGCCGCGGAGGTTGCTCAACTGCTCGACGAGCTCCTTGACCTTCGCGTCGACCTTCTGGGGGGCGGGGCCCTGGAGTTGCTCGTCGGTCAGGCCGTACTTCTGCTTGAGCCGCTCGGTGAAGCTGGGCAACTCGAGGAACTCGACGCCGTTGAGCAGCGCCACCTGCTCAGGGAAGTCCGCGCCGAAGCCCGCGGCCTCGAAGCGGTAGAGGCGATTGCCGCGCACCACCACGAAGCTCTTGTCGTCGGGAGCGCTCCAGCGTCCGCCTGCCAGGGCGAGATCCACACCGCCCTCGGTCGTGATTCGCTCGCCCTCGGTGTAGGGGTCGTAGCGGGAGAGGATGTCCTCCACCTGACTCCAGGGGAACAGCTTGCGCGAGTAGATCGTGAGGAAGTCCGGTTGGTTGTCGAGGGTCAAGGAGAGGATGAAAGTCGGTCCTTCCTGAGCCATGCGGTGCTTGGTCTGAGGCGGCAGCAGGATCGAGAAGCCCTCCTTCAGCACCCGCAGCGGCTCGCGCCCGTCGCGACGCGTGCCGTCCTCGGGGGCCTCGACCCGCTCGCCGGCGCCGTCGTCGGTGCTGGCGTAGGGCACCGGCGGGGTCTCGCGCTGAGGCGTCGTCGGCGGGTGACCCTCGGGCAGCTCAGGGTCGGGGGTCGGAGTCGTCGCGACCTCGGACCCCACCTGGGGAACGGCGATCGCCCCGTCGTCGCGAAGCGCGTTGCGCGCGATCAGCCCCACGAGCAAGCAGGTGACCACCAGGCACAGGAAACCGGTGAACTTGAGCGGCGGCTCAGCCATGACCCCTCCTCGGGCGGCCGATCATAGCGCGCCACGCAGCGAGGGGGGCGCCGAGGGACTACTCGGCGGAGTGGTCGACCGAGAAGCGCAGGGCGTTGCTGGTCAGGGGCGTCCCGTCGTCGTCGGACCAGCTCGCCCACACCTCGACCTCGCCCGGGGCCTCGAACACGACACGGCTGCCGTCGTCGTCGAAGCGGACCACGCCCTCGGGCTTGGAGTGCCACTGGGTGAGTCGCTGCTGCTTGTCGTCGGCCAGGAACGCGCCCGGTTGGAACAGCTGCCCCACCTCGCCGCGCTTGAGGGTCAGGTTCAGGCTCGCGCTGTCCCCGACCTTGAGCGGCCGCGGGACGTCGGGGGAGTCGAGGTTCAGGCTCGCCGCGACCTGAGCGGGACCGTCCGGGGCAGGGCACCCCGCGGTGCAGGCGACCACGATCAAGGCCAAGATCCAAGCGCGCATGCGATACCTCTCTCCGGTGATACCTCCCGCCGCCGAGCCTCGCCAGCCAGCGGCGCGGGTAGGCTGGTGACGTGGCTCCCGTCGAACTCTTCGATCCGACCGATCCCCGGCTCGACCCGTTCCGTAACCTCCCCCAGCGAGGCGCGGAGGGGGAGCCGCACGTGGTCGCCGAGAGCGAGCTCGCCGTGACGCGCTGGCTCAGGAGCCGCCACCCCGTGCTGGGCGTGTTGACCACCCCTGAGCGCTGGCCGCGGCTCGAGGCCGACCTGCCCTCGGGGACGGCGGCCTACCTCGCGCCGATCGCCGTGATCCGCGAGGTGGTGGGGTTCCCCCTCCGCCGAGGAGCCGTAGCCTGGGGTCCCCGTCCGCTCCCCTCCACGGCTCCCCCCGGCCTTCGACACCGGGTGGTCCTGGCCGAGGGCTTGAGCGACCCCCGGAATCTGGGGGCCTTGATCCGCAACGCGCGAGCCTTCGGCGTCGAGGAGGTCGTGGTCACGCCTGGGTCCGCGGACCCGTTCTCCCGACGCGCGATCCGCGCCGCAGCGGGGCTGGGCTTCCAGCTCGACCTGCGCCTCGAGCCGCTCGAGCGCGCTCACGAGCGCCTCGCCGGCTGGAGCTGGCTGGCCACGACCCCCCAGGGCGAGACCCGCCTCGCGGAGCTCGAGCCCGGTCCGCGCTGGGTGTTGGTGGTAGGGAACGAGGGCCAGGGCCTGAGCCCGGCCGCCCAGGCGCTGTGCGAGACCCGCCTGCGGATTCCCCTGGCGCCGGGGGTGGACTCGCTGAACGTGGCGGCAGCCACCGCCGTGTGCCTGCACGCCCTCTGCCCGCGGCCCGACTCGCCCGGCTGAAGCGCGCGGCGGCTCAACCGGCCGACCCAGCAACGCGAAGGGTCCCCTGAAACCGGCCTGCTCAGTTCCGGCTGAAGCCGTGACGCCAGGGGCGGACGCCGGGCAGCAGCGCCAGCTCACGCTGGCGCGACTCGGCGATCTCCTGCAAGGTCCGCACCCGCTCGTAGGGTTGGGCAGCGGCGAGCAGGCGTTGGCGCTCCGTGACCCCCAGGTGCAGGGAGCCCCCCGCGAGGTCCACCACCGCCCCGAAGCGCGCGGGGTCGAGGGGCACCTCGAGGCTGGTCCGCAGCTGGTCGAGTCGGCTCGGGTCGCGCACGAAGCGCGGCGGCGTGGTCTCCAAGGCCCGCAGCAGGGCGGCGCCCCAGCTCGCGACCTCCGTCGACGTCGCCGGGAGCTCGGGGGGCAGCTCGAGCCCCGCCACACGGTACGGCCGCGTGCGGTCCTCCTCGACGACCTTCCCCCGGGCCACGCCCAGCACGAGCACGTTGTAGCGACCGTCGTCGAGCTGCTCCTCGGCGAGCAAGCGCCCGACCCCGACCCAGGGCTCGATCTCGGGGGCGCCGTGATAGCCCTCCTCGTAGCCGGGCCGCAGCAGGGCCAGCCCGATCAGGCGCTCGCCAGCGAGGGCGTCCTTGATCATGACGCGGTAGCGCGGCTCGAACACGTGCAGCGGGATCAAGCTCCCCGGGAGCAACACCGTGCGCGGCAGGGGGAACAGCGGGACGCGCCCTGAGAACGCCTCGCGGTCGAACTCGAACGACTTGCTGTTCCAGGGCGGACTCACCGCACCTCCACCGCACAACGAAAGCCAAGGTTCGGCCGCCGGGTCGCGAGGAGCTCGAACCCGCGCTTGCTGACCCGCAGGCTCTGAGGCGCGTTGGTCCACGAGCCGCCCCGCTTCACCGCGCGCACGCGCGCGTCGGTGGTCATGGCCAGGTGGGGGTTCTCGCTGGGGAGCTGACGGTAGGCGCTGGCGTCGTAGCGGTCGCCGCACCACTCCCACACGTTGCCCGCCAGGTCCTGGACCCCCTCCGGGCTCGTGCCGCGGGGTCGCGTGCCGACGGGATCGGGCCCGGACGTCCGGCGGCCGAACACGGCGCGCTCTTCGTCCACGTCCTCGTCGCCCCAGGGGAACCGCCGCACGTCGGCGAGCCCCCGCGCGCTGCGCTCCCACTCCGCCTCGGTCGGTAGCCGAGCGCCGGCCCAGCGCGCGTAGACGTAGGCGTCGAACCAGTCCACGAGCACGATCGGGTGGTCGTCGGTCGGGCAGAGCTCGTGGAACTCGGCGCTCCCCCAGCCGCTCGGGCGGTGGTCCTTGTCGCCGCCGAACAGGCGCCGGATCAGCGGAATCCTCGGCGCGCCCTCGGCCTCGATGGACTCGAGGAAGCGGCGATAGCGCCCCACGGTCACCGGCACGCGATCGATCAGGAACGCGGGGAGCGTGACCCGCCGCGGCGGCATTTCGTCCGACGCCTCCGCGCTGCCCATGGTGAAGGTCCCCGCAGGGAGCCTCACCATGGGGGCCTGGTCCACGTCACGGCGCTCGACGTTGCCCGGCGTCAAGGGCGCGACCCGCTGGGAGCGCCGGGTGTAGGGGCGGGTCGTATCCACGCGCTCGCCCCGGGCGTGGGGGTGGGTCTGGGTGTCCACCGCGCCCGCGCGAGTCTGCTTGTCGCGGATCCGCGGCACGCGCCGGCTGGGGGGCGTGATCGTGGGGGCCGACCTCGGCTGCCGCTGGAGCTCTGCGATCGCGTGCGCGAAGTCCAGCGCGTTGAGTCGTTGACGCTGATCCTTCGAGAGCGCGTCGCCGACCAGCGCCTCGACCTCGGGGGAGACGTAGGGCACGCGTTTGCGCAGCGGGACCGCGGGCTGCTCGCAGATCGCCTCCATCACGGCGCGGTCGTTGCGGCGCATGGCGGGGCGCTCGAAGTAGCGCACCCCCGAGAGGCACTCGTAGAGGACGGCAGCCAGGCTGTAGACGTCGCTGCGCCCGTCGACCTCGGCACCGTCGATCTGCTCCGGCGACATGTAGACCAGGGTCCCCGGGTGCCCGCCCATGCTCGTGAGCTGGGTCATGTCGTCTTGACTGACCCGCACCACGCCGAAGTCCGCGATCTTGACCACGCCCTCGTCGTCGAACAGCAGGTTGCCGGGCTTGATGTCCCGGTGCACGAGCCCCATTTCGTGGGCCCCATGCAGCCCGAGGGCAGCTTGCCGGCCGATCTCGAGCACCGAGGGCACGTCCATGCGCCCGTCGGGTGCGTCCTGCATGCGGTCCAGGAGCGTCCCGCCGCGGAGGTGCTCCATGATGATGTAGTGGGTGGGTCCCTCGGCGAAGAAGTCGTGGACCGTGACCACGTGCAGATTCTCGAACAGCTTGGCGGCGGTCGCCGCCTCGCGTTCGAAGCGCCGACGCAGCAGCTCGTCGGCCGCGTATTCGGGCCGCAGCTCCTTGACCGCGACCGTGCAGGCCTTGAGCGAGTCCCATCCTAGGTAGACCGCGCCCATGCCCCCGCGCCCCAGTTGTCCCTGGAGCCGGTAACGACCGCGGAGCACCTTACCGGTCTCGGTCTCGTCCACGCGCGCAGGATAGCAGATCGCGCGGTCCGGCCTATATCCGCAACCTTTATTTCGACGGTCACTTACGGCCCTCGGACGCTCAACGTTCCCTCCCCGCGTGGAGGGAAATGGGTTACGTGGGGCACCGCGTCGAGCTCCCCCATGGCAGAGGACGGCGCCCACACTCGCGCAGGCCGAGTCCGCTCGAGGAGCCGGCGCAGGGCGGCCTTCGACAGGCGCCTCGGGATCACCAGCAAGGCGACGGGTCCCGTGCCCGGCGCGCTCCCGTCCTGGCTCACCACCACCCTGCCCAGGGCGGTCTCGACGGAGACCGCCCCCGCCCCCAGGCGAGTCCAGGACCAGGGCCGGCCCAGCTCCTCGCGCCAGCGGCGAACCCGCCGGGGCGCCGGGCTGCCCCAGGTCCACAGGCGCCCGTCTGCGACCAGGCACCCGGAGCTGCGGCGCGGATCCAGGCGCAGGACGAGCTCCGCCCGCGGCGCGGGGGCGAAACTCAGCAGCAGCGCGAGGGTCCCTGCGACGGCGAGGGCACGCCACCGGGCACGATCCCGGCGCCGAACGCCCGCCAGCAGGAGCAGGCCCAGGCCGAGCGCAGCGCTCGCGCGCTCGGGAGCAGGGATCCAGCTCCACGCGCCGGTTTGCCCCGCCGCGCGCACGAGGGCGACCAACGCCTGAGCCAACGCGTCTGCCGGCGCGAGGCAGGTGGGTGCCCAGGCCTCGGGGAGGAGCAGCGCGGCGGCGCAGCCCAGGAACCCCAGGGGTAGGATCACCGAGAGGAGCCCCACGCAGGGCGCCGCGAGCAACAGGTTGATCCAGGGCACGTGACCCAGCCCGACGGCGAGGGTCGTGCTGCTCACGGCGAAGGCCCCTACGAGTCCGCGCACCACGCCCCACGCCCCCCGCGGACGAGGCGCGAACAGGATCAACCCGGCGACGGTTCCAAAGGAGAGGAAGAAGCCCAGCGTCCGCAACGCGCCGGGATCGACGATCAAGACGAGCCCCCCTGCCGCGGACAGTCGGTTGAGTGGGTCCCCGCGTCCAGGCCATGCCACGCACACTGCGCCGGCGACGGCTGCTCGCAGGATCGGCGGGCGAGCCCCGACCAACGCGACGTAGACCACGAGCGCGGCGAACACCCACCCGCGCCGACCGTCGGAGCGCCGGCCCAGGGCGAGGGCCCACACGAGGATCACGCCCACGTGCAGTCCGCTGATCGACAGCAGGTGCGCGCAGCCGGTGTTTCGAAACGCGCGGCGGAGCTCTGGATCGAGCCCGGTCCGGTCGCCCAGGAGCACGGCGCGCAGCAAGCCGCGCCCGGACCCCTGCCCCGCCAAGGTGCACGCGACGCCCGCGCGCCAGGACTCGAGGAGCCCGGGCCCGCGGGCTTCCCGTCGGATCGCCTGCACCCTGGGTCGCGACCCTCCGGTAAGGACCAGGTCGACCTCACCGGCCGGGGGATCGAGCTGGCTGGGGAATACGACCCGCAGCACCGCCCGGCCCACGCGCAGCTCGCGCTCGGAGCCGCCGGGGAACACGTTCGCGTCGCTCCCGACCTGTCCCCGGACGCTGAGGGGACCCTCGGGCAGCGCGACCTGGGGCGTCGAGGCGTGTCCGGCGCCGAGGAGCAGGACGCTGGTGAGGAGCCACGCGTCCCGCCCGACCGTCGAGCGCGTCTTGAGTGCGCCGAAGAGGCCGAGGCCCGCCAACCACCACGCTTGCGCAGCCCAGGGGGATAGGGCGACCCCCGCGAGCAGGGCGGCGAAGACAGCGAGCGCAGGTCGACGGGTCATGCCCGAACATTACCCGATCCAATGCCGAACATCCTCCACAACCCACTCAAGAACAATCACTTGCACCGTGCGGACCGCGCACGCTCGCGGCCCGCCCCGAGCGAGGTCCCCCTGTCAATGTCGGCAACAGCTTATCCAGCCTGGGGTGTAAGCCCTCCCTGCAACCGCTGTCTAACTCCTCCACGCTCCGTAGACGAACCCTCGGCATGCGGCTCGCAACAGGGTCTCTTGGCTGCGCAAGGTCGCGCAGTCGTTCAACAATTTTCGTTTCTCCCCGGTGCTGGCAGAGGCCCGTGACACGTGTCACGGGCCTTTGTCGCGTACCCAGGGAACGCGCCGCCAGCTCCACGCCGCTCCGCGTCCTGCGGTCTTTCGCCGCCCAGCTCCACAGCGTGTCTCACGACCCGGCGGAGCGGACGAAGCGCGCAGAGCGGGGACGGGGCGAAGCGAGCCGGCGGAGCGGGCGAAGCGCGCGGAGCGGGGACGGGCGAAGCGAGCCGGCGGAGCGGGCGGGGCGACGCGAGCCGGCGGAGCGGGCGGGGCGAAGCGAGCCGGCGGAGCGGGCGGGGCGAAGCGAGCGGGCGAAGCATGAGCGGGCGAAGCCCGCGAATGTCCCGCGCGAAGCGCGGGACGAGGCCCGTCCCCGGGCCTCCCGCCGAGCGGGCGAAAGCCCGCGAGGCTCCTGTGGGGTGAGGGCGAGGGGCTTTGCCCCGAGCCCGAGGGGGTCTGGGACAGACCCCCTAGAAAACAGAAACTAGTGCTGGGCGAACCAGTCCAGGGCGCGGGTCAGGGCCTGGTCGCGGATCGCGTCGGACTCGAGCAGGAGCTCGTGGCGCGCGCCCGGGTAGGCCTCGAGGGTCACCTGGGGCGCCTTCTTGGCGAACTTCTCCTGGTCCTTGAGTTTCACGAAGGCTTCGTCCTGGGCCTGGAACAGGAGGGTCGGGGTCGTGATCTTCTTGGCGTGCCGCTTGAGCGCGCCGGACATGCGGTTCGCCTGGCGCACCCAGCCGTAGGTCGGGCCGCCGAGCCACAGGGACGCGTCCGCGTTCCAGCGCGCGGTCTTGAAGTCGAAGCGGGCCTGGCTGCTGGTGGTCTGGTTCGTGGCGAAGGTGTTGGCGCTGGGGTCGTAGTCGCCCTTGCCCTTGGCGTACTTCTTCTTCTTGCCGATCAAGATCTGGAAGCGCACCGCGACCTTCTCCCACCAGGTGAGCTGGAGGCCGATCATGGGCGCGCTGAGCACGGCGGCGTCGAAGGTCCCGGGGTAGACCTCGAGGTGCCGGGCCAGGATCCCGCCGCCCATGCTGTGGCCCCAGCCGTAGAGCTTGGGCGGGTTGTCGGGGCGCACGACCTCGGTCAGGAACTGCTCCAGGTCGTCGACCCAGTATTCGTAGCGCTCGACGTGGTGGCGCTGATCGCCGAGCAGGCGCTCGCTGCGGCCCTGGCCGCGGTGCTCGAGCAGGTAGAAGGAGTAGCCCATGCCGCGCAGGTCCCAGATCAGCTCGGCGTATTTGGTGGCGCTCTCGGTGCGGCCCACGCTGAACACGATCGCGCCGCGGGGGTTGTCGGCGCGCAGGCGGGCGTAGGCCACGCGCTTGCCCTCGGCGCCCACGAAGGAGTTCAGCTCGACCTTGGCGAAGCGCGCCTCGAGCTGGGCCAGGGTCGAGGGCTGCGCCAGCGCCTGCTCCGAGTTCCACACCGTGGTCTTCGTGCCGCGGGCGAGCCCCCACTGGGTGCCGCGCAGGGCGACCTGGGTCGGGCTCTCGAACTGGACGGTGAAGTTCGTGCTCCCGCCGACGGCGAGCAGGCCGGTGGAGACGATCAGGTTGCTGCCCGAGATCGCCGCGGGGCCTTCGACCTCGTCGGTGGTCCCGTTGGCGAACACCCGGGTCGCGACGATCCGCTTCTCGGTGGGGGAGACGGGGACGACCCGCAGGCTGCCTTCGAACGCGCCGCCGGAGGGCGACGTCCCGCTGAAGGTGTAGGTCTCTTGGGCGGACGCCAGGCCGGCTGCGAACAGCAGGCACAAGGCCAGCGTCCATGCGCGCAACGTGCTCATGGTGGGGCTCTCTCTCACCCAGGCTTGGTAGCAACCGAGAGGCCCGTTAGTGGCGGCGTAAGTCCTGGGTGCACAGGATGAAATGTTTCCAGATGTGGGGGCTCGTCTCAGCCGAGACGACCGTTGCGGACCGCGCTCACTCCGGTGTGGTGACGCAGGCGCGCGCGACCTCCGGGTGCGCCGCGAACCAGGCGCTGAGGGCGGGAGCCAGGAGGTCAAAGAGCGGCTGCTCCACTTCGGGGTTGTTCAGCGACCAGCGGGCGGATCCGGCGTAGCAGGGCTCGTCGAGCCACACCGCGATCGCCCAGGCGACGTTTACGGGCACGCCCCAGTTCGCCAGCGAGGCGCGGACCGCACGCGCCAGCGCCAGGGCGTGGGAGCCGCCCTCGGGGCACGACTCCCAGTTCGCGATCGCCGGGGTGTTCAGGAGAGCCTGGGGCCAGCCCTCCCACCTCACTCCGGCCTCTCGGGGCGGCTCCGTGTCCCCCAGGGGCCTCGAGGGGAGGTGTGTGTCTCCCGAGGTCAGGGCGACCTGAATCCGGCGAAGTCCCGCAGGTCCCTCGTCGGAGAGCTGGAACGCCGGGCGCTTGGGGCGGAGCTCGTGCTCGACCGTGGCCCTCCCCGTTCGCGCCAGGCTGAGCGCCTCGTGGGGGTCATACGGCACGAGGAGCTGCGCGAACGGACGTGGAGGGAACACGAGGGTGCCGCCCTCCACGGCGAGCCGGCACTCCACTGCGAGGAGGCAGGCCAGGCGGCGCAGGTAGCACGCGATCTCAGGCAATGCCTCGCTCAGACTCGGGTCCGCGAAGATCGTCGAGTCCAGCTCGAACCGGAACTCGCGACCGTCTCTCCGGGCCGAGGACAGGGCAGCTTCTCCGGCGCCGGACCCGGCGCGCACGAGCAATCCATGGTCGAAGGCCACGCGCTCGAGGCGCCCCGCGTCGCGGGCTTCCGCCACGAAGCGCCCGCAGAGCGGTGGGAGGAAGTCGACGCACTCCGCGGAAATCATGAGCCCGCCGCGATCGCCCAGGAGGGAACGGCGAAACGCTTCGGGCGTCGTGAGCAGCCCGCGGGTGTCGTCCGCGAATACGAGCCAGGGCTGAGCGGAGACGTCGAAGGAGATCCTGCGGCAGCGCCCCTCCTGGGCGTCGCGCGCGCTCTGGCGGAGCAGGAAGCGAATCAGCGTCGCGACGCCGTAGGTGCGCGTGTCACCCACGTACATCGCGGGTCGCAGGCGCACGTGGTACTGGAGGCTCCGCAGGTAGGACCCCTGAACCTCCTCCTCTGCCATGCTCCAGGCGAGGTGAAGCAGCGCCTGGGAGAACGCGCCGCGCTGACGCGCGCCGAGCAGCGGGCCCGCGGCGTCTGTCACGAATCTGCTGAGGTTCCAGTCGGAGGCCCCCAGCGCTCTGCTCGCGGCGACCAGGGCTGAGAGCGCGTCGCCGGGCGCACTCTCCCGACGCTCGAGGAATCGCAGCTCGCGCACCGTATCTACGAGGCGCACTGTTGGGGGCCGCGGGTCGTTGTCTCGGGGATCGAACAACGCGTCGACGAGGCGCGCAGCGTCCGGGGGAAGGGTTGGCCGGCACGCCAGGAAGGCTTCGCGCACTCCTGCCATGAGCAGGCTCCAGCGCTCCTCTGGGGTTAGCTCCTCGTCCAGGCGCCGCGCGGCGTCAGGCAGCGAGAGTTCGACGGGCGCCTCGCCCAAGGCGTGGGCCGCAGCCTCGACCCCCAGCGCGGCGAGTCCGCGCACGTGCCGCTCGGCGACCACCCCCGCCCGCACGCCCTCCCGCAGGCAGCGCACGCGCGCCTCGAGGTCGCCGTCGTCCCAGCGTCGCCGGAGCTGCTCCAGGGCGTGGTCGCTCACCCCAGGAGGGTAGCCACCGCCTCCCTTCCCTGCGACGAGACGCCACGTCACCTCGGTCCACGCGCCGCGGTAAGCTCGCCGCCCCGGAGGTGCAGGGTGACGACTCCCCAAGGCAAGGACCAGGTCGAGCTCAACGGGCTCAGGGTCGAGTTCGAGGTGGGCGCGGTGGCGCGGCAGGCCAGCGCCTCGGTGCTGGTGACGACCGGGGAGGCGACGCTGATCTGCGTGGTCACCGCGGAGCGCAAGGCCTCGAGCCTGCCGTTCATGCCGCTGACCGTGGAATACCGGCACAAGTTCGCCGCCGCGGGGCGGATCCCGGGGAGCTACCAGCGCCGCGAGGCGCGGGCCTCGGACGCCGAGGTGCTCACCAGCCGCCTGATCGACCGCTCGATCCGGCCCTTCTTCCCCGACGCCTGGCGCTGCGAGACCCAGGTCGTGGCCCACCCCTTGAGCTACGACCCCGTGGCCGACGTGCCCGTGCTCCTGATCAACGCCGCGAGCCTGGCGCTGGCCATGAGCGAGATCGTGTGGGACGGGCCGGTGGCCGCGGTGCGGGTGGTGCGCCACCAGGGCCAGCTCGTGGCCTTCCCCGACGCGGTGGCGCGCGACGCGGGCGACCTGGACCTGATCGTCACGGTGACCCGCGCGGGGATCGTCATGGTCGAGGGCGGGGGCGACGAGGTCCCCGAGGCCGACGTGCTCCAGGCCTTCGCCCTGGCTCAGGAGGCGGCGCAGCCCCTGCTCGACCTCCAGGACCGCCTGCGCGCGGCGGGCGGCGTGGCCAAGCGCGAGCGGCCGGTGCTGGAGCAGGACGAGGCGCTCGCGGTCGAGGTCGAGGCGCTGCTGGGCGCCGACGTCGACGCCGCGCTGGACGTGGTCGAGAAGCACCCGCGCTACGACGCGCTGGACGCCGCGCGCAAGCGCGCGCTGAGCGAGCTCGACCCCGAGGGCGCGCGCCAGGACGCGGTCGCTGACGCCTTCGAGGGGCTCAAGAAACGGCGGATCCGCGCGCGCACGGTGGCTGGGCGCCGCCTGGGCGGGCGCAAGCCCGACGAGATCCGCGCGATCAGCGGGCGCGCGGGCTGGCTCCCGCGCTGCCACGGCTCGAGCCTGTTCACCCGCGGCGAGACCCAGGCCGTGGTCACCTGCACCCTGGGCGCGACCCGGGACGCGCAGCGGATCGAGACCCTCGACGGCGAGGACGAAGACACCTTCCTCCTGCACTACAACTTCCCGCCCTACTCGGTCGGCGAGTGCCGCCCCATGCGCGGCCCCGGGCGGCGCGAGATCGGCCACGGGCACCTCGCGCGGCGCGCGCTGCTGCCGCTGCTGCCCAAGCGGGAGGAGGCGCCCTACACGATCCGCCTGGAGTCGACGATCACCGAGTCCAACGGCAGCAGCAGCATGGCCACGATCTGCGGGGGGAGCTTGGCGCTCCTGGACGCGGGGCTCCCGATCCCGCGCCCGATCGCCGGGATCGCCATGGGCCTCGTGCAGGAGGGCGACGAGGTCGTGGTGCTCTCGGACATTCTGGGGGACGAGGACCACGTCGGCGACATGGACTTCAAGGTCGGCGGCACCGAGCAGGGCGTGACCGCGATCCAACTCGACAACAAGCTCGGCGCCGTGGCCCCCGAGGTCATGCAGCGCGCGCTGGAGCAGGCCCGGGCCGGGCGCCTGCATATCCTGGGCGAAATGGCCAAGGTCCTGGCCGCGCCGCGGGCGACCCTCAGCGAGCACGCGCCCAAGGTGGCCACCGTCCAGATCGAGCCCCAGCGGATCGGGATCCTGATCGGCCCTGGCGGGAAGCACATTCAGGGGCTGCAGGAGGAGACCGGGACCCGGGTCGAGGTCGACGACACGGGCCTGGTCAAGATCTTCGCCACCGACCCCCAGGCGATCGAGACCGCCAAGGAGCGCGTGATCGACCGCTGCGGGATCCCGCGCCTGGGCGAGACCTACACCGGCCGCGTGACCGGCGTGAAGGACTTCGGCTCCTTCGTGCGCCTGTTCGAGGGGATCGAGGGCCTGCTGCCCGGGGTGCAGCTCGGCATGGGCGACACGGTGCCCGTGCGGGTCACCGGGGTGAACGAGCAGGGCAAGCTCCAGATCCAGCGAGCCGTGCGGTGAGCGCCTGGGAGGTGCACGGCCACGGGGCGCTCGAGGAGCTGGCCCCCCGGCTGTGGCGGGTCGAGGGCGGGCTGCCCACGCTCCCAATCCCGCGCAACATGATCGTGTATCGCCGCGAGGACGGCGGGCTCGTGATCTGGAGCGGGGTGTGCCTCGACGAGGCGGGCATGCGCGAGCTCGACGCCCTGGGCCCCGTGCGCCAGATCGTGGTCCCCAACCGCTTCCACCGCATGCAGGCCCGGGCCTACCTCGAGCGCTACCCCGAGGCGCGCGTGCTCTGCCCCGCAGCGTGCCGGGACCACGTCGAGAAGGAGGTCACCGTCCACGGCACCGTCGAGGACGAGCTCCCGGGGAGCGGCGTGACGCTGCACCTGGACGCGGGGATCAAGCCCTTCGAGCCGGTCTACGAGTTCGCCCTCGACGACGGGGTCGCGCTCGTGTTCTGCGACGCGATCTTCAACGTCACGCGTCGCCCGGGCCTCAAGGGCTGGTTCGTGCACCACGTGCTCAAGGCCAGCGGGCGCTTCGCCACCAGCCGGATCGGGCGCTGGTTCATTCTGGCGTCGCGCCCGCGCTTCCGGGAGTTCCTGCTCGAGCAGAGCGCGCGCCCCGACCTGCGGGTGGTGGGCGTGGCCCACGGCGAGCCGATCACCGCGGACTGCGGCACCCGGCTGGCGCAAGCGGCGGCCTACGTCTGAGCCCACACCCGAGACGCCCCGCGGCGGAAGCCGCGGGGCGCTCGACTCTGAGAAGAAAGCGGAGTGGGTTACTTCGTGGGGTCGACCATGCGGCCCATGAACAGGATCGTGCCCGACTTCGTGTGGCGGATCATGTACAGGAAGGGCTGGTCGAGGCGGGTCCCGATCATGGCGCTCTCGAGGACGACCACGACCGCGGTCGCGGCGGCGGCCTCGGCGCCCTTCTCGTCGAAGCTCGCGGCGGCCTTGTGCACGACCTTGCTCACGTGCAGGCCCTGGGCCTCGGCGATCCCGCTGAGGTCGGCGTCGGCCTCGCTGAACAGGTCGACCATGCCCAGCGCCTCCAGCGCGTCCTTGAGCTGGAACTCGCTCTCGACCTTGAACTTGGGCATGGAGAGCGGGTGGTCCTTCATTTCACGGGCGTTCTTGAGCGCGACCTCGAGGTTGGCGGGGGTGAGCTTGGACTCGATCTCGCTCAGATCCTGGCCGTAGGCCACGACCAGGCTCATGTCGCCGCCGCGGTAGGGGATCTCCACGATCCGCGCGCTGCTCTCCGGGTCGAAGCTCAGCCGCACGGTCGCGGCGTCGGTGTTCATCATGGGCGTGGTGACCATGCTCCCGTCGGCGAGGAAGAAGGCGCCGTCGCGGGTCTGGTCCTCGTCGAACTGGCTCTCCCACTCGCCGGCGAAGTAGATCGCGTTGGTGAGCACGAGCTTGGTCTCCGGGCTCAGCGCCTCGAGCAGCTCCGGGATCATGGGCTCGCCGTCGCGGTTCGTGGTCTTCTGGGCCACCCACCGGTTGATCGTGTCCTTGGCGGCCTCGGCGTCGGCCCGGAAGTCCAAGGGGGTGATCGGCGCGCCGTAGCTCTTCCCGGCGATCGCCTTGAACTCGGGCTTGATCGCGAAGCCCTCCTGCGGCCAGAGCCGGTTGGCCACGCGCAGGATCGGGTCGTGGCCCTCCGCGTCGCAGCCGGGCTTATCGCTGGGCTTGGGCTTCAGCGGCTGGGGCTTCTCCGGCGAGGGCTTGCCGCTGCTCTTGGGCGCGCTGGCGGGGGTCGTGGCCTCGTCCGAGTTCAGCGCGTCGGCCATGCCCCCGATCGGGAAGGTGGGGGTGATCGACGACGGCGGGCCGCAGCGGGGGACAGGGGGGATCAGCGCGCGGTTCAAGACGCCGAAGCCGCCGTGCACGTCGTCGCCGAAGTGCAGGACGCGCTTCATTTGCTCCTTGGTCTCGCCGTCGGCGCCCGCGTAGGTCATGCCCAGGGCCGAGGCAATGCTGTAGGGGGAGAACAGCACGTTGTCCTTGCCCTTGATCACCTCGCGGTAGAGGTCGAAGGCGAAGGCGTTCACGCTCTCCGCGGTCTCTTGGCCCGCCTTCACCGGCGCGGGGGTGGCCGGGGTTTCGGGGGTCGTGGGGCCGAGGGGGGGCAGCCCGGCGTCCTGGGCAGAGACCACGCCGGCGGCGAGGAGGGCCAGGGCCAGGGTCTGGAGCAGGGTGCGGGTCTTGGTAAACAGCTTCATTGTTCTCTCCGTGGAACGGTCTTCCAGGTCTGGTGCGAGAGCGCGAAGCGCAACCTCCATGCCCGTAGACGGGGCGCGTAACTCGGCTGTCTTCCGTGATCGCGTGGGACGCCGACCCGTCCACGCGCGACGCCCTGAAAGACGCCCGCCCATGCGTGCTGCGGGGCCATCCTCCGCGGGACGAAACCAACGCCGAGGGGGCGCCCAGCCTGGGCGCCCCCTATGCACTGCGTCGGTCGTCTCGACGTGGCTACATGCCGCCGAGGCCGCCGAGGAGCGAGCCGAGGTCGGGCATGCCGCCGCCGCCCATGCCGCCGAGCATGGTGCCGAGCTGGCCCTGCTGAGCCTCGCTCTCGAGCGCCTTGGCCTTCTTCAGCGCGACGTTGGTCGCGGCCGCGATCAGGTCCTCGAGCATGTCCTTCTCGTTCGGGTCCATGAGGGACGGGTCGATCTTGACCCGGCGCACCTCCATGTCGCCGCTGACGGTGACCGAGACCACGCCGCCGCCGGTGCTGCCCTCGACCGTCTTCTGGGAGAGCTCCTTCTGCACCTTCTCCTGCATTTTGGCGGCCTGCTCCTGCGCCTGCTTGAGCATGCCCATCATGTCGAAGCCGCCCATGCCACCCATTCCACCGTTCGCCATCGTCGCCTCCCGGGCCTCGCCCGTCGCGGCAGAGCCTACCACGGTCGGCGGCGGTCCCCGGCGCTGGAACCTCCGCGGGGTGGGATAGACTGAGGCCTCGGAGGTCGCCCGTGTACGGAGAGACGGTCCAGCGCCTGATCGACGAGCTCAAGACCCTGCCCGGAATCGGGCAGCGCACGGCGGAGCGCCTCGCCTTCCACCTCGTCCAGGCGCCCGCCGAGCGCGCGCTGGGCCTCGCCGACGCGATCCGCGAGGTCAAGAAGAACGCCCGCCCCTGCCGGGTGTGCTTCACCGTCTCCGAGGAAGACCCCTGCGCGCTGTGCACCGACGCCAGCCGCGACCGCTCGGTGCTGTGCGTCGTCGAGCGCCCGCAAGACGTGCTCGCGCTCGAGAAGGCCGGCGGCTACCGCGGGCTCTACCACGTGCTCCTGGGCACGGTGTCCTTGCTCGACGGCGTCACGCCCAAGGACCTGACCCTCGCCGCGCTCGTGCGCCGCGTGAAGGAGGGCAAGGTGCGCGAGGTGATCCTGGCGACCAACCCAACCTTCGACGGCGACGCGACTTCGCTCTACCTCAAGCAGGCCCTCGACCCGCTCAAGGTCAAGCTCACCCGCCTGGCACGGGGCCTGCCGACGGGATCCTCGCTCGAGTTCGCGTCGCGCGCTATTCTCTCGGAAGCCCTCGAAGGGCGTCACGCCTACTAAGGAGTCGTCACCATGCGAATGGAAACCTCGCTCAGCCAGAAGCAGGTCATGCAACTGCGGCTCGCGCCGCAGATTCTGCAGCGGATCGAGGTCCTCCAGCTCGCAACCCTCGACCTCAAGGGCCTGGTCGAGCGTGAAATGGAGATGAACCCGACCATCGAGATCGACACCCAGGACCCGGTCTCGACCCCCTCGGCGGACGACCTGACCCCGGCCGGCGAGAAGGTCCTCGAGGACGTCGACGCGGGGGTGCCCTCCGACGGCGAGCTCATGGCCGAGTTCGACCGCCTGGAGAACCTGAACGAGGAGTGGAAGGACTTCGCGCCGAGCTTCCGCGGCCGCGGCGGCGGCGGCGGCGAGAAGGACAAGAAGCTCGAGGCCATGAACAACACCGCGGACACGCGGGAGAGCCTCCAGGACGTCCTCGACCGTCAGCTGCACATGCTGAACCTCAAGGACCGCGACGCCACGATCGTCACCTACCTGATCTGGAACATCGACGACAACGGGTACATGCGCTACCAGATCGACGAAGAGTTCGTGAAGGAGATCGAGGTCAGCCCGCCCTGCACCGTGGCCGAGGCCGAGGACTGCCTGGAGCTGATCCAGACCTTCGAGCCCGCCGGGATCGGGGCCCGCGACCTGCGCGAGTGCCTGCTGCTCCAGCTCGAGGCCACGAACACCAAGTACAAGTACGACCTCGAGATCGAGATCGTGCGCGATCACCTCGACGACGTCATGTCCAACCGCCTGCCGAAGATCGCCAAGGCGGTCAACGAGCCGATCGAGGTGATCCACGAGGCCGTGATCTTCATTCGCAGCCTGAACCCCAAGCCGGGGCTCGTGTTCTCCAACGCCCAGGTGCACTACGTCGTGCCCGACGTGGTCGTGGACAAGATCGACGGGAAGTACGAGGTCCGGGTCGAGGACTCCTACATTCCGAAGATCAGCATCTCCAAGCACTACGTGGACATGCTCCAGGCCGGCGCCGACGACCCCAAGGTCCGCGCCTACGTGAAGAAGAAGATCGAGTCCGCCAAGTGGCTCATGGAGTCGATCGAGCAGCGCAAGTCCACGCTCTCGCGGATCGCGCAGGAGATCGTCGACTACCAGACGCCGTTCCTCGAGAAGGGCCTCGACTCGCTGCGCCCGCTGAAGATGCAGTACATCGCGGACAAGGTCGGGGTGCACGTCTCGACGGTCTCGCGCGCGATCTCGGAGAAGTACATGCAGACGCCGCGCGGGATCTTCGCGCTGCGCTACTTCTTCAACGGCGGCACCACCAGCGCCGCCGGCGAGGAGACCTCGATCGTCTCGGTCAAGCAGAAGGTGCGCGAGATCATCGACCAGGAAGACAAGCAGCACCCGCTGTCCGACGAGGAGATCGCGGCCGCGCTCAAGCAGCAGGGGCTCGAGATCGCCCGCCGCACGGTCACCAAGTACCGCAAGCAGCTCGGGATCCCCTCCTCGCGTCAGCGCCGCGTCTACGTCTAGAACCAGAGTTCACGATTCTGAGCGGGCGAGAGTGGCTCGCATGAGTCAACGATCGAGCGGTCGCTCGCCCGCTCAGGATCGTGACTCTGGTTCTAAGTAGAGGCTTCGCTTGGTCGCAGGGCTGTCTTCCACCGCCGAGCCCGAGACCCCGAACGCATGCCCCTTGCGGAGCCTCTAGTTACTAAACGGAAGGCGCGATTGGGGATAGGTCAGCACGTGCCCGCAGTGTTCGGCGACTCAGAATCGCGCACGTCCGTTTAGGCGCGCGTAACCCCTTGGCGCAGTTGCCTCCGTGTGGGTCGACCCGCGTGTAATCCGGGGGGTGTCCGGCTGACACGGAGGTCGACCCGCGTGTAACCCGGAGGGTGTCCGGCTGACACGGAGGTCGACCCGCGTGTAACCCACGGTGGGTCCGGCTGACACGGAGGTCGACCCGCGTGTAATCCGGGGGGTGTCCGGCTGACACGGAGGTCGACCCGCGTGTAACCCGGGGGGGTCCGGCTGACACGGAGGTCGACCCGCGTGTAATCCGGGGGGTGTCCGGCTGACACGGAGGTCGACCCGCGTGTAACCCGGGGGGGGGCCCGACCGCGGGTCTGATTGGCCCCGCCCGACCCGTTCAGGCTACACCCGGCGTAAGCCGCGAGCGGGAGGCGGACCGCCG
>JAWKSZ010000036.1:0-77003 GCA_041402045.1 Planctomycetota bacterium | reverse complement strand
GGGAGCCCGTTGGGGGTGAGCCCGAGGGGCTTTGCCCCGTGGGCGAGGGGGTCTGGGACAGACCCCCCATGAAACAAGAGGCTCACTAATCGCAGAGGTGGAGGTCGGCGTCGGCGGTCTTCCAGGCGAGGATCCCGTCGCCGTTGGGGAAGAACAGGCCCAGCTCGCGCTCGGCGGCCTCGGGGCTGTCCGAGCCGTGCACCAGGTTGTACTGGTTCGAGATCCCGAAGTCGCCGCGGATCGTGCCCGGGTCGGCCTTGAAGCCGAAGGTCGCGCCCATGAGCTTGCGCGAGACCTCGATCGCGTTGGGACCCTCGAGGGCCAGCGCCACCAGGGGCGAGGAGGTCATGAACTTGACCAGCCCGGGGTAGAAGGGGCGCTCCTTGTGGGCCTCGTAGTGCTTGGCGGCGAGGGCCTCGTCCATGTGCATGAGCTTCATGCCGGCGATGCGCAGGCCCTTGTTCTCGAAGCGGGTCAGGATCTGGCCGATCAGGCGGCGCTTGACGGAGTCGGGCTTGAGCAGGATCAGGGTCTTTTCCACGAGGGTCTCCTGGGTGTTTCCGGGTGTTGGCCGGGGAACCTACCATCTCCGACCCGGCGGGGAACCTCGCGCTGCAAACCAACGCCAACGGCCCTCCCCGGGAGGGAAGGGCCGTCGGATCGGTCCGCAGCGAGGCGGCCGCGGGGCGGCCGCTCGTCCTTGGAGTGCGGTTGGTTCTGAGGGGCCGCGGCAGCGACCCCGGCGGGTCTAGCCGATGTTGGTGCGGATGCCCTCGGTGCGCTCCTCGATCACCTCGAGCAGGTTCTCGAACAGCATGTCGGTCGAGGCGCCGCCCAGAGCGGGGTTCCGCACCTCGAGGCCGAACTTCGAGTTGTGCAGGGCCTCGCGCAGTTGGTTCGGGGTCAGGTGGTACTTGCGGCAGAGGGTCTCGTAGACCTCGGGCACCGCGAGCAGGTCGTAGCTGTCCCAGAAGCGCCGCTTGATCGTGAGCCGGCAGCCGGGGCCGCCCGAGCCAGGCTGGATCTCGAACACGCGAGTCCGCCGGCCGCTCTTGCGGCTGCCCTGGACCTTGCTCACGCGGGCGGCGATCCCGCGCTGACGCAGGGCCTCGACCAGCTCGTCCGGGGTGGGCGGGTTGCCCTCGGTCGACCACACCGTCTGCACCTCGTCGGTGCGCACGCGGCCGCCCACGAACCCGATCTCGCTCTCCCCCAAGAGCTCGCTGCTCACGAAGATCGACTGCGGCCGGTCGATGAACGGCGCCAGATCCTCGAAGGCTTCCTCGGCCTTGTGACGCGCGGGCGTCGCCGCGCGCTCGTCGTGGTTGATCGTGATCGTCGAGCCGTTGACGTCGTGACGAATGTCCTTGCTCGACAAGATCCTGCTGACCTTGACCACGTCGCGATCCTCGATCTCGAGGACGCCGCTGGCAGTGTAGCGGTAAGCCACGTAAACCCTCCCCAGGGCATTTCCCCGCGCTCCTCCGGAGCGCGTTTCCTTCCTCCCCCGACGTCGGTCTCTGCTGGGAGACACTCGGTCGGGGCTCACTCGACACCTCGCCGCCCGTTGCAGCGAGGAGCCCATGAGACGAGGCCACGAGTGGCCCAGCCCCGCGTGCTCGGGAGCGCGCGAGAGGCGCGCGCCGAGCGTTCGAAACTCCGGGGGACTCCAAGACCCCCCGGCCCTCGCGAACGAGGGTTACTTGGCTCGATCCGCGTAAGGAGGCGTACCCCCTTTCCCGACGAGCTTGATCAGCTCTCGCAGTTGTCGCGAGTCCTTGATCCAGTAGCGCTTCAGCGTGCGCGGGTTCGTCCAGGACTTGGCCTGGGCGCGCGCGACCTGCTCGCCGGTCATGACACAGATCACCGTGTCGTCGGCAGAGGGCTCGTCGCGGTCGCGACGCTCGACCCGTTCGAAGCTGGCCGGCACGTGGACCTCGGCGGGGTCCACGGCTTCGTGGCGCAGCTCGACCAGGCGGCTGACGTAGGTCTTGTGGAAGGTCCCGGTGTCGACCCGGGCCTCGCACTCGACGAGGGTCCCGCGGACCTTGGCCAACTGGGCGCTGACCTCGGGTCCGAAGGGTACGAGTTGCTCGTAGTAGTCGAGCAGGTTGACCGGGATCTGCAGGTCGTCGGTGACCCACAGGTCGAAGGCCGGGTGCTCCTTCTCGTTTTCACGGATCACCAGGCGCCGGCAGCGCACCCGCCGCAAGCGGTGGTCCACCCGCAGCGCGACGGTGCGCTCCTCGCCCGACTCCTCGAGGTGGGCCACGATCCGCCCCGGCTCCTGGGGGTCTCCCCCGATCCGGGCGTACTCGCGGTCCAGCCGCTCGCCCTCGTCGCCCTCGGCCCGCTCGCGCATTTGCACGAACTGGTCGCGTTGACGGCTCAGGGAGCGGACGCGGTCGTCGCGGTACTTCTGGTAGTGGCTGAACGGCCGCTGCTCGAACTGGCCCTTCGAGACGCGCGCTTCGCGCACGACCTCGTCGCCGAGGGACACGAACAGGGCCCAGTCGTGGGCCGGGTCGAACACCCGGAGGGCTTCGCCGCGGATCGAGACCTGCTGGAGGGCCAGCTGGGTGGTCTGCTCACCGCCGGGGAAACCGTTGCTCTCTTGAATGAGGACAAGCGATCCCTCGCTCGGGGAGTCCCCGTCGGCGAACGCCGGGGAGGCCGATGCGAGGAGCGCACCGAGCGCCGCCAAGTGGCGGGGCGCAAAGCGCGCGGATCGACTTGCCATCCAAGCCCAACCTTCCTCTAATGCCTTTGAAGACAGAGGCTTACAGGGCGAGGAGGGTATCAGGGTGCTGCAGGGACGTCAACGAAATTCCCAGGATGGCCGCGTTGTCGTGCCAGCGTAAGGACCTATGATTACGGCGCACTGCGTCGTCGGCGAGGCGAGGAAAACCTCTTGAAAGGGAGTGTGGAGGCCTGTGGAAAGTCACGTCCCCGCCACCCCTGAACCGGCCGCTGCGAGCCCGCTGAGGGTGGTCGCGCTGATGGGTCCCACGGGCGGCGGCAAGGCCCGGCTCGCCCTGGCTGCGGCGGAGGCGACGGGGGCGCTGCTGGTCTCCTGCGACTCCATGAAGGTCTACCGCCGGCTCGACGTGGGCACCGCCAAGCCGGCCCTGGCCCACCGCGCGCGCTGGCGCTGCGTGGACCGGGTCGAGCCCTGGGAGCGCTACGACGCCCAGCGCTTCCACGACGAGGTGCAGGCCGTGTTCGCCGAGGCGCGGGCGGAGGGCCGCCCGGTCCTCCTCTCCGGGGGGACCATGCTCTACATGCGCGCCGCGACCGAGGGCCTCGACGCAGGGCTCCCCCGGGACGAGGCCCTGCGGGCGCGGCTCGAGGCGGAGGCTGAGGCAAAGGGAGACGCCGCGCTCCACGCCCGGCTAGGCGCGGTCGACCCCCTGAGCGCCGAGCGGATCCACCCCAACGATCGGCGGCGGGTGGTGCGGGCGCTCGAGGTCCACACCTTGACCGGGAGCCCCTTGAGCGCGGTGCAGACGAGCTGGGGCCGCGCGCGGGCGGGCGTCGAGCGCCGGGTGTTCGGGGTCGCGCGGAGCCGCGAGGACATGGACGCGCGGATCGACGACCGGGTCGATCGCATGCTCGCCGCGGATTGGGTCGAGGAGTGCCGAGGGCTGCTGGCCGACCCTCGGGGGCTCTCGCGCGAGGCGCGCCAGGCGCTGGGCTACCGCGAGCTGTTCGCCTGGCTCGAGGGCGGGGAGCTCGAGGCGCTCGACGACGTGGTCGCCGCGATCAAGACCCACACCCGGCGCTTCGCCCGTAAGCAGCTCACCTGGCTGCGACGCCTGGGCACGGAGGTCACCTGGCTGGACACCGGCGGCGGGTCCGCGGAGGGACACCTGGAGGCCGTCTGCGCGGCGCTGAATCCGCGCTGAAGGGCGTACAAACGACCAGCCCCGTCGCCTGAGGCGCGGGGCTCGACGTGCTCGATCGCCGAGGACCTCGACGGCCCCCGGTTGGAGTCGACTACTCGGCCGGGTTGCGGTCCAGGCCGAAGATCACCTTGTCGATGTCCTGGTGCAGTTCGACGAGCTCGTCGATGAACTTGCGGACATGCCGACGGTTGTGAGCCCAGCTCAGGGTGAAGCAGCCGTTGAGGCTCATGCAAACACCGACCATGAGGGCGTAGAGCGGGAGCTTCTTCATTGGTTTCCTCGGTTCCCCACTTTTGCGTTCACTCGCGCTGTGAACTTCGAGAAGTCTAGGTGTTGGACCGGGGGCTGTCAACCGGGGTAGGGCCCCCTGCCTCATCCAAGCAACCCGCTGAATTTCAAAGCGTTATGCTACGCCTCCCCGGGTCGGATCCCTTGCGGCGAACATCGGGCGAGTGATACTATCCGAGCATCCTTCGTCTCTACGGTGCCTCACGCGCCGCTAGAATCGGGCTACATGGACGTCGACAGCATTCGCAGCCGGCTCGAGGACTACCGCACAGCCCTCGAACTCGATCGCTACGAGCTCGCCCGCGGACTGCGGGAGGAGTCGATCGCCCGGACCCTGCGCTCCCAGGTCGACGAGCTGTTCGCCCTCGAGACCCGCTCCTTGATCGAGAGCGCGATCGCCAGCGCCGAGCGCCACAACCTCCCGGGCGACGTCCACAGCCTCAAGATCCTGCACTCGGGCTGGACCTGGAAGTACGTCGAGCGCGAGCTCGCGCCGATCGACTCGGCCATCGACCGCCACGGGCGCGTGGTCCAGATCCAGCTGCGCGACGGCACCCGGCAGCCCCTGCGCGACCTGAAGCTGCTCCTCGCCGGCGCCGACGGCGGCGACTACCGCCAGGAGCTCGAGTCGAACCGCCTGCAGCAGGCCAAGCTCCTGATCCCGCTCATGCGCGAGAAGATCGGGATCGAGCAGGGCGTAGCCTCGTCCTTGGGTCAGCCGAGCCTCGTGGCCCTGTATCAGCAGGAGACCGGCGTCGACCTCGACGCGATCACCGCGCTCGCCCGCGAGTTCCTCGACAAGACCAACGACCTCTACCAGGAGGTCATGGGCTGGACCGTGCGCAAGCGGATCGGCGTGCCCCTCGCCGACGCCCGGCGGTGCGACATGCCCTACGTCCTCGCCGGGCGCTACCTCGACTACGAGGAGGCCTTCAGCGGCGCCGACATGGTCAAGCGCACGCGGAGCTTCCTCGAGCGCATGGGGATCATGCTCGGCGCCAACGGCCGCCTGAAGGTCGAGGTCGACAAGCAGGGCCCCTCGCGCTTCTACGTGGGCCCGATCCGCGTGCCGCAGGACGTGCGCCTCGCGATCGAGATCAAGGACGGCCAGCGCGACTGGCAGGCGTTCCTCGACGCCCTCGGGCGCGCGCTGTTCTACGCCCACGTGAACCCCGAGGCGCCCTTCGAGCAGCGCTGCCTGGGCGACCCCAGCCTCGAGCTCTCCTACGGCCGGCTGTTCCGCCACCTGCTCCTCGAGCGCGAGTGGCTGCGCCAGAGCCTGGAGTTCAACCGCTCCAAGGACTACCTGATCCTGGCCTACCTCGAGCGGCTCTACGACATGCGCCTGTGCTGCGGGCGCGTGCTCTACGACGTCGAGCTCCGCCGCCGCGGCACCGCCGAGGACATGGAGGACGAGTTCGAGGCGCGCATGCGCGAGGCGGTGAAGGTCTCGGTCCCCCGCGAGCTCTACCTGCACGACGTGCGCACGGGGCTGCACTCGGTGACCATGCTCCGCGCGCGGCTGTTCGAGCCGCTGCTCACGCTGCACCTCCTGCACTACTTCGACGAGACCTGGTGGCGCAACCCGCGCTGCGGCCCCTTCCTCATGGGCCTGTGGGCCAAGGGCGGCAAGCTGCGCCTCGAGGACATGGCTGAGGACATGGGCTACCCGCTCTCGATCAAGCCCCTGCTCAAGCTCTTCGCCAAGAACCTCTAAACCAGCGTTCACGATTCTGAGGCTTCGCTTGGTCGTGACGTGTCCTGCAGTGCCGAGTCTCCCGAAACGCTAGCGCCCAGGCAGAGCTTCCAGTAGCTACGCGGAAGGCGCGATTCGGTGGGAGGTCAGCACGTGGACTCAGCGCTGACCACTCGGAATCGCGCGCTTCCGTTTAGCAAGCTTCGCGGGCGAAGAGGTCTTGCCGCCAGGCCCCCAGCACGCGGCCCCCAGGGTCCTTGGCCGGCGCGCCGGTGTTCTCCATTTCTTCCAGGGCCACGTCCCCCCGGAACCGGCGGGGGATCGCCCCCAGGGTCAGGCGCCAGGCCTCCTCGGGGTCGCGGGCCGCGACGATGAAGGTCCACAGCTCGCCGCGCGCGGCGATCAACAGGCGGTAGGTGTCCATGCGCCCCTCCGGCCTGGGCGTGCGCACGCCGCGGGCCGGGGTAAGCCCCGTCGCGCCGTGAGGTCGCGTGGCTCGTACGGGCAACATCTGCCCGCCGGTTCACCCAGGGAGAACCGCATCCGGCGCGGACGGACGTCCTGCCAGCGGCTCGGGCGAGCGGCTAGGGGCGCTCGGCGCTGACGCGGACCTCGACGGTGGCGCTCCAGGCGGTGGTGTCGAGGGCCACCGTGCGGGTGCCCTCGGTGGCGACGTCGAGGTCGACCACCAGCGCGTCGACGGCGCTCGAGCGGTCGAGGGGGTTCTCGATCACGCCGTAGTAGTCGTTGAAGTCCAGCTCCTCGCCGCGCAGCTCGAGCCGCAGGGTCTGCTCGGCGGGGGCCACGACCCAGTCGAAGAGGGTCTCGTCCAGGACCTTGGTCTGGTTGGCGCTGAGCTGGGTCCAGGGCGCGGTGCCGGTGGTCGCGCGCCGGGTCGAGATCGCGTCGGTGATCGCGAACTCGCGCTCGGCCTCGGGGCTGAACAGCTCGCAGTCGAGGGCCAGCTCGGGGTTGCCGAACAAGAGGTCGTCGTCGAGCGCCTGCGGGTCACGTCGAGGAGCTTGACCCGCACGCGCTTGCTGGAGCGCATGAAGTTCACCACGTCCACCGCCAGGCCGTCGTCGTTCCGCGCCGAGTCGTGGGTGGTGTCGGTGATCACGACCAGGGGGTCGGGGCGGGCGTCGAGCTCGAGCACCTGGTCGCGGGCCAGGAGCAGGCCGTCGTTGGGCTCCCCGCTCGCGATCCGCAGGAGCTGCTGGTTGTAGTCGTGGTTGCCCGAGACGTGGAACCCGACCTGGATCCCGCTGAACAGGGGCGAGAGCGAGCGCTGGGGGGTGGGGGTCCCGAAGGTCGCGCGCACGAAGTCGTAGGTCATGGTCGTCGCGTCGGTGGCGTCGAAGAACGGCGCCAGCGCGGCGACGAGGGCCGGGTCCAGGCCGATCTGGCTCGCGACGTAGACCCCGCCCTGGGTGCCCTCGAGGGTCAGCCAGCGCGCGATCCGACCGCTCGAGGCCAGGCCTTCGAGGTCGAGCTCGATCACGGTGCGGGTGATGATCCCGCCGTAGCTCGCGCCGGCGAGGTTCACGTGGGCCGCGCCGCTGCGGCGGAGCACCTCCCGCGCGTGCTTGGCCACGATCCGCGCGTAGCGCAGGGTGCCCGGCGGCGACTGGTCGATGTCCTGAATGTCCTGGGCGCTGTAGTAGGCAGGGGGCGCGTCGCCGTAGTAGGTCGCCTCGGTGACCTGGTTCGGCGCCAGCGGGTCGTCGGCGCCGACGGGGCGACCGGCGAGGGTCGCGAGGCGCCGCAGGAGGGTGTTCGCCTCGTCGACGCCGTAGGTGCCCTGGCGGGTGGCGCCCGCAGGGCTGAACCCGCCCGCGAGCACGGTGACCGTGGTCGCCGGATCCAGGGGCTGGGAGCCGACCGCGCCGGTGCTCCCGCTCATCGTCGGGCTCGAGGCGGTGGAGTTGACGGCCGAGGACGTCGAGGCCGAGCTGGTGGTGCTGGAGCGGCTGGAGCTGCTCGAACAGCCGGCAACGAGGGCGCCCGCGGCGAGGACGCCGAGGGCCGTGGCAACGATACGCATCGTCCGTGTCTCCTACCTACCTCGGTCACCGACGCTGCACGAGTTATGCCGAGTGCGCTCCGCGCACGCAAAGGGGTTAAGAGCGTCCAAATCAGGGCTTGCGACGCTTCTGAGCTGGAGCGCCCGGACGATGGGTCGAACCGCGGTCCGTAAACGAATAATCCCGTCCCGAAGGCGCGGTCCAGCGAGGGCTAGGGCGGCTGTTAGACTCTGTCCCCCGAGGAGTTCCGTTGTCCCAGAAGGTCCGTCGCGTCCGCTCGCTCAAAGGCCCCGTGATCCTGTTCGCGGTGTGCCTGGTGTTCGTGGTCGCGCTCCTGGTCCTCTGGAACTACGCCCTGGCCCGCGACTACCAGAAGATCAAGGAGCTGGCGGCTCAGGCCGCGGAGCAGTCGGGCGGCGGCGTGTTCCACGGCTCGCTGATCGTGATCGGCTCGCTGCTCTCGGTGGGGATCATCGTCCTGCTCTCGGTGCTCGGGGCGCAGCTCTTCGGCCAGATCCGCTTCAGCCAGCGCCTGTCCTACTCCATGGCGGCCTTCACCCACGAGCTGAACTCGCCCCTGGCCTCGATCAAGATGTTCGCCCAGACCCTGGCCAAGCCGGTCAAGGACGAGGAGCGCAAGCTGTTCTGCGGCCTGATCCTGGTGGACGTCGAGCGCCTCAGCCAGCAGATCAACAACGTGCTCCAGGCGGCGCAGCTCGACAGCCTCCAGGGCTTCCCGATCTCACCCCAGCGGATCGACCTGCGCGCGTTCCTCGAGGACTACGCCGAGTCGAAGCAGCTGCTCCTGGATCGCCTGGCGGGGACCAACACCCTGAGCGTGGAGCCCGGCCCGAACCTCGTGACCGCCGTCGACCGCGCCGCGCTGACCGCGATCCTCGACAACCTCGTGGGCAACTCGCTGAAGTACGCCAAGCCCGGGGGAGCTCGCGTCACGCTGCGCCTGCGCAGCGGCGAGCGCAAGGTCGTGATCGAGGTCGCCGACGACGGGATCGGGATCCCCGAGGCCGACCTCGAGCGCGTGTTCGACCGCTTCGGTCGCGTGGAGGAAGGCCCCAACGCGACCAAGCAGGGCACCGGCCTCGGGCTGTGGATCGTGGAGACCCTGATCGAGGCCCACGGCGGGCGCGTGCGGGCAGAGTCCGAGGGCCCGGGGCGCGGGACCACGGTGGTGGTGGAGCTCCCGCTGCGCGGCGGCCCCGAGCTGCCCGACGGCGCCGCCGGCCCCCCGAGCAGCCCGAGGATCCCGTCGCCCCTCGAACCCGAACGCGAGGCCTCATGAGCACGGTGCTGGTGGTGGAGGACGAGGCGCACCTCGCGGTGGGCCTGCGCTTCAACCTGGAGAACGCGGGCTACGTCGTGCGCCTGGTCGACAACGGCAAGGACGCGCTGCAGCAGGTCGAGGGCGCGGACCTGGTGCTCCTCGACGTGAACCTCCCCGGCGGCCAGGACGGGTTCGAGATCGCCCGGGAGATCCGCAAGGCCCACAACTTCGTCCCGATCATCATGCTCTCGGCCCGCAACCAGAAGGAGGACCGGATCCGCGGACTCGACGCTGGCGCCGACGACTACCTCACCAAGCCCTTCGACCTGGAGGAGCTCCTGGCGCGGCTGCGCGGACACCTGCGCCGCCAGGTGTGGCACCGCCGCGACGAGGACGACGGCGAGGCGCCGAACTCCGGCCCGGCGTCCCTCGAGTTCGGGCAGTGCACCATCGACTTCCGCACCCTGGAGGCCAGGGACCACCGCGGCGAGGACATTCAGCTCTCGTGGAAGGAGGCCATGATCATGCGCCTGTTCCTCGAGAACGAGGGTGAGGTGATCCCGCGCTCGCGCTTCCTCGAGGACGTGTGGGGCGAGCCGGGGACCCTCGAGACCCGCACCGTCGACAACTTCATCATGCGCCTCCGGCGCTACTTCGAGCCCGACCCCAAGAAGCCCAAGCACATCCTCTCGGTGCGCGGCGTCGGCTACCGCTTCGTGCGCTGAGGCCTGAGTTGGCGCCCTCGGCGCCTCGGCTCTCAAAGAGCCTCTGCCAGCCCTCCCACGGCCGCGCCCCGGAGCCAGCACCCCCGAGGGGATCGCGACGGACGCCGCCATGCCGCGGCGCGTCGCAGCTCGGCGTGACACTGCGTGACGAACAAATGACCACGGTTAACCGCCGGTTGACGGCGGACTTCGGGCTACGTCGCGATACTCGAGGCATGACGACTACGCGCTCTTCGTTCGGGGCCCTCCAGCGCCCGCCGGCTCAGTTCTTCCGCAACCTCGTTTACCTGGGCTTCCACGGCAGCGCCTTGTGCGTGATCTGGGCCGGGATCTCCTGGCAGGCCGTCGCCCTGTGCGTGGGTATGTACTACCTGCGCATGTTCGGGATCACCGCGGGCTACCACCGGCTGTTCAGCCACAAGACCTACAAGACCAGCCGCCCCGTGCAGTTCGTCATGGCGCTGCTCGGCACCCTGGCCCTGCAGAAGGGCGTCCTGTGGTGGGCCGCGCACCACCGCAACCATCACACCCACAGCGACACCGAGCGCGACGTGCACTCGCCGAAGCTCGGCTTCTGGTGGAGCCATATGATGTGGGTCGCCGACAAGTCGAGCGACGAGACCCACTTCGAGAAGGTCCCCGACCTCATGAAGTATCCCGAGCTGGTGTGGCTGAACCGGCTCTACCTCCCGATCTTCGTCGGCATGTGCGTGGCCTTCCACTTCCTGCTCGGCTTCCAGGCCATGGTGTGGGGCTGCTTCATCAGCACGATCCTGCTCTGGCACGGGACGTTCACGATCAACAGCCTCTCGCACATGATCGGGAAGCGCGTCTACGCGACCACCGACACCAGCCGCAACAACTTCGTGCTCGCGCTGCTGACGATGGGCGAGGGCTGGCACAACAACCACCACTTCTATCAGGCCGCCGCGCACCAGGGCTTCCGCTGGTGGGAGATCGACGCCAGCTACTACGCGATCGTGGCCATGGAGAAGCTGGGCCTGGTGTGGGGCGTGAAGCGCGCCCCTCAGAGCGTGATCGAGGGCAAGCTCGGCGGAAAGGACTTCCTGATCGCCAACGGCGCCTTCGACGTGGGCATGCTCGCCCCCGAGTGGGACCCGAACCGCCCCGCGGCCGCGGTCGAGGAGCGCGAGCCCGAGGCCGCGCGCGAGCCTGCGCTGGCCTGAGCGACCAAACTACTCGCGCCGCGGACAGTGGTTGGCGAGGGTGCGCCCCGACGCGGGGTCCAGCACCTCGCCGTAGCTGCCCGCCGCCTCGTACCCAGCCACGCACAGGAGCCCCTCCTCCAGGTAGAGCCGCACGCTGTTGAAGTACTTGGAGTGGGCCACGGGCCCGATCCCCTGCAGCCCCGTCGACCAGCGCTCGGCGCCAGTGGCGAGGTCGATCGCGCGCACGGTGCAGCCCGACGCGATCGCGCAGTACTCGCTGCGGTAGAGCACGCCCTCCGCGATCGTGAAGCTGCTCCCGGCGTGGGCCTTCCAGGCATAGCGCCGCGCGCCGCCCTTCCACACCTCGACCGTGAACGCGTCGTCGAGCGGCGTGATCCACTTCCCCGCGGGCACCGCCGGACGAATCAGGCGCAGCTCGTAGGGGCTCGCTTGCTGCAGCCCCTCGAGCAGGCCCTGGCTCCGGGTCGGTAACTCGCTCGCGGCCTCGCAGGCCTTGCGCGCCAGCGCGGCGGCGTCGGGGGGCCCAGCGCAGGCCCAGGAGGGCAGCAGGAGCACGAAGGCGAGCGCGGCGGGGCGCAGGGACATGAGGACCTCTCTTCCGCTCCCGCGGTCTCCCTTTGACGCTCGCCGCGCGCAGAAGGTTCCCGCGGATTGCAGCCAGCCTCGCCCAGATCGCGGCGATCGCCCCGTGGGCGTGCCACGTCGCGGGACCCTCCCCCGTCCTCTGCGGACGCCTCCCCGTGGGCACGAGGCTTGCGACCGGCGCGCCGCGTGCGCGCCGGCGGCCATGAACCTGCGCCCCCTAGCCTGCGCGGCCGCCCTGACCCTCAGCGCGACGCCGCTCCTGGCCCAGCCCAACCCGTTCGCCCGCCCGCGCTTCGAGCGCGTGGGCAACGCCTTCCCCAGCGACACCAAGGGCACCCGCGTCGCCTTCGGCGACGTCGACCGCGACGGCGACCCCGACGTCCTGATCAGCGGGCGGCTGTTCCTGAACGACGGGAGCGGGCGCTTCAGCCTGGCCCCGGTGCGCAGCCGGCTGCGCCAGCGCGTGCGCGCGGCCGCCTTCGCGGACTACGACCGCGACGGCGACCTGGACGTGTTCCTCTCCGGCACCGACGCGGGGCAGGACAAGCTCCTGCGCAACGACACCCTCAACGGGAGCGTGCGCTTCACCGACGTCAGCGCGACCCTGGGCGTGACCCTCGACGACGGGCTGCCCGGCGAGGGCGTCGCCTGGGGCGACGTCAACGGCGACGGCTACCCCGACCTGTTCGTGGCCAACTACGAGCGCGGCCAGTCCAACGGGACCCTGGACCGGCTCTACGTGAGCACCGGCGACGGTCGCTTCCGGGCCGAGTATCAGCTCGTGCTCAGCTCCCAGGTCGGCCGCGGGGCGAACCTGCTGGACGTCGACCGCGACGGCGACGTGGACGTGTTCGTGAGCAACTACCGCCTCGACCGGAACCTGCTGTGGGTGAACCAGCGTCGGGACTCGGGGACCCTGCGCTTCCTGGAGCAGGCGGTCCAGCGCGGGATCGCCGGCGACCGCTCGAGCGGCGGGAGCTACGGGCACACGATCGGCTCCGACTGGGGCGACCTCGACGGCGACGGCGACTTCGACCTGGTCTCCGCGAACCTCGCGCACCCCCAGTATCTGAGCTTCTCCGACCGGACCTACGTCTACCTCCAACGCAGCGACCGCACCTTCGCCAAGACCACCGCGGGGATCGCCTACGAGGAGACCCACAGCAACCCGACGTTGTTCGACGCCGACAACGACGGCGACCTGGACCTGCACCTCACGAGCGTCTACGGCGGGCGCCCCTCGTTCCTCTACCGCAACCGACTGCGCGAGGACGGGAGCTTCTCCTTCCGCGACGTGAGCGCGGCCGCCGACGCCGTGCACAACGACGGGTGGGGGGCCGCGGTGGCCGACGTGGACCTCGACGGCGACCTGGACCTGGTGGTATGCGCCGGGGGCAAGCCCCGGCTGCTGCGGAACACGATCCCCCCGCGCATGAAGAGCGTGCGGATCAAGCTCCGCGGGCGGCGCTCCGAGCGCTACGGAGCCGGGGCCACGGTGCGCCTGATCGGCAACGGCGCCGGGCGCCAGGTGCGCCAACTGACCCTCGGCCACGGGACCACGTCCCAGAACAGGCCGATCCTGCACTTCGGCGTGGGGACCACCCAGGGCCCCTACCGCGTGAAGGTGTGGTGGCCCTCAGGGCGCGTGAGCGACGTCCGCTTGGACGTCGGCCTGCACACGCTGCGCGAGCCACCCAAGACACCCTGAGGCTCGAGCCCGCCCCCGCGCGCGCGCTGCGCCTGCGCGCCGGGGGCGGGTTCAGCCCGTCACAGCCTGCTAGCTGGCGGCGGCCGCGGCGACCCCGCCGCCCGGGCGCAGCTCGGCGGCGATCGCCTCGAGGAAGCCCGCGACGCTCAGGGCGCCCAGGTCTTCCTTGTCGCGCCCGCGCACGCTGACGGTCCCCTCCTCCTGCTCGCGCTCGCCGACGACGAGCATGTAGGGCAGGCGCGCCTCGTTGGCCAGGGCGATCTTGCGGCCCACGCGGTCGCTGCTGAGGTTGCCCTCGACCCGCAGGCCCGCGGCCTGGAGCTGCGCGATCACGGACTCCGCGTAGGCGTTGAACTTGTCGCTGACCGGGATCACCTGGGCCTGCACCGGCGAGAGCCAGGTGGGGAACTTGCCCGCGAAGTTCTCGATCACGATCCCCATGAAGCGCTCGAGGCTGCCGTAGCAGGCGCGGTGGAGCATGACCGGGGTGTGCCGCTCGCCGTCGGCGCCGACGTAGGTCAGGCCGAAGCGGTCGGGCATGGAGAAGTCGAGCTGAATGGTCCCGCACTGCCACGAGCGCCCGAGCACGTCGCGAATGTGGAAGTCGAGCTTGGGCCCGTAGAACGCGCCGTCCCCGGGGTTCAGCTCGTAGGGCATGCCGCTGTTCTCGATCGCCTGCTTCAGCGCGCTCTCGGCCCGCTCCCACATGGCGTCGCTGCCGATGCTCTTCTCGGGGCGGGTCGAGAGCTCGACCCGCACGTCGCTCAGGCCGAACAGCCCGTAGACCTCCTGGAAGAACTGGATCAGCATCACCACCTCGCCCCCGATCTGCTCGGGGGTGCAGAAGTGGTGCGCGTCGTCCTGGGTGAAGGCCTGCACCCGGAACAGCCCGTGCCGGGTCCCGCTCAGCTCGCGCCGGTGCACGAGGCCCATCTCCGCGATCCGCAGGGGGAACTCGTTGTGGCTGTGCAGCCTGCTCTTGTAGAGCACGCAATGCCCCGGGCAGTTCATGGGCTTGACCGCCAGCGGGCGCGACTCCTCGACGTTGTCCTTGATCTCGTCAGGGTGCTCCGGGTTCCGCAGCTTGAGCTTGGTGAAGAACATGTTCTCCAGGTAGTTGTCGTAGTGCCCGGAGGTGTGCCAGAGCTTCTCCGAGAGCACGAGCGGGGTCTTGACCTCCTGGTAGCCGCGCTGGCGCAGCATGTCGCGCATGGTGTCGACCAGCACGTTGAAGATCACCGCGCCGTGGGGCAGGAAGATCGGGAACCCAGGCGCCTCCTCGCTGAAGGTGAACAGCGAGAGCTTCTCGCCGATCACGCGGTGGTCGCGCTTCTTGGCCTCCTCCAGCATGTGCAGGTACTGCTTGAGCGCCTTCTTGTCGAAGAACGCGGTGCCGTAGACCCGCACCAGCTGCTCGCGGTTGGCGTCGCCGCGCCAGTAGGCGCCCGACACGTTGGTCAGCTTGACGTGCTTGAGCCAGCCGGTGTCGGGCACGTGAGGCCCGCGGCAGAGGTCCACGAAGTCGCCGTGGGCGTAGAACGAGAGCTCGTCCCCGCGCCCGAGCACCTGCTCGACGATCTCCTCCTTGAACTTGTTCTCGCCGCCGTCGATCGCGCGGTAGCGCAGGAACACCTCGTCGGCCTTGCCCTGCTTGGCCACCCGCCGCTCGAAGGGGAGCTTGGCCTTGGCGATCTGCTCCATCTCCTTCTCGATCTTGGGGAAGTCGTCGGAGCTGATCTGCCCCTCGGGCAGGTAGATGTCGTAGTAGAAGCCGTTCTCGACCACGGGCCCAATGGTCAACTGCGCCTGGGGGAACACCCGCAGGATCGCGTCGGCCATGAGGTGCGCCGCGGAGTGCCGCAGCACCTCGAGGCCCTCGGCGTCGCGCTGGGTGATGATCGCCACCTGGGCGCCGTCGTGGAGCGGTCGGGAGAGGTCGACGACCTTGCCGTCGACCTTGGCGGCCACCGCGCTCTTGGCGAGTCCGGGGCCGATCTGAGCGGCCAGGTCGGCCGCGGAAGCCTGGTCAGCGAGCTCGCGCTCACTGCCATCGGGCAGTGCAACTTTCATGCAGTCCTCCGAGTGTTCGGCGCGCGACGGACACGTCCCGTCGTGCTGATCCGCGGCGGACACTCCCCGCCCCGGACCCTGGCATTACCGCACACCGGATCAGGCCTGTCAGCCTCGATCGTGGGATCAGCGAATGCAGCCCTTGTGGTAGGCGCGGGACTGCCGGGCGACGACCTCCCGCGCGCGGAGCTGGGCCTGGGAGAAGCGCTGGTAGCAGCGCGCGCAGATCGTGCCCGCGTGGAGCTGGCTGGTGCAGCTCCGGCAGTGCAGGCGCCCGTCGGAGAGGCGCTCGGCGCCGGCGCCGAGCTCGTGCTCGTGCACCGGCGAGAGGCAGGCGCCGCATACGCCGACGGGCTTGGCGACCGCCGCGGCCCCCCAGCCGCTGTCGCTGGTCGAGGTCGAGGCCGCTCGGGTCGCCGGGTGCTGCGCGGACTGGCCCCAGCCCGTGCCCGTGGGCGGCGTCTGCTGCAGCCGCGGCTGCAGGACCTCGGCCACGACCTCGCCCTCGTCGGACGGCGGGGCGAGGTTGCCGAAGCCCAGCTTGCGCGCGATCGCGGCCTGGATCTCGCTGTCGCTGGCGGCCCGGGCGGCGGGCGCCGCGGGGCGCCCGGTCGCCGGGCGCTGGGCGGGCCGTCCGCTGGCCGGTCGCGGCGCGGGGCCCTGGCCGCTGGGCGGGCGCGGGCCTTGGCCGCTGGGCGGCCGAGCGCCCGGGTGCGAGCGCCGCGGGCGCCCGCTGGGCCGGGGCGGCGGCGCGCGCGAGGCGGACGCGCCGTCGGCGGAGCCACGGCCTGGTCCACCCGCCGGGCCCCGTGCTTCTCGAGCTGCTCCTCGATCACGAGCTGGGCTTCGTCGGGGAGGAGCCCCGACGAGGCCGCGAGGTCCAGGACCCGCGCCTCCTCGGTCGGGCTCAGGTAGCCGCTGACCAGGACCACCTCGAGCACCGTCTCCACCCGCTCCCGCCGCTCGGCGAGGAGCTGGGCGTCGTATTCGCCGCGCTTGCGGTCGTCGGAGAGCGTGGACTTGGCCTGGCGCAGCTCGCCCTTGAGGAACTCGATGAACGACTTGTGCTTGGGGCTGCGGATCTTCTGCAGCCGCGACATGCTCTCGCGGAACGCCGTGTCGAGGTTGGCGAGGGAGCCCCCGCGGGTCAGGCCCAGGAGCTGGTAGAGGTCGGGGTCCTTGATCTCGTTGGGGATCCCCAGGAGCTCGTTGTAGCGCGTCTTGTGCTCAGCCACGGCGCCCCATGGCCTGCATGAACTGTTGGTGCTGCCCGCGGGTGAGGGCGCCCTCGCGTTGGAGCACGGTCTGGACGGTGCGCCCGCTCTGCACGTCGCGGGCGTAGACGTGGATTCGCCCGTCGCGGTCGTAGTGGTAGGCGACCTCGACCGGCGATCCCTTGGGCCGCGGCGGGAGCCCGGAGATCACGGCCTCGCCGATCCGCATGTTGTGGTCGGGGTCCTGGTTCTCGCCCTCGAGGACCACGATCTTCACGCCGGTCTGGCCGTCGTTGATCGTCTGGAAGGTCGTGCGCCGCGTGGCCGGGAGGCTCGAGTTCGCCCCGATCATGACGCTCGTGCACGGCTGGCCCTGGCGGAACACCAGGACCCCCAGGCTGTGGGAGTTGACGTTCACCACCGGGGCGACCTGGCCGCCCAGGGACATGTTCAGCGCCTGCTCGAAGGAGGCGACCTGCGCGCCGCGGGCGGCGGCGAGCTGCTCGAGCGGCGCGGGGATCGGCGGCGGCGCGCCGGCGGGCGCGGGCTCGGGCTTCTTGGTGGCCACCGCGAACACCGGCGCCTCGGGCACCGGCGGCAGCGGCCGGGCCCCGGTCAGGCCCGGCAGGGCCCCCAAGGTCACCGGCTCCGGCGCTCCTCCGCTGCGACCGGGCAGCGCCCCGGCGGTTCCCGCCTGGCCCGGCAGCGCCCCCGCGTTCCCCGTGCGTCCGGGCAGCGCCCCCGCGGATCCCGTGCGTCCAGGCAGCGCGTCTGCAGATCCCGTGCGTCCGGGGAGCGCGCCCGCGTCCCCCCTCCGTCCGGGCAGCGCGCCCGCCCTCCCAACCTGGCCCGGCAGCGCGCCTGCGGACCCCGTGCGACCGGGCAGCGCGCCCGCGCTCCCGACCTGGCCCGGCAGCGCGCCTGCGGACCCCGTCCGACCGGGCAGCGCGCCGGCGCTGCCGATCTGGCCCGGCAAGCCCAGGACGTCGTCGCCGGTGCGGCCCGGCAGCGCGCCGGCGCTGCCGACCTGGCCCGGCAAGCCCAGGACGTCGTCGCCGACCTTGCCCGGGAGCCCGAACACCTCGGGCAAGTCCTCGGCGGTGGCCGACGGCCGCTCGCAGAGGACCTTGATCTCGAAGCCCTGCTCGGCGCGGATCAGGCCGGCGTAGTAGGCGGCGCCCCGAGCGACGGCGAGCTCCGGGTCGAGGGCCGACTCGATCGGCGCGTTGCTGAGCCTGCCCAGGAGCTCCCGCACCTGAGGCATGTGCGAGCTGCCGCCGACGGGCAGGATCACGTCGACCTCGTCCCAGGTCAGCTTGGCCTGGGCGAGGACCTGGTCGACGTAGGTCTGGGTCTGCTCGAGGAGCGGCCGCGTGAGCTCGTCGAACAGCCCCCGGGTCACGTCCAGCTTGAAGGCCTCGCCGTAGGCCCGGCAGAAGATCCGAGCGCGGGTGCGGCGGCTGAGGGTGACCTTCGCCGCCTCGCAGCGGTTGCGGAGGTCCTGGATCGCGTCCAGGTCCTCCCGCGGGTCGCGCCCGTGGGTGCGCTCGAACTCCTCGGCCACGTAGTTGAGCAGCTCGTCGTCCCAGTCCTTGCCGCCCAGCCGGTGCTCGCCGGCGGTGGCCAGCACGCGCACGCTGCGCCCCTGGAGCTCGATCACGGTGACGTCGAAGGTGCCGCCGCCCAGGTCGTAGACCATGGCCCGCAGGCGGTCGCCCTTGGCCGCGTGGTGCAGGCCGTAGGCCAGCGCCGCCGCCGTGGGCTCGTTGAACACGCTCAACACCTCGAGCCCCGCCAGGCGCCCGGCGTCGGTCGTCGCCTGACGCTCGAGGTCGCCGAAGTAGGCCGGGCAGGTGATCACCGCCGACTCCGGGCGCGCGCCGAGGCGGGCCTCCGCCGCGTCCAGCAGGTTCGTGAGCACGAACGCCGAGAGCTGAGGCGGAGTCCACGAGCGCCCGTCGACGTCGAAGCTGAAGTCCGGGTCGCCCATTTCCCGCTTGAAGAACTCGGCGACCCGCGCGGCGTCGGTGTGCGAGAGCTCGCGCGCCTGGCGCCCGACGATCGGGGGGCCGGCGGGGGCGAAGTAGACCACCGACGGCGTGAAGGGTTCCCCGTCGAGGTTCGGGATCACCTCCGCACGCCCGAAGGTGTTGAGGAACGCGATCGCGGAGTTCGTGGTGCCGAGATCGATCCCGACGAGTGGGCCACCCATGCGCTGAAGTTAACGCGGGGCTCGGCGAGGAGCAATTCGCTCGGACGGGCGAGCCGTGGGGTCTGGCCCGCGCTCCGCGGAAACTCCCGTCCGGGCGAATTCTTACGCCGCCGAAGGCGGCGCGGCAGCGGAAGCTGCCGCAGCAAACTCGCTCGGACGGGCGAGCCGTGGGGTCTGGCCCGCGCTCCGCGGGAACTCCCGTCCGGGCGAATTCCTCGCTCGGGGTGGCCGAGAGCTCGGTCGGTCGAAGCGCGGGGCGAGCGCGACGCGCCTCGAGGGAGGGGCACGCCCGGCGATTCGGAAAACAATGACTTACGTCGATCTGGCCGGAGTCGGGGTGGCGCCTGAGACCCACTAAGATCTGAACGGCGCCCTCAAGAAATTAGCGTCAATTCTTAGACTGACACTGTGCGCTAGCCGCTCGACAGGGGCGCGAGCGCGCCCCTAGAGGGCCGCTCGAAAGGGCCTAAACCCTTACGAGTTAGGACGCAAGCGGCGAAAGACGCGCGAGATCAGCTCCACCGGCCCCGAGGGGTTGTAGAACCGGTCGAGCTCGCTGTCGATCAGGTTCGAGAGCGGAACCCCTTGGAACGACGCGACCAACGGATCGTGGAACTCCGCGCGGCTGGCCGCGAGCGGGCCCAACGGACGAGTCAATTGACGCAGGCTTTCTTCGATCGAGAAGCGTTCACTGTGCTGCATGACTAACCCCCAAGCTACCTAGATACCATGACTTGCAATCCGACGCCCCGTCCTCGGAGCCTCTGACGGAATTCCGTCACGGGAGTGGTAGCTTCCTGTCATAAGAAAACGAGATGCAGGTGGTGTGCCAAAGGCTCAGCGCGGGGCCGGCGGGATCCGCAGCTCGGTGCCGGTCCGCAGCGCCTCGGGGCGGGGGACCCGGTCCTTGTTCGCGAGCAGGATCGCCTTCCAGTGGCGGCTGGTGCCGTAGACCTTGCGCGAGATCACGCTCAAGGAGTCGCCGGGCTCGACGACGTAGGTGGCCGAGCTCGGCGCGGGCTCCGCTGCCGGGGCCGCGGCGACCACGGCCTGCTCCGGCTCGACCCGCGCGCGCGGCGTCGGGTCGGCGGCCTCGATCCCCAGGCCTTCCAACTGCTCGGGCTCGTCGCTCACGGCCTGCACGACCAGCGGCGGCATGCTGCGGCTGGTGTCCAGCTCGACCTCGATCAACCGCGCCACGGCGATCGCCACGATCATTAGCCCCAAGATCCCCAGTCGCGCGCCCGTTCCCATGTGCTGCCTCTACGGGAGCTATCGGACAGGCGCCCGTCGGGCTTTAACCCCAACGCAAGACAATCTTCGTCCGGGGCAAACTTCTTGAGCCGACCGCCCCGACGGGGGACCGTAGAGCCATGCAGCGCCGCGCGGGACTGGGTCTGGGGGGGGCGGTCGTCGTCGCGGCGGTCGTCGCGCTGTTCGCGCGGGGCGGGGAGGCGCCGCACGCTCCGCCCCCCGGCGCGCGGCGGGGGTCCAGCCCGAGCCCGGTGGACCCCGACGCGTCGACCCCCGAGCCGGCGCCCTCGCCCGCGTCGACCGCGACCGAGGCCCAGCCCGCCGCCGACGCAGACCCGGCAGGCCCCGACCCGCGAGCCGAGGCGCCGGAGACCTCTGGCGCGGCGGACCCTCACCGCGTGGAGTGGTCGGCGGATCTGGTCGTGGCCGTGTCCTTCCCCGACGGCACCCCCGCCGTGGGCGCCGAGGTCGAGGTGAACTGGGGGGTCCCCCAGGGCGCGCGGGCCCTCACCGACGGCGCCGGGCTCGCGCGCCTGCGCTGCGCGCTGGCCCACGACGTCTACCCAGCGCCTCCCGCGAGCGGGCGTTTGCCCATGCGGGCCAGCGCGACGGTCAGCGCCACTGTCGAGCGGGGAGACGCGCTCTACCACGCGCAGCTCCCGGCGGCCCTGGACGAGGCCCGCGAGCAGACCGTGACCCTGAAGCTGCGCCGGGGCTGCTTGCTCACCCTGGAGACCGATCGGCCGCTCACGGGGGAGGCCCGCGTGCTGCCGCCGCGCGACGCCGCCCCGGTGGTGCTCCGCTGGGAGGGGACCCGCCGCGCGTGGGTCGCGCCGGCGCCGGGTCTGCACCGCGTGTTCGTCCACGGCGAGACGGCGGGGGGCGAGCGGGTGTGGGCCGAAGGCGAGGTCACGATCGGCGCCGCGCCGCGGGCCCGGGTGCTGCTGCGCACCGTGGCCCCGGGGGTCGTCGAGGTGCTGCTCGTGGGGGTCGACGGGTCCCCCTGCGCAGGGTGGCTCAGCGCCGAGCGCCTCGACGCGCCTGGCGAGTGGGCGCTGCGGGCGCTGGTCCCCGACGCCCCCACGGCCCTCACCCCCCCCGACGGGCCCCTGAGCGCGGCGCTCGAGCTCACGGCGGGGGAGCCGCGTCGGCTGCCCCTGGTCCCCGGCCGCTGGCGCCTGCGCGCGGCGGGCGCGGACCCCGACGCCGCCGCGGTGACGCGGGAGCTGAGCGTGAGCACGGGCGAGCGGGTGACCCTGCGCCTGCTCGCGGCGCCCGAGACTCGGGTGAGCCTGCCGCCTGCGGCCCTCGCCGCGGGACAGGAGGTCGAGGTGCACCTCGACGCGCCGCCGGGGGCGTCGCTCCAGGCCTGCGAGGGCGGGCTGCGCGTTCGCGGCCTGGCCGAGGGCGAGCTCGCGCGGGTGGTGGTCGTGCTCCCGGGTCGGGAGGCTCCTCGGGTCGGGGTGGCGCGGGTCCAGGCTGGGGGCCGCGCGAGCGTGACGCTCCAGGAGCCCGGGGCCGTGGAAGGCCACGTCGCCGGGGCCGAGGACGAGGAGCTGTGGGTCGAGCTGGTGCGCTTGGACGAGCCGCCGTTCGACCACCGCAGCACCTCGCGGCTGCGAGACCTCCAGGAGGACGCCGCCTACGCCGCGGACCCCGACGCAGACCCCGAGCTGCTCCCCGAGCCCGAGTACGTGCTCCCCACGGGGGGCCGCGACGCGCTCTTCTACCCGGACGACTTCAGCGCGCTCCGCCCCCCGATCCGGGCGGAGGTCCTGCGCGCGGACAGCTTTCACTTCGAGGAGGAGGGGGAGCAGGTCGGAGACTTCCGGTTCAACGCGCTCCCGGCGGGGCGCTACCGGGCGCGGCTGCGCGAGGTCGAGAGCGGCGCGCTCCTGGGCGAGGGGACCGAGGTCACGGTCGAGCCGGGACGGTCCACGCGGCTCGAGCTGCGCGCGCCGGCCGACTGAGGCCGACCCCCACGCCCCAGAGAGCGGGCAGAACCGGGTAGACTCCGCGCCATGTTCCGACGCATTTTGATCGCCAACCGTGGCGAAGTCGTGCGCCGCGTGCTGCGCACCTGCAAGCGGCTCGGGGTCGAGGCGGTGGTCGTCTATTCCACCGCCGACCGAGACACCGGCTACCTCGACGAGGCGGACGAGGCCGTGTGCCTCGGCCCCCCCGCCGCCTCCAAGAGCTACCTCGACCGGCTGGCGGTGATCCAGGCTGCGCGCCAGACCGGCTGCAGCGCGGTGCACCCGGGCTGGGGGTTCCTCTCGGAGGACCCCCTGTTCGCCGAGCTCTGCACTCAGCACGGGCTGAGCTTCGTCGGGCCCCCGCCCCACGTGACCCGGCTCATGGGCCGCAAGGTCTCGGCGCGGCAGGCCGCGGCGCGGGCGGGCCTCGACCCGATCCCCGGCTCCGACGGGATCCTGACCTCGGTCGACGAGGCGCGGGAGGTCGCCGAGCGCGTGGGCTACCCCGTGATCCTCAAGGCCGACGCCGGCGGCGGCGGGCGCGGCATGCGGCGGCTGCGACGCGCCCGGGGGCCTGGAGGAGGCCGGAACCTGGCCTCCGCCGAGGCCGAGGCCAGCCTTGCCTCCGGCGCGCCCACCTGGAGAAGTACCTCGAGGGCGGGCGGCACATCGAGTTCCAGGTGCTGGTCGACGCCTACGGGCACGCCGTCCACGTGGGCGAGCGCGAGTGCTCGATCCAGCGCAAGCACCAGAAGCTGATCGAGAGCCGCCTGCTCGCCCTGCCGCCGGACGCGGGCGGCCGCCGCCGAGAGCGCGGGCCCAGGCCGCGGCGCGGGTGGGGTACGTGGGCGCCGGAACCATGGAGTGCCTGCTCGACGACGGCGGGACCCTGCGCTTCATGGAGATGAACGCGCGGCTGCAGGTCGAGCACCCGGTCAGCGAGCTGCGCAGCGGGATCGACCTCGTGGAGCAGCAGCTGCGGATCGCGGCCAACGAGCGCCTGGGCTTCAGCCAGGCCGACGTGCGCCTCGAGGGCCACGCGATCGAGCTGCGGCTCAACGCCGAGGACTCCGAGCCAGGGCTTCCGCCCCGACCTGGCACGATCGGAGAAGCTGGCCTGGCGAGGACGTGCGGGTCGAGAGCTACATCCGCGAGGGCTACCGGATCCCGCCGCACTACGACTTCGATCGCCAAGCTGATCGTGCACGCCCCTGACCGCCCGGCGGCGATCCAGAAGTTGCCCTCGACGCCCTGGTCCTCGAAGGCGTCCACACCACCGCGCCGCCGCTCGAGGCGGTGCTCAAGAGCGAGCCCCTTCAGAGCGGCGCCTACGACGTGCGCAGCCTGCCCGGGTGGGAGTGAGTAGCATGGCCCACGTTCCTCTGCGTCCGATCGGCCCGAGCTGGAGCCTTCCCGACGAGGAGTTCGCTTAGAACCTGCAGCGCACGTGCTCCTCGGAGGGCGGCTTCCATGAAGTGCTGCGCCCACGTCGCCCAGGGCTGGGGCGAGAAGCATGAGGCCCGCGTCCACGCGAAGGGCAAGCTCACCACCCGCGAGCGGCTGGAGCAGTCACGGACCCAGACGCGCCCCTGCTCGAGGTCGGGACCTTCGTCAACTTCGGCGGCGTTCCTCGGCGGCAAGCTCGAGAGCCCCGGCGCGGGGTCGTCACTGGTGTGGACGCTGCGTGCGCGGGCGCTGGGTGATGGTGATCGCCAACGACAACACCGTGGCCTCGGGGTCGTGGTGGCCGCGCAGTGCCCGGAGAAGATCGAGCGCGCCCAGAGATGGCCTCGAGCTCAAGGCCCGGTGGTCTACCTCGTGGACTGCTCGGGGCTGTTCCTCCTCGAGCAGTCGAAGACGCCTTCGGTGCCGCGGCGCGGGGCATATCTTCCAGAAGAACGCGCCGCTCGGCGGCGGGGTGCCCTGCAGATCGGAGTGTTCGGCGACTGCATCGCCGGCGGCGGCTACATGCCGACTGGTCTCCGACCGCGTGGTCATGACCGAGCAGGCCTACATATGGGATCGCCGGCGCCGCGCTGACTGCCAAGAGCGAAGATCACGAGCCTGACATCGGCGGGCCTGAGGTGCACGTGCACTGTAGAGCGGCTGGTATGGATCTGCGGAAAGCCCGACGACGAGACCTGCCTGCTCGCGATCCGAGCAGAGGCCGAGCGCCTGCAGCCGGCGGCGGGAGCATCACCGCGCGCGCGCCGCGGCGCTGCCGCGCTTCGCGTCCCAGGAGCTGAGCGATCGTGCCTGGCTGACCACCGCGTGGCCTACTCCCGCTCACGAGGTCCTGGCGCGGCTGCTCGACGACAGCCTGTTCTTGGAGCCGTGGCCGACCCAGGGCCAGGAGGCATCACCGGCGTCGGGCGGATCAACGGGCTCTACTGCGGGTTCCCGCGAACCAGCCGGGGCTCGTGCTCGACCCCCGACTCCTCGCGCCAGCGCCCGGGCGGGACGCTCTACCAGGACGGGATCGCCAAGCTGGCCCAGTTCGCCCGAGCCTGCGACGCCGACGGGATCCCGCTGGTAAATTCCAGGACGCGGAGCGTTGTCTGATACTACGCGAGGCCGAGCGGCTCGGGCTCCTGGGCTGGGGGTCGTCGCTGATCTACGCCAACTCGGTCCAGCGCGCGCCGGTGTTCACCGTGCTCCCGCGCCGAGCCTCGGCGCCGGCTACTACGCGTTCTCCGGGCCGGATGAGCCGGTGGTCCAGCCTTTCGCGACCCCGATCTCGCGCCTGAGCGTGATGGAGGGCCGCACCCTGGCGATCGCGACCTACAACACGAAGCTCGACGACGACTTCCAGATCGCGACCCAGGACCCCGCCGAGCGCGCGGAGATCGAGCGCGGCATGCAGGAGGTCGAGGCCCGGATCGAGGGGGACATGGACCCCTACGTCGCCGCGCGCCAGCTCGACACCGACGAGATCGTGTCCTTGAGCGAGCTGCGCGACGTGCTCGCGGGCTACGCCGAGCTGGCCTACAGCGCCACCGGCAACCGCACCGTGAAGAACCCGCGGATCTGGAGCCTGCACGACCTCGCGCGCCTCGGGGCGCCGGCGACCGTCGACGAGCGCGAGGCGACCCTCGCCCGCGACGGCGAGCGCCCGACCCTCGGCGCGCCGCTGGTCGGCGAGTGGCGGCGGCCTTTGCCCGCGGGGACCTGGGTCCGCCCCGGGCAGTGCGTGGGCTGGATCGAGCAGGCCGGGGTCGCCCACGCGGTGGTCGTGCCCCCCGGTGTGGGCGGGGCGCTGCTCGCGCCGCGCACGCCCGGGCCCGTGGGCTACGGCACCCCGCTGTGCGAGGTCCAGGAGGACGCCGAGGCCCTCGCGGGCAGCGCCGCGGAGGAGGCGCAGCAGGCCGCGGGTGAGCTCGTGGTCCGCTCGCCGCAGGTCGGGCGCTTCTACCACCGGGCGGCGCCGGACCGCCCGGCCTACGTGAACGTGGGCGACGCCCTCGAGGCCGGGAAGCCCCTGGGCCTGATCGAGGTGATGAAGACCTTCTTCCAGGTGCGCTACGGCGACGCGGCGCTGGGCGCCCTCCCGGCGCGGGCCACGGTCAAGCGCATGCTCGTGGACGACGGCGCCGAGGTCGAACAAGGCCAACCCCTGATCGAGCTGGAGGCGCTGTAGTGCCTCGCCGCGGCAAGCCCCGGGGCAAGGGCGGCGGGCGCGGTCCGGGCAAGCGCCCGCGGCCAGGGCCCAAGCACAAGCGCCGCGGACCGCCGCAGGACGAGGCCAAGCCGCGGCGGGTCGTGCACCCGCTGGCCGCCGCCGAGCCCGAGGACGAGGACGAGGCGCCCGAGGAGGCGCAGGACGCGGTCCACGCCCCAGCCCCGCCGCGGCGCGCGGTCGCCCCCGCCCTCGAGCGCGCGGCGCCGCCCTGGGAGCACCCCGACTGGTACGACCTCCACGACGACGCCTGGACCGCGGGGATCGAGCGCGAGGCCGAGCACTACAAGGAGCTGATCCTCGCGCTGCCGCCCCTCGACGCCCACGACCACCTGGTCGACGTGGGCTGCGGCACCGGCAAGGCCGCGCGCCAGATCGCGGCGGCCTACCCCAACCTGGGGCGGGTGACCCTGATCGAGCCCAACGCGGCCAAGCTCGACCGCGCCGAGGCGCGGGTGCGTCAGGCGCTCCCCCAGGCGGTGATCCAGAGCCTGGCGGTCGGCGTGGGCGAGGGGGTCAAGGTCCTGCCTCAGGAGGCGAGCCTGGTGGTCGCGACCAGCGTGATCATGCCCACCCTCGAGGCGCGGGGCGGGACCCTGCAGGACGGCGTGGACTGGGCCCTCGACGCGCTGAGCGAGGTCCACGCCATGCTCGACCCGGGAGGCTGGTTCTACGTGCTGGAGACGCTGCCGCCCCCCTGGACCGCCGGCGACGGCGACGACCCGGTGCGCCGGCTGACCTTCGTGGAGTTCGAGGCCGCGCTGCAAGAGGCCGGCTTCGTCGAGGTCCAGTGCGTGTATCGCTACCGCGACCGGGTGGCCTTCGCCGCGCTCAAGGACGACTGAGCCCAGGACGAGCGAACCAACGAAAACAGCACGACGCCACGGGGCGTCGTGCTGCGCTCATCGCCCCGCGTGCAGCGGGTCGTAGCTCGGAGCTACTTGCGCTTGATCTTGTGCAGGGTGTGCTTGCGCGCCCGGGGACAGTACTTCATGAGCCCATTCTTCATGCGCTCAGGAATCCCGCCCGCGGTCTTGACCGACGTCCGGTAGTTGAGGTCACCGGTCTCGGTGCACTTCAGCCACACGAACTCGCGCGCGCCCTTCTTCTTGGCCATGGCCGCCTCCGTTGAGCGCGTAACCATACTGGAAACCAAGGCGGAGGCAAGTCGGAAAGTGCGCGGATCCGACGATGGGCCTGCGTTTGCGCTGGACGCCGCGGCCATCACCCCGTATGCTCCGCCCCTCGCGAATCAGACTGCCTCGGAGCACATCGCCATGAAGTGGGACATCCACCCCCAAAACTACCGCCCCGTGGTCTTCCAGGACCGCGCCGCCGGCGTCATGTTCCTGACCCGCTCCACGATCGAGACCAAGAAGACGATCGAGTGGAAGGACGGCAAGGAATACCCCCTCTACAACGTCGACATCAGCGCGGCTTCCCACCCCTTCTACACCGGGAAGCAAATGTTCGTCGACACCGCTGGCCGGATCGAGAAGTTCCGCACCAAGTTCGGCTCGGACTACAGCCAGCAGCCGACGAAGGCCAAGGGCAAGAAGAAGGCCAACGAGCCGGAGTGGGACGAGGAGTAGAGCTCCTCACCTGCTGACGGCCTCCCGCGGGAGGCCCGGCGCCGCCCTCGCACCTCGCCCTCTCCGGGCGAGGTGTTCGCGTTGGTTCCCCCCGCGCAAGTCCCCTCGACCCCCCCACGTCGTCTCGCGCGCCCGCCCCGCGCGCGGGAGCTGCGCGGCGCGTCGAGCGAACTCTCCCCGACCCGGACGGACGGCGCGACTCGGCGTGGGTCCGCGACGCGACCCCGCGCTCGCAGGCCAGCGAATCCCGCCTCGCGGGGGGCCCGCGTCCTGTCGGCTCGAGGGGGACGCGTGAGCTCTGGCTCAGAAGTCCTGCGGGCCCTCGTCGCCCCGCTGGCGGGCGCGGCAGCGCTCGAGCCGGCGCTGGACCAGCGCGCGGTGCGGGTCCTCGGACGTCGCCCCGCGCAGGTAGTTCGCGTAGGCCGCCTCGGCGCCGGGGAAGTCGTCGAGGGCGAACAGCGCGTGCCCCAGGAGCCGCTCGCGCTCCCGCGCCGGGATCCGGCCGACCGACTGCCCCGCGGGGAGCCGGGCGAGCTCGTCCCGCGCCTCCGCCGGACGGTCGAGGGCCAGGAGCGCCTCGGCGCGGTAGAAGCGCAGCTCGGGGTCGTCGCCGTCCAGCTCCAGCGCGCGGGTCAGCCGGGCGCAGGCCTGGTCCGGGTCCGCGGGCGTCGCCCGCAGCGCGAGCACGCCGGCGGCGCCCCAGGCGACCCGCGGCGGGTCCTTGAGCTCGAGGGCCTGGAGCAAGCGCTTGCCCGCCGAGCGCCAGCGCTCGAGCTCCACGTCCGCGGCCCCGGCGTAGGCCAGGGCCAACGGGTCCTGCGGGTGCTGGACCAGGACCTCGGCCAGCTCGCGCTCCCCGGCCTCCCACTCGCCCTGGCGCACGAGGAGCAGCCCGCGCCCCAGCCGCGGCCCCGGCTCGGCGACCCCGGCCTCGATCGCCTGGGCGTAGTGTTCGAGGGCGTCCTGGCTGCGCCCGTAGGCCTCGTCGATCTGGGCCAGGGTCAGGTGCGCGAGCCCCTCGTGGGGCGCGAGGTCGAGGGCCTTGGACGCCGCCTCTCGCCGCGGATCGAGCTCGCCCAGCTCGAGCTTCCCGTCGCGGTCCCGGCGGACCCCGAGCTGACTGAGCACGCCCCAGGACTCGGCCTGCCAGGGGTCGAGGGCCAGCGACGCGCGCAGGTCCTCGCGCGCTTCGGACTCGAGGGTCCGCGCCCAGCGCACGCGCCCGCGCACGGCGAGGGGCTCGGGGTCCTGCGGCGCGAGCTTGATCGCCTCGGTCGCCGCGCGGTCCGCGTCCACGGCTTCGCCCAACGCCAACAGCGCCCGGGCCCGCCCGACCTGCGCCGGCGCCGAGCGCGGGTCCCGCTCCAGCGCGGCGTCGAACTGGCGCAGCGCGCGCTGTTCGTGCCCCTCGAGCAGGAGCGAGTAGCCCAGCGCGAGCGACCCGATCACCGACTGCCCGGCGTAGCGCTGCGCGTTGCCCAGGTCGGACACGATCGCCTCGCGCACCTCGGGGTCGTGCCGCCGCGCCCAGCGCAGGTGCGCGCGCTCCCAGTAGGCCAGCCCGCACTCGGGGTCGGCGCCGAGGGCGGTCTGCAGGTCCTCCAGTGCGCGCGCCTCGGCGCGGGCGTGCTCGCCTTCCCCGCTGCGGGCGGACCGCGCGTAGGCCAGGCGCGCCCTGAGCGCGTGGGCCTCGGCGCAGCCGTCGAAGGTCACGATCGCGCGGTTGCAGAGCTTGAGCGCCGCCTCGAGGTCCGGCTCCGCCCAGGCCTGGTCCACCAGCGCCGCGGCGTCCGCGCGCAGCCCCGCCTGGGCGAGGGCCGTCTGCGCCGCCTTGACCCGCGCCTGGACCTGGGCGTCCTCCCGCAGCTCCGGCGGCAGCTCCTCGGCCCGGGCCACGACCTCGGCCGGGGCCAGGCTGTCGGCCTTGGCCAGGAACCCGGCGAGGGCTTCGTCCAGGCGCCCCCCCTCGAGGTGCGCCTGCACGGCGTAGCCCGCGCCCACGAGCACCACCGCCAGCACCGCGACGAACAGGAGCCACGGCCCCCGCGACGAGGGCGGCGGAGCCAGGAGCTCGGGCGACGGGGGCTCGAGCCGGCTGTCGCTGGCAGGGGGTGGCTCGGTCTGCGGCGCGGGGAGCTGCACGACCTCGCTCCGGGGCCGGCGACTCGTGGAGCGCGGCCGGCTCGAGCGCTTCGGCCGCGGCGCCGGCGCCTCGGCGGGGGGGGACTCCTCGCCCGCGGGCTCCGCGCTGGGCTCCTGGCTGGCGGGCTCGTCGCGGGGCTCGTCGCCGGACTCCGGCGGCGGCGCCGCGTCCGTCGGAGCGGACGCCGGGAGCGGGTCGCCCTCCTCGGAGGTCGCGCGCCCGACGAGCGCGTCGTCCTCGCCCTTCCAGGCCGCCGCGGGGGGGCGCGTGCGCGGGCGCGCAGGCTTCGCCGTGGCGCGCTTCAGCGCCGAGTCCGAGAACGGATCCGCCTCGACCTCCGGCGCCGCGTCGAGGGCCGGGACCTCGGCCAGCGGATCCTCCGCGAACGGGTCCGCCGCCTTGGCCTCGTTCGCCTGCGCCTTGCCCGGCGTCTCTGCCTTCTTTTGTGCCTTCTTCGGCGGCGTCTCTGCCTGCGCCTTGCCCGGCGTCTCTGCCTTCTTCGGCGGCGTCTCTGCCTGCGCCTTGCCCGGCGTCTCTGCCTGCGCCTGGCCTGGCGTCTTCGCCGTGGACGCGGCGCGCGGTCGCCGCTCCTTCGCCTTGGCGCGCTTCAGCGCGGAGTCCGAGAACGGATCTCCCTCGACCTCCGGCGCCGCGTCGAGGGCGGGGACCCCCGCCAGCGGGTCCTCCGCGAAGGGGTCCTTGCCTGACGCCTTCCCCGCCGTGGAGCGCGGTCGCCGCGCCTTGCTCCGGGCCTTGGCGCGCTTCAGCGCCGCGTCCGAGAACGGGTCGCGCTCCACCTCCGGCGCGGCCTCGGGCTCCAACGCCGAGACCTCCGCCAGCGGGTCGTCGGCGAAGGGATCGGCGGGTTCGCGGCGGGGCGCCTTGGCCTTGCTCCGGGCCTTGGCGCGCTTCAGCGCCGAGTCCGAGAACGGGTCGCGCTCCACCTCCGGCGCGGCCTCGGGCTCGAGCGCCGAGACCTCCGCCAGCGGGTCGTCGGCGAAGGGGTCGTCGGTCGCGTCGTCAGGGTCGGAGAGCGCCTGCTCTCCTTCGGGGCGATCGGCCACGGATCACTGGTTCCCGCTCTGCGCGGCCTCGATCTGCTTGATCATGTCCTTCGCCTTGGCGAAGTTGTCCTCACCCGGCGACGCCTCGTCGGTGTAGCGGGTCAGGTGCTTCTTGGCCGGCTCCCACTCCTCGAGGCCGAAGTAGGCCACGCCGCGCATGAGGTCGAGGTAGTAGGGCTTGAAGAACGCGCGGTACTTCGCGTTCATGAGCTCCTCGGCCTTGTTCAGGTCGTCGAGGCCCGCCTCCCACTCCTTGGCGGCCAGGTTGCCGCCGCGGGAGCGGTCGATGTGCAAGCAGCCGCGGTGGAACCACGCGTCGGCCAGGGTGCCGTCCTTGGAGATCGCCTTGCTGTATTCCTCCTCGGCCTTGAGCCAGTCACCGGGCTGGCGCTTGGGGTCGAGGTGCAGGGCCTTGCCCAGGTAGTAGTGGGCCTCGGCCAGGTCGTCGTAGAGCTTGGTCGCCCGGCGCAGGAGGTCCTTGGCGGTGGCGAAGTCCTTGTTGCCGACCTTGATCCCGGCGCGCATGGTCAACGCGCGCGCGGTGGTCTCCTCGGTCCCGGGGCGCGACTCCGCCAGGTTCAGCACGCGCTCGAGGTCGCGGTCGGCCTCGTCGTAGGTGTTCGCCAGGATCCGAATGCGCCCGCGGAGCAGCCAGGCGTCGGGGTTGCGCGCGTCGAGGTCGATCGCGCGCTTGGCGTACTTCTGGGCCTTGGTCGGGTCCTCCTCGCGCCAGATCGCGAGCTCCGCCAGGGTCAGCCAGGCGAACACCTCGGGGCGGATCGAGTTGGCCTGCTCGGCGTCCTTCTGTGCCCGGTCGCACTCCGCGGGGCTGGAGACGATCTGCCCGATCGCGGTGCGCTCGAGCCGCGCGTAGGAGCGCAGGGCCAGCGCGCGCGAGTTGCTGGGGTCGAGCTCCAGCGCCTTGTCCAGGATCCGCAGAATGCCGCGGTCGCTGCGCCCGCTCGCGTAGTAGCGCGCCTCGGCCAGGAGGGTGTGCGCCTCCGACGAGGCCGGGTCGAGCTCCTTGGCCTGGTCGGCGCTGGCGATCGCCTTGGGGTGCATGCCCTGGGTGACGCACACCCGCGCCCGGGCGAGGTAGGCGGGCACGAGCTTGCTGTTGAGCTCGATCGCGCGGTCGAAGTGGGTCTGGGCGTCGCCGTAGCGCAGGCTCATCTCCTCCTTCAGTCCGCGGGCGAGGTGCCCCAGCGCGCCGTCGGGGTCGAGCTCCTCCACCCGGCGCAGGCTCCCCAGCGCCGCGCGGCCGTCGTTCTCGAACACGTAGAGCTCGCTCTGGAACAGGTAGGCCTCGGGGGAGGAGTCGTCGAAGCCGATCGCCTGGTTCAGGTCGTTGCGCGCGCCCTTGGTGATGTCCGTGGGCTCGGAGTCGGGCTTCTCCAGCGCCGCGCGCCGGTCGAGGGCGAAGCGGATCCGCGCGCGCTCGACCCAGGCCTTGGCCAGGGTCTTGTCCAGCTCGATCGCCTTGTCGCAGATCTTCTTGCGCTCGTCGAGGGTCAGCGCCCGCTCGAGGCCGTCCAGGACCTCGAGCGCCTGGCGCCGGCGCTCCTCGGCCTCGACGCGGCGCGTGAGCTCGTCGAGCATCTTGGCCACGTCCGGATCGGCCTGCACGTCCTCGGGGAGCTGCAGCCCCGCGTCGAGCTTGGCCTTGGCGTCCTCCTCGGAGAGCGCCAGCCAGTGCTCGAGGGCCTCGCGGCCCTGGCTCTTGCTGCTGGCCACCGAGAGCCCCACGCCGATCACGACCACCACCGCCACGCCGGCGAGGAGCACGATCCACAGCGGCTTCTTGGGCTCGCGCCGCAGGGAAGGGTGCGCCGCGCGCCGCCGCGCGGACTTGCGCCGCCCGGAGCCCTGGACCTCCTCCTCCTCCTCGTCCTCGTCGTGGTCGACCTGGCTCAGGCTGCTGGGCGCGGGGAGGTTCGGGTTGCGGAACGGCGAGGGCTTGTCCGGCGCGGGGGCCAGGTCGAGCTGGAAGCCCGTGCCCTGTTTGTGGGTGCCCGCGGGGCCGCGGGACCCCTCGGGTCGCGTGCCGCCCGGGCCACGAGAGCCGTCGGGGCGGGTGCCGCCCGGGCCGGCGCTCGCCGGGCCCTGGGAGCCCGAGGGCAGGAGGCCGTAGCCCTGGCTGCCCGGCCCCTGGGAGCCGTAGCCCTGGGAGCCCGGCGGGAACTGGGAGCCGAAGCCGCTGCCGCGGCGACCCATGCCGCTCCCGGCGGGGCCGAAGGCGCTGCCCGACGGGTGCGCGAACCCGCTCCCGCCCTGGAGGGTCGGCCCCTCGGGGTCGATCGTGTGCGGGATCACCGGTCCGTTGCCGCCGAACCCGCCGTCCGGGTCGATCGTGTGCGGGATCACCGGCCCGTTGCCGCCGAACCCGCCCATCGCGTCCGGGTCGATCGTGTGCGGGATCACCGGCCCGCCGCCGACCCCCGCGTCGGGGTCGATCGTGTGCGGGATCACCGGCCCGTTGCCGCCGAACATGCCCGAGCCCGCCGGGCCGTCAGGGTCGATCGTCCCCGGGATCTTGCCCGAGGCGAACATGCCGCGGCCGAGGGAGGCGTCCGGGTCGATCGTGTGCGGGATCGGCGACGCCGACGGCTGCCCGAACATGCCCGAGCCCACCATCGCGTCCGGGTCGATCGTGTGCGGGATCGGCGACGCCGACGGCTGCCCGAACATGCCCGAGCCGCCCATCGCGTCCGGGTCGATCGTGTGCGGGATCGGCGAGGCGCCGCTCGCGTCGGGGAGCCGCACGAGCTGCGACCCCGAGGAGCCGATCGGATACTGCCCGCTCTGCGAGGCGCTGAAGGCCTGGAACGCGTCGCGGAGCTGCTCCTTGCTCGCCATGTCGTGCTTGGCCAGCACCTGGGCCAGGTTCACCTGCGGGTGCTGCTGGCGGTAGCCCTGGAGCAGGCGGTAGGCCTCGCGGGCCTGGTCCTGGTCGATCAAGCCCTGCGTGATCAGGTAGCGCCCGAAGCCGACCTCCGGGTCCTCGTAGCGCCCGCTGGCCGAGCCGGCGCCGAGGGGATACGCCCCGCTCCCGGCGGGGTAGGCTCCGCTGCCGCCGGTCGCGAAGCGGCCGCTGGACGAGCTGCTGGGAGTGCCTGCTAGCATGAGACTCCTCATGTCCTCTGCGGAAGCGAGCCCCTCACTGACGATCACCTGCGCCAAGGAGCACGGGGTCGAGCTGGCGGCCTGTCGCTGCCGGCACGACTCGATCTGGCTCTGGGTGAGGAGGTTCCTCGCCATGACGAGGGAAGCGACGTCGTCGTCGGTCAATAGCGCCATGAAATCAGTATCACCACCGGCTGTGGCCCCTGCAACCGACGCAACGGTCGAGGGTTCTCGCGCGCGCCGCGGGCGAGACGCGTGACCGCGCTCCTGCGCCTGCGGCTGAGCATCCTCCGCCGGCGCTACGGGTCGCCCCTCGAGCTCGTGGTCCTGGCCGGGCTGTGCTGGGTGGCCTGGGTCGCCGGGAGCGCGGCCGCCGAGCGGGGCCTGCCCCCGGCGTGGGCCAGCCGCGGGCTCTCCGCGGGCTGGCTCGCCCTCGCCGGCGCCCTGAGCCTGATCCAGCGGCGTCAGCTCTACACCGCCCGGGAGCTGGACCTGCTCTTGCCCAGCGGCGTGAGCGCGCGGCAGCTCGTGGCCCTGCGCGGGGTCGAAGGCGCGCTCCTGGCCCTGGCCGGCACCGCGCTCCCCGTGGCCTGCGCTGCCGGCTACGCCCGGGCCCAAGGCCTGAGCCTGGGCCCCGCGATCGCCGGGTGGTGGCTGCTCTCCGCCCCGCTCCTCGCCGCGCTGAGCCTGCTCGGCGCCTGGGCCCTGGCCGGCGGGCTCGGGGCCCGCGCCGCGGGGGTCCTGGCCGCCGCGGGGGTCGCGGCGCTCGCGCTCCTGGGCCCAGGGCCCGGACCCGCGCTGGGCAGCGCGCTCCGCGGCGAGCTCCTGGGACTCGGAACGACCGGCGGCGCGGCGGCCCTCCTCGCCGCCCTGGCCCTGCTCGTCGTCCCCCGCGGCGCGGCGGAGCGCCGCGCCCGCGGGCGCCGGGTGCGGGGCCAAGCCTCGCCGCTCCTGTGGCGGCTGGCCGCGCTCCCGTCCCGGCTGCTCCCCGCGAGCGTGGGCGCGCTGGTGCGCCGCGACCTGGTCGTGCTCGCCCGCGGCGGGTTCCCCCGCGGGCGGCTGATCGCGTGCCTGCTCCCCGCGGCCCTGCTCCTGCTCCCGGTGGCGGGGAGCGACGAGAGCCTCGAGGGCTGGCAGTTGAGCCTGCTGACGCTCATGTTCGTGGGCGTCCTGGGCACCGCGGCGGGGTTCCTGTTCGGGGTCGACCTGCCCCGGGCCCGCGAGGGCTGGCGCCTGCTCGAGCGCGTGCAGCCCCTGAGCGGCGGCGCCGTGCTCCTCTCGCGCTGGGCCCTCGCTGCGACCTACGCCATGGGGCTGACCGCGGTCGCCGTGGCCTGGGTCGCTCAGGCCGAGGGCGCGCCGCCCTGGCCCCGGGTCGCCGCCGGCGCGGCGCTCCTGACCCTGGCCACCACCTTCGACGCCGTCGCCTTCGGCCTGCGCTGCGAGGCCCGGGGGAGCCTGGTCGAGGCCACCGCCTACCCGCTCCGGGGCGGGGTCGTCGCGGTCGGCTTCGCCCTCGCCGCCCAGATCCACCCGCTGCTCGTGGGGCTGTATCCTCTGCTCGGGTTCGCCGCCGAGGCGCGGCGCTCCGCGGCGCTCTGGCTCCGCGCCGAATGCACCAGCGACCACCAGGCGGCGGCGTGATCGAGGTCACCGGACTCACGAAGGCCTACGGCGAGCTCCAGGCCCTGAAGGGCCTGAGCCTGACCGTGCGCCCCGGCGAGGTGTTCGGGCTCCTGGGCCACAACGGCGCGGGCAAGTCGACCTTCGCCAAGATCCTCAGCGGGCTCGTGCTCCCCGACGCCGGCGAGGCCAGGGTCGCCGGCCACGCCCTGGCCCAGGACCCCCTCGCCGCCCGCGCCGCCTTCGGCTACCTGCCCGAGGAGTCCGTGCTCTACGAGGAGCTCACCGCCTGGGAGCACCTCGAGCTCTTCGCGCAGCTCCGCGGCATGGACCTCACCCTCGCCCGCGAGCGCGCCACGCGCCTGTTCGACTTCTTCGACCTGGGCGACGCCGCGCAGCGCCCGGTGGCCGGCTACTCCCGCGGCATGCGCCGCAAGGCGGCGATCGCCCTGGCCGTGCTGCCCGACCCCCCGGCGCTGCTCTTCGACGAGCCCACCGGCGGGCTCGACCCCGAGGGCGCGCGGCGCTTCGCGGAGCTCCTGGCCGAGCTCAAGCGCCGCGAGCGCGCGGTGATCGTGCAGTCGCACATCCTGGGGCTGGTCGAGAAGCGCTGCGACCGGATCGGGGTCCTCGACCACGGGACCCTGATCGCCTGTGGGACCCTGGACGAGCTGCGCCAGCAGGCGCAGCTCCCCGAGGGTGACCTGGAAGACCTGCTGGCCACCCTCACCGGCCGGCGCGGCAAGGACGCGCGAGAGGTGTTCGCCGATGGCTGAGTTGATCGTCCGCCACTTCCCCGTGGGCTTCCTGCAGTGCAACTGCACGATCCTCGGCTGCCCGCGCACCGGGGAGGCGATCGTGTTCGACCCCGGCGGCGACGTGGAGAAGATCCTCGCGACCTGCGCCGAGCTCGAGCTGAAGGTCACGCGGATCGCGCACACCCACGCGCACCTCGACCACGTGCTCGGGACGCAGGAGCTGCAGCGGGCGACCGGCGCCGAGGTGCTCCTGCACCCGGGGGACGCCTTCCTCTACGACGACGTCCCCGGGCAGTTCGCCATGGTCGGGCTCCCGGTCATGCCCGTGCCCACCCCGCCGCCGGTCGACACCCCCCTCGCCGACGAGCAGGAGCTGACCCACGGCGACCACGCCGCGCAGGTGCTCCACACCCCGGGGCACACCCCGGGGAGCGTGTGCTTCCTGGCCAGCACGGGCAACGGCCCGCTCCTGCTCTCCGGGGACACCCTGTTCCACGGCTCGGTCGGGCGCACCGACCTCCCGGGCGGCGACACCCAGACGCTCCTGACCTCGATCCACGAGCGCCTGCTGACCCTGCCCGACGGAACCCGCGTGATCCCGGGGCACGGACCCGAGACGTCCATCGCCTTCGAGCGCCGCGCGAACCCCTTCCTGCGCTGAACCGCCGGGGCTGCGAGCCGGCCCAAGATTCTCGCGGCAGTCCCCTGGCAAGACCCGTCCAGACCTGACAGAATCGGCACTTAGACCTGTCAGCAGCGCCTGCAGCCTCGGAGAGGCCCCCAGAAAACAGAGTTTTTCGTACCCGATCGGCTGCCGAGTGTCGGGTAGTGGGACGAGAGGAAATCCCCGTGTTCGCGATCATCTCCGACATTCACAGCAACATCGAAGCCCTCAACGTCGTGCTGGCCGATATCGACTCCCTGGGGATCGAGGACATCTACTGCCTGGGCGACGTCGTGGGCTACGGTCCCGACCCCACCGTGTGCGTCGACCTGATCATGGAGCGCTGCACGGCGACCCTGAAGGGCAACCACGACGAGGCCCTGGTCCACGGCGCCTACGCGTTCAACCTGCGCGCCCAGAAGGCGATCGAGTGGACCCGCGACCAGCTCAAGCCGGGCTTCTTCTCCGGCACCACCGTCCGCCGGCGCTGGGAGTTCCTCACCAAGCTCCCGCTGCGCCACGAGGTCGAGGGGCACCTCCTGATCCACGGCTCGCCCCGTGACCCCACGAACGAGTACATCCTCGCCACCGAGATCGGCTTCGGGCCCACCGAGAAGTTCGTCGAGATCTTCGAGGGCTTCGAGAAGATGCTCTTCGTCGGCCACACGCACATGCCGTGCATCATCACCGACCGCTACGAGACCAAGACCTCGTCGGACCTCGACAACACCTACACCTACCCCGACCTCGCCGACCAGAAGGTGATCGTCAACGTGGGCTCGGTGGGTCAGCCGCGGGACCACGACACCCGCGCCAGCTACGTCGTCGTCGACGGGAACACCGTGCAGTGGCGCCGGCTGGAGTACGACTACGAGAAGACCGCGGCCAAGATCGAGGCCGTCCCGCTCCTGGACAACGCCCTCGCGGCGCGGCTCAAGGAAGGGATCTAGGCTCTCGGGGTAGTCGGCGTGTACGCGGTCATTTCGGACGTCCACTCGAACATCGAGGCCCTCTCGGCGGTCTTCGCGGACCTCGACGACATCGGGGTCCGCGACGTGATCTGCCTGGGCGACGTGGTGGGCTACGGCCCCAACCCGCTCGAGTGCGTGGACATGATCATGGACCGCTGCCGGGTCGTGCTCCGCGGCAACCATGACGAGGCGCTGATCCACGGCGCCTACGCGTTCAACCTCCCCGCGCGCCGGGCGATCGACTGGACGCGCAAGGTGCTCAAGCCCGGCTGGATCGCGGGCCAGGCCGTGCGCCGCCGCTGGGGCTTCCTGACCAAGCTCCCCCTGCGCCACGAGGAGGGGCCGGACGTGTTCATTCACGGCTCGCCCCGCGACCCCACCAACGAGTACATCCTGGCCCGGGACATGAGCTACGGGCCCAGCGAGCGCTTCGAGCACATCTTCGCGGGCTTCGAGCGCCTGCTGTTCGTGGGCCACACCCACATGCCCTGCGTGATCACCGACCGCTACCAAACGCGGACCGCGCAGCAGCTCGACTACCGCTACCGCTTCCCCGACTTCTGCGAGCACAAGGCGATCGTGAACGTGGGCTCGGTCGGTCAGCCCCGCGACCGCGACAACCGCGCGTGCTACGTCGTGGTGACCCCCCAGGCGATCACCTGGCGCCGGGTCCCCTACGACTACGAGAAGACCATGGCCAAGATCGGCCAGATCGAGGACCTCGAGCCCCAGCTCGCCGCGCGCCTCAAGATCGGGACGTAGACCCCGGTCCACGCCGCGAGCGTGGTCGGGCGTCCCTGCCCCTGCCCCTGCCGGCCCGCTCGCTCCCCACCCCAGCACGGGTAGGGCAGCAGCTCGCTGCTCCCGGTATGGACGTCCCTCCACCTCTCGGAGGGACGGGCCTCCGCGGCACGTCCTCGCGGGGGCGGAGCCTCGCCCTGCCCAACCGCCTCGGCGACCCCCTCCCTCCGGAGGGTGGACGGCCTCACCCACCGGGAGCAGCGAGCTGCTCCCCTACCCGCGAGGGGGAGAGGGAGGCGGCGAGCCTGCCCCGCCGGCGCTGCCGTGTCGGGTGAACCTCGCTGGGAAGCGGCCCAGAGGGGCACAGGCACGGGATGCTGTTGCGAAACCGCGCCGACAGGACCAGGAATCCAAACCGCCAAGGACGCCAAGGACGCCAAGGCTCCGCTGATTCCGTCACTTCGCGCAGGCAATGGACATGACGTTGAACCCACGTCCTGCTGCTACCTCACCTCCCAACCAGTGCTGTGCTTCAGAAGTGCCGGTACAGGTCGCGCAGCAATCGTCGTCCCTGGCAAGGCGTGAGGAGGGAGCAATGCGGGCCATTGTGACCGACGAACAACGCAGCCAGGGGCGGCGAGGGCAAGCGAGATGTACCGGAACTTCTGATGTGCAGCACTGGCCTGGCGGCATGCGCTCGCGACTCCTGTCCACGCTCCTCGTCTGCGCGCTCGCCGGCTGCGGCTGGAGTCGTTGGGGTCGTCTGACGACGAGCTCGGGGCCGCGGGAGGTGTGGGAGATCCCCGCGGGGGCGCTCCTGCTCCCGCTGGCGCCGGTCCTGGACCTCACGGGCTCGCTGGTGTTCACCGTGGGCCTGGGCATGCTCAACCCCGTCAACTGGGTGCTCATGGGCCTCGGCGAGCCGCCGCTGACCCCCCTGGTCCTCGCCTTCCCCGCCACCTCCAGCGCCCTGACCTTGCTCAACCCCCAGCGCAACCTCGACTGGGGTGCGCCGATCCCCGCCGGGGTGTTCGCCTACTCGTCCTACGACGACGAGGAAGAGGACGAGTTCGAGGACGCGGCCCCCGAGTTCCGCCAGGCGCAGGAGGCCTACGAGGAGGCCGAGCGCGAGCGCGACGAGCTCTGGCGCGAGGAGGTCGAGCGCGAAGCGCGTCGGCGCGCGACAGACAAGGCGCGCCCGCCCGTCGTAGGCCCTGCGCGGTAGATCCCGCGGGAGGTGGCGACGTGCGGACGCTGGTGATCGGGCCCTGCGGGGCCGGCAAGACGACCTTCGCGCACCGCCTGGCGCGCGCGACGGGCGTGCCCCACGTGGAGCTGGACGCGCTGCACTGGGAGCCGGGCTGGACCGAGGCGCCGCTCGAGGTGTTCCGCGCGCGGGTCGACGCCTCCACCGCCGGCGAGGCCTGGGTCGTCGACGGAAACTACTCCGTGGTTCGCGACCTGCTCTGGCCCCGGGCCACGACGGTGGTGTGGCTCGACTACGGCTTCCCCCGGGTCGCGTCGCGCCTCCTGCGCCGGACCCTGCGCCGCTCGCTGCTGCGGGAGGTGCTCTGGGCGGGGAACCGCGAGACGTTGCGCAAGGCCTTCTGCTCGCGGGACTCGATCCTGCTGTGGCTGCTCCAGACCCACGGGCGGCGGCGGCGCACGACCCCCGAACTCCTGCGGCGTCCCGAGCACGCGCACCTACGGGTCGAGCGGGTCACGAGCCCGCGCCAGGCGGAGGCCCTGATCGCGCGCCTCGCGAACTCCGCTCCGCGGCGCAGCGGGGTTCGCTAGGCTGACGGGGTGAACCCCGACCGCCTTCGGATCCGGGTCGAGCCCCGCGGGCCGGCCCCTGTCGTCACCCCGCAGGAGGGTTCGGCCCCGGGCGCTCCCGAGCGCGAGGACGGCGGGCTCCAGGCGCGGGTGCGCGCGGCCCTGCGCTGCCCCTACTGCCGCGAGTCCTTGACCCCCGAGGAGCTCCAGGGGGGCGACGCGCCTGGCGCAGCCCAGCTCACGAGCCGGCGGGACCTGGTCGCGCTGACCCTCCTGGCCGGCGCGGCCCTGCTGGTCTCGACCCTCTGGCGATCCGGGCCCGTGCCCCAGGGGTGGGGCTGGGCGGTGAGCGGAGGGATCGGGGTGTTCCTCGTCCTGCGCAACCTGGGGGCGCTGGTCTCCGCGCGCTACGGACTGGGCGAGCTGGTGCGCGAGGCGTGGGGCCTGTGGCGGCGCGGCGAGACCCAGGTCAGCGAGCGCGGCGCGGCGGTGGGCTGCGCCCGCGCCGGGTGCGGCGCGGTCTACCACACCGAGTGCTGGGACGAGTGCCGCGTCAGCTACGGCGCCTGCGCCGTGTTCGGCTGCGGAAGCCACGAGGTCCGCGCGCTCAGCGCCCGTCAGCTCCGCCTGCGCGGGCTGCGCTTGCTCTTGGCCGCGTTCCTGTTCCCCCAGCGCCTCCTGGACTCCGTGCGCCAGGTCGAGGACGAGCAGGGCGAGCTCGCGCGGCTTCGCGAAGCGATCCGCGCCCGCGCCCGCGAGACCCACCGGCGCCTGTGGTCGGGCTCCGGCTCGATATGGTTCAGCCTCGTGCAGCTCGGCGTCACCGCGGGGGTAGGGCTCCTGGGCTACGCCGCCCCGTTCCTCCTGGGCGTCGGGTCCGGGGACGACGAGCGCGCGATCTGGTCGCTGGGCTGCGGGACCGGCGCCATGGTGCTCGCGGCCGTCGCCCTCTACGGCGGCTCGTGGCTCGGCGCGCTGGGGCTCTACGCGGCCAAGTCCCTGCTCTCCACCGAGTTCACCGCGCTCGCTCGCCTCGGGCAGCAGGGCGCGTTCCTCAGCCGCGCCAAGGGCGGGAAGAAGTAGGATCGGGGCCCCGGAGGCCCCCATGACGACGCAACACGCGCCCGACGAGGTGTTCAACCAGGCGACGCCCTTCGCGGACGTGAACCTCTACGCCCTCGACGCGCCGCTGCGCGAGGCGGTCGCCCGCGGCGGGGGAGCGTGGATCGAGGCCCAGGCCCTGGAGCTGGGGGAGCTCTGCGGGAAGCCCGAGGTGCTCGAGCTCGGGCACCTGGCCAACGTGCACACCCCCGTGCTCAAGACCCACGACCGCTACGGGCACCGGATCGACCAGGTCGAGTTCCACCCCGCGTGGCACGAGCTCATGCGGATCGGGATCGAGCACGGTTGTCACTCGCTGCCCTGGACCTCCGCGCGCCAAGGCGCGCACGTCGCGCGCCTGGCGCTCAACCACCTCCGCGGCCAGCTCGAGGAGGGCGCGAGCTGCCCCCAGACCATGACCTTCGCGGTGATCCCCACGCTGCGCCTGCAGCCCGAGCTCGCCGCGACCTGGGAGCCCAAGGTCCTCGCCAACCACTACGACCCGCGCCCGCTCCCCGCCGAGGAGAAGCGCGGCGTGCTGTTCGGCATGGCCATGACCGAGCGCCAGGGCGGGAGCGACGTGCGCGCGAACACCACCCGCGCCACCCCGGCGGGGGCGGGCGGGCCGGGGCAGGAGTACACCCTCCGCGGGCACAAGTGGTTCTGCTCCGCGCCCCAGGTCGACGCGTTCATGGTCCTGGCCCAGGCCCCGGGCGGGCTGAGCTGCTTCCTCCTGCCCAAGCGCCTGCCCGACGGCGCGCTGAACACCATGCGCGTGCTGCGGCTCAAGGAGAAGCTCGGCAACCGCAGCAACGCCTCGAGCGAGGTCGAGTTCCACGACGCGCGGGCCTGGCTCGTGGGCGAGGAGGGGCGCGGCGTCGCCTCGATCATTGAAATGGTGCGCCACACCCGCCTCGACTGCGCCAGCGGCGGGGCGAGCACCCTGCGCCGCGCGCTGAGCGAGGCGATCCACCACTGCCGGCACCGCCAGACCTTCGGCAAGCGCCTGATCGAGCAGCCGCTCATGCAGAACGTGCTCGCCGACCTGTGCCTGGAGTACGAGGGCGCGGTGGCGCTCGCGTTCCGCCTGGCCGAGGGCTTCGACGCCCAGCACGACGGGGAGCAGCAGGCCTTCGCGCGCCTGGCCACCGCCGTGGGCAAATACTGGAACTGCAAGCGCGCGGTGTTCGCCGTGGCCGAGGCCATGGAGTGCCTGGGCGGCAACGGCTACGTGGAGGACTCGGGGCTCCCGCGCCTCTACCGCGACGTCCCGGTGAACTCGATCTGGGAGGGCTCGGGCAACGTGCAGTGCCTGGACGTGCTGCGCGCCATGCGGCGCGAGCCGGACTCCTTCGAAGCCGTCCACGCTGAGCTCGCCCGGGCCCGGGGGCAGCGCCGCGACTACGACGCGTTCCTCGACGACCTGACCGCGCGCTTCGCCGACCCCGAGCAGCTCGAGTTCCGCGCCCGACGCCTGGTCGAGGGGCTGGGGCTGGGGCTCCAGGCCTCGCTCTTGATCCGTCACGCGCCCGAGGCGGTCAGCGACGCCTTCTGCCGCTCCCGGCTCGGGGGCGAGGGCGGCGCGCAGCTCGGGACGCTTCCCCGCGGGGTCGACGCGCTCGCGATCGTGGAGCGCTCCCTCCCCGGCTAGGTCTCCGCTGCGACGTCCTCGTTCGAGCTGGGGGGCAGGGACGACTCGGGGATCGTCACGGGGTCGGCGGGGGAGAGGTGCTGGCTCGCGCGCCAGAGGTGGTAGGCCAGGCGGTCGAGCCAGCGAACCGTCTCCAGGATCTTGGACGCCCGCGCCGGGGGCAGGGCGCCCTCCGCCGTGCTCATGAGCAGCTTGGGTCGCCCGCGGCGACGCAGCTCGGCGATCGCCTGGGACGCGCGCTCCAGGGTCGCGCTGGGGAGCGGCCGATCCCGCTCCAGGGCCTGCGCGCAGGCGTCGACGGCGGAGTAGAGCTGCCAGTGCGCCGACTCCACGTGGGGGTGGTCGCGCACCTGGCGCAGGAACTCCTTCTCGAGGCAGGTCTCGCCCAGGCGCTCCAGGTGGTCGAGGGCGTGCAGCAGGCTCAGGTGCCGCTCGTAGGCGCTCCCGGCGGGGCTCGTGCGCACCTGCGCCAGGAACTCGCGGGTGGCGGTCAGCGCCCGCGCCACCGCCTCCAGCCGCGGGCCGGCGGGGCGCGCGGCGCTGCGCGGCGCGAGCTGGGTGAGGAGCACGTCCACGGCCTCGTGGAGCGTCGCGCGCAGGGTCAGCCCGGCGGCCTCCAGCGCGACCGGCCCCTGGGCGACGACCGGCCCCAGGAAGCGGGTCAGGCGCGGGCCGCGCTCCGGGACCAGGCGCTCGAGCAGCGCGGCGAACGGACCCAGGAGCGGGAGGAACGCCAGGACGCCCAGGAGGTTGAACGCGGTGTGGAACTCCGCCAGCAGCACCTCCGGCGCCTCGATCCCCAGGCGAGCGTTGACCGCCAGGAGCAGGTCGACGGCGAGGGGCAGGACCAGGAACGCCGCGAGCCCGACCAGGACGTTGAACAGGACGTGGGCCAGGGCCGTGCGCTTGGCCGCGGTCGCGGCGCCGATCGAGCCCAGGCCGGCGGTCACCGTCGTCCCCACGTTCTGGCCGATCACCAGGGCGGCGGCCTGGGTCAGGTCCAGGGACCCGGCGTGCAACGCGGTGAGGGTCGTGGCGACGGCCGCGCTCGAGGACTGCATGATCACGGTCGTCAGCGCGCCGACCGCGACCAGGACCGCTCGCGCGGCCCAGCCGCTGCCCGCCAGCGCGCCCAGGTCGAACTCCGCGGGCAGGCCGCGCATGCCCTCCTGGAGGAAGTCGATCCCGAGGAAGATCGCGCCGAACCCGGCCAGGGCCAGGCCGGCCTGAGCGAGGCGCGCCCCGCCCAGCAGGCGGACCAGGGCGCCGACGCCGATCAGGGGCAGGGCGAGCTTGCTCACGCTGAGCTTGAACCCGAGGAGCGAGACCAGCCAGCTCGTGCTGGTCGTGCCCAGGTTCGCGCCCAGGATCACGCCCAGGGCCTGGGGGAAGGTGAGCAGGCCCGCGCTCACGAAGCCGATCGAGGCCAGGGTCGTGGCGCTCGAGGACTGCACCAGCGCGGTGACGGCGGCCCCCGCCGCGACCGAGCGCAGCCGGCCTCCGGTGAAGCGCGCGAGGAACGTGCGCAGTGAGTCCCCGGCCAGGGCCTTGAGCCCGTCGGTCAGCAGGGTCATGCCCAGGAGGAACAACCCCACGCCGCCCAGGAGCGTGGAGAGCAGGGTGGCCACGCGCGACCTCTCGCCGACGATCCTGCGGGATCCCGGGTCTGGGGTCAATCCGGGGTGGGGCGGTAGCAGGCGCAGGGGCGGCGGGGGCGCTACCGTCCGAGGGTGGAGCCCACCCCTTCGCTCGAGACCTTTCGCGCCGCGCTGCTCGCGGCCGGCGTCCCGCCGGGCCCGATCCAGGCCGCGGTGTCTGGGGGGGCGACGAGTCCCACGGGGCTCAGCGCGGCGCTCCTGCTCTCGGGGGCGGCGCGGGCCGCTCAGCTCGAGGCCGCCTACGCGCGCTGGGGGGAGCGGGCGGAGGCGGCGGGGAGCGTCAGCGCGCGGCTGGGGCCCTACGAGGTGGAGGAGCTCCTGGGGCAGGGGGCGTGCGGGGAGGTCTACCGCGTGCGCGACCCGCGGACCGGCGCGCGCTACGCCGCGAAGCGGCTCGTGGATCTGGGGGACGCGGAGGAGCGCTCCCGGTTCGCCCGGGAGGCCGAGGTCCTGGCGCAGCTGCAGCACCCGCACGTCGTGCGGATCCACGCCGCGGAGCTCGCGGGCGCGTCACCCTACTTCGTGCTCGACCTCTGCCCCCGAGGGTCCTTGCGCGAGCGGCTGGAGCGCGGGCCGCTCGAGCAGGCGGAGGCGCGGTCCGTGGTGAGCGCGCTGGCGCGGGGGCTGGAGGCGGCCCATGAGGTGGGGGTCCTGCACCGGGACCTCAAGCCCGACAACGTGCTGTTCGACGACGACGGCCGGGCCCAGCTGGCAGACTTCGGGCTGGCGCGCTTCCTGACCGAGCGCCACAGCCGGCTGACCCAGACCGGCGTGATCCTCGGCACGCCGTGCTACATGGCCCCCGAGCAGGTGCAGGACGCCAAGCGCGCGGACGCGCGCAGCGACGCAGCGATCCGTCCAGCGCGAGCCTCGAGGAGGCCCAGCGCTTCCTCGACGACGCGGAGGTTCGCATGCGCGCGAAGCGCGCGGCGGAGCCCGGGACGGACTATCCGCTGTGGGTGGCGCGCTACCACGCTGCGTTGCTGGCGCAGGACTCGACCGCAGCCGAGCGCTGGCGCGCTCGACTTCCCTCTCCGCCGCCGCTGCTGACGTTTCCGTGCTCTTGGCTCCCCTGGTACGCGCGCTACGACCGGACCCGGCACCGCTTCGCCTGTGAGCCCGACGACGGGCGAGCCCTGATCTGGCAGCCCGAGGCGACCGGCGTGCGCTGAATCCGGGGGCGTTGCAATGCGCCATGACGCGGGGATCCACAGCACCTGCGCGCTATGATCGGGCCATGGCTCAGCCGCCCGTCCTCGTGGTCCTCGACGACGCGCCCTCGCGTGACTTCCTCCAGCAAGCCCTGCGCGTGCATGGCTTCGCCGCCGACGGCGCCGCGAGCGCCGAGGAGGCCCTGGAGAAGCTCGAGAGCCTGCGCACGGCGGTGCTCGTCGCGGATCTGTTCCTCAAGGGGGTCAACGGCCTCGAGCTCCTGCGCCAGGTCCGCGAGCGCTTTCCGCGGACCCAGGTCGTGCTCATGGGCAAGGACGCGCCGACCTACACCGTCGTCACCGCCATGAAGCAGGGCGCGGTCGACTTCGTCGAGCGCCCCGTCGACGTCGACTACTTCCTCACGGTGATCGACAAGGCCATGGACCTGCACCTCCTGACCCAGGAGAACGAGACCCTGCGCCGGCTCAACGCGCGGCGGCCCGGGAACATGGTGGCCGAGAGCCCCGCCATGAAGGAGGTGCTCGAGACCCTGAACCTCGTCGCGCCGACGGACCTCACGGTCCTGATCGAGGGCCAGAGCGGCGTGGGCAAGGAGCTCGTGGCCAACCGCCTGCACGAGCTCAGCCAGCGCGCCCAGGGCGCCTTCGTGGCGCTGAACTGCGGGGCGATCCAGGAGTCGCTGCTCGAGAGCGAGCTGTTCGGCCACGTGAAGGGCGCCTTCACCGGCGCGCACCAGGACCACTCCGGCCTGTTCGCCGCCGCCGACGGCGGGACCTTGTTCCTCGACGAGATCGGGGAAATGAACCTCGACCTGCAGGTCAAGCTCCTGCGGGTGCTCGAGCGCAGCGAGTTCCGCCCGGTGGGCGGGAGCAAGCTGGTCAAGGTCGACGTGCGGGTCGTCGCGGCGACGAACAAGCGCCTCGCGGACGAGGTGCAGGCCGGGCGCTTCCGTGAGGACCTCTACTACCGCCTGAACGTGATCCATATCGAGGTCGCGCCGCTCAGGGAGCGCCCCGCCGACGTCCCGGCGCTGGTCGAGGCCTTCCTCGCGACCCACCTGCACAAGGGCCTGCCCCAGCGCAGCATGAGCGCCGGGGCGCTCCAGGCGCTGCAGGCCTACGCCTGGCCGGGCAACGTGCGCGAGCTGCGCAACGTGATCGAGCGCTGCATGATCCTCAGTCGTGGGCCGGTGATCGGCCTCGACGACCTGCCGAGCTCGGTGCGCGGCGCACAGGCGGCGGGCGCTCCTGCGCCCGCGTCCGAGGCGGTGGACGTGACCACGCCCCTGGCCGAGGTCGAGCGCCGGCATATCCTGCGCGTGCTCGACAGTCAGGAGGGCAACAAGCTGCGCACGGCCAAGGTGCTCGGGATCAACGTGAAGACGCTCTACAACAAGCTCAAGAGCTACGAGGCCCGAGAGGAGCAGGCTCGCTAGGGGCCCCCCTGCCGTCCAGCTCATGAGCGACTCGTATTCGTCCACCCCTCCTCCGCGCGCGCGCCAAGGCACGACCCCCTTCGACGAGGTGCTGGCGCCCCCCGGGCAGGCGCCCCTGGACCTGATCGACCGCCCGGGGTTCGACACCGGCCTCGCGCGCTTCCTGCACGAGCGGCGCATGCTCGATCTCGAGGGGCTGATCGCCGCCCTCAGCGCCTGTCGCCAAGGGAGCGGGCGGACGTTGGCCCGGGCGTTGGTCCTGGGCGGGCGCCTGTCGCTGGAGGAGGCCCGGCTCGTGCTGCGGGAGGTCGCGAGCCGGGTGCCGGTGGCGGGCCCGGACCGCGCCGGACCGGATGACCGTACGGTGGCCTATGGCCTGGAGCCGGTGCGACACGACGCCCGCGTCCACTCCTCGGGAGAGATCGCGGGGGACCCCTGGGTGGAGGGCGTCCTCGTCGGTCCGTATCGGCTCCTGGAGCGCGTCGGGATCGGCGGCATGGGCCTCGTGTTCCGCGCGCAGCACAGCGCCACGGGTCAGGTCGTGGCGCTCAAGACCTTCCGCCTCGACGCCGACCCCGACCTCAAGGCGCGCTTCCACCGGGAATACGAGGCCCAGCGGCGCCTGGACCACCCGAACCTGGTCCCGGTCCTCGACCGCGGCGCGCACCAGGGGCGCCCGTGGTTCGTCATGGAGTTCGCCTCGGGGGGGGACCTCAGCCAGCGGCTGCGCGAGGAGCGCGTGCTCGAGCCCCGGACCGCGGCGCGGATCGCGCGCGATCTCGCGCGCGGCCTGGCCCACGCCCACGACCAGGGGGTGCTGCACCGGGACATCAAGCCCGCCAACGTGCTGTTCGACGACAAGGGGAACCCCAAGCTCGTCGACCTGGGGATCGCGAAGTTGATCGGCGCCGAGACCCTCACGCTCTCGGGCGACCTGCTCGGGACCCCAGCCTACATGTCTCCTGAGCAGGGGCTGGGCGAGCGGGCCCTGATCGGGCCGCGCTCCGACGTCTACTCCCTGGGCGTGCTGCTCTATCGCATGCTCACCGGCTGTGTGCCCTTCAGCGCCGAGGGGGCCATGGACCTGATCGCGCTGGTCGCGACCGCGGAGCCCGTCGACCCCCGCGAGCTGGCCGAGCACGTCCCCGACGAGCTCGCTGAGCTCTGCTCGCAGCTCCTGGCCAAGGACCCTGAGGCGCGCATGTCCGCGCGAGAGCTCGAGGCCGCGCTGGGGCGCTTCCTCCACGGCGAGACCCCCGAGCCGGAGACCGGTCCGCAGCCCAAGGTCTCGACCAGCCAGCGCAACGTCTACGCGCTGCTCGTGTTCGCGCTGTTCGCCGGCGGCGTCGGCCTGGGGTGGTGGGGTCAGCGCGGCGAGCCGGATCCCGTGGCCCCCCCCGCCGTCGCCGACGCGGCGCCCGAGCCGCCCCCGACCGCGCCGGAGGCGGCCCCCGTCCCCGACCGCAGCTACCCCTTGGCCCTGGCGCCCGGGGAGCTCGGGCTCTACCGCCTGGCGTTGAGCAGCGAGAGCGAGTTCGCGCTGTGGCAGGACCAGGTCACGGACATGGAGCTCGAGCTCAGCTTCGACCTGCGCTTGCGCACGGTCGAGCTCGAAGGTCGCACCGCGCGGATCGCCGCGACCCTGGAGGAGCTGACCGTGCGTTGGGAGCTCGAAGGCGCCCTCGTCGGGGACGCCCCCGGGTTCGAGCCCATGCGCTTCGACTCGCTCCGAGAGCCCGACCCCGAGCACCCCTTCCTCCGGGCGCAGGGGCAGAGCTTCAGCTTCTGCGTGGACCAGCTCACCGGCGAGGTGACGCAGGTGGAGGGCACTCGGGAGATCCAGGCGCGGATCCTGGAGGGCCTGGACCTGCTGGCCGCGCGCCGGCACCGGATCAGCCTGCTCGACGAGCCGGGGCTCATGCGCGCCCTGTTGGGGCAGCTCTGGGCGGTCATGCCCAGCGCCTTGCAGCCCCCGCCGAAGTGGACGTTCGAGCGCCCGCGGCTGGCCTTCCTCGCGGCCGGTGGCCAGCGACGCGACCTGACCGCGGGGCCTTCCCTGGCCACCCCGGACGTGGAGCTCACCTGCGTGCCCCAGCCGACCCTGGACGAGGACGAGCTCCTGCTGAACTACGAGGGCGAGGCCGAGCGGCGCAAGCAGGCGCAGCGCTGGTCCCCCGTCGGGCTGGAGGAGAACCGCGAGCTCGAGTTCGACCTGGTCTCGCGCACGCAGCAGTCGGGGGCGTTGCGCTACCGCGCGGGTCGCCCGCTGGACCTCACCCTGGAGCAGCTGTGGGAGCAGGAGCGGGTGTATCGCGTGGTCGAGGCGCCGCAGATCGGCGGCCGCGCGCGCTCCTTTGGCCGCGATCGCTTCAGCCTGCGCCGGATCGGCGACTGAGCCTCAGCGCTGGCGGAGCCAGGCCAGCGCCGCCTGGCGCCCCTCGAAGCGGTGGACCCGCGGTCCCGAGCTGAGCGCGGTCGGCGGGAGGAACCAGGCTCCCTCGGGCACCACGGCCACCTTGGCGCCGCGCACGCTCAGGCCCCGCAGCTGCACGCCGAGGGCGTGGCGTGCTGCCCGCGGGAGGTCGGTCAGCTCTGCCCCGTCCAGCAGGAGCGGCGCGACCCGGTCGGCCCTCAACTGCTCCAGCGCTCCGAACAGCTCCGCGCAGCGCTCGCGCGAGCCCAGGCGACCCAGGAGCCGCAGCTCGTGCACGCCCTCGCGGTGGAGGACCTGCACCTCCCCGCGGGCGGTCACCTCGGGGAGCGGGCGCCCGACCAGGGCCGCGTCGAGGGTGGCGTAGCTCGCGAGCAGCGCGTCAGCGCCGGGCACGAGCCCGGGGACCTGGAGCTCCCGCGGCGCGACGATCCGCAGGCTGCCCCCGGTGGCCGCGAAGCGGAAGTCCAGGAGCAGAAGGCTCCCCAGGAACGTCTCGTCCTTGAGGCTGGTGACCTCGCGGGCGTCGAGCACGATCTGCTCGGCGCTGAGCATGCGGTCGAGGATCAGGGACAGCGCCTTCACGCTGTCGCTGGGGGCGTCGGCCACTCCCCGCAGCGCGATCACCACGATCCCCCGGGGGCCCCCGACCTGGTGGGCCGTGAGCCGCGGTCGGCGGCGCCGGGCGAAGCTCGCGACCGCTGAGGCGCGGCTCCCGAAGGTCTCGACCCCCGCCTCGCGCAGGGCGGTGATCAGGGCGCCCTGGAGCAGGCTCGGCAGGGCGCAGGCGCGCAGGTCGCCGCCATGCTCGCGGATCAAGGGGAGGTGCTCGAGCAGCCCCCCGACCGCCTCGTCGTCGACATGGGTCAGGCCGCCACAGTCGAGTACGATCTGCACGCGCTCATGGTCGATCAGGTGTTGGATCGCCGCCGCCGGGTCGAACTCCGCGGCCGTGATCTCGCCCTGGAGCAAGACGACGGCGACGGGTCCGTCCGCGGGCAAGAGGGTGATCGACATGACCTTAGTCGAGCGTTCTCAATCGCCCGATTCAACGATCGGCGGAGGCAAAACGCCTCTGCGGGGTCGATTGCACTCTCAGGAGCGACTTCGCGCGGGAGTTTCGATTCGAACCCTGGGCGCGCTGGGGTGCCTGCTCCGCTCGGCGGCCTCGTCGCGGCGAGACAAGGAGAGGAACACGGAAGACACGGAAGGGTCCCTGGACGGACACGCCGGGTCCGACGCTGGGACACGGACACTCCGCTGAGCTGCTGGCGGACCTCCGTGGGGAGGAGACCCACGCGGTGGGAGAGCGCGCGTGGCTCGGGACGCGCGTGCGCAGGACGCCGGGCGAGCGGCGAAGCCGCGTGGCGAGGCGAGTCGGGTCGAGCGGCGAAGCGACGCACGGGCGCGCGAGGCGCGTCGGGTCGAGCGGCGAAGCGACGCACGGGCGCGGCGAGGTGAGCGGCGAAGCGACGCACAGGCGCGGCGAGGCGAGTCGGGTCGAGCGAGCGAAGCGACGCACGGGCGCGGCGAGGTGAGCGGCGAAGCGACGCACGGGCGCGGCGAGGTGAGCGGCGGCGAAGCGACGCACGGGCGCGGCGAGGCGAGTCGGGTCGAGCGGCGAAGCGCCCCGCGAGCGGCGAAGCCGCGAGCGCGCAGCCGCCGGCGAAGCCGGCGGCGAGCCCCTTGGGGGTGAGGGAGAGGGGCTTTGCCCCGACCCCGAGGGGGTCTGGGACAGACCCCCCATGAAACTAGTCGTCGTCGAGGTCGACGCCGAGCTCGCGGGCGCGGTCCAGGTCCTCGTCGGCCTGGACCGGGTTGCCCATGGCGCGGTGGGCCTGGGAGCGGCGCAGGAACGCGGGGCCGAGCTGATCGTCGAGGGCGAGCGCGCGCTCGCAGGCCTCGATCGCGCGCTGCGGCTCGTTGCGGAACAGGAACACCCCCGCCCGGCCGACGTGGCCCATGGCGTTCTCGGGGTCGAGGGCGAGGGCGGCCTCGAAGTCGGCGGCCGCGCTCTCCATGTCGCCCAGCTCGAAGTAGGCCTCGCCGCGGCCGACCAGGGCGTCGGTGTCCTCGGGGTCGAGGGCCACGGCGCGGGAGAAGTCGCTGAGCGCCCGCGCGGGTTCGCCGAGCTGGAGGTAGGCGAACCCGCGGCCGCCGTGGGCGCCCGGATCGTCCTGGTCCAGCGAGATCGCCGCGTCGAACTCGCGCCGCGCCTGCTCCTCGGCGCCGAGCTCGAGGTGCACCCGCCCACGGAACACGTAGGCCTCGGCGTAGTAGGGATCCTTGGCGATCGCCGTGGTGAAGTCCTCGATCGCGCCCTCGAGGTCCGCGTTGTGGAACCGCGCCCAGCCGCGCCCGACCAGGGCCCGGGGGTCGTCGGGCATGCGCTCGAGCACCGACTCGAAGTCCGCGAGGGCCTCCTCGGACTTGCCCAGCTCGAGCAGGGTCCAGCCGCGGCCGTAGCGCGCGGGGGCGTCCTTGGGGTCGAGCTCCACGATTCGCGTGTAGTCCTTGAGCGACTCCAGGAAGTGCCCGTCCTCGAACAAGACCTCGGCGCGGAGCATGCGCGCGTCGGCGTCGTCGGGGGCGAGGGCGATCGCGCGGTCCAGGTCGTCGAGGGCGTGGCCCAGCTCGTTCAGCTCGAGCAGGGCCTGGGCCCGGCGGTAGAGGGTCACGGGGTCGTCGGGGTCGAGCTCGAGCACGCGGGTCAGTTCGACCACGGCCCGGGTGAAGTCCCCGGTCTCGCAGCACAGCGCCCCCAGGGCCGCTCGCGGGTGCGGGTCGTAGGGAGCAATGTAGGCCGCACGCTCCAGGTCGCTGGCGGCGCTGCGCACGTCGCCCTTGGCCCACAGCCGCCGGCCGCGGGCGGTCAGCGCCAGCGAGCTCTCGGGGTCGCGCTCGGTGGCCGCGTTGAAGTCGGCGAGGGCGCCCTCGAGGTCGCCGTCCTCTTCGCGGGAGATCCCGCGCACGAAGTAGGCCTCGGCGGAGTCGGGGTCGAGGGCGATCGCCTGGTCCAGGTCGTCCTGGGCGCCTTTGAGGTCGCCCCGGGCGCGGTGCACCTTGGCCCGCCCGATCAAGGCGGCCGGGTTCTGGGGGTCGAGGCTCACCGCGCGGTCGAGGTCCTGGGCGGCTTCCTCCAGCCGGCCCGCCTCGTAGCGCACGCTGGCGCGGGCGACCCAGGCCTCCGCCTGTTGCGCGCCGAGGGTCACCGCGCGGTCGAGGTCGCTGAGCGCGCCCCGACGGTCGCCGGTGCGCCAGCGGGCCACCCCGCGCTCGATCCGCGAGCGGAAGTCGTCGGGGTCGCGGGTCACCGCGCGCTCGAAGTCGCTCAGGGCGCCGGAGGGGTCCGCAGTGACCATGCGCAGCAGGCCGCGCTCGCGCAGGGCTTCGGCGTTGTCGGGGGCGAGGACCAAGGCTTCGTCCAGGCAGGCCGCGGCCTCGCCGTGCTGCCCCTGCTCGCGGTAGCTCCCGGCGCGGGCCACCAGCGAGCTGACCCGCAGGCTGGGGTCGACGGCCGCCGCGCGCACGAGGTCGCGCTGGGCCTCGCGGTGGTCGCTGGCCTGGCGCCGCAGCCGCCCGCGCTCGAGCAGCGCCGCGCCGTGGTCGGGGTCGAGGGCCAGGGCCCGGTCCAGGTCGGCCCGCGCGCCGAGGGTGTCGCCGCCTTCCCGGCGGGCGACCGCGCGCCGGGTGCGCAGGTCGGCGCGCTCGGGCTCGGTGTCCAGGGCCTGCGTCAGGTCCTCGACCGCGGCCTCGAACTCCCCGCGCCGGCGGCGGAGCTCGGCCCGCGTGGTGAGCACGATCACCTTGATCCGCGGGTCCTCGTTCGCGCCGAGCGCGGCGTCGAGGTCCTCCAGCGCGGCGTCGCCGTCGCCCAGGCTCATGCGCAGCCGCGCGCGGTGGACGAGGGTCTGGGCCTGGGGCGCGGCGCCCTCGCCCTCGATCCCCACCGCGCGGTCGAGCTCGGTCAACCCGCCGCGGAGGTCGCCCATGCGCGCGCGCAGGCGGCCGAGGGAGACGTGGTAGTGCGCGCCGGTCGGGTCGAGGGCGACCGCGCGCGCGAAGGCGTCGTGGGCCCCGGCCTCGTCCCCCTGGGCGAGGAGCACGTCGCCGCGGCGGTGGTGCGCCGCCGCGTCCTGAGGCGAGAGCTCGAGCCAGGCGCGCACGTCGTCGAGGGCGCCCTGGGGGTCGCCGAGCTCGAGGCGCAGGGCCGAGCGTCGGTCGCGCAGCCGGCAGTCCTTGGGGTCCTTGGCGACCGCCAGCGTTAGCTCCTCCAGCCGCGCCCGCAGCCGGGGCGAGACCGCAGCCTCTTCCGTCGCGTGGGCCTCAGGCGGCCGCACGCGCTTGGTGGAGCGCTTCTCCTCTTTGCGACGACGTCGACGCATGGGCGAATGATACCCCGGTCCCTGGGGCCCACCGCGCGCGAAGGGGTCGCGGGGCGGCCTCGGGCTACACGTCGAACATGCGCGCGAACATGGCCTGGATCCGCGGGGTCTTGTCCAGCGCGCACAAGGACACCCGCCGGGCGACCAGGTCCAGCACGGCGTAGGTCGAGCGCTCTGGCGCCATGCCACCTCGGATCCGGCTGGGCCGCGCGAGGGAGCCCGCGTCCACCACGTAGCGGGTCGCGGGGTCGAGCTCCGCGACCATGGGCGTCTTGCGGGTGGGCTCGAACCGGCGGGAGGCGACCTTGCCCGCGCGGTCGAGGGTGTAGATCGCCGGGCGGTGGGTGTGGCCGCAGAACACGAGCTGAGTCCCCTCGACGTCCAGCAGGTTCCGCGCGTTCTTCACGTTTACGTAGCTCCACTCGCCGACCGCGTGGACCACCGACACCTCGAGACCCGGGAGCGCTGGCGCCTGGACCTTCAGCCGCCGGGGCAGCGCGGCGACCCACGCTGCCGCTTCGGGGGTCAGCCCGGGCGGTCCGTCGCTGACCAGGCGCAGCGTGCCGTCCTCGACCCAGGCCTCGTGGTTCCCGCGCACGCTGGGGATCCCCTGCGCCTCGAGCATGGCGACCAGCTCCGAGGACAGGCGGCCGTCGGCGTAGCCCACGTTGTCGCCGACCGACACGAAGGCGGTGTGCGGGCCGGCCTCGCGCTGGAGCACCTCGTCCAGCCCCACGATGTCGCCGTGGGGGTCGCCGAGCACGACCAGCCGGGTGACGTCGGGGCCGAGGGTCCAGGTGCGGGAGTCGCTCATGCCCGCATGCTACCCGCCCCCCGCGGGGCAGCATTCCGAGCGCACCCTGGCGGGGCCGGGATCGGCTCGTATGATTTTCGAACCACCGGGGGTGTAGCTCAGTCGGTAGAGCATCGGCCTTTTAAGCCGCTGGTCCTGGGTTCGAGTCCCAGTGCCCCCATGTCGTCGGAGCCCGCCTTCGTGGCGGGCTCCGGCGCGTGTGGGGCTACCCAGCGCCGCGCAGCGCGAGGGCGCGATCCACGTTCAGGTCCGTGACGACGGCCCGGGGATTCGAAGCGCGGAGCTGCACGGCGGGCGGCTGTGGGTCACGGCGGGGGAGCCCCACGGGACCTGCGTGCACGTGGCGCTCCCCGCCGCCGGATCGCGCCGCTCAGTCGGCGGGCGGGAGGCCCAGGCCTGCGGCGTGCCGTGCCCAGCGCGAGCCTCGAGCCGCTCAGCCCTCGTGGGCCTCGTCCTGGAGCAGGGCCCACAGCAGGTCCTCGCTGGTCACGATCCCAGCCAGCGCCTCGCCCTTGAGCACGGGGACCGCGCTGATCTTCTCGCGGCACATGAGCTCGGCCGCGGCGCGCACCGTGTCGTAGGCGTCGGTGACGTGCATGTCCGCGCGCGGGGTCATGGCGTCCTTGACCTTGGCCTGCAGGTCGCCGTGCCCCGTCACGTCGCGGTTGGAGAGGATCCCCACCAGCGTGCCCTTGCCCTCGACCACCAGCAGGTGCCGGATCCTGGCCTCGTGCATGAGCTCCTGGGCTTCGTCCAGCGACTTCTGTGGAGTGATCGTGATCAGCGAGGTGGACCTCCAACGCCCGATCACGGGTCCGGGATAGGTCATGGCACGGCTCCTTCTTCCGCGGGCATTCTACCCCGGCGGTTCGCCGCGCCTCGGTCGTGGCCGCTCAGTCCAGGCTCCCGCTGACCCGCCCCAGGATCCGCTCCAGGGGGACGCGCCCGAAGCTGCGGCTGTCGGTGCTCGCCTGGGGGTTGTCGCCCCGCAGCTCGCAGCTCCCGTCGGCGGCCACCAGCGCGACCCGCTTCAGCAACAGCACGTCCACCCGGTAGGGGTGGCGCGCCAGCACCACGTCACCGGCCACGGGCCGCGCGCCGCGGTAGGCCCGGCGGTCGACCCACACCAGCTCCCCGTCCACGTAGCTGGGGAGCATGCTCTCACCGGTCACGCGATACAGCCGCAGGCCGCGGGCCAGGCCCCACACGACCCGCGGCCGGACCAAGGTCCGGCCGCGGCGAGTGGTCTCGACCACGCGTCCCAGGAGGGAGCGCAGCACCGAGCGTTAGCTGGCGGTGTAGTAGGCGACGTCGCGCCCCTTGATCGACCAGAACTTGGTGTGGATCGTCTTGATCGCGTCCATGAGCTCCTGCGCGTGCTCGAGGCTGACCTCGACCTTGCACGCCGAGCAGAGCTTGGCGGCCTTCCAGAAGGTGTCGTGCAGCTCGGGGAACGCCTTGAGGTGGTCCGGCTTGAAGAAGTCGGTCCAGAGCACGAGCAGCTCGGACTTCGCCAGGTGCGCCTGCTCCTCCTTGATCGCGACGTAGCGCGTGAGGGTGTTGAGGTAGGCGGCCATGGCCTTGGCGTCGCCCGCGGCGGGGACCTCGAGGGCCAGGATCTTCTTGGTCATGGACAGCACGGCCTCGGCGGCGATCCGCGCGGAGGCGGGGTCGTAGACGCCGCAGGGGCCGTCGCAGTGGGCCTCGGCAGCGGGGGCCGAGATCAGGCTGGCGATCTTCTTCAGCATGGGTCTTCCTTTGGGGCCTCGCCCCGATTGTCGGCGGCAGCGGGGACGCAGGACCCTCGCGGATCCTCAGCCCTCCTCCCGGATCGGGCCGAAGCCTACCCCTGCCCCGAGAACGTGTCAACGCGAGTGACCCCGCCGCCTTCTCACCGGCCTGCTGGGCGGCGCGCACGGCGCGTGCTCTACTGCCCGCGACGAGGAGGGTCCGTGAGCGACCTGCAACGACAGATCGAGGCCGCCTTCGACTACCGCGGGCACGTGACCGTGCAGCTCAGCGACGGAAAGCAGGTCGAGGGGTTCCTCTACAACCGCAGCCAGCCTCGCGAGGGCAAGTCCGAGGCGCCGTGGATCGACCTGTTCCGCAAGGGCGACGGCGAGGCGCTGCGCCTGCTGGTGGCCCAGGTGCAGTCGATCGAGCTCAGCGGCGAGGACTGCGCGCTCAAGAACCCGCTGTAGCTGGCGCTCACAGCGCCGCGGGACCGTCCTTGGCGCGCCACAGATACCACGCCGCCAGGGAGCGATACGGCGCCCAGCGCTCGGCCCGCGCCCGCGCCTCGGGCGCCGTGGGCCGGCGCGGGAGGGCGTAGGCGATCCGGATCCCCTCCTGGATCCCCAGGTCGCGCTCGGGGAACACGTCGGGGCGACCCAGGTAGAAGATCAGGTACATGTTCGCGGTCCACACGCCGATCCCGGGGAGCGCCGTGAGCCGCGCGTAGATCGCGGGGGCCGGGCGCCGTCCGAGGTCGTCCAGGTCCAGCTCGCCGCTCAGCACCTGCTCGCTCAGCGCGCGCATGGCCAGGGCCTTGGCCCGGGAGAGCCCCAGGCCGCGCAGGGCGGGCTCGTCGAGCCGCCCGATCGCCCGCGGGTCGAGGCCTCCCGCGGCGGCTTCGATCCGCGCCAGGATCGTGCGCGCCGCGGCGGTCGAGACCATTTGGCTCACGATCGAGCTGGCCAGGACGCTGAACGGCTCGCGCTCGCGCTGGCGGCGCAGCGGGCAGGGCCCGTGGGCGTCGACCAAACGGCGCATGACCGGGTCGGTCGCGGCCAGCGCCAGATCGCGCTTGCGCAGGCGGCTCACGCCGTCGCGCCCTGGACGTGGACCACGAGCTCGCGCGGGGACGCGCGGCGTCGGTGCTCCCAGAGGTAGAGGCCCTGCCAGGTGCCCAGGACGAGCCGCCCCCCGCGCACGGGGATCGACTCCGAGGTCGAGGTCAGCGCGCTGCGCAGGTGCGCGGGCATGTCGTCGGGCCCCTCGGCGGTGTGGGTGTAGTGCGGGTCGCCCTCGGGCGCCAGGCGCTCGAGGTAGGCCTCGAGGTCGCGGCGCGCGCTGGGGTCGGCGTTCTCCTGGATCACCAGGCTGGCCGAGGTGTGGCGCACGAACACCACGCACAACCCGACGTCGACCTGCGAGGCCTCGACCACCTGCGCGACCTGCGCCGTGATCTCGGTCAGTCCCCGCCCCCGGGGGTCGATCCGCAGCACATTCTGTCGTTGCGTCCACGTCATGCGTGTTGAACCCCTGTTTCCTCGAAGTCCGGGCTAAGACGCGTATTTGGAGCCGATTGACCCAGATTGGGGAGAATCGTCCCGTGATCTTCGAAAAAATTTCTGGATTCGCCCCTAAAAACTGTCAGAGCGATTGGTTATACCGAATTTTATGACTTTGGAGCGATTTCAACTGCGTTCTGAATCGTTCGGAACCTTGTCATAACTCCATTTTCATAGGGGGCTTGGGTCAACGTAGGCCAGTCCACCGTCACTGATGGCACCTCGAGGGGCGGTTTGGCTCCTCTCGTCCTTAGCTTGTGGGGAGATCGATCATGGCGAAGAAGAAATCGGCCAAGAAGAAACCGGCCGCGAAGAAGAAGGCCAAGAAGAAGGCCGCGAAGAAGAAGGCGACCAAGAAGAAGGCCACCAAGAAGAAGGCCGCAAAGAAGAAGCCGGCCAAGAAGAAGGCCAAGAAGAAGGCCGCCAAGAAGAAGGCCGCGAAGAAGAAGCCGGCCAAGAAGAAGGCCAAGAAGAAGGCCGCCAAGAAGAAGGCGACCGCCAAGAAGGCGACCAAGAAGAAGGCGACCAAGAAGAAGGCCGCCAAGAAGAAGACCTCGAAGAAGAAGGCTGCTCCGGCTGCCGCTGCGCCTCCGATGGACACTCCGGCCATGCCCTGGTAGTAGCTCCGGCTACGACTGGGTACTGCCCGCTGGACGGCGCGACCTTCGGGTCGCGCCGTCGGCATGTACGCCCGAGGCGACGTGAGCGCCCCGCGGCCACCTCGGGGTGATACCCCCCGCTCGCCGCGTAGAATCCCCGGCATGACACAGATCGCGGTTGGGCAGTGGTTGGATTCGTGGGTCGTGGAGGCGCCGCTCGGCGAGGGCGCCTTCTCCAAGGTGTTCCGCGGGAGGCACTCGGGGCACCAGCACAGCGCGGCGCTGAAGGTGCCCACGGACCCTCGCTACACCGAGCAGCTGCGGATCGACGCCCGGGCGCTCCAGCTCGAGCACCCGCACGTGGTCCGCGCTCAGGAGCTGCACCTCGAGCACGAGCCGCCGTTCGTGGTCCTGGACCTCGTGGAGGGCGGGAGCTTGCGGGAGGCCATGACCCAGGAGCACCTGTCCTGGGAGCGCGTGAGCAAGCTCGTCGACCAGTGCGCGGCAGCCCTCGACCACGCCCACGAGCGCGGCGTCCTGCACCTGGACCTCAAGCCCGAGAACGTGTTGCTCGACGCCAACGGCGACGTGCGGGTCACCGACTTCGGGCTCGTGCCCCCGGGCTCGCGGGAGGTGCTCTCGCAGAGCCTGCTCCTGAGCGAGGAGCTGGGCGTCGTGGGGACCCACGACTACGCGGCGCCGGAGCTGCGCGCCGCCGACGGGGTCCTCGACCGCCGCGCCGACGTCTACGCCCTCGGCGTGGTCGCCTTCGAGCTCTTGACCGGGCGCCTGCCGATCGGCCTCGACCGGCCCAGCCAGTTGCGCCCCGACCTGCCCGCGGGGGTCGACGACGTGCTCGGCGGCGCCCTGGCCCGCGACCCCGCGCGCCGTCCAGCGGCCGCCGGCGCCTTCGCCGCGAGCCTGCGGACCGCGCTGCAGGTGACGCCGAGCGAGGAGCCGACGGCGCCGCCGCGGCGCAGCGGCGCGCTGCTCGGGGCCGCCTCCGCGGCCCTGGCGCTCGTGTTGATCGCGGCGGTGACCCTGTTCGGGAGCGCGCCGGAGCGCTCGAGCGGCTGGTCGGCGTCGACGTTGTGGGCGGACGTCCCGCCCACCGAGGCCCTGACCCTGCTCCCGGTCGAGCCCGCCGGCGAGCGCGAGCGGCCGGCCGCGCGGGCGCTGCGCGCGGCCCTGGACCGGGCGTTGGCCCGGGACGGGCGCGAGGTGCTGCACCCGCAGGCCCACGACGCGGACTTCCACCTGGCGGACCTGGCCGACCCCGCGCGGCGCCGCGCGGTGATCGAGCGCGCCCACAGCCCGTGGGCGATCCTGGCGGCCCCCCACGGCGGCGCCGAGCCCTCGACCGCGTTCTGCGCGCTGCTCGACCTCGAGCACCTGACCCTGCGCGCCGCGCGGCCGACGGAGGACGAGGTCGCGCTGCGCCTGAGCGAGCGGATCGGCGCCAAGCTCACCGCCCTCGGCCCGGGCCCGGTGTGGGTCGAGCCCGCGGTCGACGCGGAGCTCGGGGTGAGCAACGAGGTGACCTCGGCCTTCGCCAGCGAGCTGAGCTGCGGGCTGGTGAAGTCCCTGGGGCAAGGGCACCCCGTGCTCGCGGACCTGGGCCCGGGGGCCCCGGAGCCCCCGGGCGCGAAGTACCGCGTCCTGGTCCAGCTCTCCGCCAAGGCCGGCGCCGCCAAGGCCGAGCTGCAGGACGTGCTCAGCGGCGCCTCCCAGCACGTGGACGTGGTGTGGTCCGCCCCCGTCGACTACGACCCGACCGCGAGCGCGCGCGAGCTGACCCGCGACCCGGAGCGGCTCGCCACGCTCGAGGCCCGGATCGACGCCGCGCTCTCCGCCGCGCTGGCCGAGGCCCACGACGCCCTGGAGTCCGGTCAGGCCGACGAGGCGGTGCGCGGCCTGAGCGCCGTGCGCGAGCAGGGGCAGGCCTACGCCAGCCGGATCGAGCTGCGGGTCGCGCTGGCCGACGCCCGCCGCGCCGCCGGCGACCTCCAGGGCTGCCTCGCCGACTACCGCGCGACCCTGGCCCTCGACCCGAGCCGCGACGACGTGCGCGCGCGCTACGCCAGCGTGTGCCTCGAGGAGGCCCAGGCCCTCTACGCCGCGGGCAAGGGCCGCTGGTATCAGAACGACGACGAGGACAAGTTCAGCGAGGCGCTCGAGCTGCTCGAGCTCACCCGGGGGCTGAGCCTCGACCCGGCGCTCCGGGAGCAGCTCGACGCCCTGACCGCCGACGTGCGCCGCGAGCTGTAGGGGCCCGAGCGGCGCGCTCCCCCCGCTCGAGCGGCCCTGAGGCCGTCGGGACCCCCGTAATCTTTTCGCTGCACGTTTCGCAGGCGCCGCTACGTTGGGCATTGCTTCACGCAACGCAGGCGGCAGGGGCCCGGGCGATCCTTCGGGGTAAAGCCAACGGGTCCCTTCTGCCGAAATACAGTTCGTGGGGGGAGTTAGAGCATGTTTGCCGACGAAGGGCCGAAGCCGGTCGCGAAGAAGGTCTACTTCATCAAGCGGCCCAAGGTCGGCGAAGAGCTCACCACGCTCCTCAAGAACAAGTTCAAGGCGATCGACGCGATCCGCGACCTGATCTCCTGGTTCGAGGAAGGCCGTGACTTCGAGGTGGGGCTCAACGACTGGACGCCCCCCGAGGGCGACCACGAGCGCCGCGTCTCGATCAGCCCCTGGCTGCCCCACGCCGAGAACCACAAGAACGTCGTCGACATCATCGGGAGCATCATTTACTGGCTCGACACCGGGCGGGACTTCGACATCAGCTTCGTGCCCACCGACCGCTTCGACGTGAACTTGAACTAGCGGCCCGCGCCGCTCCCCACCCACTCAACCTCTGCTTTCGTGAAGCTCCCCGGGAGGCCCCAACGCGGCCGGGCCCAACGTCCGCGCTCCCGGGGAGCGAACCCTTCGCGAACGCACGATCCCAGTCACACATCTCCTGCCTCCCGGGGGTCCCTAACGCGTCTCCCGCGTCCCCGGGGGGCGGGGTGTGAGCGCCGGCGCCGCGCCTGGCTTACAATCCCTCCCTTCTTCGCGAGGGAGGCTCTCCATGACTCGGTTCCAGCTCACCGCCGCGGCCGCGGCGCTGCTGCTCGTCGGCTGCCCGGCCCCTGACGGCGCCGGCTCCGGCGGCTCGGGCCCGGTGGGGACCCCGGGGCTCAAGACCCTGGTCTTCGGGCGCGGGCAAGAGTCGGTGACCCTCGACCCGGCCAACGCCACCGACGGCGAGTCGGTGAAGGTGATCGTCAACGTGTTCGACACCCTCGTGCGCTACGCCGAGGGCAGCACCCAGGTCGAGCCGAGCCTGGCCGAGAAGTGGGACGTCAGCGAAGACCGCCTGACCTGGACCTTCACCCTGCGCGAGGGCGCGACCTTCCACGACGGCTCGCCGGTCGACGCCGAGGCCGTCGTGTTCAGCATGGAGCGCCAGCGCGACCCCGAGCACCCCTTTCACCAGGGCGAGTTCGTCTACTGGAACGACCAGTTCGGCGCGGTCCGGTCCGTCGAGGCCAGCGACCCCCGGACCGTGGTGTTCCAGCTCTCCGAGCCCTTCGTCCCCTTCCTGCAGAACCTGGCCATGTTCTCGGCCTCGATCGTGTGCCCCAGCGAGTTCACCCGGCTCCAGGAGGCGGGGACCAAGGACGTGGGCGCGGCCTTCGCGATCGCGCCGGTGGGCAGCGGGCCGTTCAAGTTCAAGGAGTGGCGCCCCAGCGAGGCCCTGATCCTCGAGGCCTTCGACGCCTACTGGGGCGGGCGCCCCAAGCTGGACGAGGTGATCTTCCGCGCGATCGGCGACAACAACAGCCGGCTGCAGCTCCTGAAGAAGGGCGAGCTCCACGGCATGGACGGGATCAACCCCGCCGACGTGCAGGGCCTCGAGCAGGAGGACTCGATCGAGCTGCACCTGCTCAAGCCCGGCTCGAACACCGCCTACCTCGCGTTCAACAACCTCAAGGAGCCCTTCACCGACCCGCGGGTGCGGCGGGCCTGCGCCATGGCGCTGAACCTGGAGAAGGTCGCGAGCAGCCTCTACTACGGCCTCGCGGTGCCCGCCAAGAACCTGCTCCCCCCCACGATCCGCGGCTACAACGACGCGCTCCCCGCCCGGGAGCAGGACAAGGAGGGGGCCAAGAAGCTCCTGGCCGAGGCCGGGTTCCCCGACGGCTTCGAGTCCACGGTGTGGGTGTTCACGAACCCCCGCCCCTACATGCCCCAGCCGAGCAAGACCGCGCAGTACGTGAAGAACGCGCTGGCGCAGATCGGGGTCAAGGTCGAGGTCGTGACCAAGGAGTGGGCGAGCTACCTGGAGGAGGTCGAGAAGGCCGAGCACGACATGGCCTTCATGGGCTGGTCCTCGGACAACGGCGACCCCGACAACTTCCTCTACGTGCTCCTGAGCAAGCACTCCACCAAGGAGGGCTCGGCCTCGAACATCAGCTTCTACCGCTCGGACATGGTTACCACGCTGCTCGAGGACGCGCGCAAGGAGTTCGACCCGGCCCAGCGCGACGCGCTCTACCAGAAGGCCCAGGCCCAGATCTACGAGGACGTGCCCATGGTGCCCCTGGTGCACAACGTGTTCGTGGTCGCCATGCGCAAGGAGGTCAAGGGCTTCACCATGCACCCCTTGAACGAGCTGCGCTTCCACAAGGTCGACCTCGAGTAGGTGCGCTACCTCCTCGGGCGCCTGCTCTCGATCCTGCCCCTGCTGCTCGGGGTCTCGCTGCTGGTGTTCCTCATGGTGCGCCTGATCCCCGGCGACCCCGCGCGGAACCTCGCCGGCGAGCGGGCCAGCGAGGAGCAGCTCGAGCGGATCCGCAAGGAGCACGGGCTCGACCGCCCGCTGCCCGCGCAGTACGCCGGGTTCATGGGGCGCCTGGCCCAGGGCGACCTGGGGACCTCGGTCCAGACCCGGCGCAGCGTGGCCAGCGAGATCGCGCGGCGGTTCCCGGCCACCGTCGAGCTCGCGCTGAGCGCGATCCTGCTCGCCACGCTCCTGGGGGTGCCCCTGGGGATCGCGGCCAGCCTGCGCCCCAACTCCTGGCTCGACGCGGGCTCCATGGCCGGGGCCCTGCTCGGGGTCTCGGTGCCCGTGTTCTGCCTGGGCTACGTGCTGATCCTGACCGTCGGCGACTACCTGCCCTACGCCGGGCGCATGGACGAGTCGGTGCTGCGTGAGTTCCAGCCCACGACCTCGTTCTACGTGCTCGAGGCCGCGCTGCGCCTGAACGGGCGCGCGCTGTTCGACGCCCTCGAGCACCTCCTGCTCCCGGCCCTCGCGCTGAGCACGGTGCCGCTGGCGGTCGTGGCCCGGATCACGCGCTCGAGCATGCTCGAGGTCCTGGGCCAGGACTACGTGCGCACCGCCAAGGCCAAGGGCCTCGCGCCCCGGGCGATCGTGCTCAAGCACGCGCTGCGCAACGCGCTGATCCCGATCGTGACCGTGCTCGGCGTGCAGACCGGCTACCTCCTGGGCGGCGCGGTGCTGACCGAGACGGTGTTCAGCTGGCCGGGCATGGGCTGGTTCGTGGTCCAGGCGATCGGCGAGCGCGACTACCCCGTGATCCAGGCGGGCGTGCTCTTGTTCGCCACGACCTTCGTGCTCGTGAACCTGGTGGTCGACCTGCTCTACGCCAAGCTCGACCCCCGGGTCCAGTTGGGGGTCGCGCGGTGAGGCTCTTCGGCGGCGAGCTGCTGAGCCGCCTCGCGCGGCACCGCGGGGTCCAGATCGGGACCGCGATCGTGGTGGGCTGGGTCCTGCTCGCGCTCCTGGCCTCGCCGCTCACGGGCTACGACCACTACGACTTCGACCCCGACCTGGGCTTCGACTACCAGAACGTGCCGCCGTCCTGGTGGGGCGACGCCAACCTGCCCCCGGACGTCGAGCCGCGCTTCTTCCTCGCGGGCACCGACGACCTCGGCCACGACATGTTCGGGCTCGTGCTCTACGCCGCGCGCTGGTCGCTGGTGATCGGGTTCCTCGCGGTCTCGATCTCGCTCCTGGTCGGGATCCCGCTGGGGCTCGTGTCCGGCTACTTCGGCGGCTGGCCCGACGCCCTGATCATGCGCGCAGTAGACGTGGTCATGGCCTTCCCGGCGATCCTGCTCGCGATCTGTATCGTGACCGTGCTCGGGCAGTCGCTCCTGAACCTCATGGTCGCCGTGGGCCTGGTCGGCGTCCCCGGGATCGTGCGCCAGCTCCGCGCCGAGGTGCTGCGGGTCAAGGAGCTCGAGTACGTGCAGGCCGCGCGCTCGCTGGGCTTCAGCCACTCGCGGATCCTGGCCTGGCACGTGTTCCCCAACTGCCTCGCGCCGATCATCGTGCTCGCCACCCTCAGCACCGCCACCGCGATCCTCGAGACCGCGGGCCTGGGCTTCGTGGGCCTCGGCCCCGAGCCGGGGTTCCCCGAGTGGGGGCTGATCATTTCCGAGAACCGCAACCTGCTCAGCCAGGCGCCCTGGGCGGTGCTCACCCCGGGGATCGCGATCGTGATCCTCGTCCTCGGCTTCAACCTCCTGGGCGACGGCCTGCGCGACGTGCTCGACCCCCGACTCAAGAAGCGGTAGCGCCCGCGCCGGGTAGCGCGCCGGAACGCCACTTGCCACGGTGGGAGACATGTGATGTCATGCGATTGCGGGTGACCCATGCCAACCGACGACGCCACAGCGAACACCTCTCGACCAAAGCTCCCCCTGCGGGAGCTCTCTGACGTAGACCTGGCGCGACTCAAGCTGGAAGGACTGGAGGTGCAGGCGCGTCTTCACGACGCCCTGCGACCCGTCGTATCCGTTGACGAAGACGACCTCAGCCTGCGCCTCGCTTGAGACGTCTCAAGAACACTGTCGGCGTCCACTCCTACGACCCGAAGACCTTCCTGCGAATCGTGGGAGAACGATCGAGGTTGGCTCCCGGGGGCCAGCCTGTTCTTCAGGCTCGCTACCTCGCAAACTACCTGACGGAGCTTGGGGCGCGGACGCTCCTTGTCGAGTCCCACTACGTGGATCGGCACTACGTCGAGGAGTATTCGCTCTACTACAGCAAGTGCTTGAGCCCGCCGCCCGCGTATTGCTCTCGGCTCCTGATCTTTGGGATCGAGGTCGACGAGGCACAGTTCGACAACTGGCTAACGCCAACTCAATTGGCTTCGGAAGGGCCAGCACCGGAAGATGCGACCCCCGCGCTAGGCGATCACTTCCTCGGGTATGTCGTCATCAGACCACTCCCCGAGGTTCCTATCGGGCGAACCGTGCTATCTCAGTGGGAGGCAAAGCCCGGACGAAAGATCCTCTCCACGGTGCGCTACTTTGCGCACCCTTTCGGTACCCGCCTCGAAGTGAAAGGGCTCGCGTTTCAGCAGCAAGACGCCGGCGTAGCAGCGTGCGCTACGACGGCTGCATGGACCGCACTGCAGCGGGTCTGTCGCAACGAGGGCTCTCGCCCCCCAACTCCGTCAGAGGTCACGCAAGCCGCTGTTCGCTTCAGCATCAGCGAGGGGCGTGCGTTTCCACAAACCGGCGGGTTGACCACGGGCCAGTTGTGCGAGGCGGTCAGGTCATTTGGTCACTCCCCTCTGGTCCTGAAGTGCCCCCAACTCGGTCTGGAGAAGCCTCAGCCAACCGAGCCGGAGCAGGTGACCTACTTTCACTTCATGGTGCGCGCCTACGTGCGCTCTGGAATCCCGGTGATTCTGACGGTCAAGAATTCTCGGGGAGAAGGACATGCAGTCACCATCGTGGGAGACGGAGCGGAGGAAGCCTGGGAGCGGGCCCCGATCTCCAAGTTCGACAAGACCAGCCTCCGCGTCTTGAACCTCTCCTCGACCAAACTCTACGTCCACGACGATCGACTCGGGCCCTATGCCCGCAGCTTGCTCGCATGGAACGGCGAGCACTTACAGCTGAGGATCGATCGACGGAGCGTTCTGGGGCCCGGACAATCGGGAGGCGGGGAGACCGAAGAGCGAGTGATCCATGCGATCGTTCCGCTCTACCCCAAGCTGCGCCTGCCTGCGGAAGGACTGCTCCGCGCTTTCGCGGGCCTATATGGCTCTCTGCGGAGCGCCTTCGAAGGAGCCACCGCAGCCGACCTCGGCATGGAGGTCAGGTTCGATCGCTCTGGGTCGTACTTGGCAGACGTCGCAAAGGAGGTCTCCAGCCCCTCGAGGTTCGCGGCATTCCGCAAGTCTGTAGTCCTCAGCCGATACGTGGGAGTCGTCCGCTTCCTCTACCAGGGGACAGCGGTCGTGGACACGATCTGGGACGGAACGGACACAGTACGAGGCGCTAGGCCCGGAACGGGGCTGCTCTTGGCGTTCGTGACACTCGAGGAGCAGTTCAAACGCCAGACCTCTAGTCTCGCGGTGAGTGAAGGGGTTCCTTGGTGCTGACCCACGTGACTCGATACCGTTAGGCGCTCCCGTGAACGCGCACCCCGAGGTCCCGGGCTACGTGGTCGAGGGCCTCCTCGGGCAGGGCGGCATGGGCGCGGTCTACGCCGCCCGCGAGCGCAGCACGGGACGCCCGGTGGTGATCAAGCTCGTCGAGCGCGCGCAGGCGACCCGGCGCCTGGTGCGCGAGGCCCGCGCCCTGGGCGCGCTGCGGCACCCGGGGATCGTGCGCGTGCACGACGCGGGGGAGCTCGGGCGCAGCGCCTACCTCGTGCTCGAGCGCCTCGAGGGCGAGCCGCTCTCCGCCCGGCTGGCGCGCGAGGTCACGCTGCCCCTGGAGGAGGCGCTGGCGATCACCCGCGCCCTGGGGGAGGCCCTGACCTTCGCCCACGGTCAGGGGACGCTGCACCGCGACGTGAAGCCCGAGAACGTCATGCTCGCTGGCGCGCGGGTGGTCCTGATCGACTTCGGCCTGACCAAGTCGCTCCTGGGCGAGCACTCGCGGCTGACCGCGACCGAGGTCATGGCCGGGACCCTGGGCTACGCGCCGCCGGAGCAAATGAAGGACGCGGCCCAGGTCGACGCCCGGGCCGACCTCTACGCCCTGGCGGCCACCTGCTACGCCATGCTCACCGGCCACCCGCCGGGGCAGGGCGCGACCCCCCTCGAGCTCCTGACCAACGTCGAGCTGGGCCGGGTCGCGCCGCCCTCGCGGGCGCGGCCCGAGCTCCCGCGCCGGCTGGACGCGGTCCTGCTCCAGGCGCTGAGCCCCGACCCCGCGCGACGCTATCCCTCGGTGCGCGCCTTCGTCGAAGCCCTCGACGCTGCGGCCGTGGGCGGCGACCGCCCGCGAAGGCCGGTGTGGACCTGGGCCGCGATCGGCGCCGTCCTCGCCCTCGTGGGCGTCGGCCTGATCGTGCGCTTCGCCGGCCCCGCGGCGCCCACGGCGCCCGCGGTCGCCGAGCCTCCCCCCGAGGTGCCGGCCCCTGCGTCGCGCCAGGAGGAGAGCCACCGCGAGGCCCTCGCCCGCGCGGCGCGGCTCGAGGCGCAGCGGGAGTGGGACGCGGCGGGGGAGATCTATCGCGCGCGCTACGCCCAGGACCCGGACGGCCTGCTGCGCGCGGCGGAGGACCTCCCCACCGGGACCAAGCTGCGGATCCAGCACTACGCGGGCTTCGCGCCCTTGCCCCCCGGCTCGCTCTCCACCTACCCCGAGGCCGCGAGCGAGGTCCGCCGCCTGGGGGCGGTGTTCCCCGACGGCGAGCCCCGCGCCGCGGCGCAGGCGCTCTACACCGCCTGCGCGCTCGGGGTGCCCTGGCCCGGGCTGGAGGCGGCCCTCGAGCGCCTGGCGGCGAGCGGCGCGCCGCCGGCGCTCGTGCGCGAGGCTCGCGCCCGCGTGCTCCTCGCCCGGGATCGGCTGGTCGAGCTCCAGACCCTGCTCGCCGCGGCCCCGGACCTCAGCTCCGACGAGCGCTGGCTCCAGCTCGCGGTGGACTGGCGCACCGCCAAGGGCTTCAGCGAGGGCGAGCTGTTCGAGCTGGCGACGACCCTGCCCACCGACTCGGACCTCGCGCGCTCGGTCGCGGTGCTGGAGGAGGTGCGCCTGCAAGACCCCGCCGCGGCCGTGCACCTGAGCCGCCTGCCCCTGGGCCCGCACCCGCCGGAGGTGCTCGTGCTCATGCGCGCGGGGGCCATGGCCCAGCTCGGGTCGCCGAGCGCAGCCCTGGACCTGCTCGAACTCCAGTTCCAGCGCGGGCTGTTCCTGCGCCCGATCCTGCTCTACCAGCAGGTGCGCATGTCCCTCGTGCGCGACGACCACGAGCGCCCCGAGCGCCGCGAGGTGCAGCTCCTGCGCCTGGCGCGGCTGGTGAACCTCAGCGACGACCCCCTGATCCGGATCCTCGGCGCGCGGATCGCGTTCCTCTGCCCGTCGGACGACCCCTGGTTTCTCGCCGGGACGGCCTGGCTCGATCAGGCCGCAGCCCAGGAGCGCCCTGAGGCGATCCTCGGCGCCTGGATCCTGGAGGAGCTGCGCACGGACCTCCCCATGGCCCGCGGCCTGCGCGCCCTGGGGACGGGCGCCAGCGAGGCCGAGGTGCTCGAGTGCTGGCGCGAGCTGCGCCTGAGCGACCTGGGGGACACGCCGCGCGCCCTGTTCGAGCGCCGCTTCGGTCGCCCCCCGCCCTTGCCGGAGTAGGGCTTGGTTACTGCTCGGTGACACGTCGGGCGGCATAATCCCCCCATGCGCGTGCTCCTCGTCTACCCCAACCTCCAGAGCCCCGTGGGCGTGAACCACGGGCTGGCGGCGATCTCGGGGGTGCTCAAGGCGGCGGGGCACGAGGTGCGGCTGCTGCACGTGAACGAGAAGCTGTTCGACGTGCCCACCGACGCCGAGCTGATCGAGCGCGTGCGCGCCTTCGACCCGGGGCTCGTGGGCTACTCCGTCATGAGCCAGCAGTACGCCTGGGCGGTGCACGCGGCCGGCGTCCTGCGCCAGGCGTTCCCCGAGCTGCCCCAGATCGTGGGCGGCGTGCACTGCACCATGGTCCCGGACGAGGTCACCGCCGAGGCCCACTTCGACGCGGTCGCCGTCGGTGAGGCCGAGCTCGCCCTGCGCACCTTCGTCGACGCCCTCGACCGCGGCGAGTCCCCGACCGCGACGCCGAACTTCCGCTTCCCCGCGCGCAGCCGCTGGAACCCGCGGCTGACCCCGATCGCGAACCCGGTCGGCGCCTTCCCGGACCTGGCCAGCCTCCCGCCCAAGGACTACGCGCTGTTCGACATGCCGCGGATCGTGCGCCAGAAGAACGGCTGGCAGGGGGTGCTCACCTCCCGCGGCTGCCCCTACAAGTGCACCTACTGCTTCAACCGCGAGATCGTCGAGCGCTACCAGGCGGACGGGGCCACCGAGACCGGCAAGGACTACCTGCGCCACTACCCGGTCGAGCGCGTGATCGCCGAGCTCCAGGGGCTCAAGGCCGCGCACCCCGAGATCGACACCTGGATCTTCGACGACGACCTGTTCACCCTCGACCGGCGCTACGTCGAGGCGTTCTGCCAGGCCTACGAGGCCTCGGACCTCGACCAGCCCTTCGTGGTCAACGCCCACGTGCAGGTCTTCGACGACCGCATGGCGGAGCAGCTCGCCCGCGCCGGCTGCCGGATCGTGAAGTTCGGGCTCGAGAGCGGGAGCGCGCGGGTGCGCAAAGAGGTGCTCTGGCGCTTCATGTCGAACCAGAAGATCCAGCGCGCGTTCCAGGCGGCCCACGACCACGGGATCCACACCTCGGCCTTCGTCATGTTCGGGCTCCCGACCGAGACCCGAGACGAGCTGCTCGAGACCCTGCAGTTGATCGCCGACACCGAGCTCGGGCGCTTCCGCTGGGCGCTGTTCTTCCCCTTCCCCGGCACCGCCGGGCACCGGATCGCCGACGAGCTGGGGCTGATCGACCGCGAGCGCATGGCCTCCCTCGGGAACTACTTCGACGGCACCTGCCTGAAGTTCTCCCCCGAGCTCGACCTGTTCCTGGCCAAGCTCGGCCGCGTCGCCCACTGGTGGGTCAACGCGCGCACGAGCTGGCCCTGCGCGCCGCTCTACCAGGCGCTGGTGGACGAGGTCGAGGCCTGGGACCGCGCGACCTTCGAGCGCGAGCGCGGGACCCTGCGCCAGCGCGACCGCGAGCTGAGCGAGGACCTCATGCGCCAGGGCCTGCGCCACTACTCCCTGCGCTACACCCACGTCATGGGCGTCGACTCCGACTTCGTGCTCCAGGAGCGCGAGCGCCTGCGCCACCAGCCGCTCTACGTCCCCGCCGGCTACACCCTCGACGACTGAGCGCGCGGCGTCCGCGAAGCGCCTGCAGTGCCTGCGGACGACCCCGCTCGCCTGTGCCCGGCCGGGGAGCGGAAAACGCGTTACGCTAGCGGCTTGCGAGGGAGTCCCATGACCGAGACCGGCGACGTGGCCCAGGAGGCCGCGCAGTTCCGCGAGCGCCTCAACGCCCTCGAGGCCGAGCTGGGGCGGATCGTGGTCGGCAACCAGAGCGTGGTGCGCCAGACCCTGGTCGCGATCCTGGCCGGCGGGCACGTGCTGCTCGAGGGCGTGCCGGGCATGGGCAAGACCCTGCTCTGCCGCTCGCTGAGCGAGGCGCTGGACCTCGAGTTCCGCCGGATCCAGTTCACCCCGGACCTCATGCCCGCGGACATTCTGGGCACGCTGGTGGTCACCGAGGACCCCCAGGGCCGCAAGGGCTTCGAGTTCCAGGCCGGGCCGATCTTCGGGAACCTCGTGCTCGCCGACGAGATCAACCGCGCGACGCCGAAGACGCAGTCCGCGCTGCTCGAGGCCATGCAGGAGGGGCACGTGACCACCGCGGGCGAGGTGCGCCCGCTGCCCCAGCCGTTCTTCGTGCTCGCGACCCAGAACCCGATCGAAATGGAGGGCACCTACCCCTGCCCGAGGCCCAGCTCGACCGCTTCCTGTTCAAGATCGACGTCGCGCCCCAGGGGGTCGACGCCCTGGTCGAGATCCTCAAGCGCACGACCGGGACCGAGGTCCCCGGCCCCAGGCGGTGCTCACCGCCGCCGAGCTCCTGCGCTTCCGCGGCCTGGCCCGCGACGTCCCGGCCGCCGAGCCGGTGCTGCGCTACGCGGCGAGCCTGATCCGGGCCACGCACCCCGACGCCGAGGAGGCCCCCGAGCGGGTCAAGCGCTTCGTGCGCTTCGGCTCGAGCCCCCGCGGCGCCCAGGCGCTCGTGCTCGGGGCCAAGGTCACCGCGCTCCTCGCCGGGCGGACCCACGTCGACCCCGACGACGTGAAGGCCGTGGCCAAGCCCGCCCTGCGCCACCGCATGCTGCTCAACTTCGAGGGCGAGGCCGAGGGGGTCGCCGTCGAGGCGCTCCTCGACGACGTGCTCGCCCACGTCTCGGCGGTCTCCCCCGCGGTGCAGCGCTTGCTGTGAACGAGGCCGCGCCGTCCCGGCGTCCGCTCGTCCTGACCCTCGCGTTCGCCGCGCTGTGGGCCGTCGTGTGGGGCGGGCGCGTGCTGTTCCTCCACGCCCAGCCGGGCGGGGTCACGATCGAGTGGCTGGTGGTCGGCGCCTTCGGCCTCGGGCCGCTGATCGCGCGCCTCGGCGCCTGGCGCGGGCGCTGCGCCGCCCCGGCCCCCGCGCTCACCGGGCTCGAGGTCGCGCTCCTGACAGCGCTGGCCCTGGGCTGGATCGGGCTCGCGACCGCGCTGGGGGCGGCGTTGGCCGCCAGGCTCTGCCTGCGGGGTCGGCCCGGACCCGAGGCGCCCTGGCTCCAGCGCGGGGGTCAGCTCGGCGTGCTCCTGGGGGTCGTGCTCTTGGCGCTGGCGTATGGGTGTGGAACCGACCGTCCCTCGAGCCGCGCCTGCTCCTGGCGCTGCCCCTGCTGGCGGAGGCCTTCCTCGGCCCCGCCGGCGGCGACGCCGGTGTGCGTCGGATCGCCGGCGCCGCCGGGATCGCGGCCCTGGCCCTCTGTCGTTACGAGCCGCTCCTGGGGGTGGCGCTCGGCGCCTGGGCGGCGGGCTGCGCGGCCTTCGCCTGGAGGGGGGGCGGGCGACGGCGCGCCGTGCGCTGGCTGACGGCGGTCGCGCTCGTCGTGTTCGGGCTCGCGGTCCTGGAGGTCGCGGCGCGGCTGAAGGACGGCGCGCCCGTGGGCCCCGACCCGCTGGGCGAGTTCCTCCAGCCGGGCGCCGACGAGACGCCGGTGTGGACGGGGAAGGGCCCCGACGAGGAGCCGATCGCGAACCCGATCGTGTTCAACGCTCCGCCCCTCGGTCCGCCCATGCACGACGTCGAGCACGCGCTGGAGAAGCCCGCGGGGGTGCGCCGGGTGCTCGTGCTCGGCGACAGCTTCGTCGAGGGGGTGCAGGTGCCGACCGACGCCCTGTTCCACCGCCGGCTGGAGGCAGCCCTCGACCGGGACGGGCGCCGGGTGGAGTGCGTCGCCGGCGCGCACTCGGGCTGGGGCCAGGCGGAGACCCTGGAGCACCTGCGGGAGGTGGGGTTGGCCTACGCGCCAGACCTCGTGCTCGTCGAGTTCCTCCCCAACAACGACGTGAGCGACAACCTCCCGCGGCTGCGGCACGCCGTCCAGGTCGACGACGTGCGCGCGAGCTGGGCGGTGCCCCTGCAGCTCGACGCGGGGCACAAGGGGCTGGCCGGGGTGAAGCTCCTGGCCGGGGTCCTGGACACGGCCTGGCGCCGGGTCGTGGGGAGCGGGGACTCGCTCCGCGATCAGGTCTACCGCGAGCACCCGACCCGCAGACCCGACGACTGGGCCGAGGCCTGGGCGCGCACCGAGGCCTTGCTGGGCGAGCTCGACCAGGCGGCGCGGGCCGGCGGCGCGCGGCTGGGGGTCGTGATCTTCCCGGCGCCGAAGGAGCTCCTCAGCCCCCAGCCCTACCCCGCCGCGCGGGTGCGCGCGGTGTGCGAGGCCCAGGAGATCCCGGTCCTGGACCTGACCCCGACCTTCGCCGCCTCGGAGTGGCTGCCCGCGTACCTCCCCGAGGACCACCACTGGGCCGCCCTCGGCCACGCCCGCGCGGCCGAGGCCACCGCGGCCTGGGTCGAGGCCCAGGGGCTCTTGCCCTGAGGACCCGCCTTCCCGCGCGCGCCGGGTAAGGTGCCCGGAGCGAGAGAGAGCGCGTCGTGAAGGTCGCCCCCGGGTTCAGCCAGGTCTTCCCCTACCTCTTCGTGGAGGACGCCGCGGGCTACGTGCGCTTCCTCCAGGCCGCCTTCGGCGCGGAGGAGGTCGGGCGCCACGAGCACGAGGGCCGCGTGGCCAACGCCCAGGTGCGGATCGGCGAGGCGAGCTTCATGCTCAGCGAGGCCCAGCCGCCGAAGTACCCCGCCTGCCGCTCGGCGCACTACCTGTTCGTGGCCGACGCCGACCAGGCGCTGGAGAAGGCCCTCGCCGCCGGCGCGATCCTCGACTTCGAGGTCAGGGACATGCCCTACGGCGACCGCCAGTGCGGCGTGCGCGACCTCGGCGGGAACCTGTGGTTCCTCTCGGAGCGCCTCGAGGACGGGCCTTACTACCCGTAGGCGGTGCGGAGCGGACGGACGCGCGCGCGCTCGGCGAGTATCGTTCGAGCATGTCGAGCGTGCGCACCGTCGGCTCCGTGATCTGCGCTGGGGTCGCGTCGTCCCTGGTCGTGGCGGTCCTCTACGCGGTCTTGGTCTGGCTCCGCTTGCCCGCCCAGCCGTGGCTGGGGCTACGGTCCTTCGTCAGCTTCGCGCTGCCCCTGGTCCTGCTGCAGTCGGTTGCGGCGGGGTGCTCCTGGGTCCGCCGCTCGCGAGCCTCTGGGTGGGGCGAGCGCGACGACCCGCTCGACGCCGCCTGCGCTGCGGGCTGGTGCGGGATCGTGCTGGCGGCGACCTGCCTCCCCGCGACCCAGGTGCACCTCGCGACCGTCGAGTCCCTCGGGGTCCGGGGAGGCTGGGCCGTCGCGTTCCTGGCGCTGCCGGTGACCCTCACCCGGCGCGCGGCCCTGCTCCCCGCGGGCGACCCGGCGCGGAGAGGGGCTGTGGCTCCTGGGGGCGGTCACGGTCGCGGGGGTCGCCACGGAGCTTGGGCTCTCCTGTGACCGGGCGGTGGCAGCGCCTCGGGCTTCGATCTGGGTGACGTGGGGCGCTGGAGCCCGCTCACGGCGTCCGTCCCCGGGGTCGGCTTCCTCTCGGGCACGCTGCTGTGGCTGCTGGTGTTCGGCGGGCTCCGCCTGCGGCGCTGGCAACGCGCGCGCGAGATCACCCTCGGCGTATGGGGCGGCGACCTGCCCCTGGTTCCCCAGGATCGAAGGGGCGTCGGTGGCCTCTAGTGCAGCCCCGCAGGCTGCGGGCTACCCGCGGCGCTGGAACAGGAGGCCCTTGAGGTAGCGGCCCTCGGGGCAGTGCACGTCGATCGGGTGGTCGAGGCCGGGGCCGAAGGTGCCGAGCTGGCGCAGGTCGGTCTTGCTGCGGTCGGCGGCCTGGCGCAGGAGCACCTCGAGCTCGTCGACGGGCATGTGGTGCGAGCAGCTGAAGCTGAACAGGACCCCGCCCGGGGCGAGGAGCTTGAGCGCCAGGCGGTTCGAGTCCAGGTAGCCGCGCTGGGCCTTGGTCGCCTGCTTCTTGCTGCCCGCGAACTTGGGCGGGTCGAGCACGATCAGGTCGAACTGCGCCTCCTGCGCGATCAGCGCGTTGAGCTCCTTGAACAGCTCGTTGTGCACGACCTCGACCCGGTCCGCGACGCCGTTCTGCTCGGCGTGCTGCCGCGCGCGGGCCACCGCCTCCTCGCTCTGGTCGAAGGCGCGCACGCTCTGGGCTCCCGCCTGGGCGCAGGCCAGGGAGAACGCGCCGAGGTAGCAGCACGCGTCGAGCACGCGGCGGCCCTTGGCCAGGGACGCCGCGAGCTGCACGTTGTCGCGCTGGTCGAGGAACATGCCCGTCTTCTGCCCCGCGGCCAGGGGCACCGTGAAGCGCAGGCCGTCGATCGTCACGACCTGCTCCGCGGGCAGCTCGCCCTCGACCACACCCCGCGGGTCGGGCAGGCCTTCGGTGCGGCGCAGGTTCTCGGAGACGCCTTGCTCCACGATCGCCTGGGGGGAGAACGCCGCGCGCAGGGCGGCCAGGATCGGCTCCAGCCGGCGCTGGGTCCCCAGGCAGGACACGGTGTAGACGAGCACGTCGCCGTAGCGGTCGACGATCAGCCCCGGGATCCCGTCGCCCTCGCTGTGGATCACGCGGTAGGCGTCGGTGCGCGCGTCGAGGCCGAGGGTCTCGCGGCGCAGGCGCACCGCGTCCTCGACCCGCGCGGTCCAGAACGCGGGGTCGTCGAGGTCCGCGTTCTTGTCGAAGCTCACCAGGCGCAGCGCGAGGCGCGAGTCGTCGTTGACCAGGGCGTGGGCGAGGAAGCGCCCGTCCGGCGCGCGCACGCGCACCGCGTCACCGCTCGCGTGCTCGCCCTCCCAGCGCTCGATCGAGTTGGGGTAGACCCACGGGTGGCGCTTGAGCCCGGCGCGCAGGCGGCTGGCCCTCAGGAACGCGGTCGCGTGCATGGCTATCTCCTTCGGTTGAGGGGCCCTAGGCCCGCCCTGTCGCCTGCTGGAAACGTCGTAAGCGACGAACCGTCAAACGCATGTCACACACCGCAGCCCATTTCCTGCCAACCCCTGTCGCGGCGCTTGGGCCAGGGATTTGCGAGACGTGGAGCGAAGGAAGGGAGCTTAGCTCCTCCATGCGTTCGATGTACGTCCCACGGGGAGCGGTGTGACCTCCGCCCTCGAGCCCCTCGAAGACAGCAACGCCGAGCTGCGCGCCTACGCAGCGGACGGCCTGGAGCGCGAACGGCGCTTCGAAGACCACGCCCTGGGCGAGGCCCTCGTCGAGCGCGGCTGGCTGGACTCGGCCCGGCTGGCGCGGATCCTGGAGGAGAAGGGCGACGAGCCGCTCTCGGAGTTCGTGCTCCGCACCCGGCTCGTGCCCGCCGTCGACCTGCGCCGCGCGCTGCGCGACGCCCTCGGCGAGTCCACCTGGGGCGACCGCCCGGCGGGCGACCCCCTCGCCGAGAGCGGGCAGAGCACGCTGATCTCCCCGCCGGCGGAGGCGGGCCTCGAGCGCTACCGCGTGCTGCGCCCCCTGGCCCGGGGCGGCATGGGCTGCGTCTACGAAGCCCAGGCCCACGACACGAGCGAGCGCGTGGCGCTCAAGACCCTCGACCCGAACCAGGCCCTCTCCCGCGGCGGGCTCTTGCGCTTCGTGCGCAGCCTCGTCGGCTTCGGCACCCGGG
>JAWKSZ010000035.1:0-77339 GCA_041402045.1 Planctomycetota bacterium | reverse complement strand
TGCACGTTGTAGCTCAGGACCTCGAGCTCGCCCGTGGCCGGAGCCTGGGCCCAGCCCACCCCGGCCACGAAGAGCACCGCCGCGACCACGAACCTCATGTCGCCTCCTTCGCGCGCCGGAGCAGGGTCAGGCTCGCCAGCGCGACGAGCACGATCGCCCCCGCCACGTAGCCTCCCAGGAGCCAGCACACGGTGCTGACCGTGAGCCCGGTGTCGAACAGCACGCCGAGCAGGATCGGCGAGAGGGAGGTCGCGAACACGGCGACCGCCGTCGCCATGGAGCGGATCGCCCCCAGGTGCAGCACCCCGTAGACGTCGGCCCACATGGCGCCGGTCACGTTGGCGCCGAAGCCAATGCTCAGCCCCGAGCCCGCGAACAGGGCCACCAGCGCCAGCTCGCGGTCGCTGACCGCCACGGCGCCAAGGCCCAGGGACAGGGGCAGGAGGAAGGTCGGCAGCAGGCGCACGCTCCCCAGCTTGTCCACCACGGGCCCGGTCAAGAGCGAGCTCGCCACCCGCACCACCGCGAACACCACGAAGCAGGTCCCGAGGAGCTCCTTGCTCCAGCCCTTCTGCTCGATCAGCAGGAGCTGGTGGAACAGGACCCCGGTGAGCACGAAGCCGTTGCAGAGCACCGCTGGGAGCAGCATGTAGAACACGGGGTCCTTGAGCACCTCGCCCCGCGTCCACTGCCGGCGGCGGAAGGTGCGGGTCGTGTCCTTAGCCTCCTCCGCCGTGCGCGCCTCGAAGGCCTGGTGCCGCTCGGTGTGCCCCTTGAGCAGCCAGGCCACCAGCGGGATCTGCAGCGCGAGCAGCACCGCGCCGTTGAGCCCCCAGGCCTCGCGCCAGGTCAGCCACTGGGCGACCAGCGCGCCGAGCACGAGCTTGGGCAGCACCCCCTCGCCCAGGGCGAACCCCAGGCTCGCCACGCTCATGGCCGTCGCTCGGCGCCCCTCGTAGTAGCGGGCCATGGAGGTCATGCCGGTGTGGCTCATGAGCCCCTGGCCGAACAGCCGCAGCCCGAAGAACCCGAGCCCCAGCCACACCGCGTGCTGGGCCGAGGCCACCAACCAGCAGGCGAGGGTCAGCCCCACCGCGATCAGCGCCGCGAAGCGCCTGAGGTCCATGACGTCCAGCTTGCGCCCGGCCCAGGTCAAGCACGCCGCGCTGGCGAGGGTCGCGAGCGAGTAGAGCCCGCCGTAGCCCGAGTTCGAGAGCGCGAAGGTCGCCTTGAACTCGTCGGCGAACAGCGAGACGAAGAACGTCTGCCCGAAGCTCGAGCTGAGCGTGACCACCAGCCCGAAGGCCAGGAACCGCCACTCGGCGGCGACGAAGCTCAGGTAACGATTCACGGCGCCTCGGCCCGGGAGTATAGGTCCCGGGCGGGCGGGGCGAGAGCCTCGGGGCAGCCTAGAGTAGCAACCCGGGGCGCACGTCCTCCCCAGGGCGGAGCTTCCGTGTCTGGTGTGTCCCACACGGGTGAGTTCTCGGTCCGCGGGACTTCCGTGCCTTCCGTGTCTTCCGTGTTTCTCTCGATCTTCTCTCGAAGCGAGCTGCGCCGCCCGCCTACCCCCGGCGGGCGAGGCGCTCGGCTTCGCCCTTGGCGAGCTTGCCCCGGTAGAGCTCGGCGTAGCGCCCGTCCTGAGCGAGGAGCTCGAGGTGGGTCCCGCTCTCGACGATCCGGCCCTTGTCGATCACCAGGATCCGGTCCGCGGTCTTGATCGTGGACAGCCGGTGCGCGATCACGAACGCGATCCGCCCCTCGAGCACGCGGTCGACGGCGGCCTGGAGCAGGCGCTCGGTCTCGGTGTCGATCGAGGAGGTGGCCTCGTCGAGCACGAACACCTGGGGGTCGGCCAGGATCGCCCGGGCCAGGGCCACGAGCTGGCGCTGGCCCGTCGAGAGCCGGCTCCCGCCCTCGCCCACCTGGGCCTCGTAGCCCTCGGGCAGGCCGCGAATGAACGCGTCCGCGCCCACGAGCCGCGCGGCCTCCTCGACCTCGGCGTCGGTGGCCTCGAGGCGCCCGTAGCGGATCGCCTCGCGCACCGTGCCCGAGAACAGGTGCGGGACCTGGAGCACGACCGAGAGGTTCTGCTGCAGCCACTCCAGGCTGCGCTCGCGGTAGTCGACCCCGTTGATCCGGATCTCGCCGGCGGTGGGCTCGTAGAACCGCGCCAGCAGGCTCGCGATCGTGGACTTGCCGCCGCCGGTCGCGCCCACGAGCGCGATCGTCTGCCCGGCCTCGACCTCGAGCTCGAAGCCCTGGAGCACGGGCTCGCTCGGGACGTAGGCGAAGTCGACGCCCACGAACTCGAGGCGCTCGATCCGCGCGTCGCCGCCGTCGGGGGCCACGCCTTCAGGGCGCGCGCGCCCCTCCCAGGCCGCGAGCTTGGCGCGCACGGCGTCCGAGTCCCGGATCGCGGGCACCGTGTCGAGCAGGCCCTGGACCCGCTCGGCGGCGGCCTGGGCGGACTGGAGCTGGCTGAAGCGCTCGGCGAGCTCCTGGATCGGCATGGTGAACAGCGCCGCGAACTGCATGAACGCGACCAGGGTCCCCAGCGAGAGCTGCTCGTGGCCGACGAAGATCCCGCCCCGCCACAGCGCGAGCCCGACCCCCAGCGCGCCGAGGGTCATGACGCAGGGCAGGTAGACCGCCGACTGCAGCGCGTTGGTCATGGAGCGCTCGTACATCCGGGTCGACTCGACCTGGAACTCGCCCAGGTTCCCGCCCTCACGCACCAGGGCCTTGGTCGTGCGCACGCCCATGAGCGCCTCGTTGTAGCTCGCGGTGAGGATCGCCGCGGAGCGGCGCACGAGCCGCGAGCTCTCGAGGAGCTTCTTCTGGAAGGCCCAGCTCAGGAGCGTGAGCGGGGGCACGATCACGAGCACCACCAGCCCCAGCCGCCAGTCGAGGGCGAGCATGGCCAGGGCGATCCCCACGACCAGCGCGCTGCCCCACACGAAGTCGAGCAGGAACCAGGGCAGGAGCGAGGACAGCTTGTGGCAGTCGGACGTGAGCCGGGTGACGAGCCAGCCCACCGGGCGCTGGTCGAAGTAGGCGAAGGGCAGCTCCTGCAGCCGGGCGAAGCCCTGGGTGCGCAGGTCGTAGGCCACGCCGGTCGAGGCCTGCCCCGCGCAGCGAATGAACGTCCAGATACAGAGCGCGAGCAGGCAGAACGCGACGACGTAGGCCAGGCCGTAGACCCAGAGCATGCCCTGAGGGTCGCCGGCCAGGGCCGCGTCGATCAGGCGCCCGGTGAGCACGGGGAAGCTCACGTCGACCGCGGCCACGAACAGCCCGGCCCCCGCCAGCACCGAGAGCGGGCGGCGGTAGGGCCGGGCGTGGCGCACCAGCCGCGCCCACAGCCCCCACTCCAGGTGGCCCTTGTAGCGATCGTCTTCGTCGTAGGTCACGGCCGCGCTCACGCGTCCTCCCGCTCGCTGCCGGCCAGCGCCGGCTCTGGGTCCTCGCTGAGCGAGGTCTGCGCCTCCCACAGCCGGCGGAACGGACCGTCGACGCCGAGGAGCTCCTCGGGTGTCCCGGCTTCCACGATCCGCCCCTCGTTCAGCACCAGCACCTTGTCGGCGTGGCGCACCGTCGAGACCCGGTGCGCGATCACGATCGCGCTCTGCTCCTGGGTCCGCGCGGCGAGGGCCTCGAGGATCGAGGCCTCGGTGTCGGGGTCCACCGCGCTCAGGGAGTCGTCGAGGATCAGGAGCGCCGGACGCTGCAACAGCGCCCGGGCCAGGGCCACGCGCTGGCGCTGGCCGCCCGAGAGCGTGACCCCGCGCTCGCCGACCCGGGTCTCGTAGCCCTCGGCGAAGCCCTCGATCGTGCGGTGAATGCACGCGGCCCGGGTCGCCGCCAGGAGCTCGGCCTCGCTCGACCCCGGCGCGCCCAGGCGCAGGTTCTCGCCCAGGGCTTCGAGTAGAGGAAGGGCTCCTGGAGCACGACCGCGATCTGCCGGCGCACGAGCTTGCGCTCGAGGTCCCGCAGCTCGTGCCCGCCGAAGCGGATCGAGCCCTGGGCGTAGTCGTAGAGCCGCAGCAGCAGGTTCACGAGCGTGGTCTTGCCGCTGCCCGACGGCCCGAGGATCGCCAGGGTCTCGCCGGGCTCGAGCGCGAAGCTCACGTCCGAGAGCACCTGCTGCTCGCCGTGGGCGAAGCTCAGCCCCGAGACCTCGAGCCGACCGACGAGGGCCTCGACCCCGCTGGGCTGAGGGTCCTGCTCCAGCGGCTCGTGCAGGATCTCGTCCAGGCGCTCGAGGGCGACCACGGCCTTGCCGAGGTCGGTCAGGATCCGCCCCATGTGGCGCACCGGCCACATGAACAGGTTGACCGCGGTCAGGAAGTAGAAGAACGCGCCGACCTCGAGGCTCCCCTGGAGGATCAGGACCACGCCGACCCCGACCACGAGCCCCTTCTGGGTGAAGCACAGGAGGTCCGAGAGCGCCCAGAAGCGCGCGAGGAGCACGTAGAGCCGGTAGTCCAGCTCGCGGTGCTCCCCGTTGACCTGCGCGAACAGCGCGCGCTCGTGGGCCTGGCGATTGAACGCCCGCACCACCCGGATCCCGGTCAGGTTCTCCTGGATCCGCGTGGTCATGCGCCCCTCGGCCTCGTCGGCCTCGAGGAACGTGGACTTGAGCCGCCCGAAGTAGACGAAGCTGAAGATCACGATCGCCGGGATCAGGAGCAAGGACGCCACGGTCATGCGCACGTCGACGGCGAGCATGAGCGGGATCGGGATCAGGAGCATGATCAGCGCGCGCCCGATCTCGACGACCTGGCTGGCGAGGAATTGGCGCAGGGTCTCGACGTCGCTGGTGCAGCGCTGCACGAGGTCGCCGGTGTCCGCCCGGTCGAGGTAGCGCGCGGGCAGGTGCTGGAGGTGATCGTAGACCTCGTCCCGGATCCGGCGCACGATCGACTGGCTGGCGTCGGCGGCGAGGCGCGTGCGCAGGTAGGTGAACCCGCCGGCGAGCGCGCTCAGCCCGAGGAACAGGAGCCCCGGTAACCACAGCCGCTCGCCCAAGAACTCGGCGCCGCCGAGCAGCCCGACCAGCCCCTGGGTGAAGGCCGAGGCCTGGGCCGGGTCCTCGGCGAGCACGCCGTCGAGCACGGCCTGGGGCACGAGGGGCGCGGCGTAGAGGAAGCACGAGGCGGCGATCAGCGCGAGGATCGCGCCGCCGTAGCGCAAGCGTTCACCGGCGAGGGTGCGCCAGAGTCTGCGCAGGGTGAGCAACATGGGGGAGTCCTGGGCGGGGAGTGGGTGCAAGTCCTCCCCGGACCCCGAGCTTACCTGCGCCTGTCACGCGAGTTAGGTGACGAATTTCCGGCGGCCACGACGGGGCGCGCTAGGCTTGTGTGAGGCCGCACCCAACGGACTCGACGTCGGACGAGATCGGACCACGCGCCCTCGGGCCGGCTAGCGACCGCCCGCGGGCTCCGCCGCGAGCCGTCGGCGCAGCTCGCCGCTCGGGTCCAGGGGCGCCACGCTCGCGAGCACGGCCTGCGCGGCGGCCTCGTCCCCGGCCGCGCGGCAGGCGCGGTAGGCCTCGACGTGGAGCTCCAGGGCGTCGACCAGGGCCTCGCGGCTCAAGCGCGCGGGGTCGTGCTCCAACGCTGGGTGCGTGCGCGCCGCGCGGGCGAGGAGCGCGGCGGTCAGCGCGCGGTTCGGCCCTGGGGCGTAGCGCACGGCGAGGGCGCGGGTCGCCTCGTGCTCGCTCCACGACCCGCGGATCGCCGGGCCGTCGCCGTGGCGGGTGAGCTCGAGCGCGGTGGGCGAGCAGAGCCCGATCAGGAGCGCGAGCAGGAGCGCGCCGGGCACGAGCCTCCGTCCGCGCAGCCGGGCCAGCGCCAGGGCCGCGAGGATCGCCACGTAGGGCACGGCGGGCAGGCGGTAGCGCGCGAACACGAAGGAGGCCATGCAGGACACGAACACGACCCCCAGCCCGGTCCACAGCGGGAGCAGGCGCTTGCCCCGGGCGAGGGCGAAGGGCACCCCTAGGAGCCCGCAGGGGATCAGGAACCACGACCCGAGGGGGAACCCGCGGAGCGAGCTCAGCAGCCAGCGGTCGCGGCCGAGCTCCAGGTTGTTCCAGGCCTCGTAGCCGCTGCAGAAGCCCTGGAGCTTGCGCAGCAGGAGCCCGAGGAAGTGCCAGAACGACGGGTGGCTGTCGATCGCCGCCCCCAACACCTGGAGCGCCGAGGTGCGCCCCTCGATCCGCTCCATGACGTAGGCCACCGGCGGCTGCACGAGGTGCAGCCCGTCCGCGCCGGTGTAGTTGCACACGAACAGCAGGTAGGTCGACTGCCCGTTGTGCAGGAGCCCCGTGCCGTGGGTCAGCCCGCGCAGGATCAGGGGCGCGCACACCAGGAGGAACGCGGCGACGAAGGCCGCGGCGTGCCCCGCGCGCGCGCGCCAGCTCGCCGGGGCCCAGAGGAGCCCCAGCCCGAGGAAGGGCAGGGCCAGGGGCACGATCCCCTTGGTCAGGTGGATCGCCCCCAGCGCGGCCCCCAGCGCGAGGGCGGGCCGCAGGCCGGGCCGCCTCGTGTAGCAGGCCAGCGCCAGGCACACCGCCAGGAGCTCGAGGGTGATCAGCGTCGGCTTGAGCAGGAACGCGGCGTAGAACACCGTCGCGGTGTGCAGCGTGACCAGAGCCATGGCCCCGATCGCGACCCTGCCCGAGAGCCCCAGGAGCCGCGCGAGCACGAAGGTCAGGTACGCCGTAGCGAGGGTCGCGAGGACCTGCAGCACCCGCAGCGGATCGTGGGACCCGGTCAGGCGCCAGGACGCGGCCACGAGGTAGGGGTAGCCCGGGGCGTCGACCAGCGGGCGCTCTCCCGCGCGCAGGAAGCGCGCGCGCCCCTCGGGGGTGTTGAAGAACCCGGGGACGCCGGTGGTCGCGCCGCGGAACAGCGCGTCGGGCACCCGGGCCAGGCCGTAGTCCCCCTCCTCGAGGATCAGGCGCGCCTTGGCCGGGTAGAGCCAGGTGTCCAGGGGGTGCGCGAAGTCGAACCCCGTCCCGCGCCCCACCACCTCGGCGGCGAGGACCAGGCGCAGCACCAGGCCCAGGAGCAGCACGCCCCAGAACGCCCGCCGCAGCTCGGGCGGCGGCCGCCAGGGGCTCACTGCACGCTCGTGGGGAGCGCGCCGTCGAAGAAGGCGCGCTGCCAGAGCTCGAGGCAGAGCAGGCCCCACACCCCGCGCCCGTAGGGCTGCTCGCCCCCGAGCAGCGGCGCGAGCCGGTCGGGGTCGTAGAGCCCGCGCTGCCGCGCCTCGGGGCCGAGGAGCACGTCGTTCAGGAAGTCGCGGACCGGCCCCCCGCGCGCCCACTCGCTGAGCGGCACCGGGAACCCCATTTTGTCGACGCGGGCGTGCACGCTCGGCGGCAGCAGGTTGCGCGTCGCCCGGCGCAGCACGTGCTTCGCGCGCCCTCCGGCGAACTTGACCTTGGGGGGCATGCGCGCGGCGAGCTCGACCAGGCGGTGGTCGAGGAGCGGCACCCGCCCCTCCAACGAGCAGGCCATGTCGACCCGGTCCTCGACCTGGAGCAGCGCGCGGAGCAGCGTGCGCATGTCGAACCAGGTCATGCGGTTGATCAGCGCGCCGTGGCGCGGCGCGCGGTAGACCTCGCAGAAGGCCTCGAAGGGCGAGTAGCCCCCGGGGGCGAGCAGCGCGGGGTCCGCGAGGTAGGGCGCGATCCCCTGGCTGCGGTCGATCAGGCGGAAGTAGCGCGCCTCCTCCGGGGCGAACAGCCCGTCGCGCCACAGGCTCTGGAGCAAGGGCTCGTAGCCCTGGAGCTGCGCCAGGTTGGGGACGATCGACTCCAGCGAGACCACGAACTCGGCCGCCTCGTGGGTGCCCTCGATCGCGCCCTTGAGGCTGTGCTCGAGGTAGAGCACGAGGTAGCGCGCGTAGCCGCCGAAGACCTCGTCCCCGCCGTGACCGGTGAGCACGACCTTGACCTGGCGCGCCGCCGCCCGGGAGACGCAGTACTGCGGGAACACCCCGGGGCCGGCCAGGGGCTCGTCGAGCGCGTAGATCAGGCGCGGCATGACGTCGACGAAGTCCTCGGGGCCGGGGAACACCTCGAGGTGCTCGCTCGAGATCGCGTCGGCCACCGCGCGGGCGTGCTCGGTCTCGTCGTAGCCCGGGGGGTCGCGGAACCCGCCGGCGAAGGTCGCCAGCGGGAGCCCGCCGTACATCGAGGCCGCCAGCGTGGCCACCGTCGACGAGTCCAGCCCTCCCGAGAGGTGCGCGCCGAGGGGCACGTCGGAGCGGATCTGCAGGCGCACGGCGTCCTCGAGCAGCCGCAGCAGGTGGTGCTCGAAGTAGCTCTCGTCGCGCCCCGCCTCGACCTGGAACTCGGGTGCCCAGTAGCGCTGCCGGGAGAGCACCAGGCCGTCCTGACGCAGGCGGAGCCAGGTGCCCGGCTCCAGGCTCTGGACCCCCTTGAACAGCGTGCGCTCGCCGAGGCACCACTGGAACGTGAGGTAGTCGGCGAGGCCCTCGGGGTCGCGCTCCGGCGCCAGGATCCCCCCGTGGAACAGCGCCTTGATCTCCGAGGCGAAGGCGAAGCGCTCGGCGTCGTGGGTGTAGTAGAGCGGCTTGACCCCCAGCCGGTCCCGCGCGAGGAACAGCTCGCGCGCGCCCTCGTCCCAGATCGCGCAGGCGAACATGCCGTTCAGGCGCTCGAGGCACGCCGGCCCCAGCTCCTCGTAGAGCAGGAGCAGGACCTCGGTGTCGGAGCTGCTCTGGAAGCGGTAGCCGCGCCCGGCGAGGAACTGGCGCAGCTCGAGGTAGTTGTAGATCTCGCCGTTGTAGACGATCCACAGCCCGCGCCCGTTGGTCATGGGCTGCGCCGCGCGCTCCGAGAGGTCGATCACGCTCAGGCGCTGGTGGCCGAGCCCGACCCCGCCCGCGCGGTGGACCCCCTCACCGTCGGGGCCGCGGTGCCGCAGGGAGCGGGCCATGCGCTCGAGGACCGCGGGGTCGACGGGGCGCTCCGGATCCGCATACACGACGCCGCACAGTCCGCACACAGCTCCGACGATACGCCAGGGCGCAGCAGCGCCGCAAGCCAGCCTAGCGGAGGAGCTTGCGCCGCAGCCGACCGACGCCGAGCCAGCCCAGCATGCGCAGGTGCGCGAGGGTCGTCGGCAGCCGGCGCAGCTTGGACTCGCCGAACTGGCGCTGGCTGAGCACGCTGGGGATCTCGACCACCCGCCGTCCCTGGAGCACGCAGTGGGCGAGGATCTCGGCCGCGGCGAGGAAGCGATCGGACCAGGGGGGCAGCCCGAGCAGGACCTCCCGGCGGTAGACCCGGAACGCGCAGCTGAAGGTGTGGATCCCCCGCGCGCTGCGCCCGAGGGTCACCCGGTAGAGCGCCGAGGCGGCCTTGCTCTGCAGGAGCCGCGCCGGCGAGACCCCCTGCACCTCGCCCCCGGGCTGGAACGGCGAGGCGGTGGCCACGTCGGCCCCGTGGGCCTCGAGGGCGTCCAGCAGCCGCAGCACGTCCTCGACGGGGTAGGTGCAGTCGAAGTCGTAGCAGGCGATCAAGGGCGCCCGCGCGGCGTGGGCGCCGGTGCGGAAGGCGCCGCCGAAGCCCTGGTTCTGGGCGTGCTCGAGCAGCACGACCCGGGGGTGCGCCGCGAACACCTCCCGCAGCCGGGCGCCGGTCCCGTCGCGGCTGGCGTCGTCCACGATCAGGTACTCCGCCGAGGTCCCGCGCTCGGCGAGGGCGCGCTCCAGGCGCTCCAGGGTCGCGGCCAGGTGCTCCACCCCGTCGACCTCGTTGAAGGCGGGGATCACCACCGAGAGCTGGGGCACGGCGTCGGTCACGGGGTCCTCACGCGCCGAGGGTAGCGCACTCGGCGCCCGCCGCACCTCCGGGCGTGGGACACTCGCGACGTGACCCGCGAGATCAGCCCCGGCGAGTACTGCCACGAGGACCTGGGCGACGCCTTCGAGCGCGCGGCCTCGGCCTACGACACCGCGCGCCGGGTCGAGGTCCTCGTCGACGCGTTCCTCGACGACGCCATGGTCGTCGACCGCGAGACCCTCGACGTGGGCTGCGGCTTCGGCGCCTTCAGCCAGCGGCTCATGCAGCGCGGCGCGCGACTCACCGCCTGCGACCTGGGCCCGAAGCTGGTGGAGAAGACGGTCGCGCGGGTGGGCTGCGCCGGGCAGGTCGCCGACGTGCTCGAGCTGACCGCGACCTTCGGCCGCGAGCGCTTCGACCTGATCGTCTCCTCGGAGTGTATCGAGCACACTCCGGCCCCCGCGCGGGCGGTGGCCCAAATGGCCGAGGTGCTCCGCCCCGGGGGCTACCTCTCGCTGAGCACGCCGAACCTGCTCTGGAGCCCGGTGGTCAAGCTCGCCACCAAGCTCCGCCTGCGCCCCTTCGACGGCTACGAGGAGTTCAGCACCTGGTGGGGGCTCGAGCGCACCCTGCGCCAGGCGGGGCTCGAGGTCGTGCGCAAGCAGGGCCTGCACCTGTTCCCGTTCCAGCTCCCGCTGCACGGGCTCTCGCGCTGGTGCGACCGCCGCCTGCAGCGCGCGCGCTGGCTCATGATCAACCTCTGCCTCCTGGCGCGGAAGCCGAGCTAGTCGCCGAGCATGGCCTGGAAGCGCGCGCGGACCTCCGGCGCGCCCGGGACCGCGGTGTGGCCGACCCCCTGCAGGCGGTGGTTCTGCGAGCCCTCGATCGGCCGCCCGGGGAGCCACCAGCCGCGCTGGTAGTAGGTGTGGTGCTCGCGCACGCCGGAGGGCGTCACGAACTCGCGATACCCGGCGGCGGTCGGCGCCCGGGGGTCGAGGGTCAGCAGGTGCTGGACCTCGACCCCGCGCGCCCCCAGCTTCCGGGCCAGGCGCAGCGCGGCCAGCCCGCCGAAGCTGTGCCCGACCACGACCAGGCGCAGCTCGGAGCCCAGGACCTGACGCCAGGCGAGGACCGTATCGAGGGCCTCGGAGGCGTCTGCCGTCTCCGACGTCTCGCTGAACAGCGCGACGTCGGGCCCTCCCTCCGCCAAGAGGGGGGCGATCAGCCGCTGACTCACGTAGCTCGAGAGCGGCGGCGCCGTCGGGGGGCGGGCGGCCGCTCCGCGCCGCCGCCGGTCCTGATAACGCAAGAGCGCGCGGGTGTAGCTCCCGCGGTAGCTCCACAGCCCCTCGAAGGCGACGACCAGGGTTCGGCGCCCCGCAGCGCGCGCGGCCTGCGCGCGGGCCCGGGGACCGGAGGGGTCCGGCGAGCGCTCCAACGCAGGGGCCAGTCCGCCGGCGCCGCCGCCTGGGCGCGCCAGCCGCGCCGGGTGGCGGGACCCACCTTTCCGTCGACGCTCAGCCCCTGGGCGCGCTGAAAGGCGCGCACGGCGCCCTCGGTCTCGGCCCCGAACGCTCCGTCGGGAACGAGGCGTGTAGCCGAGCGCGCTCAGGCGACGCTGGAGCCCGAGCACCTCCTCGCCCTGCGCGCCGCGGGCGAGGACGGACGACGAAGCCGGCTCCTGCGCCTGCAGCGCGGGGAGGGCCCCCAGCGCACCGACCGCCAGGGCCAGGACGAGCACGACACGACGCATGGGACCTCGCTCTCTCGCGCCCGTCCCGTGCACCCGCCGCGCCGACGGTCTCACCGGGACTTAGCGCGCGCTACGTCCCGCAGCGAGTTCGCGAGAGACCGAGCCCGCCACGTTCTCGCGGCAGGCTCCGAGGTCCCGTCTCAGCTCCCGAGGGCGCCCGCCAGGCCGGTCGCCGCGGGCAGCTCGAGGGTGATCGCGCAGGGCGTCTCCACGTCGAACGCCTCGTCCTCGCTCCCGAAGCGGTAGGCGGCGGCGCCCTGGATCACCAGCCGCCCGCTGTCCAGGAGCTCGCGGTACTGCGCCGGGGTCAGGGTCGCGGTGTAGGTGTGGCTCCAGCCGTGGTAGCGCCCCGCGAGGCTCCAGCCGAACTCGAGGTGCAGGTCGCCGTCCTCCTTCACCAGGAGCTGCGGCCGGGTCGGGCTGGACTCGTAGTCCCCGTAGTAGTCCGACTCCTCGACCATGGGGAAGCGCTCGAAGCTCTCGTAGCGCTGCACGCCGAGCTCGGTCTGCTCGTCGCGGGTGAGGTCGAACCCGTAGTCGCCGGCCTCGATCTCCTCCTTGGCCGTCGGGCTGGCGGTGGCGCGAAGCCTGGCCGGGAAGAACGCCTCGGGCTTCACCTGCGGCAGGTGGTCCTCCAGGCTGAGGAAGGTGTGGAACACGGTGATCTTGCCGGGCTGTCCGTTGTAGAGGTTCTGCATGCTGCCGGGGACGAAGGCGCCGTCGCGGGTCGCCTCGCCCTGCATGCGCACCGTGGTGCTCGACATGGCGTCGAGCTGGACCTGCATGCTGAGCGCGAGGTCCGCGGCGTCGACCACGTTGCGCCGCCCGTTGAAGCTGGCCTGGAGCAGCTTCAGGCTCGCGTGGGCGTCGCGCACCTTGGCCCCGCCGAACAGGGTCCGGATCTCGCCTTGGGGCCCGTTGCGGTAGCGCGCGTAGGGGCCGGTCTGGTCCGCGAAGTTGGCCGCGGTCAGCACGGACTGGCTCTTGGCCTGGCCTTCGTAGCGGTAGAAGCCGCGCGGGAGGACCGAGACCTCGGACCCGTCGAAGGTCCGCGCGACGAGGGGCTCGTCGACCTTGAAGATCAGGACCACGCGCTGTCGCTGGTAGTAGGGGAGGGCGTCCTGGGCGGAGGCGGAGCCTCCCAGCGCGATCGCCCCCAGGGCGAGCGCGAGGGTTCGAAGGTGCATGCTGGGTCTCCTGGCGGCGCGCCGCCGGTGGGTTTTCCCAGCTAATCGCAACCGAGGGGCCGGTGCCCAGACACGGGCTAAGCCTAGCGGGGGAGTCCCTTTACCGTCGACTTACGGACAGCCACGCCGAGACCCGGGAAAGCGTCTCAGCCCCGTGCACCGCCCGCGTGACCTCCGGGACGAAGCCCGGCTCAGTGCCCCTCGCCGGGGGCGGGCGGCAAGCTGGGGACGAGGTCGACCCAGCCCGCCGACTCGCAGGCGATCCACACCACGAACACGCCGTAGATCGCGAGCAGGATCACCGCCTCCAGCCGCGTGAGCCGCAGCCCGGTGCGCAGCATGACGAACAGGACCACGGTCCCCAGGGTCAGCACGCCGAACATGGGGGCGGCGATCGAGTAGTTCACGACCACGGTCCCCGCGATCAGGATCCCCGCCGGGATCGCGATCAGGAGGTCGAACACGTTGGACCCGAACACGTTGGCCAGGCTCGTGGTGGAGTTGCCCGCGCGGGCCGCGCGCACGCTGACGAAGGCGTCGGGGACCGAGGTCCCCGCGGCGACCACCGTGATCCCCCACAGGAAGCTCGGGGTGTCGAACAGCTCGCCGAAGGCCACCGCCGAGCGCACCAGGGCCTCGACCCCGACCAGGATCAAGGCCAGGCTCCCCAGGAGCACGAGCCACTCCTTGCCCGGGCGCACGTCCCCGGGCGCCGCGGGGGCGTCGAACTCCGCCGTGTCCTGATACTGCAGGAACAGGTAGAGCCCGTAGCCGGCGACCGGGATCAGCGCCAAGCCCCGGCCGATCTCGCCCTGGATCGCGCCGGCGCTGGCCGGGGCCACGGGGTTGTAGATCACGCCGAAGCTGAAGGTGAGCAGGAGCACGCACACCGCGATCATGTAGAACTGGGCTTCCTTGTAGACCACGGCCCGGTCGGCGGGGATCCCGCCCGGGACCGCGAGCCCCGCCAGCCCCGGGATCACGAGAATGTTGAAGATCGCCGAGCCCACGATCGCCGAGACCCCGAGCTCGAACTCGCCGTGTACGAGGGTCGAGATCACGGTCGTCGAGAGCTCGGGGAAGCTCGAGCCCACGGCCACGACCACCGCGCCCTGCACGATCTCGGGCAGCTCGTAGTAGGCGGAGAGCCGCTCCGAGGAGCGCTCGAGCAGCGCGCTGCCCGCCCAGATCACCGCGGTGCCGACCACCGCGACCAGCGTGTAGAGCAAGACGCTGCCCACGACGACTCCTGCAGCGTCGAGGATACCAGGGCGCTCGAGAGAGCCGCGCGCGAGGTCAGAGCGCGTAGAGCCGCTGGAGCAGGTCCTCCAGCGCGCGGGGCGCGGGGTCCCCCGCCGCCGCGAGCATGCGCGGCAGACTGCCGAAGCGGTGCAGCAGCCCCCAGGTCAGCAGCCGGCGGCGCAGCTCGAGCCCCAGGGCCTCGGCGGGGTAGCCGTAGCCCTGGAGGAACCCCCGCAGGCAGCCGGGCTGCCCGCGGAACACGAACTCGACCGGGGCCACCATGTCGTACTCCGCGGCGCCCGCGCGGGCGTCGCCGAAGTCGATCAGCCCCGACACGTCCCAGCCGCGGGGGGTGTCCTCGAGCAGCACGTGCTCCCCCAGGAGCTCGGTGTGCAGGAACACCAGCCCGCAGGCGGGCAAGGGCTCGACCCGCCGCACGAAGGGCTCGAGCTGCGCGAGCCAGGCCTCGCTCACCCCGCGCCGACGCTGGCGCTCGACGAGGCCCGTTCGCAGCTCGCTGAGGGTCTCCCCCCAGCGCGGGAGCCCGAGGTCCGGGATCGGCGCGGCGTGGAGCGCGGCGGTCGCGGCGCCCAGGCGCCCGGCGAGGCGCACGCGCTCGCGGTCGTCGAGCTCGGGCCACACCCGGGCCAGGCTCAGGCCGGGGAGGCGCCGCATGACCAGGTAAGGCCAGCCCTCGAAGGTCCCGCGCGCCTCGAGCTCGGGCACGGCGCAGGGCAGCCGCCCGTGGAGCGCCTCCAGGCAGCGGGCCTCGGCCTCGATCTGGGTCGCCCAGGCGGGGGTGCTGAGCTTGAGCACCCGGTCCCCGACGCGGCACACCAGGTCGCTCCCGGTGGGGTAGGGCTCGGGGTCGCCGCGCAGTCCGTGACGCGCCGCGATCTCGCGCGCCACCTGGGACCAGAGCTCGGGGGAGACAGCGTGCCTGGCGTCGTCGCCGACGCGCGGGAGGAGGGGTGTCATGAGACCTCGGGGGGGGTGTCCAACGACCGGGGTCCAGGTCGGGGTCTGTCACACCGAATCCCGCGCCAGGCGGCCCAGACACCCGCCGAACGCCGGTTTTCTGGCGGAACGTCGGCGAGCGATCTACGGTGCGCCATGCCCGAGACCCCCGACACCCTGCGCGCGGCCCTGGAGGCCGGCGCCCTGAGCGGGTGCCAGCTCCTCGGCGCCGCGCGCCTGGGGCACCCCGCCGCGGGCGCGCTGCTCGGCGAGCCCGCCGATCCAACCCTGCTCGCGCCGGACCGACCGCCGCCCCCGGGGGTCGAGCGCCTGCCGCCGCGAACCCTGCTGGCCTGGGGCTGGGTCACGGTCTCGGAAGCCCTCGGCGCCCACGCCGCGGAGCTGCGCGAGACCGGCGTGCGGATCCCCCTGCGCGGGATCATGCTCATGCTCTGGCGCCCGGTCCGCGGGGACGCGCTCCTGCCCCACCACAGCGACGTCGCCCTGCGCGACACCGGGCGCCTCGGCGCCCGCGGCGAGCTCACACCGCTGCTGCGCGAAGGCGTGCTCGGGATCCACTCCCTCGCCCGCGCCGCGCTGGCCCCCGACGCCGTGGAGGCCGGAGACCCGCCGGGCTCCTGGGAGTGGTTCTGGGAGAACCTGGCGCAGGCCACCGCCCACGCCTGCGCGGCGGACCCCCGCCAGGAGGACCCCGCCCGCGCCCGGCTCGCGGCCTGGCTCCTGGCCCGCTAGCCGGCTGGCCGTCCGGGGCGCTGCCGTCAGCAAAAGCGGGTATGCTCCGAGCCTTCGCAGAACCCCACAGGAAGAAGGACCCCATGGCTCGCGCACGCGCCCGGCATATCCTCGTCGACACCGAGGCCAAGGCCAAAGACCTCAAGCAACAGATCGAGAACGGCGCCGACTTCGGCGACCTGGCCAAGAAGCACTCGAGCTGCCCCTCGGGCCAGCGCGGCGGCTCGCTGGGCGAGTTCGGCCAGGGGGCCATGGTCCCCGAGTTCGACGCGGTCGTGTTCGGCGACCTCCCCGTCGGCCAGTGCTCGGACGTGGTCAAGACCCAGTTCGGGTACCACATTCTCGAGGTCGAGTCGCGCATGGCGTAACGGGGCCGCGCTCGCGACCCCGGAGACGCCCGGCCGACACGGCCGGGCGTCGTCGTGTACCCTCCGCCCCAGAGGAGGCCCCATGCTCGTTCGTTCGCTGTGCCTGATCGCATGCGCGCTGCTGCTCGGCTGCCCCGGCGGCGGCTCGAGCGCGGCGGGCGGGGCGACGCCCCAGGAGGCCTTCGCCGCCTTCAAGCGCGCGCTGCTCAGCGGCGACGCCCCCGGGATCTGGGCCAACACCGCCCCCGACGCGCGCCCCGACCTCGTGTTCGACGCCCTGTCCGACGCAGAGGTCCGCGCCCTGGTCGCCGACAGGAAGACCAAGACCCGCGACGTCCGAACCGCGTTGAGCGCGCTCAAGGAGCGCCACGGCATGCCCTCCCGCCTCAGCGGCCCCGACCTGCGCGCCTCCCTGACCGAGGCCGTCTCCGACCTGCGCGCGTTCTACCTCGACCTGATCGCGTTCCACGAGGGCGAGGTCGAGGACGCCGACGACCCCGACGTCTACTGGGGCGAGCTGGCCGAGGCGTTCCGGATCGAGGGCAAGGAGGCGCGGGCGCTCATGGTCCGCTACCCCGACGACCCCCAGCGCCCCGACGGGTTCTACGACTGGCCCGCCGAGCAACAGCAAGCCTATGACCTGGGCCTCGAGCGCCAGCGCGAGCAGCAAGCGGGCAAGCGGGTCGAGACCGAGGTCCTGTTCGTCCAGCGCGACGGGCGCTGGTACTACCACTCGGACTTCCGCCTGGGGCTCAAGCCCTACTGATCAGGCGAGCTCGCTGGCCTGGAGGAACAGGTCGGCGTGGGCCTGGACCGAGGCCTCCAGCGGGTCGCCGTAGCCGCCGCCCATGGTCAGGAGCAGCGGGCACCCCGCCGTCGCCGCCGCCCCGAACACGAGCTGATTCCGCGCCTGGAGCCCCTCGCGGCTGAGGCTCAGCCGCCCCAGCCGATCCGCCTCCAGCGCGTCGACGCCGGCCTGATACAGGATCAGGTCCGGGCGCGCGGCCTCCAGCGCCCGAGGCAGCTCGCGCTCCAGCGCGGCGAGGTACTCCGCGTCGCGGGTGTCGTCCTCGAAGGCCACGTCGCGGTCGCTGGGCGGCTTGTGCCGGGGGTAGTTCAGCCGGGCGTGGAAGGAGAGCGTGTAGACCTGGGGGTCGTCGACGAACAAGGCCGCGGTCCCGTCGCCGTGGTGCACGTCGAGGTCCACGATCAGCACCCGCCGGTAGCCGTATTCCTGGAGCGCGACCCGCGCGGCGAGGGCCAGGTCGTTGAACACGCAGTAGCCGCCCCCGTGGGCCGCGTGGGCGTGGTGCGTGCCCCCGGCCACGTTGCCCGCCACCCGCGCCCCTCCGGCCAAGGCCCCGAGCGCGGCGAGGGTCCCGCCGGTCAGGCGCAGGGCGCGCTCGACGAAGGCCGACGTCCAGGGCCGGATCCCGATCCGGCGCACCTCCTTGGCCGGCAAGCTGCCCTCGAGGAACGCGCGCACGTAGCCCGCGTCGTGCACCCGCCACAGGTCGGCCACGTCGATCGGCTCGGGCTCCGTGAACGCGATCCGGCCCGCGACGCGCGCGGGCTCGAGCAGCTCGCGCACCCCCGCGTAGCGCGCCCGGGGGAAGCGCGCGTCGGGGGAGATCCCGGCGGAGTAGAGCGGGCTGTAGGCCAGGTGCAGCACGTCCCGATCGGACCACGTTCCTGCCCGGGACCCAAGCGCGAGGTCGCCCCTGGCGCGACGACGGCCGCCCGGTCACCCTGGGCGGACTCGAACCCGCCTCTGCGGAGAAGGACCCCATGCAGGAACCCCGTCACCCCCGTCGTCGTCGCGCGCTGCGCCTTGCGATCTCGGGCGCGCTCCTCGCCCCCGTCAGCCTGACCTCGGCCTGCTCCGAGCCCGAGCCGGCGCACACGAACCCGGGTCCGGTCGAGGGCGAAGCGGAGGGTTCGGGAGAGTCCGGCGAGCAGCCCACCGTGAACCCCGGACCCGAGGACGAGCTCGAGGAGGAGCCCCACGTCAACACCGGCCCCGAGGACGAGCCCCACGTGAACCCGGGCCCCGAGGACGACCTCGAGGAGGACGAGCCCGTGGCCCCCGACGAGGACGTGCCGCCCCCCACCGCCAACCCCGGCCCCGACCGCGACCCGACCGACGACGACGACCAGTAGCCGAGGAGGCCCCATGCAGGACCGACGACCGCGCCGCCGGCGCGCGCTGAAGCTCGCGATCACGGGCGCGCTCCTCGCCCCGGCCGCCCTGAGCGTGGGCTGCACCGAGGAGCGCGAGCCGATCAGCGTGAACCCGGGGCCCGACGAGGACCTCGTCGAGCCCCCGCGCACCAACTCGGGCGCCGTGAGCCCTGACGGCGTCGCCGAGCCGGACGAGGCCCCGGGCGCCGGGGAACCGGCGGAGGGCGACGAGCCGGCCCCAGGCAAGTGAGCGAGCCGGCGCTCCCCGACCTGCTCCAGGCCGGCTCGGAGCGGCTCCTGGCCATGCACCGGGCCCAGGTGCACCGCGCGCCCTGGCCCGACCCCGAGGTCTTCGACCCCGCGCGCTACCCCCGGGAGCTGCGGCGCGCGGCGGCCGTGCAGTGGGCGGGCCGCGCCCGCGCCGAGTACGGCTCGGTGCACCAGTTCACCCAGGTCGCTCACGCCCTGTGCGTGGCCCGGGTGCCCCTGACCCTGTTCGGCAGCCTGGCGCGGCTGATCACCGACGAGGTGCGCCACGCCGAGCTCTGCGCGGCGACCGCGTTGGCGATCGACCCCGAGGCCACCGCGCGCACCCTGCGCCTGCCCTCGCCGCGCACGCCCTGGAAGGCGCCGCCGCTGGGCGACGCCCGCGAGCCGCTCCTGGCCTGGGCCTCCCGCGCGATCCTGGTGGCCTGCTGCCTGGGCGAGACCCTCTCGCGCCCCATGCTCGAGGCGATCGCGCTGCGGGCCACGGACCCGCTGCCCCAGGGGGTCGCGGATCAGATCCTGCGCGACGAGCACCTGCACGCGACCTTCGGCTGGGAGGCGCTGGCCGCGCTGTGGCCCGAGCTGAGCGACGCGTCGCGGACGCGGCTGCAGCGCACGCTGACCCAGGCCCTGGGCGACTTCGAGGCCTCCACCGCCTGCGGGATCCCCGTCGAGGCCCTGGTCGGCAAGGAGCTCGAGATCGACGCCGACCCCGACACCCCGAACCTGGGCACCCTCAGCGACGAGGACTACGCCGCGATCTTCTTCGCCACCGTCGAGCACGAGATCCTGCCCAAGCTCGAGGCCCAGGGCCTGGACGCCGGCCGCGCCTGGGCCGAGCGCCCGCGCCCAACCCCCGCGCGGACCTGACGCCGTGGCGGTGTGGGTCTGCCCCGCCTGCGAGCTGCGCAACGAGTCGCCCGGCGACTGCATGGTGTGCGGTGCGTCCCTGGGCTCGCTGCGCAAGGCGGTCGCGGCGGCCAGCCTCAGCGCCGGCGCCCTGGCCCTGGTGTGGATCGCCTGCGCCGTCTTCGTGGGCGTGCGGCCGCTGCTCCTGGCCCTGATCTACGGCGCCGTGGTCTCGGGCTGCGTCATGGCCTTCTCCGGCGGGCGCGGGCTGAGCTACCAGGGCGTGGCCACCGCGGCCACGATCGTGGGGCTCCTGGTCGCGGACACGGTGGCGGTCTACGCGGTCTGGTACCTGTGGTTCGACGGCCAGAGCTACGAGGGCCCCCAGCCCACGTGGTGGGAGTTCCTCTGCCACAACGCGCTCTACGAGCCCTACACGATCGCGAGCTTCACGGCAGGCGTGCTCGGCGGGCTGTTCCTGTGGATCCAACCCGGGACCGACTAGGCGAACGATCCGGCGCTGGCTCCGGAGCTTCGCCAAGCCGAAGTCTTGGCGGGGGTGGGATGGGCGCAGGCAAGCTGCGCCCCTACAGCGGAGCGGGGAGGCCCCGGCTCACGCCGTCGCGTCAAGGAGTCGACGCGGGCGGGCGAGCCACGCCCACCACGTCGGAGCGGGCACTCCCCGGCTCACGCCGACGCGTCAACGAGTCGAGGCAGGCGGACGAGCCGCGCCCGCCGCGTCGGAACAGCAGTCCCCGGCTCACGCGCGACGCGCCAAGGCGCGGTGCACTCGGTGTAGGGGCGCAGCTTGCCTGCGCCCATCCATTGCCGGCGCGATCCCGCCTGCGGCGAAGCTTCGCCAGCAGACCTTGGCGAGAGTCGACGGCGCAGGCAAGCTGCGCCCGACGTCGGAGCGGGCCTTCCCCGGCTCACGCGAGGCTCGCCAGGATCCCCAGGTTGCGCGGGCTGTCGTCGCGGGCGAACACGGCCTGGACCCGGACCCGGTGGCCGGCCTCCTCCAGGCAGCGGGCGCGGTCGAGGACCACCGCCAGCTCGAGCGCGCGCCCGAGCAGCGCGCGCGGCAAGGACAGGCGCCGGATCGCGCCGAACTCCCGGGCGGCGCGGGGCGCGACGTCGGCGAGCTCGGCGGGGGTCGGGGGCGCGAGCTCGCGCCGCGCGCACGCGCGCTGCGCCAGAGCCTCCAGCCCGCGCCGGGCGTGGCGGCGGTTGAGCCCCTGCATTTCCGCCCCCGGGGGGAGGGTCAGCCCGCGCCCCGCCAGGAACAGCCGCAGCCCGTAGCGCGCCTCGCGCTCGCGGGTGACCTGCGCGGCCTCCCCCGCGACGAGCCGCCGCCCGGCGACGAGGTTCGTGAGCCCCAGCACCCGGCGCCCGAGGTGCAGGCCGAGCCCCCGACCCTGGGCCGAGAGCGGCGCGCGCCCGGCGTCCCCCACGTGCTGCAGGCAGCAGTTGACCAGGAGCACCGGCGCGCGATCCCGCGCCGCGGCGGCGACCAGGCGGTCGCCGAGGGCCCCGCAGGCGTGGAGCCCGACGGCGAGGTCGCCGGCCTCGAAGGCGAGCTCGCTCCCCAGCTCGCGCACCTCGAACGCCGCGCCTTCGCCGCGGTCGAGGGCGCTGGCCGCGGCGACGCGCTCCGGGTTGCGCTCGACCCCCAGCGCGGGGACCCCCAGGCCACGGGCCAGCTCGCGGGTCAGGTGCCCGCGGCCGGCGCCGACGTCGACCACCCGCGCGCAGGGCCCGAGGGTCCGCGCGAGCTCGACCAGCGCCGCGACCTGGCGCGCCTTGCGCGCGCTCGCGCGGCGCAGGGGCGCCGCCTCGACCTCGGGCTCGGGGAGCGCGGTCAGCGCCTCGACCCGCGCGACCAACGCCTGCAGGCTCTCGGGGGCGTCCGCGAGCTCGAGCGCGGCCAGCCCGCGCGCCTCGGCGCGCTCGAGGCGCGCGGGGTCCAGGGCCAGGAGCCAGCCGTCCCAGCCCCGGCGCGCGCACCAGTCCGGCGGCTCGGGAGCGGCGACCCGCGCCCCTATGCAGTCGCGGAGCTCGGCGATCACGTCGCCCAGCTCCGCGAGGTCGGTCGCGAGGTCGCGCCCCGGGATCAAGCCTGGGGCAGGTGCAGGACCTGGTCGACCAGGATCAGGTCGCTGGTCAGCCCGTTGAGCGCCTTGAGCGCGTTGACGGTGGTGTCGAAGCGCTTGGCGATCTTCGAGAGCGAGTCGCCGCCGACCACGGTGTAGGTCTTGGGCTGGCTGTTGAGCTGATCGATCAGCCCGCTGACCGCGGGGTCGTCGCTGGTCTCGAAGGAGAGGTACCACGAGGGCACCCAGCCGGTGGTCCCGTCGGGCAGGATCAGGCGCACGAACTGGTTCTTGTCGCCGACCCGCTCGAGCACCGCGAACTGGTCGCCGAGGTAGGCCAGCACCGGCTCGCCGGCGGCGTCGGTCTTGACCGGGTAGGTCATGCGCGGGCCCTCGCGCAGGGGCAGCGGCGCGCTGTCGCGGTGCGGGGTCCCGATCACGGTGGCCAGGTTGTAGCCGGGGTCGTTCGCCGCGTCGGGGATCAGTTGATACAGGCGGCAGCGCGTCTTGAAGCGCTGGCCGGTGGAGTTGAACTTGCCGAGCCACCAGTTGTGGGTCAGGCGCGTGATCTCGCCGTCGAGCTCCTCCTTGCTGGAGTAGAGCTTCCAGCCGCCCTTGGTCGACCACTGGTCGGCCCAGTAGACCTTGGGGGCGTCGGCGTCGCGGTTGTCCAGGATCAGGAGCACGCTGTGGTAGCCGTCCATGGGGCTGCAGCCGAACACCGTGTAGCCCGGGGTCCCGGCCGCGGTGCCGATCACGTAGTCCCACACGCTGCGGTCGAGCTTGTCGGGCTGGAGCACGCCGCCGCGGTTGCTGCGGAAGCTGCCGTCGGCGCGCTCGGTGAGGAAGTTCCGGGTGCGGAAGTTGTCGGCGCGCATGGGCCGCGCGTTGCGCAGGGCGGCCATGGTGCGGTCGACCGAGTCGCCGAGCTTCAGGTTCGGGTTGTCGTAGAGGATCTTCAACCCGGCGTTGAGGGTGATCAGGCAGTCGGTCGGGTTCGGCCCCGTGGCGTTGGCGACGTAGTAGGCCTTCATGGCCTCGATCCGCTCCGGGCTGAAGGTCCGGTCCGCGCGGCGGATCACCGGGGTGTCCTGGGCCTGGACGGCGCAGACGGCGAGGACGGCGAGGGCGGCGGTGAAGGCGGTAAGTCGCATGAGACGCTCCTGAGATACACCCCCCCGTGCGCAACTCGAACGCCTGAGACATGACAGCGTAAGTCCCTTGCCTGCGGACAACCAACGTCACACAAGCGCCCCATCGCCAGATCTGGGACCCGGTACGTCACGTCCCCCGAGGGGATTTTCCGTCCCAGCCTGGCGACCTCGGCGCCGCGTAGACCCCCCGCCTGGCAGACCGAGTTCGACCCCCGAGCTCCGAGTGGACCCGTCGGCCCTTTCTCTCTCTCTTGCCTAAGCGCTTCCTCAGCAGCGGAGCTTCCGTGTTTGGCCTGGCATGGGGGAGTGGCCCTCGAACCAGGGACTTCCGCGTCCTCCGTGTCTTCCGTGTTCCTCTCTCAGAGTCTCCGAGGGCGCGATCCCTCTCACGGAGCTCCCTCGCTGGGATCACCCCAGCGCGCCGACAGGGACGGTCGCTCGATCCTTCGCGACCGGGCTACGGCGTTTGCCGGGCTGAGGCGTCGAGGCGGAGCTCGGTGTCCCTTCCTTGGCGCTCGCCGACGGCGACGTCGACGAGCGGAGCTCGGTGCCTTCGGTGTCTCTTGCTCACCCTCGACCGAGCACGCTCACGGACCCGGCGGAGCTCGGTGGTCGACTCTCTCTTCGACGCCGACGACCGCTCACCTTCGGCGGAGCTCGGTGGCCTCACGTGGCGGAGCTCGGGGCCCTACGGCCGCTCACCCTCGATCCGCGCCAGCTCCAGGCGCGCCGCCTCGAGGGCCTCGCGAGAGGGCCGCGCGCGCTCCTCGAGCGGCGGGAGCTTGGCCCGCAGCGCGGGCAGGGGGTCCTCGAGGGCGGGATCGCCTGGGCCAGGGCGGGATCGCCGCGGTCTGGCGCTCGCGCTGGGTCTCGAGGGTCGCGCGCCGCGCGTCGCGCTCGGGGAGGGTCAGGACCTCGGGCGCGAGGTGGATCACCGTCACCCCGTCCGCGAGCTCGGCCCAGCGCTCGGGTGAGACCTCGGCCACCGGCGCCTCGGGTCCGCCGAGCTCGAGGCTGAGGACGACCTGACGCCCGGTCGCGCGCAGCGCGCCGCGGGCGGGGGGGACCTGCGTCGGCGGCGCGCCCTCGGGGTCCAGGGGCTCGGGCCCGACCCCGCGCCGCACCCGCGGCTCGGCGGCGCTCCAGCGCCAGGTGACGTAGGCGTACCACGGGCGCAGCACCGGCTCGTCGCGGTAGACCTCCTCGTCGTAGGGCACCTGGCGGGTGCGCTCGACGTAGCGCGGGACCTGACGGGTCTTCGTGCGCGTCTCGTAGACCGTCTCGGTGCGGTACTTGGGGGTCTTCTTGAAGCGCCCGTTGCCCAGGTTCTCGACGGTGTAGCCGTCCTGGACCTGGCGCGTGCCGGCGGCGACGCGCTCGGTCGTGGTCTCGGTGTCGAAGCCGTCCTGCTCCTGGTAGCGCTCGGTGCGGTAGCGGGTCTCGACCCGGTCGAGCACGCGCTCGGTGTGGTGCTGCCTCGGCGTGCTCGTGACCTCGACCGCGCCCGGCGGGGTCTCCCAGCCCTCGCCGGGGACCGCCTCGCAGCGCTCCTGCGCGATCCGCACCTCCCAGCGGTGGGCGCGGATCGGGCGCTCCGGCGCCTGCGCCAGCGCGCCGAGGCGCGCCGTGGTGCGCGCCAGCGCGTCCCGCGCCGCGCCGAGCTCCTCCCGCGCGACCCGCAGCCGGGCCTCGGCCTCGGCCAGCTCGCGGCTCGCCGCGGCCAGCGGCGCGCTCGCCTCCTGATACGCCCGGTGCTTCTCCGCGACGACCTCGCGCTGCGCGGCGACGGCGGCCTGGTAGGCGGCGAGCTGGCTGCGGCGCACCAGCCCGAAGATCAGGCAGCCCGCGAGGAGCGTCAGCGCCGCGAGCCCGCAGCCGACCCACACCGCGCGCGGGAGGGGCGAGCGGGCGTGGACCTGGACGCGCGCGCGCTGGGCGACGGGCCGCGGCTTGACCGGGCGCGGCGCAACCGCCCCCGTCGTCTGCCGGCGCTCGGAGTCGGCGCGGCTCGCGGCGCAGGAGCCGCAGCCGGCGTCGGTCGCCGGGTTCCAGCGGTCGCAGAACGCGCACTGCCAGTCCGGGCCGGCGCTCGCGGCGGCGATCCCCGCCGCGTCCTCGATCACCTCGGCGTCGTCGGGGAGGTAGAACTCGACGTCGTCGGGCCGCGGCGCGCCGCAGCCCGAGCAAGAGTAGGCGTCGCCCAGCACGCCCCGGGTCCCGCAGGACGTGCAGTCCCAGCGCCCCAGGAGGAACTCACCCTCGTCGCTCACGGCGCCCCCCGTCGACCGGCGGACCGCAGGGGCCCGGCTCGGGTCAGCGAGTGTACAGGTTTCGCTCGGGCTTGATCCGGGGGAAGCGCGTCTGCCACACCCGCAGGCCCTTGACCGCGTCGAAGCGGTAGCCCTCGAGGTCCTTGGTGCGGCGCTCGACGACCTTGAACGCGGCCTTGCACATGTCGAACAGGCGCTGGGCGGTCGCCCGCAGGTCGGGGTCCGGGTGCAACCCCGCGCGCAGGATCTCGCGCACCTCGTGCACGCCGTCCACCATGCTGCGGTGGATCCGACGGGTGTCCACCGGGTCCACCCGCTCGAACTTGAAGTCCACCAGCTCGAACAGGAGCTCCTGGCCCTTGAGCTCGTAGACCCCGCGGTGCTCGTAGGCCCGGGCCCCGGTGAGCATTTCGTAGAAGGAGAGGGTCAGCGCGTAGACGTCCACCGCCTCGGACACGACCCCCAGGCTGTCGGTGTTCAACGAGGGGTAGGCCTCCGGCGGGAGGTAGGCCGGGGTGCCCTCGAGCTTGTCGAGCTTGCCCCCCGCGCGGTCCACCTCGCGCCGATCCCGAGCGATCCCCATGTCCATGAACACCGGCTCGTAGGCCCCGGTCGAGATCCGGGTGAGGTACTCCTCGTCGTGGATCTCGCCCTCGGCGTTGGACATGCGCAGCATGAGGTTGTCGGGCTTGATATCGAGCAGCAGGAGCGGGCGCTTTCGGTCCGCGTGGATCCCGCGCAGGACCTCCAGCAGGTTCACGAACACGTCGATCGCGGTGGCCACGTCGACCTGCCGCGTGCCGAAGCGCGCGCCGGGGTGGGGGTGCAGCTTCTCGAGCACGAGGTAGGGCGCGTCGTTGGCGGTCCCGGTGTCGAGGAGCTTGACCATGCCGCGGTTGGAGACCTGATACACCTCGGCCTCGCGCAGGAGCTGAGGCTCGTGCCCAGGCCGCGCGATCTTGAGCACCGCCTCCGTGACCGGGCGCAGGAAGCCCTCGAACTCTTGCTCGCCCTCGATCCCCACGTCGAACACGTAGCCGTGGCCGCCGCGCCCGAGGAGCTTGCGAACCATGTAGACCCGCGACATGTCGTCGGAGGGGAGCATTTCCTGCTCCAGGTTCATTTCGGGCTCGTTGGGGAACGCCTCGTCGCCCTCGGGCTCGTCGTCGAAGTTGCCGAAGGCGACCCCCAGGAGCGCGTGGGACGCGGAGCCCGGGTCGCTGCTGTTGACGATCTCGGAGAGCTCGTAGACCCCCGAGGGGCGCTCGCCGCGGCGGTGCCCCACGAGGTCCTCGAGCAGCTCGGTGTACTGCGCCACCGTCTGGGTGTAGGGGTCGTCCTTGCCCACGACCTCGCGCAGCGTCTGCAGCAGGTCGAGGCCGCTCCAGATCGGGCTCTCCCCGGCGAGGCGCGCGTTGAACGCCCCCGGGATCACGGCCATGCCCACCGCGAGCTTGCCCTCGGCCCGGCGCTCCGCGAGGGCCTCGCTCGCGCCGGGCTCGTGGCCGCCGACGATCACCCGCAGCTCGGTGTCCCCTTGCGCGGTGAGCAGGATCTCTTGCACGCGCTTCCCGCTGCGGACCTCGCTCAGGGTCTCCCCCAGGATCTTGCCGGGGCCGGGCCAGTAGACCTGGTGCTGGCGCAGGAAGTCGACGAGCTGAGCGAGCAGTCGATCGCCGATCCCGTGCTCGCCCTTGGGGTCGAGCAGCCAGGCGATCATGCCCGCGTGCAGCGGGTCTCCGACCATGTTCAGGATCCGAAACGTGTTGCGCCCAGCCATGGCTCCTCGTGCACGCCGTTGCGGTGCGTGAAGGGTCTAGGCTACACCCGTTGGGGCGCGGGACCAGCGCCGGCCCGCGAGCGCGGGGACATGGACCGAACCGCTGGCAGCGGCTAGGTTTGGATGAGCCCGGCGGATCCCCGACCGGGCGAGGGGCCCGTGTGAACGCCGCCGTCGAGGCACTCTGGGAGCACCTGGTCGTCGAACGCTCCGTTCTGACGCCGGGCGACCTGACCCGGCTGCGGACGGCGCGCGCCCAGGCCCAGGCCCAGGGCGGCCAACTCTCCCTCGAGCACCAGCTCCTGAGCGTGCTCGGTCGGCGGCTGGAGCCCCTGCGCGAGGAGCTGCGCCAGCGCGCGCGGAGCTGCCGGCGCTGCCAGCGCTGCTATCTGGCGGCGCCCCCCCACGGCGCGTGCCCGGGGTGCGGCCAGCCGGGGCACCCGCTCCAGGCCGTTGAGAGCTCGGGGGTCCTGGCGCCCTTGCCCAGCCCGCAGGCGTCGGGCGCGTTCACCCTCACCCCGCCGTCGGGCGGGTTCCCCGCCCCGGGCTCGGGCGGCTTCCCGGTCCCCCCTCAGGCCTCCGGCGCGCACCCGGCCATGAGCTATACCCCGCAGGGCAGCGGCCGCTTCCCGACCCAGGGCCTGCTCAACTCCCAGACCAGCCGCTTCCGCTCGACCTCGAGCAACAGCCGCCCCAGCGGCCCCGGGGGCGGCGACGGCGCGGGCCTCGCCCCGGGCGACCGCGTGGGCCACTACACGGTGGTCGGCGAGCTGGGCAAGGGCGGCATGGGCGCGGTCTACAAGGTCCAGAGCGACCAGGGCGACCTGCGCGCGCTGAAGGTCCTGCACAGCCTGAGCGGGACCAAGCAGCAGCGCTTCCGCACCGAAGTCGAGGTCATGGCCAAGCTCTGCCACCCGAACCTGGTGCGGGTCTACGACTGCGGGCGGCTGGGCGAGTACCCCTACTACGTCATGGACCACGTCGAGGGCAGCGACCTCAAGGAGCTGATCAAGCAGCGCAGCCTGGCCCCGCGCACGGCGGTGCGGCTCCTGGTCCAGGTCCTGCGCGCCGTGGGCTACGCCCACACCTGCGGCGTGCTGCACCGCGACCTCAAGCCCGGCAACGTGATCGTGGACCGCGAGCTGGCCAAGACCTACGTGCTCGACTTCGGCCTGGCCAAGGTGGTCGACGCCGAGGGCGACCTGACCCGCAGCGGCACCGCCCTGGGCACCCCCTACTACATGCCCCCCGAGCTCGCCGCGGGGCGGCACAAGGAGGTCGACGGCCGCGCCGACGTCTACAGCCTGGGCGTCATGCTCTACGAGCTGCTCGTGGGCACGCCGCCCTTCACCGCGGCCACCGCCAACGAGCTCATGCAGAAGGTCGCCAAGGAGCGCCCGCCCTCGCTGCGCGCCCAGGGCTTCCCCGCGGCGCTGGACAAGATCGTGCAGCGGGCGCTGGCCAAGCGCCCGGCCGACCGCTTCCCCAGCGCCGAGGTCATGGCCGCCGAGCTAGAGGCCTGGCTCGAGGCGCGCCCCGAGGGGGCGCCGCTCGGGCTCAAGCTCGCGTCGCTGGCCATGACCGCCGTGGTGATCGTGCTGGGCGCGGTGCTGTGGCTGCGCAGCGGGAGCTCGCCCGAGCCGGCGCGCGCCGCGCAGGTCGACCCCGAGCCCTCCGCGCCGGCGGTCGCCCCGTCCGACCCGGAGCCCGAGCCGCCGCCCCCCGAGCCGGAGGTCACCACGCCTCCCGAGCCGACGCCGCCCGAGCCGACGCCGCCCGAGCCGGAGCTCCCGACGGCCCCCGCGCCGCAGCCGGCGGTCGAGCGCCCGCGGCCCCCGGCGCGGGTCGGGCTGCTCGACGACCCGCTCAAGCCCTTGCCCAAGCGGATCGCGACCTCGCACTTCAAGTCGCCGATCGAGACCAGCACCTTCGCGCACCTGAACCTCCCGGAGGGCAGCCTGGGCTTGACCCTGACCCTCCAGGTCCCTCAGGGCGCGACCGCGCTCTGGGCCCGGGTCCGCGGCGCCCAGGAGGACCTCGACCTCTACCTGCGCCAGGGCGAGCCGCAGCTCACGGACCCGCTGCAGGCCGACCGCGTCGCCCGCGGACCCGGCCGCGACGAGGACCTGGTGTGGCGCGTCGACGACCCGGAGCTCCCGCTGCGCCCGGGCACCTACGCGCTCACGGTCCACCGCGCCCACCCCAGCGGCCCGCTCCAGCGCGCGTCGCTGGGGATCTTCTACCTGACCAGCACCCAGGCCCCGCGCCCGCTGGGCGACGTGCGCAACGTGGTCCCCCGGGTCGGCCGCGCGTCGGACGGGTTCAAGGCCAGCGTGGAGCGCGCCCGCGCCGACCCCGGCGGCGCCGCGCGCGCGCTCATGGCCCTCGACGGCTACGGCGAGCTGCCTCCGCCCCTGGCCGCGCTCCCCGCGCTGTGGGCGCTCGACGCCCGCGACTTCGCCAGCGCCCGGGAGGCGGCCGAGGCGGTCCTGGCTCGGGACCCGCAGGAGGTGGTGTCGCGCTACGTGCTCGCGGCCTGCGACTACGCCGACGCGCGCTACGAGGAGGCCCTGGCCCGGATCAAGGCGCTCAACGAGGAGCACCCCCGGCTCTACCAGCCCCTCGAGCTGCACGTGCGCTGCCTGCTCGCCGCGGGGCACCCTCAGGAGGCGGCCAAGCTCGGCGCGGCGGCCTACCGCTACGACAACTCGCGCTACGCGCTGACCGGGCTCGCGGCGCTGGGGATCGAGGAGCTGGGCGACGCCAAGGGCGCCGAGGCCGTGCAGAAGCTCCTCGCCAACCAGAACCTGGACCTGCAGAGCCTGCGCGCGATCTACGAGGAGCTCCTGCGCCGCGGGCGCGCCGAGGAGGTCCTCGCGCAGATCGCGGAGCCAGGGCCGAAGTGGAAGCGCGAGGAGCAGCCCGAGCTGATCACCCTGCTCGAGGCGGAGGCCCTCGCGGCGGCAGGGCGCGAGGCCGACGCCCAGGCGCTGCTCGCGGGCTTCGAGCCGCACCACGGGGACCTCCGCGCCCAGGCGGCTGCCCTGCGCGCGCGCCTCGAGGGCGCCAAGTAGCTCAGCCGCGGCGGTAGAGGCTCGCCGTGCGCTCCTGGGTCCGCGGCCAGTAGGGCACGAGCTGGCTCTGGACCGGCCCGCGGCGCACGAGCTCGAGGCCCGGGGGCTCGAGCTCGATCAGCAGCCCGAGCTCCCGCAGGGTGTGGGTCACGAGCAGCAGGTGCCCGCCGGGGCGCACGCGGTCCACGACCGCCTGCAGCGTGCCGCGCGGCTCGAGCAGCGACAGCGGGAGCCCCCAGCCCAGGAGCGCCTCGCGGGTGAGGAACGGGTAGAACCAGGTCACGAGGTCGAACTCGCCCTGCTCGAGCTCGCGCACGTCCGCCGACCAGAAGCGCAAGGCCTCGTTGCCGGTCTGGGCCATGTAGGCCTGGGCCAGGTCCTTGCGCGAGCGCAGGGTCCAGTAGACGACGTGGGCGTCGACCTCGACCCCGTGCAGCTCGAGGGGCTCCGCGCCGCGCGCGGCGAGGAAGCGCTGGAGCGCGAACACGTAGCTCCAGTTCTTGGAGCCCACGTCCAGCGCTCGGGTCCCCGGCACGAAGCGCTGCCCGGGGAGCGCGCCCTCGAGCAGGTCGAGGAGGTAGAGGTTCTCCTGGTAGTCGATCCGCCGCGAGCGCTCCCTGAGCGGCTCGAGGGCGTAGCGCTCGCGCAGCTCGCGCTCTCGCGCGTCGGCAGCGCGGGGGTCCTCGAGGTAGCTGAACAGCCGGCCCTTGGGCTCCTGCCGCAGGCGCGGCGGCCCCAGCGACCAGCGCAGCGCGCGGCGCAGACGAAAGCCCGCCGCGTTCCGCGCGGAGGTCCAGGAGCCGGAGCCGAGGGTCGACACGGCCCCTCCGAAAGCAAACCCGACGCCCGACCTAACCCCCGGCCCCGCGGAGCGCCCCCGGCCAGGGTGACGTGGTTCCCGACAGTCCGCCTACACCTCGCCCTGCTTGACCGAGGCGGGGTCGAAGGCGGCGGCCTTGGCCTCGAGGGTGGCGAAGGTGGCGTCGAACTCGACCTTGCCCCGGCTGCCCTTGAGCGGGTTGAGCTTGCCCATGACGAAGGGCTTGAGGTACGAGCTCTGGAACCCGCGCGCCTTGAGCGCCTCGACGGCGGCGACGACCAGGGCGTCCACGCGGAACACCGCCTGCGCCCGGGCCTCGCGCACCTCGAGCGCCTCGCTCAGGGGCTGGTCCAGGAAGTCGTCGCAGCGCTTGAGCAGCGACTCGTAGACCGAGCCCGAGAAGCGCGCCTGCTGCTCGTAGCACACCCCCAGGGTCAGGAGCGAGGCGCTGTCGAACTGCACGGCGAAGTCCGCCTCCTGCGCCGGCCCGATCGTGGCCAGCTCCCGCGCCAGGCGGATCACCTCCAGCGCGCGCTCCTTGAGCCCGGGGGCCTTCTCGGTGTTGAGCGCCAGGATCTGATACGCCACGTCGAACTGGGGCACGACCAGCGCGGTGATCGCCTTGGCGCCGAGCCGGGTCATGGCCTGCAGCCGGTGGTGTCCGTTCGGCGTCCAGTAGTCGCCGCTCAGGGTGCGCACGACCACGATCGGGTCGAGGAAGCGGTCGAGGCGGTCGATCACCGCCTGCAGCTTCTTGACGTGGGTGTCCGAGAGGTCGCGCTGGAAGGGCGCGGGCACGACCTTCTCCACCGGGAGCGCGGCCAGGAGCTGCCAGCCCCCGCCCAGCGGGTCCTTGAACCGCGCGAGCACGGCGCCGCCGTCCTCTGCGACCGCCTGGGCCAGGGTCTCGCACTCGGGGCTCGGCTCCCCCGCGAGCAGCTCCGCCGGCGCGAGCCCGCGCTCGCCGGCCGCCGCCTTCTTCTTGCGCGTCGCCTTCTTCTTCGGCGCGGCCTGCTTCTTGGTCGCCTTCTTCTTCGCGGCCTCGCCGCCGGTCTTCTTCTTGGCCATGGCGCACCTCGCTCGCGCGCGATCCTAGCGCGGGCCGTGCGCAGCGGTGAGCCTTCCCCGAGCTCGAGGGCACGAAGCACGCCTTCCCGCGTTTCCCCTTCGACGACCTGAACCTGCGCCAGAGCGCGTGCGTGCCGACCGTCCACGCGGCGCACGTCGAGCGCGGCGAGCGCCGCGTGCTGGCCCGGTTCCCCGACGACGGCGCCTAGCTCGTGGGCTGCCTGCGCTGAGCTCGCGACGGGCGCCCGGCTCACCCTGGAAGCCCGGTGTGCGGCGGTCCCCGCAGGCCGGCGCTAGGCTGAGTGCATGCCTCAGCCGGACGACCCCGCTCCCAAGAAGCCCGGGCTTTCCCCCCCTCCACCCGCGCCTCAGGTCCCGACCAACCTGGACCTCCACCTGCGCTGCACCTATTGCCACGACGCCCTCGTCTCCAACGCAGGCCTTCACTGCGGCGCGTGCCTCGCCCCCCACCACCCGGAGTGCGTCCAGACCCACGGCGCCTGCGCCGCGCCCGGCTGCGGCGGCAAGCGCTTCGTCCGCCCCGAGCCGCTGACCGTGACCTCCGCGGCCTCTGGGCCCCGCTGGGGTCGAGTCGCCGCGCTGCTCCTGGTAGGTCTGGGGCTCGCGCTCGGCGGGCAGCAGCTCGCCTTCGAGGCCGACGCTCCACCGCCCGACGTTCCGGCGCCCGCAGCGTCTCCGTTGGCGGCGCCCGCCGCGGATCTCCCGGCGACCTATCGCGGGATCTCGCGCGTGCTCTACGTCGACGTCCTGGGCACCGATCGGGCCGAGCGCGTCGTGAAGGCCCTGGGTACGGACCCCACGGTGGCGTTGACGGTCCGCGGCCGCGCGGCCGGGGGCTCGCCCGAGCCTCTCCTGCTTCCGCGCCCGACGGACTTCGACGTGGTCGTCCTCGGGCCCCTCCAGCGCGAGCCCGAGCTCCACGCGCTGTGGCTGCTCGAGCTAAGGAGCGCAGTGCGCTCCCACGGAGTGGGCCTGGTCTTGGCTGGCGAGCTCAGCGCAGAGCTCGAGCACAGCGAGCTCTCCGGTCTGCTGCCGGTCGAGGTGGCCCCGGAGGGCGTCCGCGGTGACGCGTGGCGCCTGAGGCTCACCGCCGCTGGCCGCCGCGCCCCCGTGCTGCAGGTCGCTCCGACCTGGGAGCGGAGCTGGGAGGCGTGGGCAGCGCTGCCGCAACTCTCGGGGCACGCCGGCGCACGCAGGGCGCGCGCCGAGACGGAGGTCCTGGCCGTGGCCAGCGGCGACGATCCCGCGCCGGTCTTGGCCCTCGCCACCCGCGGCGAAGGTCAGGTGCTGTGGGTCGGCTTCGACCTGGCGCAGCCCTGGAGCGACGACGCGCTGCACGCCTTCCTGCGGACAGCCCTGCACGCGCTCACCCGGCCTGCTCCGGAGGTGTCCCATGCCGCCGAGGCGCTGGTCACGACCCGCTCCTGGCGGCTCAAGGGCTCGGTGCGGTCCCTCGCCTCCGACCTCGCCTCCTACGGCGACGCCCCCGTCGCGGTCGATCCGCGGGTCGAAGGCGAGGTCAACCTCGAGCTCGCGAGCGCGACGTGGCTCGAAGCTCTGCGGGAGGCGGCCCGCGCGGTGGGTGCCGGGGTGGTCTCGGAGCCCGCCGGAGGCTACCTCGTGACACCGGCGGCCGCAGACTGGCCCTTCGTCGTGGTCGAGTCGACGACGCCCACCGAACCGGCGAGCCCACTCCCGCCGAGCGACGTCCCCCTGGACGCAATGATCGCAGCGGGTCAGGCGTACCTGCTGAAGGAACAGAAGAGCGATGGGACCTGGTCGGGCGACGGGGCCTCAGGCGCGTCTGCCCTCGCGACCCTGGCGCTCTTGGCCGACCCTGCCCCTAGCAGGGAGGTCCGCGCCGCGCTCTCGGCGGCCCGCCCCTGGGTCAGGGGCTGCTGGGCTCTGCGCGAGGAAGGAGCCAGGATCGTGCTGGCTTTCGAGAGCGAGGAGCAGTGGCGGCGGATGGGTTACACCCCCGTTCCCCGGGATCCGGACCCGCCGCGCGCGCGCCACCTCTCGTACACGCTTGCTGCCTGGGCGGCGATCGAGCTCTGCGCGCGGTATCCCGACGACGCCAAGCTGCGCGACGCCACGGGTCGCTACCTGGAGCGCCTCCTCGTCCTGCGCGGGTCCGAGGGAGGCTGGCAGTTGGACGTCGAGCTGCGCCCCAACTCGCTCTCGACGGCCTTCGCGGTCACGGCGCTCGACGCCGCGCTCACCCGCGAGACGCCGATCGAAGAGCCCTTTCGCCTGGAGCGGGCGCGGCAAGCCGGACGGCGCTTCCTGACGGCGCTGTTCCAGCCCCCGCGGGGCGCGGGCTATGCCGCCCCCGGCGACGGAGTGACCCTCACCTGGCACCACCCCGACGAAGCGCCTGGGGTCCCCCTGCTGCTGGCCGCCGTGGTCGGCGGGCTCACCCGCTCAGGGTCCTCGCCGGACCTCACCGAGCTCCAGGCGGCGCGCCTGCACCTCTACGGCGTGCCCCTCGACCCGAGCGCGCACGAGCCGCTGTTCGCCCTGCTCGTCGCGCGGGAGCTCGACGGCTCCGACGCCGCGCAGCGCTGGGCCGAGGACCTGATCGCGGTCCTCGCGGCCCTGCGCTCGATCCCCGACTGGGGAGACTCCACCACGCATTGGCCGTCCGCCGGGCTCTGCGGCAGCCTCTACGGGCGCGTCGGAACCACCGCCGTCGCCGTGCTGTGCCTGGAGGCGATCCGCCAGAACCGTCGGTAGCTGCAGCACGTGGCCCAAGCCGGCCTTCTCTTTCGGGGCCAGGGTGCACGCGGAGTCCGAATGCAAACGCAGGACCGAGAACGTAGCGAGCAACACGCGCTCCCGCACCGCAGTGTCACCGCACAGCTAGAGGTGAAGCAGCTCGCTGATCCCAGCCCTCCACGCCGCGCTGAGCTCGCGACGGGCTCCGCGACGCGGGCTTTGTGCTCGCGCGCAGCGCGGGCTACGGTCGGAGCATGACCCCCGCGGCTGCCTCAGAGCTCGACCTGCGCCTGCGCTGCGCCGCCTGCGCGCGCACCCTGGCGCGGGAGCGCAGCGTCGCCTGCGCGCGCTGCCTCGCGGCGCACCACCCGCGCTGCGCGCGCCGAGGCGGGGCGTGCGCGGCCCCCGGTTGCGGCCACCGCCAGGTCGTGGACGGCCGGCTCGGGGCGGACTGGAGCCGCGGCCACGACCTCGCCGCAGGGCTGGCCCTCGCGGCGAGCCTGGTCGCCGCCGCGCTGTGGGGGTCCTCCGCCCTCGGCTCTCCTCCGGCCGCCACGCCGACGACCGCAGCGGAGCAGGCGCCCGCCGTCGCCCCGCGCCGGGTGCTCTACGTCGAGGGCGCGCCGCGCTGGCACTTCCGCGCGGCGCAGCAGATCCTCGCGGGAGAGCCCGGGCTGAGCCTCGACACCGTGCTCCTCGAAGGCGGCGAAGGCTGGCACCCGCGGGAGGCGTCCTCCCCCAGCAGCGCGGCCCTGGACGCGGTGCCGATCGACCTCTCGCCCTACGACGTCCTGATCCTGGGGGACGTGGCCCTCGCCGACGTCGGCGCGGCCTGGGTCGACCACCTGCTGAGGGAGGTCCAGGCGCGCGGCCTGGGGCTGGTACTCGTCGCCGGGCCGCGACACGCGCGCGACCCGTTGCAGCGTGCCCTGGCGCCCGTGCTCCCGGTCGAGCTCGACGACGCCCCGGTGGCCGAGCGGTCGCGGCTGCGGCTGACCCGCGCCGGCGCCGAGTCGCCCAGCCTGCGCCTGCGCGCGACCCACGCGGAGAACCTGCGCGCGTGGGACGCCTTGCCCGCGCTGGGCTGGCACGCGGGCGCCGCGCGGGCGCGGCCGGGGAGCGCGGTGTGGTTGGAGGCGCCGGGCTCCGCGCCGCTCCTCGCGCTGTGCGCGGCCGGCGCCGGTCGTGTGGCCTGGCTCGGCTTCGACGAGGCCTGGCGCTGGGAGACCGACGGCGAGGGAGAGCTCCACGCGCGCACCCTGCTGAACCTCGTGGCCAGCGTGCGCGCCGAGCACCGGCGCGAGGGCGGCTGTCCGGACCTGCTCGCGGAGGCCACCGCGGCGCTGGACGCGACCGAGGACGCGTTCCGGCGCGGCGACCAGGACACGGCCGAGTCCGCCCTCGCCGAAGCGCGCCGGCGCTACCCGATCGCCCTGCGCGGCGCCCTGGCCCCGCGGCTCACCGACCTGGTGCACCGGGTCGAGTGCGTCCAGGCCACGCGTCGGCTGCTCGAGACCCCCACCCCGCGCTGCGACGACCGCGACGCGCTGCGCGCGCTGCTCGTCGCCCTGGAGGACGCCCACTCGATCCACCCCGGGCGCCGCGAGGCGCTGCGTCGCCTGGAGGTCGCCAACCGAGAAGGGCGCCGACTGCGCTCCCTGTCCGAGGCCGACCGCGCGCTCCAGGCGGCCCTCGACCGCCTCGATCGGGCGTTGCTGGGTCGAGGGGAGGGCGCCGCGAGGGGCACGAGCGTCCTGGGGCTGCGGGCGGTGGAGACCGACCTGGCGCGCCTCGCCGGTCGCGACGGCTTCACCCGCGGCCACCTGGCGGAGCTCCGAGTGCACGCCTCCTACGCCGCGGTCGAGCTCGAGGTCCAGGCCCAGCACGCGCTGCGCGGCGACGACCGCGGCGCGCAGGCCCTGGCCCTCGATCGCCTGAGCCTGCTCCTGCGCTGGCTGCCCCAGGACGACGTGCGCCTGCACGCCGCGCACACCCACGCCGCGCTGTGCGAGGTCCTCGCGGACCAGGTCGAGCTCGAGCTCGCCCACGGCCTCGCGGCCCTGGAGGGCGCCCTCGCCCGCGGACCCGAGGCTCGGATCTACGCCGAGCAGGCCGGGCTGCGCTTCGCGCGGGCGCGCGCGCTCGACCCGCCCTGGGGCGACGCCTCGACGCGGATCGAGGCCGCGGTGGCCGCCGCCGAGACCCAGGCCGGCCTGCTGGCCCGCACCCGACTCGCGGGGCAAGGGATCGCGCTCCTCGACGAGGCGACCTGCGCCCAGCTCGAGGCCCAACTCGGCTTGCTCGCGACCTGGCTCCCCGAAGGCGACCGCCGCGCGGAGGCGCGCGAGCTCCACACCCTGGCGCTCGCGGGGCTCTGACCCGCGCGATCGCGCACCGCCTGCGCGCGATCGGACGCCGCTACGGGGTGCGGTCTGGGCGCCGCTGCCTGGGTACGATCGGACCCTTCGCCTGTGCGATCGGGCACCGCCTCGCCCCGCGCGATCGGCCGCGCGCCTGGTGCGATCGGACGGCACCGCTTGCGCCTGTGCGCGATCGGGCACCGCCTCGCGCCCGCGCGATCGGCCGCCGCTGCGCCTGGGTGCGATCGGACACCGCTGCGACCTGAGCGCGTTCGGGCGCTGCCTCGCGCGCGCGATCGGCCGCCGCTGCGCCTGGGTGCGATCGGACACCGCTGCGCCTGAGCGTTCGGGGCGCTGCCTCGCGGCGGCCGATCGAACCGCTGCGCCTGGGGTGCGATCGGACACCGCTGCGCCTGAGCGCGTTCGAGGCGCTGCCTGCGGCGGCGCCGATCGGGCACCGCTGCGCCTGGGTGCGATCGGACACCGCTGCGCCTGAAGCGCGTTCGGAGGCCGCTGCCTCGCGGCGGCCGTTCGGGCACCGCTGCGCCTGAGCGCGTTCGGGGCTACCTCGCGCCCTACGCGCGATCAGCCGCCGCTGCGCCTGGAATGCGTCGGACACCGCTGCGCCTGAGCGCGTTCGGGGCGCTGCCTCGCGGCGGCCGATCGCGCACCGCTGCGCCTGCGCACGCTCCCCCAACGCTCGTAGGGGAGCAGCTTGCTGCTCCCGGTGTGTGCGTCCTGCCAGCCTTCCTCAGACGGAGGGGTGTTCGACCCATTTCGTACTCTGCGGAGCCGTCCACGCGCTGGCGAGCTCCGCGGACGCTCAGCCGCGCTGCTAGACCCCTCAGCGTCGGAGAGGTGGAGGGACGCACAGACCGGGAGCAGCGAAGCCTCCCTACCCAGCCATTTAGGGAGCTGCCAGACGAACCGGGTACGGGCATGGGCGCCCGCCGGGCTGAGGGTGGCCTCGAGACGCGCCGGGGACGCCGCGCTTCACAGGAAATCGGCGCTGAACACGCCCCAGGGACGTCCGCGCTCCCGGTCGACCCCCAACGTTCACACCCCAGGGACGTCCGCGCTCCCGGTCGACCCCCAACGTTCACACCAGGGACGTCCGCGCGCGGTCGACCCCCAACGTTCACCCCAGGGACGTCGCGGTGCCCGGTCGACCCCCAACGTTCACACCAGGGACGTCCGCGCTCCCGGTCGACCCCCACCGTTCACGTCCTGGGACGTCCCGCCCCGGTCGACCCCCAACAGTTCTCGTCCCAAGGAGAGGACGTCACGCTCCCCGGTCGACCCCGAGCGCTCCCGTCCTGGGACGTCCGCGCTCCCGGTCGACCCCGAACGTTCACGTCCTAGGGACGTCCACGCCGCCGGTCGCCCCCCAACGTTCACACCCCAGGGACGTCCGCGCGCCCGGTCGGCCCCGACGCGCACCCCAGACGTTCCCGCACGAGAACGCGCGCGCGTCGAACTCACGGGACTTAGAGACGAGGTCGGTCCCGCACCCTCGCCCCCGAGCGCCGTCGCCCACGCGCCCACGCACCCCTAGGGACCTACTGCACAGAGACTTAGGCCGACCGCGGCGCGAGTCCTTTCCGTTCTCGGCGCCGGCCTCGTCCCAGGGTGCGGGCGCGCGCGGAGTCCGGGGAGGCAGAATGCCCACGGTGGCTGAGGCGGGAACGGAGGCGGAGCGGATCGCGCGCGCGCGGGAGGGCGACCTCGCGGCGTGGGGCGAGCTCTACGACCGCCACGCCCCGGAGGTCGCCCAGCTCCTGAGCCGGACCCTGGGTCCGGAGCTCGACCTGGAGGACGCCGTGCAAGAGGCGTTCCTCCGCCTGCGCGAGCGCTTCGACAAGCTGCAGAAGCCGGCGAGCCTGCGCAGCTACCTCCTGGGGATCGCGCGCAACGTGGCCCTCGACCGCGCCCGCAGCGCCGCCGCCCGCGGCGCGCGGGAGGCGCAGGTCGAGGCCCGGCGCGGCCTGGCCCCCTCCGCCGCCGACGAGGTCAGCCGCGCCGAGCGCCGCGCCCTGGCCCGCGAGGCCCTCGCCGCCGTCGACCCCGAGCTGCGCAGCGTCCTCGCCCTGCGCCACCTCGAGGGCACGACCCTCGCCGACCTCGCCGCGACCCTGAGCTGCTCGGTGCCCACCGCCCGCGCCCGGCTGCGGGAGGCCGCCGCCCAGCTCGCCCTCGAACTTCGCGCGCGGGGGATCGACCCCGAGGAGCTGCGCCATGAGCTCGCCTGAGCACGACGACGCCCTGCCGACCACCGAGGCCGCCGCCCTCGCGGTCGCCGGCGCCCTGTGGGCCGAGGACCCCGTCCCCACCCTGGCGCCCAGCGCCCGCGACGCGTTCCTCGCGGCCTTGGGCAGCGAGAGTGCGCCCCGCGTCGAAGCCTCCGACGGCGACGCCCCCGGCGGCGCCGAGCTCGAGGTCCGCCTGCGCTGCACCTACTGCCACGACCGGCTCGAGCTCGAGGGCAGCGTCTACTGCGGCCAGTGCCTCGCCCCCCACCACGCCGAGTGCGTCGAGGCCCACGGCGCCTGCGCCGCCCCGGGCTGCGCCGGCACCCGCTTCGTGCGCGCCGAGCCCGCCGCGCGCCCGCGGCCCCTGCGCCGCGCGGCCTGGGTCGCCGCCGGGCTCCTGGGCCTCACCGCCGCGGCCGCGGCCCTGGTCTCCTCCGGCTGGCAGGTCGGCGAGGCGCCCGCGACGAGCCAGGGCACGGTCACCCAGGCCCCCGCGCCCGCGCCTCGGCCAAGGCCCGCGCGGGAGGACGGCCGCCTGCACGTGCTCTACGTCGAGGGCTCGCCGCGCTGGCAGTACCGCTACCTGAAGGAGGTCCTGATCGCCGAGCCCGCGCTCTCGCTCCAGCTCGCGCTGCTCGACCTCGACCCCGACCTGCCCCCCGAGGCGCCGACCCCCGGGCACACGCTCTTCGACCACGTCCCCGGCGACCTCGCGGACTACGACGTGGTGATCCTGGGCGACGTCGACCCGCAGGACGTGAGCGCGACCTGGCTCGCGCAGCTGCGGCGCGAGGTCGAGGACTACGGCCTGGGGCTGATCGTGGCCGCGGGCTCGAGCCACCCCCGCGGCGCGGTGCTCGACGCCCTCGCGCCCCTGCTCCCCGTCGAGCTCGGCCCCACCGCGATCGACGGGCGCTGGAGCCTGGCGCTCACCGGCGAGGGCGCGCAGGTGCCCGCGCTGCGCCTGCGCGCGACCTACAGCGAGAACACCCGGATCTGGCGCGACCTGCCCCAGATCGCCTGGCACGCCGGCGCCACGGGGCCCGCCCCCGGGGGCGAGGTGTGGGTCGAGGTCCAGGGCCGCGAGGGCAACGGCGCGGCCCCGGTCCTCGCCGCGCGCCGGGCCGGCGCCGGCCAGGTGGTGTGGCTCGGCTTCGAGGAGGCCTGGCGCTGGCGCGCCGAGGTCGGCGACGAATACCTCGCCCGCTGCTTCCTGACCCTGCTCGAGCGCGTGCGCGCGCCCCAGAGCCGCTGGGCCCCCGAGGTCGAAGCCGAGCGCGACGCGGAGCGCCTGGCCCAGGAGCAGGAGCTCACCGCGCTCTTCGACCGCGTCGCCGACGCGCTGGCTCAGGGACTCCCCGACCCCGCGTCGACGGAGCTCCGCGCAGCCGAGGAGCGCTACGACGCCCTTCTCGACGAGGAGCCCTTCGCGGATCGCCTGGGCCGCTTGCAGGTCGAGCTGACCCTCGTCCGCGCGGCGGTCCCCTGGCGCACGCGACCGGCCACGGCGGAGGACCTGCCCGAGCTCGAGGCCCTGGCCGCCCAGCTCGCAGTGCTCCCCCTCGAGCACGCCTCGCGAGCCCTGGTCGGGGAACGCCTCACCCAGGCACGCGCCCTCGTGGACGCCGCGAACGCGTTCCAGAGCGAGAGCGGGGACGCCCAGCTCGTGCGCGAGGCGTTGCAGCTCCTTCACGGCGGCTCGGGCTTCCCCGACGGCGAGGCCTGCAGGCTGGCGCGAGAAGCCTTCGCGCAAGCGAGCCGGGACCCCGGCTGCACCGAGACCGACCGCGACCGGATCCGCCTCGCGGTGGCCGAGATCGAACAACGCCACCGCTTCCTGGCCGAAGCGACGCGGATCCTCGACCAGGCCCGCGCGGAGCGCTACGCGAACCTCGAGTCGCAGCTGTTCCTGCTCGCCGCCTGGCTGCCGGAGGGAGCGCTGCGCGATCGCGCGAGGAAGCTCCAGCAACGGGTCCAGGCCGAGCTCGGCCGCGACCCCACCCTCGCGCTGGAGCGAGGTCTCGCCGTCCTCCGCGACGCCTGGAGCATGGATCCCCTAGGTCGTTTCGCGAGCGACGAGGCCCGGCAGCAGTTCGAGCTGGTGCGCGCGAACCCTGCGCATACCCAAAGACAGGTCGAGCGGATCCGAGCCGCCGTGGCCGCGTCCGAGCGCGACGCACGCTTCCTCTACAACGCCGAGAAGGTCTACACGCAAAACCGCGAGGACCTGTTCCCCGACCTCTACGTCCAACTGTCCTTCTTGGTGGACTGGCTGCCCGACGGGGAGCAGCTCCAGAAGGCGGACGAGCTCAAGACGAGGATCGAGCGCGAGGGCAGCGACTGGGACGACTTCCGCGACAGGCGCTGAACGACGTCCTTCGGCCAGGCCACCCAAGGGGCCTGGACCGCCGCCTGCGCCCGCGCAGGGCCTTGCACTGCCCGGGGGCTATCGGACCCGGGGGGTAGAGTGCGCGCCGCGAGGACCGCGGCATGCGCTTCGAACCGATCGACCTGGGCTTCTCGACCGTGGACGCCGACGGCGTGGGCCTGACCTTCGACAAGGGCGACGTGGTGGTGCGCTTCACCGACCGCGAGGACGCCGACGTGTGCGTGGCCTTCCGCGAGGTGATCGGGTTCAGCTGGAACGACGAGCTCGACGCGCCGCTGCACCCCGAGGACGCCGTGCTGCGGGTCGACGACTCGCCCTGGCTCGCGACCCAGCTCGAGCTGGCCGCGACCGAGGACCCGGCGACCTACGCCCACTACCGCCTGTGCTTCAACGCCTGCGGGGTCCTGGACGTGCTCACCCGGCGCCACGACGTCTACCGGGGGTAAGGCTCCGTAAAAGTCTGCTGATCCGGTGCGCTGGCGTGGCGCCCGCGCGCTCGCGTAGACTCGACCGACATGCCCGACCTCCCCGAGCCCGGAACGCCCGCCGAGATCGCGCGCTTCAAGGAGCTGGCCGCCCAGCTCGAGCCGCGCTTCGAGATCTTCCGCTCCGACCCGAAGCTGCCCTACACGGCGGTGGTGATCCCCTCGCAGAGCGTGGACCCGGTCGAGCTGGCCAAGATCGCCGGGGTCGCGCACTACGAAGAGCGCTCGCTGTTCAACCTCATGCTGCTCAAGAAGCCGCGCCTGCGGGTGGTCTACGTGACCTCCAAGCCGCTGAACCCGCTGGTGATCGACTACTACCTGAACCAAATGCGCGGGGTGCCCAGCCTGCACGCGCGGCGCCGGCTCACGCTCCTCGACTGCGACGACGCCTCGCCCCGCCCCCTGACCCGCAAGATCCTCGAGCGCCCGCGGCTGGTGCAGCGGATCCGCGAGTCGATCGGCGACCTCAGCCGCGCGCACATGGTCGTGTTCAACGCGACCCCCCTCGAGCGCACGCTCTCGGTGCAGCTCGGGATCCCGCTGCACGCCTGCGACCCCGACCTGATCCACCTGGGGAGCAAGACCGGCTCGCGCCGGGTGTTCCACGAAGCGGGGGTCGAGATCCCGCCGGGGCGCGAGGGCCTGCGCGACGTGCAGGACCTGTGCCAGGGGGTGAGCGAGCTCACCGTCGAGGTCCCCGAGCTGCGGCGGGCGGTGGTCAAGCTCAACGACGGCTTCAGCGGCGAGGGCAACGCGGTCCTCGACCTCGAGCCCCTGCGCGCGGGGCCCGGCCAGGCGGTCAGCCCCGAGGCCGTGGCGGCGGCGCTCCCGAACCTGAACTTCGAGACCAAGGGCCAGACCTGGGACCACTACCGCGGGCAGTTCGACGCCATGGGCGGGATCTGCGAGGCCTGGCTCGAGGGCGAGAAGACCTCGCCCAGCGTGCAAATGCGCGTGAACCCGGCCCACGAGGTCCAGGTGATCTCGACCCACGACCAGGTGCTCGGCGGACGCTCGGGCCAGGTGTTCATGGGCGCGACCTTCCCCGCGGCGCCGAACGTGCGCCTCGAGCTCCAGCGCCTGGGCCGCCAGATCGGCGACCGGCTGGTCGCGGCGGGGGTGATCGGGCGCTTCGGCGTGGACTTCGTGACCGTGGCCCAGCCCTCGGGCCCGCCCAAGGTCTACGCGCTCGAGATCAACCTGCGCCAGGGCGGGACCACGCACCCCTTCAACACGCTGAAGTTCATGACCGGCGGCCGCTTCGACGAGGCGACCGGGCAGTTCTACACCGCCCAGGGGCACCCCCGCTGCTACTACGCCACCGACTACCTGGCGTCGCCCGCCTACCGCGGGATCCTGCCCTTCGACCTGATCGACCGCCTGGTGGTCGAGGGGATCCACTTCCGCGCCGACGACACCGGGGTGGTGTTCCACCTCCTCGGCTGCCTGAGCGAGTTCGGCAAGCTCGGCTGCACCGCGATCGCCGAGACCCTCCCCGAGGCGCACCGGCTGCACAAGGAGACGACGCGGCTCCTCGACCAGCTCAGCACGGGCGGCCGCTGACCCTCTTGGCGGCTGCGCGAGGGTCCTTGGCCCGAAGCTCCGGCGATCGATACCGTCCCCCCAGGAGGACTCCATGTCTCGCACCTTCACGACCACGGTCGCCTGCCCCGGCTGCGGCGCCTCCCTCGACCTCGAGGGCTACGAGAGCGTCAACGCCGACCGGCAGCCCGAGCTCCGCGAGCAGATCCTCGAGGGCACACTCCAGGTCTACTCCTGCGCCTGCGGCGAGTCCTTCCGCGGCGCGCCCGAGCTGAGCTACATGGACCTCGGCCGCAAGCAGTGGATCGCCGTGCACTCCCTGAGCGCCCTCGAGCGCTACCGCGAGGCCGAGGACCACGCTCAGGAGGTGTTCGACACGTCGCTGGGCAAGCTCGCCCCGCCCACCGCCCAGGAGCTCGGCCAGGGGATCCGCCCCCGGGTCGTGTTCGGCTGGGGCGCGCTGCGCGAGAAGCTCGTGGCCCGGGACGCGGACGTCGAGGACGACGCCCTCGAGCTGCTCAAGCTCCAGGTGTTCAAGTCCCAGGGGATCATGCCCGGCCCGGGCCAGGCCCTGCGCCTGGTGGAGGCCGACGCCGAGCACCTGCGCCTGGCCCTGGTGGACGAGACCCAGGAGCACGCGGAGACCGGGGTCCAGGTCCCCCGCGCCGCCTACGACGAGGTCGCCGCCAGCCCCGACCAGTGGGCGCAGCTCCGCGAGCCGCTGATCGCCGGGTGCTGGGTCGACTGCTTGAAGCTCCTGCTGTAGCCAGGGCCGCGCGGAGCTCCCCGCGCGCGGGGGTTCCCTCGTGACGCGCTCCCTGAACGCTGAGGTTCGGCGAAGACCTCTTGGATCGAGCTCCGCCCGGCAGTCCACAGCGCGAGGTCTAGGCGGAGCTCGGTGTCTCTTGCTCTCGGGTTTGGGAGACGGCCTGTCTCAGCGGGACTCGGTGTCTTCGGTGTTTCTTGGTGCCGCGTTGGGGAGGCGCTCTCCCCAGCAGCGGAGCTCGGTGGTAAGAAGATCTTCGCTGGGACGAATCACGCACCTGCGGAGGCTCGGCGATCACTTCCCCCTGCACCTGCACACGCCGCGCGCGACCGGGAAGGACGCGCTGTCGGGCAAGATCAGGTGCAAAGAAACAATCGAGAGAAGGCAAGTGGGGCCCTCCTCGAGCCCCACAGATCAGGGTGGGTGTTACTGGCAGAGGGGAGCGCCGGCGGCACGGTGGTCGCTTGCGAGCTGCCCGCGGCTTGAGGCGCCGCCGCCGCCGGCCCGCGCCGCCCGCGGCCTTGACCAGCAGGTTCGAGGCGCCGGGGTTGGCGGTGTCGACCTGCTGGGTGATCACCGCGTGGGCGGCGGCGTCGTCCACGGCGTCGTAGAGCATGGAGCTCCCGACGATCGCGGCGTTGGTGTGGCAGGCGTTGCAGCTCCCGAGCAGCGGGCGAATGGTCGCCACGAAGGTCGGGCCACCGGTGGCCGGCAGGGGGGTCGTCGGCGGGGTGGTCGAGGGCGGGGTGGTCGAGGGCGGGGTGATCAGGCTGTCGGCGGTGCGCAGCACGAGCAGGGCGCCGGTGGCGTTGCTGGTGCCGAGGTAGAACCGCCCGCCGCCGAGGCCGACGAGACCGGTGATCGCGCCGTGGGTGGGGAGCCCGCTCTCGTCGTTCCAGAGGCCGTTGCCGTCGCGGTAGCTGAGCACGCCGGTCGCGGTGCCGACGTAGATCGTGTCGTCCTCCAGGCCAGCGCGGTCGGGGCGTCGCCGCTGAAGCTGCGCACCACGTCGAAGCCAGCGCCCGAGGTCGCGAGCAGGAACCCGCCGATCGGGTTGCCGGTCTGCAGGTCGCGGCTGGCGATCGCCAGGAACAGGAGCTCGGCGTTGGTCGAGGTCGGGGCGGTCGGGTGGCCGCTTTCTGCAGCGGGGCCCCGTCCTGGATCCAGGCCAGGATCACGTCGTAGTCGCTGTCGCCGACGGTCAGGATCCCGCCGCCGACGTGGGCGACGGTGTTGGTGGCCTTGAGCAGCAGGTCCGAGTCCGCGGGGCTCGCGGTGTCGATCTGAGCCTGGGTGGCCGTGTAGTCGGCGTCGGTGTCCGCCGACGAGGTCAGCGGGTAGGTCGCGTAGGCGGCGACGTTGTTGGTGTCGGCGTGGCAGACGGTGCAGCGGCTGGCCAGGATCGAGGCCACGCTGCCCAGGTAGTCGGGGCTGGTCACGCCGGCGGCCGGGGTCGTGGCCGCGGCGCTCGTGGTCTGGACCTTGAGCATGGCGACGACCTCCTGGCGGACGGTCGCGCCGCCGGCCGAGCCGGGCAGGTCGATCGGGTCGACGCTCGAGCCGACCACCTCGTAGAGCACGGCCGCGCCGGTCGCGGCGTCGTAGCCGCCGACGTAGGCGCCGCCGCCGAAGGCGATCGCCGCGGTCGGGACCGCGCTGTCGAGGGTCGCCACCGTGGTGCTGGCGCCGGTGTCGTCCACGCTCAGGATCTCACCCGGCATGCCCGCGCCGCCGGTGAGCGCCCACAGGCTGCTGCCGACGGTGGCCACCGTGAGGCGGTCCGCGGTGGTGTCGAGCACCTGGCTCCAGGTCCCGCCGGCGCGAACCCAGAGGTCGCCGGCCTCGCTCGCGGCGTCGCCGCGGCCGCCGGCGTAGAGCGCTATACACGCTCGCCGTGCTGCCCATTTCCTGGGCGAAGGTGGTCTCCGTCGGCGGTGGTGTTGTCGGTCTGGACCCCGGTCGCGGTGTTGCCCGGGGTGTGCAGGGCCACGATCGCGGTGGCGTCGGGGTCCTGAGCCAGCGCGCTGACCGCGCCGCCGGCGTCCTGGTTGAGCTGGATCTCCTGGAAGGAGTAGCCGATCGGGTCCCGGTCGGGGTTCGGCAGCCCGCTCACGATCGCGCCGGCCGTCGTCGCGCTCCCGCCGCCGCCCGAGCCGCCGCTTCCCTGGCTGCAGCCAGTCAAGCCGATCGAGCAACCCACCGTCGCGATCGCGACACCCCGCCAGAAGACCTGCACCATCGTCAACCTCCAAGAACGATCTACGTCCTTGCAACTGGGTCTCCAAGCACAAGCCCTTTGCTCACGTCCGTCGTCATCGCAACCCCGCCCACAGTTCTCACCTGCCCCAGAAAGCCCCGTGCACGTCGTGCACGTTGCACCCAAATGTGGAACGGATCGGGTCCGCCGAGCGACACCCAGGAGCTGAGGTAGAAGAGGCCGCCAGGGCGGAGCCTTGGCGTTCTTGGCGTCTTGGCGGTTCCATTCCTTCTTCCGGCTCAGGAAGCCAAGGGGCAAAGGCGCGGTCTCGAGAACCAACCAAGCAGCACGCGCGCGTGAGGGACTCACGCGCGCGTGCTCGGGATCGGGTGCAAAACGTGGCCCGGGAGGACGACCCCCGGGCCGGGGAAGGTTATTGCCCGTTCAGCAGGGTCCCGTCGTTGATCCACTGGATCACGGTGGTCTGCTGGGTCGAGCCGTTCGGCCAGGGGCTGACCGGGTGGTTCTGGCCCGAGGGGCGCATGATAAAGGCGCTGCCCGCCGGGTTGGCCACGGTCACGTGGGCCAGGATCGAGAGCCGGTCGGCGTTGTTGTCGTTCAGGCCGGCCGAGAACTTGAGGGCGCGAGCGCTGGTCGAGTTGTGGCAGCCCGCGTTGGCGCAGCCGGCCTGCATGATCAGCGGCTTGACGTCCTGGACGTAGCCGAGCTTGGGGGTCGGGGCGGGGCCGATCGGGCCGGGAGCGGTCGGAGCGGTGAGCAGCGCGCCGTCGGTGATCCAGGTGGTGATCGTGGTGTAGTCCGCGCCGCCGACGGTCAGCGGGCTGCCGCCGGTGTGGCTCATGCCGCCGGTGCCCTTGACCAGCAGGGTCGAGTTGCTGGGGGTGGTCATGTCGACCAGGGCGGTCACGATCGCGTGGTCCGCGGCGTCGTCGTTGCCGTCGAGCAGCATGCTGGTGCCCACGATCGCGGTGTTCAGGTGGCAGGCGTCGCACTTGGCCGCGAAGATCGCCTTGACGTCGGCGTAGACCTTCTTGCCACCGTTGGGCGGCGGGGGCGCGGTGGCGTCGCTCACGCGCTGGATCAGGAGGGCACCGTTCGCGCCGCGGGCGCCGATCATGAGGTTCTGGTGGTCGCGGACCAGGAGCGAGAACACGCCGTCGTTGGCGGGCAGGCCGGGCTCGTCCATCCAGGAGCCGTCCGCCGCGCGGAACTGGACGCTGCCGTCCGAGCTGCCGACGTAGACGGTGTTGTCAATGAAGGCCAGGCTGGTCGGAGCGGCGTTGGGGAGGCTGATCACGGTCTCCCAGTCCTTGCCGTTGGTCGCGGCGACGAAGCCGTTGAGCGGACGGCCGGTGCCGTCGTAGGTCGCGATCGCCAGGAGCAGAATGTCGCCGGTGCTGCTGCCGGTGCCCGCGGTCGTGCCGCTGCCGGTGCCGGTGGTCGAGCCGCTGACCGCGGGGGCCACGCTCAGCATGCTGGTGACCTGCTGACGGGCGCCGCCGGCGCCGGGGATCTGGACCGCCTCGACCGCGCCGCCGAGCACGCGGAACAGCTGGGCAGCGCCGCCGCCCGCCTGGTTCGAGGTGCCGCCGACGTAGAGCACGCCGTCCTTGCGGGCGATCGAGGTCGGGATCGCGCTCCCGAGCGAGGCCACGCTCTGGAAGGAGAACGACACGGGGTCGAGCTGCATGACCTCGCCCTGCTCACCCTGACCGCCGGTCAGCGCGAACACGTCGCTCTCGATCGAGGCCACGTAGGCCTCCGACTGGGGGGTGTCGAGGAACAGCGAGTAGCGGGTCCCCTGACGCACGAAGATGTCGCCCGCGCCGGCCGAGCTCCAGTCGGCCAGGGCCACGAAGGTGGCCGTGTCGTAGGCGGCGATGCTGCTGGGCGGGGTGAAGAAGGAGTCCTCGGTGGTCAGGCCGTTGGCGTCCAGGCGCTCGATCTCGTTGAGAGGCGCCGAGACCACGAGGGTGTCGGTGGCGTTGGGGGCGACGCCCACCGCGATCACGCGGCCCGCGCCGACGACGTTGTTGAGTTGATACTCGTTGAAGGCGTAGGTCGCCGCGCGCTGCACCGTGGGCAGGCTGCTGGTCACGGTGCCGTTGCCGGTCACCGGGGGAGTCGTGGTCCCGCTACGGCCGCCGCCGCCGGAGCCGCCGGAGCAGCCCACGCCAATGGCGGAGATCACCGCCGCAGTCAAAGTAAGAGTCAGAGTCTTGCTGTTCATTTTGCACCTTCCCGGTTCGGTCCTCTTTGGGGTCCCTGATCCCCAAGACCAATGAGCCCTATTGCAACGGCCCGGCCAAACCCCTTCGTTACACTTAAATGACGATCCACCCGTGACTGGCCTGGGATGGTCCGGTTCGCTGGCACGATCGTGAACCGCTTGCCATGAACAATGTGCGCGGAGTGCCCGCCTGGGGCTCCCAGATCTCGCAATCTCACGAAGGTATAGGACTTAAAGAGGTCCAAAGGGCAACAGTCGTGCGCCTGGAGCTCTGGGCTGCGCGACTTACGCCAGTGAACGGCGTTCCCGGCGGGCGATGACCCGCCCCGGGTCCACCGCCAGCGGCGCGACGTAACCCCTTGCATGTCTCGGGTCCGGTAGAGCGGGCGACCTTAATACTAGGGCCCCGTGGGGGCGCGCGAGTGTAAGGACCTCGGACCCCGGCCCGCCGTGCTTTTGCCCAGGCGGAATGCTTCAATGAGGGCGTGGTGAGCCTACGCGCCTGGACTCCGCTCTTGTGTTTCACCGTCGCGCTGAGCTGCCTGGGCTACAGCGTGCGCGGTGGCCTGGCTCAGGCCCAGGATCCTCCGGCGGAGGAGCCGGCCGAGACGCTGGCGCCGCTGTGGGAGCGCCCCGACGCCTGCGAGCGCTGCCACGTCGAAGCCGACTGGTGGGTGATCCGCGATCCGGACGACGACACCTTCGATCACACCGAGACCGGCTTCGCGCTCAACGGCGCCCACGCGAGCGTGGCCTGCGAGGGCTGCCACCGCGCCGGGCTCCAGTCCCTGAGCTCGAGCTGCAGCTCCTGCCACCACGACCCCCACGCCGGCTTCAACACCGTGAGCTGCGAGGAGTGCCACAACGAGCGGCACTGGCAGGTCCCGCGCAACTTCGCCTTCCACGAGCGCACGCGCTTCCCCCTCACCGGCGCCCACGCGAGCATTGAGTGCGAGGCCTGCCACCGCCAACGCCGGGGCGAGCCCGCGGCCCTGATCCAGACCGAGTGCACGGCCTGCCACGCCCAGGAGCTGCGCGCAGCGCAGCCGAACCACCAGGCCGCCGGGTTCTTCGTGTGCGGCAACTGCCACTCGACCCTCACCTTCCGCGGGGCGACCTACATTCACCAGAGCTACGTCCTCGCCGGGCGACACGCCCAGGTGCGCTGCGGCGACTGCCACACCGCGACGGTCTTCGCCGGGCTCTCCCAGGGCGGCGACCGCTGCCTCGACTGCCACCAGGACGACTTCGCCCTGGCCAACGCCCTCAGCCAGCAGAACCCGGCCGGGATCCCCGACCACCAGAACTTCCCGCCGACCTGCGGGATCGCCGGCTGCCACACCCAGGCCGCGATCGACTTCATTACCTGGGATATCGACGGAATGACCGGGCAATGAGCCAGCGCGGCCTCCTCCTCGCACTGCTCCTGAGCCTGCTCCTCGTGGGGAGCGCCGGCGCCCTCGAGATCCAGGGCAAGGTCGCCTCGGTGCGCGGCAAGCGGGTCTACGTCGAGCTCGACCGCCCGCTGAAGGTCGAGGTCGGGACCCAGGTCGAGGTCGGCACCAAGGACGCCCCCAAGGTGGCCTCGGTGGTCGTCGCGATCTCGACCCAGTTCCTCGTGGTCGAGGCCGGCGAGGCGGGCCTGGCCCGCGGCGACGCGGTCACCCTGACCCTGAACATGACCCCGCCGCCCGAGCGCGAGCCGCCGCCGCCGCCGCCGGAGGACATTCAGATCCGGCGCAAGGTGATCACCCTGCGCGCGTTCCGCTCCCAGCCCCTGCCCAAGCGCGAGCCGGTGCCCTTCGTGCGCGGGAACAACCGCCGCGAGGACGCGGAGCTCGCCGCGGGCGAGGACGCCCCGCCGCCGCCGCCGCCGACCGCCGGCGAAGAGCCCGAGGAGGAGGTCCAGCTCGCGAACGTGGTCCGCGGCCACGTGGAGGTCGGCGTCGACTCCGCCTTCGACAGCGAGGTCGGGATCAACCGCGTGACCCCCTTCGCCCGGCTGAGCCTCGAGGTCTCGCGCCTGGGAGGCAACGACCGCGCGCGCTTCTTCTTCTACGGCATGCTGCGCAAGCCCTTCGACGGGGTCGACGACTGGACCGGCCACAACGAGGAGCGCCCGATCGCGCGCTTCTCCGCGGCGGTGCTCGAGATCGACGCCGCCCCCGAGGGCGCGATCCACAGCCTCAGCGACCGCTTCGAGTTCGCGATCGGGCGCTCCACGATCCCCGGCTCGGTCGAGGCGGGGATCGTCGACGGCGCGCGCTTCGGGATCCGCATGGGGCCCGTGATCGGGTTCGGCTTCGCCGGCGCGGCGGTCAGCCCCAACCCGCAGATCCAGGACTACGACTCGGTGATCTACGGCGGCGGGATCCGCTTCTCGAAGTCCTTCCCGCACTCCGGCGCGATCCAGCTCTCGATCGTGGGGGCCCAGGAGCGGTTCCGCGGGGAGGGCGAGCGCGACTTCCTCGAAGCCAACATGGACGTGCGCTACGGCTCCGTGGGCGCGCGCGGCTCGTTGGTGCTCGACCTGTTCGACCAGCTGCGCGACAAGCAGAAGACCCGGCTGACCACCGGCATGCTCTCGGTCTACGCCCAGCTCTCGAGCGCTGTCCGGATCGAGGCCGGCTTCCGCGAGCGGCGCCCGGCCTACTCCGGCGACCTGCTCGCGCGCCCGCGCCTGATCCGCGGCGCGAGCGACCTCGACCCCCTGATCGCGCCCTTCCTCGACCACGACGAGCGGCGAAACCTGTGGACGGCGCTCAACCTCCGCTTCAGCGCCGGCGTGCGCCTGGGGCTCCGCGGCGAGGTCCTGACCGCCCCCGAGAGCCGGGACGTCTACGGCGGGGTGCTGACCTTCAGCAAGGACGGGCTGATCGCGGAGGACCGGATCACGTTCCAGTTCGCCTTCCGCCACCGCCTGCGCGGCGACGGGATCACCCGGCACGTCTCCGACCCCTACGTCTCGTTCACCTACGCCTGGTTCGGGGAGACCGTCGACTTCGACGGCTCGATCTACTACCGCACCTCGGTGCCCTCGATCGCGGCCGGCGACTCGCGCTTCGGCCTGCGCCTGGGCACCTGGATCCGGGCCACCGACCGGGTGAGCCTGCGCGGCTACGGCAGCGTCGAGGTCCGCCGCGCCGCGAGCGAGATCGATCCGCTCTACTTCCTGGGCTTCGCCGTCCGCTACGGGTTCTGAGCCCGGGCGTAGAGCGCGCGCGGCTCCCCGTCGGGCCCCGGCGCCTCCGCCACCAGGGTCCAGCCCGCCCCCGCCAGGTCCAGGGTCGCTTCGCCCTGCCAGCTCCAGGCCCGGTCGAGGGTCACGCGCCCCGCCTCGAGGGCCAGGGCCTCGCGCTCCGCGGGGCCGCGCAGGCTCCAGGCCAGGTCCAGGCACCCCGCGCGCGCGGGGCGGATCAGCGCCTCCCAGCCCGCGAACGCCCGCCCGTAGAGCGGGGCGTCGGCCCGGCGCGGCGGCTCGCCCTCGGGGCCGGCGATCGAGCTCCACACGCCCTGGACGCGGCTGCGCTCGCGCCCGACCGGGACCCGCGTCCACACCCCGCTCACGCACACGACGCTCACCCGCGCGCTCTCGCGGAGCGGCGGCTCCGACCCCGACGCCTCGGCCGGCCGACCCCAGGCCAGCTCCACCGTGCGCATTCCGTGGGAGTCCTCCCAGGCGCCGAGCAGCGCCTCCACCGCGCGCGCCTGGGCCAGGTCGGCCGGGACCACCCAGCCGCGGACGGGGGTCCAAGCCGGATCGCAGAGGTTGATCGGGAACAACGCGGGCCGCTCGTCCTCGTCCTCGAAGGCGAAGCTGCTCGACCCTGGACGGCGCGGTCGCTCGCCCGCCGAGAGCTCGTCGCTCCAGTGCAGGCTCGCCTCGGGATCCCACCAGGGGCTGGTGCAGCAGCGCACGGGCAGCGCCGGCGCGGCCGTCGGCGCGGCGAGCCGCAGCTCCAGCGAGAGCTGGCGATCCCCCCAGGGGAGGGTCGCGACGCGCGCGGGCGCCCCCGGCCGGAGGTAGAGCGCGGTCCACACGTCGTGGTCCTCACCGCGCGGCAGCTCGAGCGCCCCCAGCCCTTCCCAGGCCAACGCCTCCGACGGCTCGCGGGAGACGCGCCGGGCGCGGACGAGGGTCAGCACGCGGTCCCCCGCCGTCCGGCGCGCGTCGACCTCGAGGAACACCCCCGAGTTGTAGGTGCGGGGCTCCGCCCGCACCCGGGGGAAGGCCCCGGTGTGGTCGATCCCGAAGCTCAGCCAGTCGTCGGCCCGGTAGAGGGCGGCGCTCGCCTGCTGGCCCTCGATCACCCGCAGCGGGAGGCGCGCGGCCTCCCGCGGGGGGTCGTCGCCGACGTGCTCGAGCACCCTCAGCTCGAGCTCAGGAGCATGGCGTCGAGCTTTGACGCTGCACCTTCGGGGAGCGCGGCCTCGAGGGCCGCGAGCTGCCCGGCGTCGCCGGTGGCCTCGATCACGGCCGGCCCGCCCCGCTCGTGGAGCAGGACGTGCAGCCCTCGCGGCGCGCGCTCGCCCAGCGCGCGCTCCAGGAGGGCGCGCAGCAAGGGCTGCGTCACCGCCTCCTCGTCTTCCAGGAGCAGGACCCCGCCCACCCCGGGCGGGGACGCCGCCGCGCCCCCGGCGCCGTCGGCTCGGGAGCCCGGGTCCTCGAGCACCGGCAGCAGGAGCTCGTAGGAGCGGGACGCCTCCGCGTCCTGCGCGCCGAGGGAGCCGGCGCAGCACAGGAGGGCCGCGAGGGCGGTGCGCAAGGTCATGGGGCCTCCTGGGTGTCGAGGGTCACGCGCACCGGCTCGCCGCCCAGCGGACGGAGCTCGGCGGCGACCACGGGAGCTCCGGTCGCCCGCACCCGCGCGCGCACGGCCCACCGCGGTCCGGGCTCGGGCCAGGTGAGGGTCCCCCAGGGCGTCGTCCGTTGGCGCTCGCCCTCCCCCAGGGTCTCGCGCTCCAGGCCGAGCTCGGTCTGGAGGCCGGTCAGGGTGTGGGCGCTGAGGCTCACGCGGGTGCCGTGGACCCGGGCCCCGACCACGGGGTCCTCTCCCGGGTCCTCGAAGCGCACGCTCACCGGCCCCGCCGACCGCTCGATCCCCTCGAGCACGCGGCGCAGGCGGCGCCAGCCGATCTCGACCGGGTCGGCGGCGACCGCGGAGACCCCCAGGCGCACGGTCCCCGGGGCGCCTTCGAGGACCAGGGTGTGCCCCACGGAGCGGCTGCGCGCGTAGCGTTGCAGCGCGCGCGCGAGCTGCTCCTGCACCGCCTGGGTCTGGCACACGACCAGGCCCGTGTCCGTCGACTCCGCGAAGCTCTCGTCGCTCCAGCGCTCGGCGCCGACGGCGCCGTCCAGCGCGTCGAGGATCCGGGTGCGGCGCTCGGCGTCCACCCCGAGCCCCTCCGCGTGGTAGTCCGGGAGGCACCTGCGATCCAGCGCGCCCCAGGCGTGGCGCCGGAGGACCACCGCGGGGTCCGGCGGCGGAGGACACGCCGGCCCGGGCGCGAGGCTGGCCACGACCACCAGCGCGCGGCCGCCGGCGCACGCCGGATCCTGGGCGACCACCAGCGGGACCTGCGCCGCCCCCGCCCAGCCGAAGCTGCCGCGCGCGTCGAGGGCCGACCAGGTGGGGAGGGTCAGGGGCAACCCGGCCCGATAGCCGCCGGCGGTCGTGCCTTCGAGGAGCGCCGCGCCGAGCTCGTAGACCAACACCCTGCGCTCGCCCTGGGGCTCGCGGGAGATCGCGGCGCGCACCCACAGCCCCTCGCGGAACACGCCCTGCACGGGGTTCAGCACGGGGACCGCGCCGGTCTGGTTCACCTCGTAGTCGGCGAGGAAGGTCCGCTCGCGCACGAGGGCGCAGGCCTCCTGCGCCACGCCGTCGGTGAGCGCCAGCTCGAGGCGCAGCCAGGGCCGCTCCGCGGCGAGCGCCTCCCGCGCGGCGTCGTCGAGGGCCAGCCCAGCCCGAACCCCCGCGGGGACCTCCGGCAGGAGGTAGGCCTCGAGGCGCAGCGCATGCCGGGCGGCCTCCACGGCCCGGAGCCAGGCGAGCTGGCGCTCGAGTCGCTGCCGCCCTCCGGCGCTGGTCTGCGCGCGCAACACCCCGCGCTCGGAGTCGACCTCGACGCTCGCCGCGTCGAACCCCAGCAGGCGGGTCAACGCGACCTCCAGGGCGTAGGGGTGATACAGCTCGCCTCCCGACGGCGGGTCGCCGAAGGAGAGGACCGCGCCGCGCGCCCGGACGGCGCCGTCGGGGTCGAACCCGACGCCCTGCACCGGCTCGCCGGACCTGCGCAGCAGGTCGCTCACCGGGACCTCGAACCGTCCGCCGGGGTCCGCGTCCTGGGCGGAGGCGGCGGCGGCCAGGGCGAGGGCCGCGAGCGCGCTCAGCCGGATCACCGCTCCACCTCCACCAGGGCCCAGGCCTCGCCGGCGCCCCAGGGCCCCTGCCCCAGGCGCAGTCCGCCCGACCGCGGGTCGCCCTCCGCGGCCAGGTCCAGGCGCCGCCGCTCGACCTCGCTCACGGTCCCGACCTCCACCTCCAGCGGGCGCACGGACACGAGCTCCTGCAGCGCGCCCTGCGCGCGGAGCTGCCCGCTGCGGTCGAGGTCCAGGCTCAGCGCCACCCCCGCGCGCTCCAGCGCCAGCCGAGGCACGATCACGGTGTCGGTCGCCGCTCCGCAGCCGCCGTTGATCCGCTCCCAGCCCACGAGCAGCGTCCGCTCCCGCGCCACGAGGACGCTCAGCGGGCGCCCCGGGGTGGCCCACACCCGCAGCGGGCGCGGCGCCGCCCCGTCGCCGACGGCGACCTGCACCCGCAGCGCGCAGGGGGCCGCGGCGCCCGCGGCGACCCAGGCCTCGACCCGCTCGTGCTCGGCGGGGGTCCCCAGCGCCAGGGCCTGCCCGCTGGGCTCCTCGAGCTCGAGGTAGGGAGGGAGCCCGTCGAGCTCGCGCAGGGAGCGCGCGCGCTCCCTGCGGCGCTCGGCGGCGGGCTTGGGCGTGCGCAGCGGGTCGCCGGTGAACGCCGCGGTGTAGTCGGCGGGGAGGCGCGGGGAGAGCGCGTGTCGCCAGGCGGTGCGCTGGGTGGCGCCCGCCGGGCGCGTCGGCGAGCCCCCCTCGACCTCGGCCACCAGCGCCCACGCGCCCAGCTCGGCGGCGGTGGCGCACGAGCTGGCGGCGAGCAGCGTCGGACGCCCCGGGGACAGGGTCCACGCCCCGACCACCCGCAGGCGATCGGCGCTGGGCAGGTCGAGGGGTTGCCCGTCGAAGCGCACGCGCTCGCACGCCAGCGGGCGCGCCCACTCCACCAGGCCGCGCACGTAGACCGCCCCGTCGGCCAGGCGCTCGACCCGCAGCCGCAGCGCGACGCCGGTCTCGATCCGACTCACGACCGCCTCTCGCACGGGGAGCGCCCCCGTGGCGTTCGCCTCGTAGTCGACCACGACCTCGACGCCCTGGGTCGCGCGCAGGTGGAGCCAGCCCCCCCGGGGACGCGCGCTGGCCTGCGCCCACGCCTCCCGCGCCGCCAGCACGCGGGCGGCCTGCTCGGGGAGCGGGCCCAGGGGCAGGGCCGCGGCCTCGTCCCCTCGCAGGGGGACCAGGCGCACCCCGACCCGGGGCGCGTCGCGGAGCTGGCGCAGGTAGGGCTCGAGGGCGCGCTCGAGGACCTGCGCGACCCGCGGCGAGGAGGTCACGATCCGGGCCCCCGCTCGACGCGTGGACGGGTCGGCGGGCAGCTCGGCCGCCAGCGCGTCGAGGAGGTCGGCGGTCGCGTCCGGCTGGCGCTCGGGGTCCCACCCCTCCTCCGCACTCCGGGGGCCGGGCACCCCCAGCGGGAGGTACGGCGGCAGCCTGGAGGTGGGGCGCTCGAGGTCGAACACCCGGGGGGGAGCTGCGGGCTCCTGCGCCCAGCCCAGGGTCGCGCACAGCACGACCGCCGCGAATCGTCCGCCCATGGACCCTCCCGCCCTGGAACTATACGTCCCGCAGCGGGAAAGGTTCCCCCGCCCTCGGCCGCTCCACGCGGTATCGTGAGCCCCCGCAGGAGCTCCCCGTGCCCGTCCTGACCACGAGCCTCGACCCTCGGAGCGCGGCCTTCGCCGCCAACCGCGCGCGCATGCTGGCGGAGGTCGAGCGGGTGCAGGCCCTCGAGGCGCGGATCCGCGCGCGCTCGGCGGGCATGCGCGAGCGCTTCGCCGCCCGCGGTCAGCTCCTCCCCCGCGAGCGCCTGGCGCGGCTGCTCGACCCGGGGACCCCGTTCCTCGAGCTGAGCCCGCTGGCGGGGCTCGGGCTCCACGACGACGACGGCGAGCGCCCCCTGGGCGGCGGCAACGTGGTCGGGATCGGCGTCGTCTCCGGAGTGCGGAGCATGGTGTTCGCCCACGACAGCGCGATCAAGGGCGGCTCGGTCACCCCCCTGGGGCTGGTCAAGAGCCTGCGCGCCCAGGAGATCGCCTGCGAGAACAAGCTGCCCTCGATCAACCTCGTGGAGAGCGGCGGGGCGAACCTGCTCTACCAGAGCCAGATCCACGTCGAGGGCGGGAAGGTGTTCCGCAACATGGCCCGGGCCTCGGCCCAGGGGCTGCCGCAGGTGACCGTGGTCCACGGCTCGTCGACGGCGGGCGGCGCCTACATTCCCGGGCTCAGCGACTACGTGATCATGGTCCGCGGCAAGGCCCAGGTGTTCCTCGCGGGCCCGCCCCTGGTCAAGGCCGCGATCGGCGAGGACGCCGACGAGGAGAGCCTGGGCGGCGCCGACATGCACGCGCGGGTCTCGGGGCTCGCGGAGTACGTGGCCGAGGACGACGCCCACGCGGTGGCCCTGGCCCGGGACGTGCTCGCGAGCCTGGGCTGGGACCGCGCCAGCGAGGCGGCGGCGGCGCCCGAGCCGCGCTACCCGGCGGACGAGCTCCTGGGGGTGGTCCCCGCGGACCCGCGCCAGCCCTACGACGCGCGCGAGCTGATCGCGCGCCTGGTCGACGGCTCCGAGCTCCTCGAGTTCAAGCGCGAGTTCGGGGTCCACACGGTGTGCGGGCACGCGCGGCTCGCGGGCTTCCCCGTGGGGGTCGTGGCCAACAACGGCCCGCTGCTCCCGGCCTGCTCGGTCAAGGCCGCGCAGTTCATTCAGCTCTGCTGTCAGTCGGGGACCCCGCTGCTCTACCTGCAGAACACCACCGGCTACATGGTCGGGACCGAGGCCGAGCAGGCGGGCGCGATCAAGCACGGCGCGAAGATGATCCAGGCGGTGAGCAACGCCACGGTGCCGCAGCTGACCCTGATCGTGGGCGGCGGCTACGGCGCGGGCAACTACGGCATGTGCGGGCGGGCCTTCGAGCCGCGCTTCCTGTTCGCCTGGCCCAGCGCGCGGGTCGCGGTCATGGGCGGCGAGCAGATCGCCAACGTCATGGAGCGGATCACCCGGGCCAAGCTCGAGCGGCAGGGCAAGCCCGTGGACGAGGCGGGGCTGGCCAAGCTCAAGGCGGGGCTGCAGGCGCAGCTCGACGCCGAGGAGCGCGCGCTGTTCGCCACGGCGCGGGTGTGGGACGACGGGATCATTGACCCCCGCGACAGCCGGCGGGTGCTGGCGCTCGCGCTGCGCACCTGCTGGGAGGCGGAGCGCCGGACGCTGCGCCCGAACACCTTCGGCGTCGCCCGGGGCTAGGAGAGAGCATGCGATTCACCGACGAACACGACATGATCCGGGCCACGGTCGCGCGCTTCGTGGACCAGGAGCTGAACCCCCACGTCGAGGCCTGGGAGGCCCAGGGCGGGTTCCCCGCCCACGAGGTCATGAAGAAGCTGGGCGACCTGGGGCTCCTGGGGCTGACCAAGCCCGAGGCCTTCGGCGGCGCCGGCCTCGACTACTCCTTCGCGGTGGTCATGGCCGAGGAGCTCGGGCGCTGCACCGCCGGCGGCCCGCCCCTGGCGGTCGGCGTGCACACCGACATGTGCACTCCGGCCCTGGCCCGCTTCGGCAGCGACGCCCTGCGCGAGGAGTTCCTGCGCCCGGCGATCGCCGGCGACACGGTGGGCTGCGTCGGTGTGAGCGAGGTCCAGGCTGGGAGCGACGTGGCCGCGATCGAGACCGTCGCCCGCAAGGACGGCGACGACTACGTGATCCACGGCGGCAAGATGTGGATCACCAACGGGACCCAGGCCGACTGGATGTGCACGCTGGTCAACACCGGGGACGGCCCGGTGCACCAGAACAAGTCGCTGGTGATCGTGCCCCTGGACCTGCCGGGGGTCGAGCGCGCCAAGAAGCTGGACAAGCTCGGCATGCGCAGCTCGGACACGGCGCAGATCTTCCTCGAGAACGTGCGCGTGCCCCAGCGCTACCGGATCGGCGAGGAGGGTCAGGGCTTCGTGATGCAAATGCTCCAGTTCCAGGAGGAGCGGCTGTGGGGCTCGGCCAGCGTGCTCAAGGGCATGGAGGCGATCCTCGAGGAGACGATCGACTACACCCGCCAGCGCCGGGCGTTCGGGCGCTCGATCCTCGACAACCAGGTCGTGCACTTCCGCCTGGCGGAGCTCATGACCGAGATCGAGGCCCTGCGCGCGCTGGTGTATCGCGCGACCGAGCTCTACGTGCACGACGAGGACGTGACCCTCATGGCCTCCATGGCCAAGCTCAAGGCCGGGCGGCTGGCGCGCGAGGTCGCCGACGCGTGCCTCCAGTACTTCGGCGGCATGGGCTACATGATGGAGTCGAACGTGTGCCGCGCGTTCCGTGACATGCGGCTGATGTCGATCGGCGGCGGCGCCGACGAGGTCATGCTCGGGATCATTTGCAAGCTGCGGGGGATCCTCCCCAAGCGGGCGTCGCTGTAGCGCCGTGGCGTTCACGAAGCTCCTGATCGCCAACCGCGGGGAGATCGCCGCCCGCGTGCTGCGCAGCGCGCGGGCCGAAGGCTACGCCTGCGTCGCCGTCTACAGCGACGCCGACCGCGACGCGCCCCACGTGCGCGCCGCCTGTGAGGCGGTGCGGATCGGCCCGGGGCCCGTGGCCGCGTCCTACCTCGACCCCCAGGCGCTCCTGCGCGCGGCGCGGCTGACCGGCGCCGACGCGGTGCACCCGGGCTACGGGTTCTTGAGCGAGAACGCGGGCTTCGCCCGGGCCTGCGCCGAGGCGGGGCTCGTGTTCGTGGGGCCCCCGCCCGCGGCGATCGAGCTCATGGGCGACAAGGCCCGGGCCAAGGCGCGCATGCTCGAGGCCGGGGTGCCCTGCCTCCCCGGCTACCAGGGCGACGCCCAGGACCTGGAGCGCCTGGGCGCGGCGGCGACCGAGGTGGGCTTCCCGCTCCTGGTCAAGGCCGCCGCCGGCGGCGGCGGGCGCGGCATGCGCCGCGTCGACGGGCCCGAGGGGCTGGCCGCGGCGGTGGCCGCCGCCCGCAGCGAGGCCGAGCACGCCTTCGGCGACGGGCGCCTGCTGCTGGAGCGCCTGGTGACCCGCGCGCGGCACGTCGAGGTCCAGGTGCTGGCCGACACCCACGGCGCGGTGGTGCACCTCGGCGAGCGCGAGTGCAGCGCCCAGCGGCGCTACCAGAAGGTGCTCGAGGAGTGCCCCTCCCCCGCGGTCGACGCCGACCTGCGCGCGCGCATGGGCCAGGCCGCCGTCGACGCCGCCGCCGCGATCGGCTACGTCGGCGCCGGCACCGTGGAGTTCCTCCTGGCCGAGGACGGCGCGTTCTACTTCCTGGAAATGAACACCCGGCTCCAGGTCGAGCACCCGGTGACCGAGCTCGTCTACGGCGTGGACCTGGTCGCGCTGCAGCTCGCGGTGGCCGCCGGCGCCCCCCTGCCCTTCACCCAGGCCGAGCTCGTGCCCCGCGGCCACGCGATCGAGGCCCGGCTCTACGCCGAGGACCCGGCCCAGGGGTTCGCGCCCCAGGCCGGCGAGCTCCTGGCCTGGTCCCCGGCGGAGGGCCTGCGCTGCGACCACTCGCTGCGCGCGCGGGACCGAGTGAGCCCGTTCTACGACCCGCTCCTGGCCAAGCTGATCGGCGCGGGCGCCGACCGCGAGCAGGCGCGACGGCGCTTGCTGCGGGGGCTGGAGCGCACCGTGGCCCTGGGGCTCCCGACCAACCGCGGCTACCTGGCGCGGCTGGTCGCGGCGGAGCCCTTCGTCGCCGGCGCGCTGACCACCGAGAGCCTGGCCGCGCTGGGGGCGTTGACCTTGACCCCCGACCCGCCGCCGGAGGCCTGGGCGCTGGCCCTGGTCCTCGGCGTCGACGGCCCGAGGGAGCCGGCCTGGGGGGCGCGGGCGCTGCCCCGCGCCCTGCGGATCGGCGAGCTCGAGCGCAGCGGCTGGCTGCACCCGGCGGCCGGGGGCTGGGAGGTCGAGCTCGAGGGCGAGGGCACGCGGCTCGAGGTCGAGCTGCGCGGGACGCGTGGCCCGCGGGTGCGCGCCCGGGTGGGCGACGTCGAGCGCGAGGTCGCCGCCGTGTGGACCGGGGACGCGCTGCACCTGAGCTGGGGGCCCGAGGACTGGTGCTTCCGCGCCCCGGCGGCCCCGGGGGCCGAGGCCGAGGGCGCCCCCGGCGACGGCGGCGTGCGCGCGCGCGGCGCGGGACGCGTGGTGCGGGTCGAGGTCGCTCCGGGGGACGTGGTCACCGCCGACCGAACCGCCGCGGTGGTCGAGTCCATGAAGATCGAGACCGAGCTCCCCTGCGGCTGCGCCGGGACGGTGCGCGCGGTGCACGTGTCGAGCGGCGCCCAGGTGCAGCGCGATCAGGTGCTGGTCGAGGTCGAGCCCGATTGAGGGCTCGAAAGGGTCTCAACCTGGGCTTACACCGAGACGAATGCGTGACCGTATGGGTCACGACCTCGTCGAATGCGCCCCGGAATTGTCTCGGTTTCGTACACGACTGGCACAAGTCGTTTTGTCCCAATGCTCCTGGCTGGCTCGCGACATGCGATGAGTCTCCTGGAGAGATTGGGAGCGAGAGAACCATGCTTGCCAAGTCATTCGTCGCGGCGCTGATCGCCGCCGGTCTCGCCTGCGCCCAGACTACGTCCCTGCAGACCCAGCCCACCCCGCCCGCGGGAGGGATCCAGGGCCCCGTGCAGCTCCACGAAGGACAGCGCGCGAGCCTGGAGTTCACCTGGGTCGAGAGCGGGACCCCCACCACCCTCACCGGCCGCGCCGTCTCCCGGAACGCCTGGCTGTTCGTCGAGCCCGCCGCGGAGGAGGCCCAGGTCGGCCTCTCCGGCGCCCTGAGCGGAACCACGAGCGGGCCCCCGCAGAAGCTGGGCGCCGTCGACGCCAGCGCGCTCAACCTGCGCACCGGCCCCGGCACCTCCCACTCCGTCGCCCGGCGCGCGGAGCGCGGCGAGGAGCTCGTCGTCGTGGGCAGCGAGGGCGACTGGCTGAAGCTGGACGACGGCGGGCGCACGCTCTACGCCCACAAGACCTACGTCGACGCGATCGGCGGCTTCGCCCCCGGGCGGCGCTCGATCAGCCTGCGCCGCAGCGGCCAGCGCTACCAGGCGGTGGTCCGCCGCGGACGCGAGATCCTCGCGACCCAGGTCCTGCGCGACGGGGTGCCCACGGTGCTCCTGATCGCCACGGAGGCGGGCAACACCTTCGAGCCTTCCCTCGTGCCCCTCGAGACCTACTACGAAGCGCGGGGCTACCGCGTGCGGCGCCTGGTCGAGCCGACCCACGCCGGGCTCGTGCGCCTGCTCCGTGAGGCGAGCACCGCGATCCCCTACTCCCGCGTGGTGATCTCGACCCACTCGGGCTGGGACGGGCCGCTGTGGGACGACGGCCAGGTGTCGCTGCCCGAGGCCGAGTTCACCGCGCTGGCCCACGCCTTCGAGCAAGGCACGACCTCGGACGCCAAGATCTATATCAGCGGCTGCCACGCCGGCGGCTCGAACCGCTACGAGAGCTACCGCTCCGACGTGATCTGGGTGCGCGACCTGGCCCGGCTGAGCCACCGCGTGGTCGCCGGCCCCACCGGCTCGACCTCCGCTTCGCAGCACACCTACCGCCAGACCCTGGCGACCCTCGAGGGCGAGGGCAGCGTGGTGCAGGAGACGATCCTCGCGACCCCGACCACCGTCACCCGCTGGGGCTCGGGCGTGAAGCGCACGTCGTGGCCCAACGAGGCCGTGGCCCCCGAGCCGGCGAGCACCTACGCGCCGCTGCCGACGACCCCCGAAGAGCTGTTCCAGCCGGTGACCCTGGACACGACGGAGCTCGTGCGGGACATGGAGCTGACCCCGGCCCTGCCGCCGATCGAGCTCGACCTGCAGATCACCCCCCCGACGCTCCCCGCCCTGGGGCAGGACTAGTGCTGCACCTCAGAAGTTCCGGTACATCTCGCTTGCCCTCGCCGCCCCTGGCTGTGTTGTTCGTCGGTCACAATGGCCCGCATTGCTCCCTCCTCACGCCTTGCCAGGGACGACGATTGCTGCGCGACCTGTACCGAAACTTCTGACGCACAGCACTAGGGCGGCCCGCCAGCGGCGTCAGCCAATCCGCCCCGCTCCCTCGCGTGAGCGGCCTCGTGGGGGTCGGTCTCGTCGTCGACGTAGATCACGAGGGCCTCGCCCGGTCGCTACGTTGTCGTGCGGCACGCCCAGCGAGCGGCGTCAGCCGCGAGCGCGCAGCGCGCGCGTAGCGCGCGCGAGCCCCTTGGGGGTGAGGCCGAGGGGCTTTGCCCCGAGGCCGAGGGGGTCTGGGACAGACCCCCTGGAAAGCAGCCTATTCGCAGATCTCGCACACCCCGAGCCCGTCCAGGGGCTCGGGCCGATCGCGCTCGGCGTTGACGATACACAGGAAGCCGAAGGGCTCCTCGGCGTCGTCCAGGTTGCGGAACTGGTGCGGGTCGGCGGGGCACACGTAGATCATGTCGCCGAAGGCCAGCGGGTAGAGCCGGCAGCCGATCTGGACCTCGCCGCGTCCGCGGAGCGGGATCACGCAGTGCTCGTGCTGGTGCTTCTCCAGGGTGGAGTAGCCGCCGGGCGCGATCTCGAAGTAGCGCACGTGGAACTGGGGCGACTCGCCGCGCTTCCCGAGCAGCTCGAAGCGGGTCATGCCCTGATAGGTCGAGGTGTCGGTCTTGTAGGCCTCGGCCTCGACCCCCTGCCAGCGGAACGCGTCGGGCAGGAAGCGCAGGAGCTTGGAGACGTTCTCGAGGGGCACCTCGGTCGGGATCTTCCCGCGGGTCGCCTCGCTGAGGTCGGTGGGGCTCGTCATGGCCGTGATCTTACGGGCTCGGGGTGGAGGACCGGGAGGGGAATTCCGCGTCAGCTCCGGCGCAGCCAGCCGAACAGCCCGCCGGGCTTGGGCTCGGGGGGCGGGGGCAGCGCGCCCTCGGCCTCGAGCAGGAGCTCCACGTCGCCGCGGCAGGAGCGGCAGCCCGAGCAGGCGCGGGTCCAGTAGGTCACCTCGCGCACCGTCGTCAGCTCGCGCTCCTGGATCGCGCGTCGGATCCGCCCCTCGCGCACCTGCAGGCAGTGGCACACCAGCGGCCCCTCCTCGAGGAAGGGCGAGGGCTCACCGGCGAGGTCGGCCAAGGCCGCGCGCAAGGCCTCGAGGGGCGGCATGAACATGGGCCGCTGGTCCTCGTCGAGCGCGTAGTGCGTGGCCAGGGCGTCGGCGTCCAGCGCCTGGGCCTCCTCCACCGTCTTGCCCTCGAGGTAACACGAGAGCAGCGAGAGCCCGCAGCGGCAGGAGCGGTCCTTGTCCACGGTCCAGGTCGCGCGCGCGATCCGCGCGTCTTGGACCTGGAGGTAGACCGTCAGCTTCGAGTCGGCGCGCCGGCCCTCGACCGAGCCCACCGCGCTGGGGGACTCCAGGGGCTCCTCGTTCTTGGGCTCCTTGAAGTGCGCGAACACGTGCTTGGGGAAGGCGGGCATGGGGAGAGGATAGCCAAACGGGGTAGCCTGGGGCATGGCGAAAGCGGGGAGCGCGCGCGGTCTGGAGGCCTGGCTGGCGGCGGCGGCGAGCGCCGACCTCCGGGCGCTGGCGGCGACCCGGATCGCGGTCGGGCTGCTCCTGCTCTACGACCTGCTCACTCGGCTGTGCGACCTCCACGCGCACTACACCGACGCGGGCGTGGTGCCCCTGGCGCTGCTCCCGGAGACGCCCCTGTTCGGCAACCGCGTGCTCTCGCTGCACGCCCTCGCCGCCGGAGGCCTGGCCCAGGGGCTCCTGTTCGCGGCGGCGCTCCTGTGCGCGGGGGCGCTGGTCGCGGGCTTCCATACCCGCCGCGCGAGCTGGGCCTCGTGGGCGCTCCTGATCTCGCTCCACGCGCGGAACCCCCACGTGCTCTACGAGGCCGACGTCATGCTCGGGCTCCTGCTCGTGTGGGGCGCGCTCCTCCCCTGGGGCGCGCGCTGGAGCCTGGACGCCCGCGGACGCCCGGCCCCGCCGCTGGCGGTCCGCTCGCCCGCGGTGCTCGGGATCCGCCTCCAGCTCGCGAGCGCGCTGCTCGTGGCCTACCTGGCCAAGACCGGCCCGACCTGGAGCGACGGGCGCGCGGTGGCCCAGGTCCTGAGCCTCGACGTCTACGCCACGGGCTTCGGGCGCTGGCTGCGCGGGTTCCCCGAGCTGCTGCGCCTGCTCACCCGCGCCACGCTGTGGGTCGAGCTCCTGGGGCCGCTCCTGGTGTTCCTGCCCGGGCGCGGGCGCTGGCTGGGGATCGCGCTCCTGGCCGGGCTCCAGCTCGGCTTCGGCAGCGCCCTGCACCTGGGGATCTTCCCCTGGGTGTTCCTGGTCGGGCTCCTGCCCTTCGTCCCCACCCGCGCGCCGCGGGTCGTCGAGCGCCGGCTGTGGGTCGGGCCCCTCGCCGCGGCGCTGATCCTGCTCTCCGCCGCGGACAACGCGGCCTACCTCGTCCCCCGCCTGCGCCAGGGCGCGCTGACCTGGGTCGCGCGGACCCTGCACGCAGACCAGGGCTGGGGCATGTTCGCCCCGGACCCGCGCACCGACGACCTGTGGTTCGTGCTCCCCGGGCGCCTGAGCGACGGGCGCGAGGTCGACCTCCTGAGCCAGCGCCCGCTAGGCTGGGACAAGCCCCCGGACGTGTCGGGGAGCTTCGGCGGCGACCGCTGGACGGAGCTGCTCATGGCGGCGGAGGAGGAGTCGGACCAGCCCGTGCTCGAGCGCGTCCTCGCCCACTTCGCCGCGCGCTGGGACCGGACCCACCCCACGACCCCCGTGCGCCACGCGCGGCTCGTCGCCGTGCACGAGGCCAGCCTCCCCGACGGGAGCGAGGGCGCACCGACCCAAGAGGTCCTCGCGCGCTGGCGGCGGCCGTGAGCGAGGCGCTCGACGGTGAGGCGCGCGAGGCCCAGGCCCTGCGCCTGGGCTGGGCCGGGTGCAACGCGGCCCTGGTCCTGGGGCACCTCGTGGCCGCGGCGGTGATCCTCGGCCTGGGCCCCGTCGACCTCGAGCGGGACCCGTACGGACTGGTGAGCCTGGGGGTCGTGCTCTACGCGCTGCTGTGGCTGGTGAGCATGCTCTGGCCCGTGTTCTGGGTGGGGCACCTCGCCGTGAGCTGGGGCGCCCCGCGCGAGTCCCTGGCGGTCGAGGCCGCGCACTGCGCGCTGCTGGGGGCGTTCCCCGCGCTCGCCGGCACCGTCGGGATCCTGCTGGGGCTCGGGGACGAAGCCTGGGCGACCCTCGCGCAGCCGGGCCTGGCGGTCGCCGGCCCCTGGAGCCTGCTCGGCTCGCTGTGGCTGCTGATCGCGGGCCTGGCCTTCGCCCTGCGCCTGCGCGGCCCCGAGGCGCGGCGGTGAGGCCCCCACCTCCGGGCCGCGCCTGCCGGGACCGGCGGCGACTCCTCTGCGCCGGCAACGTCGCGATCCCCCTCGGCCACGCCCTCGCGCTGTCCCTGCGCGCGGCGGGCCAGAGCGACGCCTCCGGCAGCCTCGTGCTCTACGCCGTGGGGCTCTTGCTCGGCGCGGTCCTGTGGCTGGCCACCCTGGCGTGGCCGCTCCTGTGGCTGGCGCTCGCCTACGAGACGCCCCAGGCGCCCCGGGATCCCCTGGCCCTCGAGGTCCCGCAGTGCGTGGCGCTGGCGCTGTTGCCGGCGCTGCTCGTGACCGCGATCGCGGCCTACGCCCTCGGGCCCGGGGACTGGCGCGCCCTGAACGAGAGCGCGCTCGCGGCGGGGGGGCGACCTGCGACGGTGTTTCTCTCGGTCCTCGGGGTGGGGAGCCTGTGCGCCCTGGCGGTGCGACTTCGCGGCGTGCCTCCTGCGCGGGAGCCGGGGTGAGCGAGAGCCGGATTCAGGGAGAGGCCCGCTGGTTCCTGTGCGGGCTGTGTCTGGCGCTCCCCGCGCTAGGGGGCGGCGTCCTGGCGGCCACGGGGCTGACCGACGGCGGAGGGTGGTGGCTGCTGCGGCTGTTCCTGCTCCTGGCCTGCCTGCCGGCGGGGGCTGGGCTCCTGGCCTGGCCGCTGGTGTGGGGCACCTTCGTGCGCTACTACGCCCGCGCTCCTCGGGCGGGGACCGTGGCAGAGCTGTGCCTGGGGGCGGGGCTGGCCAGCTTCCCCGCCTGCGTCCTGGGGGGGGCGGCCGGGCTCTACGTCGACCCCGCGCAGGTCGGGCTCCTGCGCGCGCTGGTGATCCTGTTCCCCCTCGCGGCGACGCTCACGACGCTCGCCCTCGGCGCGCGCGGTGAGCGCGCTGAGGACGCTGCTCCCCGCGGCCGAGGAGGGCGCAGGGTGACCGCCCCCGACCCCCGCGAGGGGGCCGCCCAGGGTCGCTTCACCCTCGGCGTGCTCGACGCTGCGGTCCCGCTCTGCCTCCTGATCGGCGGGGGCCTGAGCGCGGTGTCGGACGTCGTGGGCGTGGCGGTCGGGCTGCTGGGCGTGGTCCTGCTCCTGTTCCTGACGAGCTGGCCCCTGTTCTGGGCCGGCCACGCGCTGGCGTCCTGGGGCGCGCCGCGGAGCCCGCGCCCCGCGAGCTGGCGCACGCCCTGGTCGTGACCGTGCTCCCCGCGTGCTGTGCGCTGGCGCTGGTCGCCGTCGTCGACCGCGGGGGTCTGGCGCCCCTCTCCAGCCCGCTCGTGCCGCGCACGGGGTGGGCCGGGATCGCGGGCACGGTGTGGGTGCTGCTGGCCGGCGTGTGCTTCGCGCTGCGTACGCGCCGAACTCAGAACGGGTAGTCGAGCCCGACGAACACGGCCATGCCCTCGTCGCTGATCCCCATGTCGATCGAGGCCACGAGCTCGGAGTCGGGGACGACGAGGCGCACCGCGCCGCCGCCGGCGACGTGCAGGTCCTTGAGGGTGAAGCTCTCGTCCTCGCCGTAGACCCGGCCCACGTCGACGAAGCCCGCGACCTGCAGGATCTGCTCCACGTCCATGAGGGTGTAGCGCCACAGGTTCCAGCGCTCCTCGAAGCTCGCGGCGAAGCCGTTGAAGTCCACGAAGCGCCCCTCGCCGTAGCCGCGGTGGGTGAACTTGCCGCCGATCGAGGTCTGCTCGTAGAAGGGGACGTTCGAGCCGTTGAGCACCCAGCCCGCCACGCGGACCACGCTAATGAAGCGCTCGTCGAACTTGGGGAACAGGCCGACCACGGCGAAGGAGTAGCGCTCGTAGCCCACGTCGCTGCCCAGGGTGTCGTCGGAGATCTCGAGGTTGGCCTCGGCGTAGAGTCCGCGGGTGGGCGCGGTGGGCGAGTCGCGGGTGTCGAAGCGCAGCGTGATCTTGTGGGTCAGGATCTGCAAGCGCGGGTCGCGCACGCCGTCGACGGTGGGGAACGCGGCCCGGGTGCTGCGCACGTCGTCCAGGCGCCCCGGGCCGACCTTGTAGCTGGCGAGCCGCTCCTGGAGCTCGACGCTGAAGTGGTAGGGCAGCTCGAGGCCCAGGGCTGCGGTGGCCTCGCCGCGGCGGAACACGTAGGTCGACTCGTCGTCCTGGTCGGTCTCGTTGCCGAGGCCGAAGAAGCGGTTGGCGAGCGAGGTCAGGTAGTAGAGCCGGCCGCGGAAGAAGCCGTTGCTGCGCGGGCCGAGCCGGCGCTGGGCGTAGTGGAAGTCGTACTCGTGGGCCCCCTCGGAGGTGGCGCCGGCGTCGAGCACGAGCCACGAGTCGAAGGAGAAGAAGCGCCGCATGCGGAAGTTGCCGCCGACGCCGTCGATCTCGTTGTAGACCAGGTCCGGGGCGAGGATGTTCGTGAGCCGGTCGCCCTCCTTCATGATCACCGGGGGCAGGAGCCCGAAGGTCGGGCCCTTGTTGGGGTCGGTGGCGATGATCGGCAGCGCGAGCACGAGGGCCGGATACGCCTCGGGCAGGGGCTCGCGGCGCTGGGTCTCGACGTAGAGCTGGCCCAGGGCCAGCCCGCCGATCCCGCCGGTGGCCCCGCTGACGCTGGCCTGCCACGCGCGGAGCGTGCCGCCGCCCGACGCCCCCAGGACCCCGCCCATGCCGCCGGTGGCCTCGTCGGGGCCGAAGCGCCGGCGCTCTTCACCCAGGCGCTCGGTGGCCTGGTCGTAGGCCGGGAGGCTGTAGTCCTTGACGAAGAAGTCGCTGAGGCCGCCGCGGGGGATCCCGACGTTGCAGCCGCCGAGCAACGCGCACAGCGCTGCCCCCCACACAAGCCTGACCCCACGCCTGCGGCTCACGCCTCGGGCCTCCCCCAGCCCCCTACTGTAGGAGGCGCCGCGGTCCGGCGGTAGTCCAACCGGCGCCGCGGCGGCCTGTCTGACGCACCTGGGATCGAATCTCGGGGGTCCCGCGGCTATAGTCCTGGGGGCCCTCAGCCGAGGTCCCTCGCCCCGCGACCGGCGCGGGCGACCCACGAGCTGAGGCTGAATTCTCGTTCCACGCACATGGCCAAACTCGTCACCTTGATCTCTGGAGTGCCCCGGGAGTTCCCGCTCGGGGACGAGCCGGTCACGATCGGGCGTGAGCCGGAGAACGAGATCCAGCTCGACTGGCCCGACGTGTCGCGGCGGCACTGCCGGATCGAGCCCCTGCCCCAGGGCGGCTACCGGGTCCTGGACCTGGGCAGCAAGAACGGGAGCTACCTCAACGGGCGCCAGATCACGGCCATGGCGCTGGAGTTCGACGACCGGGTGCGCCTGGGCGAGGCCCTCGTGGTCTACGTCGACGACGAGACCGACCCTCACGAGGCGCTCAAGCGCGGGAGCGAAGAGACCTTCCTCCCCTTCTCGAGCAAGGTCCGTCAGCTCCGCGCGAGCGAGCTCGGCGAGGACGACCCCACCACCGAGGACGAGACCTGGCGCAAGCGCGCGGCGGAGGCCCTCGAGCCGAGCACCGAGCCCCGGGACGGGACCACCCGCGCCCAGCGCGACGAAGCGCGCCGGGGGAGGGGCGAGGGGCCAGGGCCGCACACCCGCGCCAGCAACCGCAGCTACCTCAAGGAGCGCCTGGTGCGCCTGGGGCTGCTCAGCCAGAACATCGCCTCGGAGCTCGACCTCAGCCGGCTCATGGAGACGATCCTGGACGAGGTCCTCGACTTCAGCGGCTTCGAGCGCGGGCTCCTGCTCTACGGCGAGGAGGGCCGGCTGAAGCCGGTCCTCGGGCGCAACATGGACCACGCGCACCTCGAGGAGAAGCAGCAGAAGTTCTCCAAGGGGTTGGTGGAGGAGGCCCTCGAGGAGCGCCGGATCGTGTTCCGCGCGGGGATCCCCGCCGACGACAGCTCCTTCAGCGCGCGCGAGAGCGTGGTCAGCCTGGGCCTCGAGAACGCGCTGTGCATTCCCTTGAGCGCGCCGCTGCGCCTGACGTCGCGCGCGGTCGACGACAACGACCGCCGGCGCCGGCGGCGCTCGCGGGTCCTGGGCGCGATCTACCTGGACAGCACGTTCCCGATCCGTCCGCTGGACGAGGCCGACCTCGAGCTGCTCGAGGCGGTGGCGGCCCAGGCCGCGATCGCGCTGCAGAACGCGCGCCTGCACTACCAGGCCTCGACCGACCCGCTGACCGGGCTCGCCAACCGCGGGTTCATGAAGCAGGTGTTCGAGGACGAGCTGCGCCAGGCGCGCATGAACGGCGAGCCGCTCGGGATCCTGATCCTGGACCTCGACCACTTCAAGCGGGTCAACGACACCTACGGCCACGACGTGGGCGACGAGGTGCTCAAGCGCGTGGCCCAGCGGATCCGGCGCACGATCCGCCGCGACGACCACGCAGGGCGCTGGGGCGGCGAGGAGTTCGTGGTGTGCCTGCCAGGGGCGAACCTCGAGGGGACCCTCACCGTGGCCCGCAAGATCCTGGAGGCGGTGCGCGCGCGCCCCTTCGGCCAGCCGGAGCTCGAGGCCACGGTCTCGATCGGGGCCGCGGTCTACCCCGACCACGGCGCGGGGCTGAGCATTCTGCTCAAGCACGCGGACCAGGCGCTCTACGCCGCCAAGCACGGCGGGCGCAACCGGGTGCTGCCCTTCTCCCCGGAGCTGGACAAGACCGGGCACCGCTCGGACCCCGTGGGCAGCCTGTTCGACTCGGACCCGGCGAACAGCCACCGCAACCTCACCGCGATCTTCGAGACGATCAACCTCCTGCGCGGCGACAAGAGCCCGCAGCAGGCGTTGGAGCGGGTGCTGGACGTGGTGTGCGACCTGACCCGCGCGCGGCGGGCGCTGCTCGTGGTGCAGGACGAGAGCGAGCTGCACGTGACCGTGGCCCGGGCGCGCGGGCGGCGGAGTATCGCGCCCCTGGACCGGATCGACTTCTCGCGCACCGTGGTCCAGCGCTCGATCGACGAGCACCGCTCGCTGTGCATGGTCGACGTGAACGAGTCCCAGCGGAAGCTGACCTCGACCTCGATCGACCGCCTGGGGTTGAACACGGTCATGGTCGTCCCGCTCCTGGTCAGCGGGCAGCCGATCGGCGTGCTCTACGCCGACGACGTGGTCAAGAAGCGCGAGTTCTCCCAGCTCGACCTCAGCCACCTCGAGGTGATCGCGCACCAGCTCGCGCTGAGCCTCGCGGCCAACAGCGCGCTCAGCGCCGCGGCGTTCCGCCGCGAGATCGACCTCACCGAGACCACCCGCCTGCGGCTCGAGGTCTCGCGCCTGCGCGCCGAGCTCAAGCGCCTGCAGGGTCCCGAGGAGTAGGCTCGACAACACCTCCCTGCCCGGGAGAATCGCCCCAGCCCCCCGCGCGTAGGTAGAGCCTGTGGACTGGTCGTTCGGCAACATGGCCCCCGACAGCCACCCTCCGGAGGCGGCGGTCGTCCCCGGACTCGTGGTCGGTGGGCGCTACCGTGTGCGCGACGAGATCGGCGGCGGGTCCCAGGGCCAGGTGTTTCGCGCCGACGACCTGCAGCTCAACCGCCCGGTCGCGATCAAGGTGCTCAAGAGCCGGAGCGAGACCACCCGCGAGCGCTTCCTGCGCGAGGGCCGGCTCACCGCGTCGCTGGCCCACCCCAACGTTGTGCGCCTGCTCGCGGGCGGGCTGACCCAGGACGGCCGCCCGTTCTGGGTGCTCGAGCTCCTCGACGACCCGGTCGACTTCGACGACTACGTGCGCGACAAGCCCCTCGCCGAGCGCCTGCGGCTGTTCATGGACGTGTGCCGCGGGGTGGGGGCGGCGCACACCGCCGGGATCGTGCACCGCGACCTCAAGCCCTCGAACCTCCTGGTCGATCGCCACGGCCACGTGCGCGTCGTCGACTTCGGGCTCAGTGTGCAGACCCACGACTCGCTGGACCTGACCCAGTCGAACACCGTGGTCGGGACCCCGCTCTACATGTCGCCGGAGGCGCTGGTCGACAGCCGCCTCGGTCGCCGTCCCCAACAGGACGTGTGGTCCTTGGGCGTGATCCTCTACCAGCTGCTCACCGACGAGCTCCCGTTCTCCTGCCAGACCCTGTCCGAGCTCTACTCGCAAATGACCTCCGGAGTGCGCGCGCCGAGCACTCGCGCCCGGGTGACCCCCGAGCTCGAGCGGGTGTGCCTGCGCTGCCTGCGCAGCGCGCCGGAGGAGCGCTACCCGGACGCCGTGGCCCTGGCCGCGGCGCTGCAGGGGGTGAGCGCGCTGCGCCCCGGAGAGGCGCCCTGGACCGCGATCGGCTTCGTCGTGGCCATGGCCCTCGGCGGCCTCGGCGCCTGGGGGCTCCTGCGCGGGAGCGCCGGCTCGGCGTCCCCCGACCCCGCGCCGGTCGGACCCCAGACCCCGACCCCGCCCCCCTACGTGTTCCCCGACAGCGACGCCGAGTATCTGGCCCACCTCCAGCGCGCCCTGGAGGACGCCGACACGGCGCGGCTGCAGGTGCTGATCGACGCCGGGACCGAGCGCGGGCACCCCGACGCGCACTACGCCAAGGGCGTGGTCCTGGCGCGGGGCCTGGGGGTCCCGGTCGACGAGCAGGGCGCGCTGGACGCGTTCCGCCTCGCGGTGCGCGGAGGCTCGCGCCAGGCCATGGTCGCCCTGGCCGCGGCGCTGCTCCAGGGGCTGGGCGGCGAGGTTCGCCTGCAGGACGCGCTGCAGCTCTACGAGCGCGCGGCGGGGCTCGGCTCTGCCGAGGCCCACACCGCCCTGGGCCGGATCTACCTCCTCGGCGAGCACGGCGTGGAGCGAAACTCGAGCGCCGGTCACTGCTCGCGGCCCGCCGGGGTCCACGAGGCCGCCTTCCTCCTGAGCCAGCTCTGCTACCACCGCAAGGACTTCGCCGAGGGCGACCGCTGGATCCGGCGCTCGGCGGAGCGGGGCGACCCCAGGGCATGCGAGCTGGGGGTGGTCTGCCCTCGAGCGCGACCAGCGCAGCGAGGCGATCGGTGTACGCGCAAGAGCGCCGAAGGGCCGGCTGGGACCAGGCTCAGGTGCGCTTGGCCTCCCTCTACCTCGACGGCGAGCTGCTCCCCCAGAACATGGCCCTGGCCTGGGAGTGGGTCGAGCGCGCCGCGACCCACAGCGCCCTCGGACAGTACAACCTCGGAGTGTTCTACGAGCGGGGCTACGGGCGGCCCGCGGACCCGGCCCGGGCGCGGGAGCTGTTCCTGCAGGCCGCGGAGGGCGGCGAGCCCACGGCCATGGCCAAGTGCTTCCACGTGCTCAGCGAGGGGCGCGGCGGACCGGTGAACCACAGCGCGGCGCACCGTTGGCTGCGGCTGGCCGCCGAGGGCGAACTACGCCCCGGCCAAAGCTCCTGGGCAGAAAGCGCCTGATGCTCGGGGAGACCCCGGACTCCCGCGAGCTCGACCCGCGGGAGCGCGCCGAGCGCGCCCTGCCCTTCCTGACCCAGGCCGCGCGCCAGGAGGACCCCGAGGCCTGGTATGCCCTCGGGTTCTGCTTCATGCGCCTCGGACGCCAGCCCGAGGCGGTGCGCATGATGCGGCGGGCAGCGAAGGCGGCCTCGCTGCCGCCCACACCAGCCTGGGAATGCTCTGCGCCGGGGCCCGACCCGGTCCCGCCCTGGCCTTTCTCTTCCGCAAGGCCCTCGAGCTGGGGCAGCGCAGCGCGCAGGGTAGGCCGGGTGCTCGAGGGGGAGTACGGCCAGACGCCGGACCTCGCCGGCGCGCGGGCGGCTTACGCGCAGGGCGCGGAGCTCGGGAGCCAGGGCTGCATGTTCCGCCTGGCCAAGCTCCTGGCCACCGACCGCGGCGGGCCGCCCGACCCCGAGCGCGGGCGGGCGCTCCTGGAGCAGGCGCTGGTCAGGGAGCGCGAGGCCGAGGATCGGGACCCGACCTTCGTGAAGGCGATCGAGGATCTGCTCGAGACCTACCCCGAGCTCCCGCCGCAGTAGGCGCTCCTCGCGCTCGGGAGAAGGTGTACCACGGAGCTCCGCCGGGACACACCGCTCCTCCGCTCGGAAGAAGGTGTACCACCGAGCTCCGCCGGGACACGCCGCCACCCGCGCTTCGTGGGCAAGAGACACCGAAAGCACCGAGCTCCGCTGGGACACGCCGCCGTCGGCGCCCGCGAAGGCAAGGACACCGAGCTCCGCTCGGACACGCCGCTTCCTGGGTTGACCCGGGGGCTCGGCCGCGAGGGGGGAAGGTGGAGAAGGAGAGGAGGGTAGCTCCGCCCACACGGGACCGGATCCGGCGCTTGGGCGGCACGCGGGAAACGAGCGAGGGGGCCTCGAAGGCCCCCTCTTCAGCTCAGCTCGCCTCGCGGCGGGTCTTGGTCGTCCGCCGCTTCGGTTTGCCGTTTCCCTTTTTTTCGGACTTCGGCTTCTTGCTGCCGTCGTCGTCGTCAGGGCCCTCCTGCCACACCGGCTCGCGGCCCTCGACCATGTCCACCGTGAGGCGGAAGGTGCCGACGTCCTTGCGGCCCGGGAGCTCGTAGAGCACGTCGAGCATGACCTCTTCCAGGATCGAGCGCACGCCGCGGGCGCCGGTCCCGCGGTCGAGGGCGCGCCGGGCCACGATCTTGAGCGTGTCCTCGGGGATCTCGAGGTCGGCGCCCTCGAGCTCGAAGAACTTGCGGTACTGGCGCACGATCGCGTTCTTGGGCTCCATGCAGATCCGGATCAGCTGCTCCTGATCCAGGGGCCGCAGCGCGGTCAGGATCGGGAGGCGCCCCACGAACTCGGGGATCATGCCGAACTGCAGCAGGTCGTCGGTGCTGACCTGCTCGAGCAGGTCGCCGACCTCGTGCTCGAGGGTCTTGTCCTCCTCGGCCTCGCGGGTGAAGCCCAGCATGCGCTTGCCGACGCGGGCGCCGATGATCTCCTCGATCCCTTGGAACGAGCCGCCGCAAATGAACAGGATGTTGCTCGTGTCCATTTGGATGTACTGCTGCTCGGGGTGCTTGCGCCCTCCCTGCGGCGGAATGTTCGAGATCGTGCCCTCGAGCATCTTCAAGAGCGCCTGCTGCACGCCCTCGCCGCTCACGTCGCGGGTGATAGAGGGGTTGTTGCTCGTCTTCTGGATCTTGTCGATCTCGTCCACGAACACGATCCCGCGCTCGGCGCGGGCCAGGTCGTAGTCCGCGTTCTGCAGCAGGCGCAGGAGCAGGTTCTCCACGTCCTCGCCGACGTAGCCGGCCTCGGTGAGCGTGGTCGCGTCGCCGATCGCGAAGGGCACGTTCAGGAAGCGCGCCATGGTCTTGGCCAGGAGCGTCTTGCCCGAGCCCGTGGGCCCGATCAGGAGCACGTTCGACTTCTCGAGCTCGACCTCCTCGTCGGGCGGGGCGAGCACGCGCTTGTAGTGGTTGTAGACCGCGACCGAGAGCACCTTCTTGGCGCGCTCCTGCCCGATCACGTAGTTGTCGAGGAAGGACTTGATCTCCTTCGGCGCCGGCACGTCCTCGAGGCTGAGCCCGATGCTCCCGCGCTTCTCCTCATGGATCAGGCTGTGGCAGAGCTCGATGCACTCGTCGCAGATGTAGTTGTTGGACGGCCCTTCGATCAGGCGATCCACCAGCTTGCGGCTCTTCTTGCAGAAGCCGCAGCGCTCGATCTCGCTGCTCCGTCCGCTCATTTCTTGTCCGTTCTGTAGACGGCCTCTACCACCGAGTCCACGATCCCGTAGTCCTTGGCGGCGGCGGCGTCGAGGAAGAAGTCGCGCTCGGTGTCCTCGGCGATCCGCGTCAGGGGCTGCCCCGTGCGGTCGGCCAGGATCTGCTGGATCGACTCCTTGGTGTGCTTGATCTCCTTGGCCTGGATCTCGACGTCGGCGACCGTGCCGCGCGCCATGCTCCAGGGCTGGTGCAGCATGACCCGCGAGTGCGGGAGCGCGTAGCGCTTGCCGGGGGTCCCCGCCGCGAGGAGCAGCGCGCCCAGGCCCACCGCCTGCCCAATGCAGTAGGTCGCGATATCGCACTTCACGAAGCGCATGGTGTCGTAGATCGCCATGGCCGCGGTGGGCGACCCGCCCGGGCAGTTGATGTAGAGGTGAATGTCCTGGCCCTTGTTCTCGAACTGCAGGAACAGGAGCTGCGCCATGACCACGTTGGCGATCACGTCTCCCACGGGGTTGCCGAGGAAGATGATCCGCTCCTTCATGAGCCGACTGTAGATGTCGTACTCCGCCTCACCGCGCCCGGTGCGCTCGACTACGCGTGGAATGATCACGGGGAAAGCCTCTCGGACCCAGCGGCGCTGCACTGGCTATTTCGACGTAAGTATTGAAACCCTGAAGCGCTATCCGGGCAAGTAGAACTTACCCGGCGCGAGGCTCCAGCGGGGGTTGGGTCAGGCACTCCAGCCCTCGTAGGTCCCGATCACCTGGCGGAAATCGTCGGGGACCTCGATCGGACGCATGGCGTCGTCCACCGCGCAGTGCACGGTGTAGCCGGTGGCCACGAGCTGGTTGGTCCGCTTGTGGGCGATCCGGAACTCGAAGGTGAAGCTCGTGCGCCGGATCTCCTTGGTGCGCACGTCGATCACCAGCGGGTCGTCGAGGCGCGCGGGGGCCTTGAAGTCGACGTGGGCGGAGACCACGACGTTCTCGAAGTCCTTGATCGGGCGGATCCCCTCGGAGAGCCCCAGGTTGCGCAGGTAGTCCACGCGCCCCACCTCGAGGTAGGTGAAGTAGTTGCCGTGGAACACGATCCCCATGGCGTCGGTCTCGGGGAGCCGCACCCGGACCTCGGTGCGGAAGTGGAACGTCATGCGCCCTCCGGCGGCGTGAGCCGGCCCGGCCGGCCCACTCCGAGGATTATCGGGCCGGGGACCGACGCTCCAAGGGCCAACACAAACCCGCCTATGGAAGGACTTAGGGGAGTCCTTTCATTCCTCCTGGGGGTCCGCGAACGGTCTTTGAGTGCCGGGGATCGGGGAGACAATGACCGCCGTGGTGGACGAACGAGAGCTCGTGGAGCAGGCCCGGGGGGGCGACCGCGCCGCCTTCGGC
>JAWKSZ010000034.1:0-77406 GCA_041402045.1 Planctomycetota bacterium | reverse complement strand
GCGACAACCAGCCGGACTGGCTGCTGCTGAAGAAGGGCGACGTCTGGGACGAGGCCTTCGGGCGCTGGAAGAAGAGCGGTCGCTCGGCCTCCGAGCCCATGATCGTGTGGTCCTACGGCACCGGCGCCCGCCCCCTGCTCCGCACCGGCTCGAGCATCGCGCTCAAGAGCGACAACGGCAGCGGGACCCCCACGATCCTGCACTCGCTGTGCTTCGTGGGCCTGCACTTCTGGGCGCACACCCGCGACCCAGACTCGGGCTTCTACACCGGCACCTCCGGCGGCGCCGGGGTCCAGTGGCTGCGTGGCTCGAGGGACATCGTGCTCGACGACCTCCTCGTCGACGGCTACACCACCAACCTCGTGATCCAGGACTTCTACGGCGACGGCAGCACCAACTGGACCCTGCGCAACCTGGTGATCGTCGACGCCTACAACACCGGCGGTCACGCTCAAGGGCTCTACGCCGACGGGCTCAACGGGCTCACCGTCACGAACAGCGTCTTCGACCACAACGGCTGGAACGCCTCGATCGCGGGCGCCGAAGCCACCATGTTCAACCACAACATCTACCTGCAGTACAACTGCGCGAACCTCGTGGTCACCCACAACGTGTTGACCCGCGCTGCGAGCCACGGCGTGCAGGTCCGCCCGGGCGGCGTCTGCGACGACAACTTCGGCTACCAGAACCCGATCAACATCCTCATGGGCTACAACTCCGGGCCGATCTCGTCGGGCCAGGTCTGCCGCAACGTGCTGATCGAGGCCAACGACATCACCGAAGACCTCCCCCGCGGCTGGGGGATCGAGTTCCGCAACGTCTCGAGCGTGCTGGTCGAGGAGAACCTGGTGGCCCACGTGGGCACCACCAGCCCCAACCGGCGCAGCATCGAGGAGGAGGCGGTCGGGACCTACACCAACAACATCGTCTACGACTGGCCGGTCTCTCCCGGCAACGGCTACGGTGAGAACCTGATCACCAACGGACCCTGGGAGGAGCCCAACCGCACCGTCGCGGCCTACGACGCCAGCGTGGGCGGACCTGGCACCGACGCGAACTTCTACGCGAAGATCCGCGGTCAGAGCCGGGACAGCTTCGACTCCAACTACACCGCTGCGGCGCTGAACGCTTGGTTCCGCGGGGGCTTCATCCCTCAGTAGGCGGGGGCTCCCATCCCTTGCGATCCTGGCGCCAAATCGAAGCCCGCACGACCCAGGCCCGCGTCCGTCACCCCGGACGCGGGCGCTGCGGTTCCGCACCGGGCTCTGCTCGCCTCCAAGGTCAAGGCCCACGGATCCGCCCGATCGGATCCCTGCATGGTCCAGCTCGCCCTGGTCCCGATCGCGGTGGGCGTCATGCTGCTGGTGGTGGTGCCGCCCGCCGTGGTGATGAACCTGACGCCGCCGCGGGAGAGCCCCACCGACGGCGCGACGGCGCCGCCGATCCCCGAGCGGATCGACCCCGACACCGACGTGCACCGCCCCCAGCTCCCTGCGCCGACGCGCAAGCCGGAGAGCGTGCTGCTCTCCCAGGAGCACCCCCTCGCCGAGCGGATCGGCGCGGCCCGCGAGCTGGGGCGCAGCAGCTCGCCCAAGCCCTGCGGACCTGCTCGAGGCCGCGAGCTCCCACGACGCCGCCACCCGCCGCGCCGCAGCCATGGGCCTCGTGCGCCAGCTCCATGACGCCCGGGCCCAGGACGCCCTGTGGTCGCTGCTCAGCGACGACGACACCGCGGTCGCCAAGACCACCGCCGCGGCGCTGGGGGCGGTCGAGGGCTCGGCCCCGCTGCTGGTCGGGCGCCTGGACGCGCCGGACATCACGTCGGGCCGCGACGTACACGAGGCCTGCCTGCGGGCCCTGCCCTACGCCGGGAACCCCCAGTGCCTGCCCACACTCATGCGCTTCGTGGGCACCGAGACCGCCCTGGGCCAGGTGGCGACCGAGACCGTGTGGAAGATCTGCCAGCGCACGCAGACGCCGCTGCCCCCGGACTTCCCCGACTGGCGCCCGCGCCGCTGACCCGCACGTGGCGCGGCGCCGACCTCCAGGCCACACTGCTCCGGTGAGCTCCGGTTACCCGTCCCAGCGCTCCTCGCCTCCGGGCTCGAGCTTCGGCCCCGTCGGGTCCGGAGTCCGCGGCGGCGGCGGCGTCCGCTTCGGGCCGTACGAGGTCCAGCACCGGCTGGCCGATCGCGGCGGGCGCTCGCGGTTCATCGTCCAGCGCGCAGGCCTGGCCTCGCTCTGCCAACTGCACCTGTTCGCGCCCCTGCCCCCCGCCGCCCACACCCAGCTCAAGGAGCAGCTCAGCGCCTGCAGCCGCGTGGTGCACAGGGCCCTCGCCGCGACCCTCGACGTCGGCGAGGACGGGAGCCGGGTCTACGTCGTGCGCGAACACGTCCCCGGCACCCCCTTGGCCGACCTCGTGCGCGCCGCACCTCCCTCCGCCGCCCGCGCCGCGCGCTGGACGCTGACCGCCGGCGAAGCGCTGCTCCAACTCGCCTCCTCCGAGGTCAGCGTGGGCTACCTCGACCCGGAGACGATCGTGCTCGACAGCGAGCGCCTGTGCCTGCTGGAGGTCGGCCTGAGCCTGGAGCCCGCGCTCACCGGACGACACCCCGACACCGCCGCCCTGAACCGCCTGCTGGTGCACCTGCTCACCGGCGCGCCGCAGCCCTCGGATCAACTCCCGCGTCGCCCCCGCGACGTGCCGGCTCGGCTGTGGAAGGTCGTGGTGGACACCGCCGCGGAGCCCACGCCGCTCACGCGCTACCTGGTCGCGCTCCGCGGGGCCCTCGAGCCTCGCCCGCGCTCCTCGCTGAGCGCCGTGCACCCCGTGGTGTGGGTCGCGACCGCGGCCTTGCTCGGGCTGTGCGGGGCCGCGGGCGCCTTGGCCTCGTCCGCGGCCCGCGGCGCCCAGGAGCGCGCGCAGCTCCTCAGCCAGCGAGAGTCCGAGCGCGACGCCGTCGCCGAGCGCGTGCGCGCCGTGCAGACCGCGCTGGCCGAGCTCGAGCGCGAGCCGCTCGAGCCCCCCGCCCCTCCACGCGACGAAGGTCGCCGGAGCGAGCTCGAGGCCCTGGTGGAGCTGCAGCGCGCGCTGCTCGAGCCCCGGCTCGTGGGGCGCGCGCTGGTCGGGCGCTGGCTGGAGGCGCTCCCCGCGGGCGCCGAGGCCGACGTGCTGCGCGGGCGCTACGGGTGGTTCCTTGGACAGCCCCAGCAGGCGTTGGCCGCCTACGAGCGCGTGGACCCCGCGGGGCTCTCGCCCGCGGACGCCGCGCTCCGAGCCCTGTGCCTGGAGGCGTCCGGTCGCAGCGGGGCGCGCCAGGCGCTGGAGGAGCTCAGCCAACGCGCGGGGACCCCCGAGGCGGACTGGGCCCGCGGGCTGCTCGCCGGCCGCAGCGAGAGCGCGCGGCAGAGCCTGACCCAGGCCGCGCGGCAGGGGGCGCTCTCGCCTGCGATCCAGGCCACGGTGACCGCGCCCCCCCGCCCCGCGCCAGAGCCCGAGCGGCGCGCGCTGATCGCGCACTGGGACCGCCTGGTGCGCGCCTACCCGGCCTGGGAGTCCGGGCTCTACCGGCGCAGCCACGCGCTCTACTCGCACTGGACCCAGGGCCAGCGCCAGGACGCCGAGGTCGCGCGCGCGTTCATGCGCGACCTGGCCAGCGCGCGGGACCTCTGCCCCAACCCGGCCTATTGGGTCTACGAAGGCAAGAGCTACGTCGAGGTCGGCCAGCCCTGGCTGGCGCTGGCGGGCCTCGAGCGCTCGCTGCGCATGTTCCCCGCCGGGGACCGGGGGACGGCCGAGGCCCTGGCCTGGTACGTCGTGGCCCTGGCCCTCTCTGGCGACGACGCGCGGGCGCTGGAGCAGCTCCGCGCGCTCGAAGCCTTCGGTCCCCAGGCGGTGGAGTTCGCCTTCTCCGCGCTGAAGGAGCGCGACTCGACCGTCGCCTCGGAGCTCCTCGGCGCCTACCACCGCCGCTAGCGAGGGCGCTGGCACCGCTCGTGCACGCGCCTGGGCCGGGGGTTATCGTGACCTCGTGCCCAGCAGTCATGACATTCCGCGCATTCCGCTGCGCACCGTGGGCCCGTATCAGCTCACCGCTCAGCTCGGCCAGAGCACCCACGGCCCGGCCTACGTGGCGCGGATCCCGGGCAACGACACGGTGTTCGCGCTCAAGTGGTTCCAGCGGCGGATCCCCCCCGAAGAGGTCGCGCGGATCCGCCAGGAGATCCAGATCGTCTCGCGCTTGAACCACCCCGGGATCGTGGTCCCGGTGGACTTCGGGCTGGAGAAGGATCGGCTCTACGTGGTCAGCGAACACGTCGAGGGCTCGACCGCGCAGGAGCGGCTGAGCACCCACGGCCCCATGGACTCCAAGGACGCGGCGCGGCTGGTGGCCGACCTGGCCGACGCCCTCGAGCGCGCGCACCAGGCGGGGATCCTGCACCGCGACCTCAAGCCGGCGAACGTCGTGATCGACCCGCGCAACCGCGGCAAGGTCCTCGACCTGGGCCTCGGCCCCTCGGTCTCCGCCGCGGGGACCAACACCACGCCCTATCAAGCGCCGGAGCAGATCCGCGGCGAGCGCCCCGGCGTGCGCACCGACGTCTACGCCCTGGGCGCGATCCTCTACGAGCTGCTGTGCTGTCGCCCGCCCTACAGCGGGCGCTCGACCCAAGAGCTCGCGGACACGATCCTCGCCGGGCAGTTGATCCCGCCCTCGCGGCTCACCGCCGGGATCCACTCCAAGGTCGAGTCGATCTGCCTGGGGGCCCTGGCGCAGAACCCGCGCAAGCGGCCCGCCAGCGCGGCGGCCATGGCGAAGTCGTTGCGCCGGGCGGCGGAGGGCAAGAGCGGCGGCGTGCCCGTCGTGCTCGCGGGCCTCCTGGCCCTGATCTGGGCGCTGAGCCTCGCGATCCCGATCACCCTCGCGCTGCGCTACCGCACGACGCTGGAGCGCGTGCAGGACCGCGCGAACGAGCACGAGCGCGCCCTCGAGGCCCAGGTCGAGGGCCTGGAGCAGACCAAGGCCCGGCTCGAGAGTCAGGTCCAACAGGCCGAGAACGCCCAGCGGCGGGTGCGAGACGAGCGGGATCGCGCCACCGATCAGGTCCGGGACCTGACCCGCAAGTGGCAGGAGCTGCAGGAGCAGGCCCTGCGCCTCGAGCAGACCAACCAGCGCCTGAGCGTGCAGTCCCTCGATCCCACGGGCCAGACGGCCCTGGTCCTGGACCAGGTGATCGAGCTCCTGGCTCAGGTGGAGGACACGCGCACGGACCGCATGCGGGTCGACCTGCTGCGGATCCGCGGGCGCTACCAGGAGTCGGCGACCCTGGCTGGGGCGCTGCAGATCGGGGACACGGTCGACTACGACCTGCTCATGAGCCAGTTCCTCTCCGCGATCCTGGGGCAGTCGCCGGAACAGGTCCAGGCCGTCGCGCCCAAGCTCCAGCAGGCGCCCGAGGGGAGCCCCGCCCGCGAGTTCTTCGCGCTCTCGAACCCCACCGCGAGCGAGGAACAGTCCGCCCGCGACGCAGTGACCCGCCGTGTCCTGGAGCAGGGCACCACCGGCAACCGCTACCTCGACCTCTACGCCCTCCTGGCCTTCCTCGCGACGGGCAACGCCAACCCTCAGGCGCTGCAGCAGGGGCTGGTCCTGAGCAGCAAGCTCTTGCCCCACGTCTTGAAGGACGCCCCCCTCGAGCCGAGCTGCCTCCAGGCTGCGGTGGTGTTCTATGCCGCCCAGGCCCGGGTCGCGAACCAGCAGCAGAAGCAGAACCACTACCTCGAGCGCATGCGCGAGATGGCCCACATGATGCGCCTGGCGCGAGAGCTGCAGCCCACCAACCTGGACCTGATCGTGTCCCACGCCGAGCAGTTCCTGCAGCTCGGCCAGCCCAGCCAGGCCGCCGGGCTGTTCGAGGTCGCGATCCGCTCGGGGGACCGCATGGGCCGCTCGGACGTGCGGAACCAGGCTCGGATCGGCAAGGGCACCGCCCTGCTCATGCTCAAGCAGGCCGAGGAGGGTCTGCGCGAGTGGAAGAGCGTGCTGGGCACCTTCGGCAGCACCCTCCAGCCCGCTGAGCAGTCCCTCGTGTTGAAGGTCGCGCTCTCCCTGCAGTACGTCCCCAAGGACCGGCTCCAGGCGTTCATCGAGCGCGACATTCCGACCAGCGCCAGCCAGGCGATCAAGAGCGTCCTCGCGCAGCTGCAGAAACTGCAGCAGCAGCGACGCTGAGCGCAGGACGGCGCGTGGGCAGCGAGAGTCGCAGGGCCTCCCACAGCTCGGGGCACGCCCCGACCCAGAACCGCGCCGGGCCCTACGAGCTCCTGAGCGTGCTGGGACAAGGCGCCTCGGGCACGGTCTACCTCGCCCGCCGACCCGGGATCGAGCGCATGTTCGCGCTCAAGCTCCTGGGGGCGGACCTCGACCCCGAGGGCCGCGCGCGGGTCGAGCGCGAGGCGCAGATCGCCTCGCGCCTGGACCACCCCGGGATCGTGCGCGTGGTCGACGTGGGCCAGCTCGGCGTCCAGCTCTACATCGTCATGGAGCACGTCCCGGGTCCCACGCTGCGCGATCTGCTGGCCCAGGGCGCGCTGCCCCCGGCCCGCGCCGCCGAGCTCGTGGCGCGGATCGCCGAGGCCATGGACGCCGCCCACGCTGCCGGCGTCGTGCACCGGGACCTCAAGCCCGCCAACGTGATCCTCGACGCGCGGGACGACGCCCCCAAGGTCACCGACTTCGGCCTGGCCCGAGACACCCGCGCCGCCCACCAGCTGACGAAGCCCGGCGAGGTGATCGGCACGCCGTACTACATGGCGCCCGAGCAGATCCAGGGCGGACGCGTCGACGCGCGCACCGACGTCTACGCCCTGGGCGTCATGCTCTACGAGCTCCTCACCAGCCGGCGCCCCTTCGAGGCCCCCACGGTGGCGGGGGTGGTGCAGGCGATCCTGCGCGACGCCCCGACCCCTCCGCGCAAGCTCGACCCCAGCATTCCCCCGGCTCTGGAGCGGGTGTGCCTGCGCGCGCTGGCGCGGGTGCCCGAGGAGCGCTTCCCCACCACCCGCCAACTGGCTCAAGCCCTCGCGGCGCCCAGCGCCCTCGAGCCGGGCCCGAGCCCCCGGGTCCCCGCCTTCGCCGCGGCGGCCCTCGGCGCCCTGGGCGCGGCGGCCCTCGTGCTCGGCACCTGGGCCTGGATCGCGCGCGCGAACCTCGAGGCCTACGACGCGCCGCTGGCCGCCGCGGCCAGCGCGCTCACCGAGGAGCAGCGCACGCTGGCCGCGACCCAGAGCGAGCTCGAGGCGACCGAGGTCCGGGTGCGCGAGGCGCGCGCGGCGGCGGCAGAGCGCGCCCAGGCGCTGCGCGCGCGGCTCGCGGACGTCGCCCCCCTCGAGGCGGAGGTGTTCCGCGCCGCCACGGAGCCCACCGGGAACCTCGCGCGCCTGGTCGACGTCCTGGTCCAGGACATGCAGGGCGTCCCCGGGAGCGAGGCGGCCCGCGCGAACCTGCTCTACGACCGCCGCCGCTTCCAGGAGTCGCGTCAGCTCTACCTCGAGGCCCGCGCCGCCGGGGACTGCGACCCCGAGCTGGCCGTCGCCTACTTCCGCGCCAGCAGCCGCCTGGGCGACGAGGAGGCCGGGCGCGAGGCCCTGGCCTGGGCGCTCGAGGCGCACCCCCAGAGCCTGGCCGCGGAGTTCGCCCGCTGCTTGAACGGCGAGCGCTCGCTGGAGGAGCTGGCGGAGCTCCGCCAGCGCGCAGACCTGCGCTTCAACTACTTCCACAACCTGCTGGTCTACCGCCTGGCTCGACAGCAACGGACCCAGGACGCGATCGTCGCCGCCCGCGAGGCGATCGCCTTCGACCCCGCGGACTCCGACGCGCTGGAGTCCTACGTCGCGCTGCAGCTCCTGGTCTGGCGCCAGGGCGGGATCACCCCGAGCGTCGCCGAGCTGGCGGAGGTCCTCCACGCCCACCGCGTGCACACGGACCTGGGGACCGGCGCGCTCAGCGGCGAACACGCCGCGATCCGGCAACAGCTGGAGCTCTTGCTCCGCCGCGTGGTGTCCGGGCGCTGACCGCCGGCTACAGCCCGCCCAGCGCCCGTGCGAGCGCAGAGAGGTCCTGCGGGTCGTAGCTGGGGATCCCCAGCGCCTCGGCGGCGCGCCGGTTGGCGGGCTGGTCGTCCACGAAGTGCACGTCCCCGGGCGCGACCCCGAGCTCGCGCAGCGCGCCGGCGAAGGCCTCCGGGTCGGGCTTGCGCACCCCGCGCCGGCAGCTCACGAAGCTCCAGGGCACGTAGCGCGCGACCCCCAGCCGCGCCTCGATCCACTGGTACCACACCGGGTAGTTGCTCAGCGCGTGCTGCTCCACGCCGCGCGCGGCGAGCTCGGCCACCAACGCCTCGGCGCCGGGGCGCCAGGCGTAGGCCGCGCGGATCCGGGCGAACAGCCCCTCGGCGTCCCAGCTCCGCCGGTCGCGGAAGAAGCGCGCGGCGTAGGTCGCCTGGTCCACGGCGCCGAGCTCGAAGTCGATCCAGGCGCGGGGGTCCTTCTCGGCGAGCAGCGCCCCTGGCTCGAGGCCCAGCCACTCCGGCACGCGCGGGTAGGGGTCCTCGACCAGGGTCCCGAGCACGTCCCAGAGCACGACCGCGCTCAGGAGAGGCGCCTCCGCAGCCGGGTGCGGTTCGTCTCGCCCACGCGCTGGCCCTCGACCTCGTCGAACAGCGCGGCCACCAGGCGCAGCCCCTGCCCGCCGCTCTCGAGCGCAGCCAGCGGGTCCTTGGCCGCGCTCTCGCGCAGCGTCCGCTCCAAGTCGTAGGCCGGGCCCTCGCTCTCTACCTCGAGCTCGAGGACGTCGGCGGCCAGCCGCAGGCGCACGAGGACGGCGCCGTCGGCCCCCGCGTACTCGTGCTCGTGGACGTTGGCCACGAGCTCCGCCACCGCCAGCGACGCGTCGTGGCACAGGCTGGGGGCGACCCCCAGCCCGTTGAGGGCCACGTCGACCAGGCGCGCCAGGACCCCCGCCGCGCGCAGCTCGGCGCTGGCCTTGAGCTCCAGCCAGCCCAGGGGCTCGCTCACCTGAGCGGACCCTTGGCTTCCTCGGGGAGCTCGATCCCCATGCGCCCCATGCGCTCGCGGAACCGCGTGCGCCCGCAGCACTCGAACTCGCCCACGGCCTTCCCGCCCTCGTAGCCCTCGTGACGGAAGCGGTAGACCTCGTTCAGCTCGATCACCCCGGTGGGGTCGAAGTAGGGCTCGACGATCGACACGACCTTGCGCTGACCGTCGGCGAAGCGCGCCATGATCACGACGACGTCCAGCGCGTCCACGACCATGCGCCGCAGGCTGGCCTCGCCCAGGCCAATGTTCCCGAACAAGGAGATCGTGACCGCGCGCTCCACGAGGTCCTCGGTCGAGGAGGCGTGGATCGTGGTCATGGAGCCGTCGTGGCCGCAGCGCATGGCCTGCAGCACGTCGATCATTTCCCCGCCGCGGGCCTCGCCGACCACGATCCGGTCCGCGCGCATGCGCAGCGCCTCGCGCACGAGCTGGCGGATCGTGATCTCGCCGGTGTGCTCCACGGTCTCCTGCCGCGACTGCAGGCGCACGACGTGGGAGTGAGCCTGGGAGAGGTCGAGCTCGGCGAGCTCCTCGATCGTGACCAGACGCTCGCTCTTGGGCACCTGCGACGCGAGCACGTTCAGGAGCGTGGTCTTGCCCGAGGCCGAGGGGCCGCCGATCGCCACGTTCAGCCGCGCCTTGACCACCGCCGCCAGGTAGAAGGCCATCTCCGGGCGGAGCGTCCCCACCGAGATCAGGTCCTCCATTTGCCCGTAGATCCGACCGAACTTGCGGATCGTCATGATCGGCCCGTCGAGGGCCACGGGCTCGAGCAGCGCGTGCACGCGGCTCCCGTCGCTGAGGTTCGCGTCGAGGATCGGGCTCTGGAAGTCGGCGCGCCGGTTCAGGCGCTCCGCGATCCGCCGGATCAGGGCCAGCAGGTGCTGCTCGTCGCGGAAGCAGGCCGCGGTGCGCTCCATGCGCCCCTTGCGCTCGACGACGATCGTGGTCGGCCCGTTGACCATGATCTCGGAGACCTCGGGGTCGTCCAGGAACTCCTGCAGCGGGCCGTGGGCGATCATGTCGTTGACGATCGCCTGAGCCACGGCCTCCACGTCCTGCGGCGTCGGCCGCGGGTGGACCTCCGCCGAGAGCCGCTCCACGAAGGCCCGCGCGTCGGCCTCCAGCTGACGCCGGGCGCCCGGCCCCTCGGGCAACCCGCGGGGCGCCACGTAGGCCACGAACCGCGCGTAGGCGATCCGCTCGAGGTTGGCCCGCACCGGGTCGTAGCTCTGCGGGCGCTGCGGGACGTCGCGCTCGAGGATCTTGAGCCGCTGCTCGATCGCGTCGAGGTCGACGGGCTCCGGCGACGGGTCAGCCATGCTGGACCTGCGCCAGGGCCTGGGCGCGGTCCCCGCACACGGGCATCACGCTGTCGAGGCGGGTGATCTGGAACACGCGGACCACGTCCGGGTTGAGCCCGAACCAGGCGATCCGCCCGCCCTGGTCCCGCACGCGCTTGAGCAGGTCAATGAACACGCCCAGCCCCGAGGAGTCGATCTGCTCCAGCTCGCTGGCGTCGACCAGGAGCGCGCGCGGGCCCACGGCGTCGAGCGCCTGGCGCAGCTCCGGGGCGCGGTCGGCGTAGACTCGCCCTCGAAGCGGCAACTCGTAGCCCCCGGCGAGCCCCTCCAGGGGCTTGGGTGAGAACCCGCTGCTCACTGTTCCTCCTCGGGCGCGTATTCCAGCGCGAACACGGTCACGTCGTCCTCGGGGCGGCCCTCGGCGTCGAACTCGATCACGTTGCCCAGCGCGCCGCCGACCTGTTCGTCGAGGGGCAGGTCGCGGTGGCGCTCGAGCTGGGCCACGAAGGCCTGCCCCGAATCCGCCCCCACGCCGTCGGTGAACAAGAACACGCGGTCTCCCGGCTCGAGGTCGACGGACTCGGACGCGTAGTCCCAGGGCTGAATCCCCAGGAGCAAGCCCGCCGCGTCGATCTCAACACGGGCCCCGGTGGCCCGCAAGCGAACCGGCGGGGGGTGCCCCGCGCAGGCCACCTCCAGCGCGCCCCGCGCGCGGTCGAGCACCGCGTAGCAGATCGCCGCGGTCGGCGTCTCCGCGACCCGCGTCCCGCACAACAGCCGGTCGAGGTCGGCCAGCACCTCGTGGGGCGGGCGCGGCGCGCCGTCCGGGTCGAGGGGCTCGAGGGCCGAGCGCAGGATCAACGAGATCAGCGCTCCGCGCACGCCGTGACCGACGGCGTCGAGGGTATAGAACACCAGGTGCTGCCCGACCTCGAACACGCCGTAGGCGTCCCCCGAGACCAGCTCCCGGGGGTAGTAGAAGGCGGCGCAGCGCACGCCCTGCTGCGGGAGCTCCTGAGGCAACAGGCTGCGCTGGAGGCGCGCGGCGAGGCGCAGGTCCTGGGTGCGCTCGGCCTCGCTCTCGAGCTGCGCCTCGCGCGCGCGCTCGAGCTCGATCCGCGAGCGGAAGCGGGCCACCGCGGTCTCGACCCGCAGCCGCGCCTCCTCGGGGTCCATGTCGGGGTGCACGACCTCGAGCGCGCCGGCCCCCAACGCCGCGGCGCGGGCGGCGGGGCCGCCGCTGATCCAGGCGATCACCCCTAGCTGGTCGTCGAGCCCGTAGGCCTCGAGGACCTCCGGGCTCGGGTCGTGGAGCACCGCGATCTCGTCGACGAGCGCCGCGCGCCGGAGCGCCTCGGCGAGGTCCGGCGAGTTCATGAATCCGCGGCAGCGGGGGTCTCGGCCTCGGCCTCCTGGGCCTCGCCCTCGGCGCCCTGACTGGGCTTGAGCAGGGGGAACCACACCACGTCGCGCAGGTTCGGCGCGTCGGCGATCAGGGCCACGAAGCGGTCGATCCCCATGCCCCAGCCGGAGATCGGCGGCATGCCGTGCTCCATGGCGCCGAGGTAGTCGTCGTCGAGCTCCATGGCCTCGTCGTCGCCGGCGCCCTTGAGCCGCGCCTGCTCCTCGAGCCGCTCGCGCTGGTCGAGGGGGTCGACCAGCTCGGAGTAGGCGTTGACCACCTCCCAGCTGTCGACCACGAGCTGGAAGCGATCCGAGCTGGTGACGTCGTCGTCGCTGCGCCGCGCGAGGGGCGAGAGGTCGACGGGGTGCCGGATCAGGAACGTGGGCTGGATCAGGTTCGGGCGCGCGGTGCGCTTGTAGAGCTGATCGATCAAGCTCCCGCGCCCGGCGTCGGGGTTCTCGAGCTCGATCTTCTTGGCCAGGATCTCGCGGCGCAGGTCGGCCGCGTCGGGGAAGGCCTCGATGTCGATCCCGGCGTGGGTCTGGATCACCTCGCGCAGGCTCACCCGCGGCCAGGGCTGACCGAAGTCGATCTCGCGCTCGCCGCGCTTGACCACCAGGCTCCCGGTCGCGGCCTGGACCACGTGCCGCAGCATGCGCTCGGTGAAGCGCATGTTGTCCTCGAAGTTCCAGTAGGCCGCGTAGAACTCCAGCATGGTGAAGTCCTGGAGGTGCGAGGGGTCCATGCCCTCGTTGCGGAAGCAGCGCGCGAACTCGTAGACCCGCTCGTAGCCCCCCACGACCAGCCGCTTGAGGTAGGTCTCGGGCGCGATCCGCATCACCACCTGCATGTCCATGGCGTTGTGGTGCGAGAGGAAGGGCCGGGCCAGGGCGCCCGAGGCCTGGGTGCAGAGGATCGGGGTCTCGACCTCGTCGAAGCGCTCGGCGTCCAGGAACTCGCGCAGCGCGCGCACGATCCCCGTGCGCAGGCGGAAGCGCGCGCGGGTCTCCTCGTTGGAGACGAGGTCGACGTAGCGCTTGCGCCAGTTGGCCTCGGTGTCGCGGGAGCCGTGGAACTTGCCCGCCGGCGGCTGCAGGCACTTGCCGAGGAAGGTCCAGGACTGGACCTGCACGGTCAGCTCGCCCTTCTTGGTGCGGAACACCTCGCCCTCGACCCCCACGAAGTCCCAGAGGTCCACGCGCTTGGCGAACAGCTTGTAGAGCTCGCGGCTCTGGTCCGGGTCCTCGGCCAGGCCCTTCTTGGAGAGGGCGACCTGCATGCCCCCGTGGAAGTCCTCGAGCCGGGCGAAGGTCAGGCTGCCCATGTCGCGCTTGAACTTGATCCGCCCCGCGAGGCGCACCCCCTGGGTGCCCTCGGGCAGCTCGCTCGCCTGGGCCAGGGTGTGCGTGGTCTCGAAGCGGTCGGGGTGCGGCGCGTGACCGGCCTCGATCAGCGTCAGCAGGTTCTGCAGCCGCGCGCGCACGAGCTCGTCGGGTTCGTTCTCCAGCCGCGCCTGGATCCGCGCGACGTGCTGTTCGGTCATGGCTCCCCCAAGGGCAGGGCGACACGATACCTCACCGCGTTTTGCCGGGGGGCGCGCAGCGTACGTACGCGCTCGGCCCGCGAGCTCGAGCTCGCCGACCGAGGCGCGTCGGACTCCCTCGTGGCGCGAGCGCGCGGGGGAGCGAAGAGGGTTGGGGGTTAGGCTTCGGCGGTCTCGCCTTCGGCCACGCCCTTCTTGAACTCGCTGACGCTGGCGCCCAGGCCACGCATGACCTCGGGCAAGCGCTTGCCGAAGAGCAGCAGCGCGATCAGCAGAATCACGATCATTTCCGGCATGCCAAGGCCAAACACGTTCACCTCCCTTGACGCCCAGACGTGCTACAAACCTCGTACCGGCGCTCTGGAGCCCTGTTCGCAGGACTTGCAGCGGCCTCGCAGGGCCGACCGTGAACGGGGTGCCCACTTGGCCTCTGAAACGAAGCTCCGCTGGCGCTGGCTCGACACGGGTCTGGGACGCCCCGCCTGGAACATGGCGGTCGACGAGGCCCTGCTCGAGGCCTTCGCGGCGGACCCCCGCGCCCGTCCGGTCCTGCGGGTCTACGGCTGGTCCCCCGCCGGGTTCTCGCTGGGGCGCTTCCAGCCCCGCGACGACCTCACCCCGCCGTCGGGCGCGGAGGTCGTGCGTCGGCTCAGCGGCGGCGCGGCGATCTACCATCAGTCGGACGAGCTGACCTACAGCGTGGTCGCGCGCTACCGCGACCTCGGCGGGCGCCCCAAGGCCGTCTACGCGACGCTGCACGGAGTGCTGGCCGAGGCCCTGCGCGCCCTCGGGGTCCCCGTGGGCGGGGACGGGCCGTCGGGGCCGGCGGTGCGCCGCGGGCTCTGCTACGCCCACCCCACCGACTACGACCTGCTCGCGCGCGGGCGCACGCTCGTGGGCAGCGCTCAGCGCCGGCTGCGGGACGCCTTCCTCCAGCATGGGTCGATCCCGCGCTCGCCTCACCCCGCGACGGGAGCCACGAGCCTGGCCGAGCTCATGGCCGAGCCGCCGAGCCGCGAGGCCCTCGCCGCCGCGATCCGCGCCGCCTTCGCCGAGCGCTGGGAGGTCGAGGACAGCGCCCTGACCCGACACGAATCGGACGCCGCGTCTCAGCTCCAGCGAACCCGATACGACACCGAAGAATGGGCCTCCGCCGGACTAACCTCTACGTAACGAAATTGTTACGGCGAGCCCCTTGGACACGGCGTTCGACCCAAGATTGGGAAACTCGTGCAACGGAAACGTCTCCTCGGGCTGTCTGGATAGGTTTACGGCTCTCGTGACGCGGCAAGCCAATTGCGGTGCGTCAAACGGGTGAGCGTATAGCTGGAGCATGAAGACGCTGGAGCTGCAGACACCGATCGACGACGAGCAGCGCCTCCCCTTCGGGGAGCTGGCGCTGCTCAAGGAGCTGGTCACGCGTGACGAGCTGGAGCAGGTGCTGTTGATGCAGGCGGAGAGCCTGGATCGGCAGGGCCGCGCCCACAAGATCGCGACGCTCCTGATCCGCAAGGGCACCCTGACCAAGGACCAGGCCAAGGAGCTCCTGCGCCTGCAGAAGAGCCACGGCCCGATCGACGGGTATCGCTTGCTCCAACACCTCGGCAGCGGCGGCATGGGCGCCGTGTTCCGCGCCGTCGAAGAGGACACCGGGCGCGAGGTCGCGATCAAGATCCTGAGGCCCTCGGCCACGACCAACGAGCGCTTCCGCGCGCGCTTCCTGCGCGAGGCCGCGATCACCCGCACCTTCGATCACCCGAACCTGGTGCGCTCCTTCGCCCTCGGCGAGTCCGCGGAGCACCTCTACTTCTCCATGGAGTTCGCGCCCGGAAAGACCACGCGCCAGGTGCTCAAGGAGCGCGGCGCGTTCAGCGAGGCGCAGGTGATCCGCCTGCTGCGCGAGCTGCTCTCGGCCATGGACCACTACTGGCAGGAGCGGATCGTCCACCGGGACATCAAGCCCGAGAACGTGATCGTCACCCCCGACGGGACGGCCAAGCTCACCGACCTCGGCCTCTGCCGCCAGCTCGACGACGACAACCACCTCACCCGCGCCGGCAAGACCCTGGGCACGCCGCTCTACATTTCGCCGGAGCTGGCCCGCGGCCTCAAGGACATAGACATTCGCTCGGACCTCTACTCCCTGGGCGCGACGGTCTATCACCTGGCGACCGGGGTGCCGCCCTTCCAGGCGGCCTCGCAGGCCGCGGTGCTGCGCGACCACGTGGAGACCACCCCCACCGCGCCGCGGCTCAAGAACCCGCGGATCTCGGCGCACCTCGATGAGCTCCTGCTGCGCCTGCTCGAGAAGCAGCCCGAGCGCCGCCCCGCCGACCCTCAGGCCGTGCTCGCTGCCCTGGAGCGCATGCAGCGCGGCGAGCCGCCCTTCGAGCCGCTGCCCGAGGTCGAGCTCTCGGACATCTCCTTCTACTCGGCGCTCTCCGAGGAGTCGCTGACCTTCTCCAGCGAGTCCATGCACGTCTCGTCCTCGGGCTGGCCGCAGAACGACGGGTTCACGCTCGCGACCACCTCGGCGCCAGGCCTGATCCCCGTCGAGGCGCCGGTCAGCGAGAGCGAAGGCGAGGGCACGACCTCGACCTCCGAGCTGGATCCCCCCCAGAAGCCCAAGAGCCGGCGCAAGCGCCCCGGCTCCGCCCGCTCCCGGGCCGCAGCCCGCTCCGGCCGCAGCCCCTCGAGCCGGCACCGGCACCGCGCCGAGGGCAACGCGTTCCCCTTCGTGGCCCTCGGGTTCCTGCTCCTGTTCGCCGTGGGGGTGTTCCTCGGCTCCCGCGCGACCGCGCCCGCCGCGGCGCAGGACTCGACCTCCCAGCGCCGGTTCCTGGAGCTGGTGGAGAGCGACCCCGAGCTGGCCCTCGCCGCCGCGCGGCGCTTCGCCGACGACCACCCCGACGACCTCGCCGGCCAGATTCGGCGCTTCGAGGCGCTCTCGGCCCAGTCCGAGGCCCGCGCGGCGCTGCTCGACGTGCGCGAGCGCCTCGAGGTCCAGGCCCGCGAAGCCGTCGACCGCCTCAACGCCGAGCTGATCCCCCTCGTCGAGCGCGAGGCCTGGCCCGAGGCGCGCAAAGCCCTCGACGCCTTCCCCGTGCTCTACCGCGACACCGCGGCCTGGGCGACCTTCAAGGAGCTCGAGCAGAGCGTCGACGAGCTCAGCCGCTAAGAAGCGCTACTGCGTGCGGCGGAAGCCGGCGTAGACGCTGGTGCCCACCGGCGCGGCGCTGGTCGCTGCCTGACCGCCGTCGCTCCCGCGGGGGCCGGCCTGAGCGCCGCCGATCCAGGCGGCGAGGCTGATCATGCAGGCCGCGAAGCAGCCCACGAACGCGAGGCGCGCGCGCCAGGCGGAGCGATCGCTGCTCTCGCGCAGCTCGTCGCGGAGCTGCTCGAGCTCGTGCAGCGTGCGCTGGGAGTGGCTGCGGACCGCGTCGACCAGGTCCGCGCTCGAGTCGTGCAGGCAGGCCAGCGCGTCGCGCTGCCGATCCTGGCGCTCCTCGGTGGCGAGCACGGCGCGCTGCAGGCGCCGGCTGATCGAGGTCACCTCCCCCTGCAGGCGCAGCAGGTCCGCGCGCTGGGCGCGGGTGTCGTCGTGCCAGGCCTGGGTCTGCACCTGGAGCTGGTGCACGCTCTGGGCGAGGGACGCGCGCTCGTGTTCGGCGCGGCTCAGGGCCAGGGTCAACGCCTCGGGCGACGGAATCGCCGGGTACTCGTCGGTCACTCGCGCCCAGAGGGCGGACTGTCCACCAGCCATACCGCAGGACCTCCTGGCGGGACTCTTCGACGGAGGGTCGCGCTGACTTGAGGGAATTCTGCGGAGGAGCGCCGGGCTCCTTGAACTCGCTGCATGCGAGGCAGTTACCGGCCTGCGTGACCACGCACTGGCACCGGCCGCGACAGCAAGTAGACTGGCGACCCAGGTCACACGCCAATGCCTTCAGGAACCGAATCTTACGCCGACGGTCGGACACCGCCCGAGCGGGTCCCCAAGGCGGAACGGATCATGAACCTGATCGCGGTCCTGCTCCGCGCCGAGGAGCCGGTCCCGGTCAGCGCGATCCTGGGCAAGGTCACGGGCTACAACGACCAGGCCACCCGCGACTCCCTCATGCGCCGCTTCGAGCGCGACAAGAAGGTGCTGCGGGACATGGGGATCCCGATCGAGCACAAGAGCTCGGGCCCCTTCGGCGTCGAAGGCTACCGGATTCCCCGCGACGCCTACTTCCTCGACGAGATCTCGCTCCCCCCGGAGTCGGGGAAGATCCTGCGCGCCCTGTTCGCCTGGGCCCACGCCGGCGGCGGACAGATCTCGGCCGACCTGCGCTCGGCCCTGGTCAAGCTCGGGTTCTTCGTCTCCGAGGAGAGCGACGAGCGCCCGGTCGCCCCGCGGGAGTCCTTGGACCCCCTGGTCGGCGCGAAGCAAGCCAAGAGCTCCCAGGCCGGCGAGAACCTGGAGATCCTCAGCCAGGCGGTGTTCCACAACCGCCGGGTCGAGTTCACCTACCGCACGATCAGCAGCGGCGAGGAGCTCAAGCGCCAGGTCGACCCCTACGGCCTGGGCTTCGCCGGGCAGGCCTGGAACCGCGGCGCCTGGTACCTCGTCGGCTACTGCCACGTGCGTCAGGCCCAGCGCGTGTTCAAGCTGCAGCGGATCCGCGGCGCCGTCGAGTTCGCGCTCCCCGAGAGCGAGGGCGGCGACTACCAGATCCCCGCCGGGTTCCGCGTGCGCGAGCACATTGGCAAGACCCGCTGGGAATACAAGGACCTCGAGACCGCCTTCACCGGCGGCGAGAGCGAGCCGTTCCAGGCCGAGGTCAGCTTCGCCGCCGGCGTGAGCCACGAGGTGCGCTCGTTGGTGCCCTCCGCGGAGGTCGTCTCCGAGCACGAGGGCTGGGTCACCCTGCGCTTCCAGGTGCACCAGCGCCGGCCGTTCCTGCGCTTCCTCCTGCGCTACGTGCCGCGGATTCGGATCGCGACGCCCCCAGACCTCGAGGGCGCGCTGCGCGACCTCGCGCGCGAGGTCCTCGCGCTCTACCGCGCCCCAGGCGGGGGGTCCGCGTGAGCAACCCCGTCCCGCGCCTGCGTCGCCTGTTGGCGATCATTCCCCTGATCCAGCGCCGCGGAGGGATCCCCCTGCGCGAGCTGCAGGAGACCCTGGGCGTGAGCAAGCGCGAGCTCATGGGCGACCTGAACGCGATCATGCTCTGCGGCGTGCCGCCGTATCTGCCCAACGACTACATCTCGGTGTTCATAGACGGCGACCACGTGACCGTGGACTACGCCCAGCACTTCGCGCGCCCCGCGCGGCTGACCTTGCCCGAGGCGCTGGCCCTGCGCCTGGCGATCGAGCGCCTGCCGATCCCCGAGGAAGGCCCGCTCTACGAGGCCTACCTCCAGGTGCTCGAGACCCTCGAAGAGCAAATGCGCAAGAGCGGGCAGGGCAGCCTGGGCCGGCTCGAGGGCCGGATCGAGGCCCCTCACAGCCAGGACCTCGGCGACAAGCTGGGCCTGATCAGCGAGTCCCTCGAGCAGCGACGCCCGCTGATCCTCACCTACTACAGCGCCAGCAGCGACCGGATCAGCGAGCGCCGCGTGCGCCCCTTCGCCCAGGCGGACAAGTACGGCAACCAGTACTTGATCGGCTACTGCGAGCAGAAGGAGGACGTGCGCAGCTTCCGCTTGGATCGGATCAGCCGAATCGCCGTCGACCAGCAAGGCGGCCACTTCGACGTCCCCGCGGACTTCGACCTCGACCGCCACCTCGAGAGCCTGGGCGCCGGCGGGTTCACCGTGCGCCTGCGCTTCAACGCGGCGCTGACCCGCTACGTGACCGAGGACTACGCGGAGATGCCCAGCGAGACCAAGGGCGACGCGGTCACGGTCGTGCTCAACTGCGGCTCGATCCCCTGGGCCGTGAACAAGGCCCTGCTCTACGGCGAGCTGTGCGAGATCACCGAGCCCCCGGAGGCCCGCGACGCGATCTGCGCCCGACTCGAAGCCTTCCTCGCCGACTCGCCTTGATGCATGGGGGGTCTGTCCCAGACCCCCTCGGCCTCGGGGCAAAGCCCCGAGGCCTCACCCCCAAGGGGCTCGCCGTCGGCTTCGCCGACGGCCAGCGCTCGCGGCTGACGCCGCTCGCCGGTCGCGCTGCACGGCTCGCACACCACGGGCCGTCGCCGCTCGCCGGTCGCGCTGCACGCCTCGCACACCACGGTTGTCGCCGCTCGCCGGTCGCGCTGCACGCCTCGCACACCACGGCCGTCGCCGCTCGCCGGTCGCCCCGCACGCCTTCGTGCTCGACGGCTGCCGCCGGCCCGCCGGTCGCCCTGCACGCCTGCACCCACGGCCGACGCTGCTCGCCGGTCGCGCTGCACGCCCGCACCCACGGCCGACGCTGCTCGCCGGTCGCCCTGCACGCCTCGCACACCACGGCCGTCGCTGCTCGCCGGTCGCGCTGCACGCCTCGCACATCCACGGTCGACGCTGCTCGCCGGCGCCGCGCTGCACGCCCGCACCTGAGGCGGCCCTCTCTGGGCTCGCGGCCCGCGAGGCTGAAGCATGGGTCGCGGGGCATCGGGCAGAAACTGCTTCCCTTCCTGGAGCCCTGCTCCCTATCATGAGCGCCGAGAGAAGAGTGAGGTAGATCGAGGACCCATGGCCGAGCGCAGCTCCACCGAGCGAGCCCGCCCCCGAACGACCAGCAGCTCTCGCGGCACGGCCACCAAGAGCCGCCGCAAGACGAAGGAGCGCACCGGCTCCGAGAAGACGAGCCCGCGCCGCAAGGCCGACGGCGAGGAGGGGCCCCGGTCGAACCGAGCGCGCAAGAAGCGCTCCACTCGGACCCCCGACGAGGGTCGCTCATCCGGTGGGAAGCGGACCAAGGCGCGCGGCACCCAGCGTCCCAGCGACGAGCGGTCGTCCGGCGAGTCGAAGCCGGCGCGGAGCGGGTCCCGTGGCGCCAAGTCGTCCAACGCCAAGCGAACGAAATCCAAGGAGTCCAAGAGCGCACGCGCCGGGTCGGCTCCCGCGCGCACCCCTCGGCCACGCCGGGTCGGCGTCCCGGCTGGCTTCCCCTGGCCGGAGTCGGCGGCGTGCTGGCGGTCGCTGGGCTAGGCTTCGCCTTCACCCGTGGAGGCGACGACGCGCCGGAGAGCCGCGAAGCGGGTCACGTCCAGGCAGGCGTCGAGCCCACACCGAGCGCTTCGGAGTCCAAGCTCCAAGAGGCCGTCGTCGCGGAGCTCGAGGTGGACCGTCGCGGGAAGCCCTCCCCCCTCGACCCCCCTCCCCTGCCGACCGACGCCGCGAGCTGGCGCGCGGCGCTCTCCCACCGCAACCCCTACGTCGTCCGTGAAGCGCTCCGCCTGCGGGGTCCCTGGGTCAGCGAATCGATCGAGGCCTTTACCGCAGCCACGAGCGGACCTCGCGACGAGGACACGCTGGAGGTCGTGCTCGCCCTGCGCGAGCTGGACCCCTCGGCCTACCTCCCCGCCCTCGAGCGGGGGCTCGAGGACCCCGAGCGCGCAGACCCCGTGCGTGCGCTGCTGACCGCCCTGGGCGAGCGAGCCGCGCCGCTCGCGCAGAAGCTGCAGGCGTACCTCGTGGAGGGCGCGTCGGCGGAGGAGCAGCTCGAGCTCGCGCACCTCGTGGCGGACCTCGGCGGCCCGGGCGCGCGGGAGGCCCTCGAACGTCTGGAGCAGGAGGCGGGGAAGGATCGCTACGCGCGCATGGCGGGCAAGGCGGCCCTCGAGCGTCTCGCCGCACCGGAGGAGCTGCCCAGCGACCTCGCAGGCCTCGGGGCTGCGCTGGCCCGGGGGGTGAGCGGGACGCGTCTCGCCTGGCGCGCCCTGGACGCCCTCGGCGCTCGGGAGCTGAGTCGGGCGGACGTGCAGACCCTGACCCAGACGCTGGGCGACGCCTCGCTCGCGGTCCTGGGTGTGGTCCTCGCCAAGCCGGCGCACGTGACCCAGCTCCGCGAGCTGCTGGCAGACCCCCGTCCAGAGGCCCAGCGCCTCGCAGCGCAGGCGCTCTCCCGGCTGGGTCCGGCCGCTCAGGACACGGTCGCCCCGCTGCGCGCGCTCCTCACGAGCGAGCACGACGCGGTACGCATGGACGCGGCTGCAGCCCTGGGCGCGATCGGGCCCGCCGCGGCCGCAGCGCGCTCGGACCTGGAGCCCTTGCTCGAGGCCGAAGACGTGGGGGGCATGTTCAACGTGAACGTCGACGAACCCGCTGCGCGCTTCGCCCTGGGCCGCCTCGGCGGCAGCTAGAACTCGCCCGTCCGAAGCGCAGGCCTTCCCTAGAAATCGCCCGCCCGGGTAAATTCGAGCACCTTGGGCGGGTCCGCGAACACGACCAGCGCCCCGCCGAAGCCGAGGCTGTCGCCCACCCGCAAGGGCACGTTCTGCCGCGGCGGGAGCCGCGTCCCGTTCTGGGTCGTACCGTTGGTCGAGGCGTTGTCCATGAGGAACCAGCCCGAGGGGCCGGCGTGGCTGAGCCAGGCGTGGACCTTCGAGACCGACGGCGCGGTCAGGATCACGTCGTTGTTCCGCGCGCGGCCGACGGTGAGGAACTGGGTGAACGGGTTCCGGGCGCTCTTGAGCAGCGGGACCAGCACGGCCTCCTGCGGGTCCCCCGCAGGCGCCGCCGCAGACCCCACCCGCGTCGCCCCGAAGACGCCCTGGTCCGTCTCCTCGTCGAGGACGGTCTCCTCGAGCGGATCGTGGTCCGGGTCCTCGAGGTCGGGCAGCATGCAGGTGTCGACCCCGCCACCGCCGCCGTCGTCCCAGGGGAACACCACGAAGTAGCCGCAGGTCCCCAACGCTCGCAGCAGCTCGGCGTCGCTGCAGCTCCCGCGGAGCGCGGCAAGCTGCGCAAGTGAAGTCCCCGGTGTGAGCTGCATGCCACGAGGATACGGCGCGGAGTCCCCGGTCGCCCCTCGCAGCGGAAACCTCGAGCTTCAGCCTGGGTGACCCCTACCGCCCCAAGGCGACCCGGACCCGGGACGCCCCCTACAGATCAGCGCAGCGGAAGGTCCACGAACAGGGCGGCGTAGACCATGGCTCCGCCGCCGACGACCAGCGCGGCCTGCGTGAACCAGTAGCCGACCGGCTCGTGGTCGCGGCGGAAGACATGGGTCTCGCGGCTGCGCTGGCCCAGCTTGTACGCCTCGCCGCTCTTGAGCTGCGCCCCGCAGAGCGCCCACAGGCCGACCCCCAGGACCCCGATCAGGACCTGGGGGATCGCCTCGAGCACATCAAGCCGCCTGAGGCAGCGCCAGGACCGGATCCGCAGCGGAGCACACCCGGTCGCGACCCCCGCGCTTGGCGCGATACAGCGCCTGGTCGGCCACCTCGAGGAACGCCGCGGGGCTGAGCATGTGGCCCGGCACGAACTCGGCGACGCCGAAGCTCGCGGTGACCGGGATCCGCGTGTCGCCGGTGTCCACCGGGTCCCCGCGCAGGCGCTCGCGCAGCCGCTCGGCCAGGGCCACGGCGTCCGAGAGCCCGGTGTTGGGCGAGAGGATCACGACCTCCTCGCCGCCGTAGCGGAAGGCCTGGTCGTAGCCGCGGATCTCGCCGCGCACCCGCGCCGCGACCTCGGCCAGCACCGCGTCCCCGGCCACGTGGCCGTGGACGTCGTTGACTTGCTTGAAGTGGTCGACGTCGAGGATCACCAGCGAGAGCGGGGTGCCCAGGCGCACGCGCTGCGCGATCTGCTGGCGCACCTGCTCCTGGAAGTGGCGCTTGGTGTAGAGGCCCGTGAGCGCGTCGACCACCGCGCGGTCGTAGAGGGTGGGCTTGCGGATCGCGAGGGCCACGTGCTTGGCCAGGGCCTCGAGCTCCCGGCCCAGCTCGCTCAGGTCGCGCTCGAGCTGATCCGGCGGGAGCCGAACCTCGAGCGCCCCCATGACCTCGCCGTCGGCGACGAGCAGGCAGGCCGCGCGCAGGCCGCCGCGGCCCGGCTCGGGGAGCACGGTCCGCTGCTCGTCCCAGGCCCGCAGCGCCTCGATCGGGCGCACCCCGAGCTGGCCGCGCTGGCACACCCGGGTCTTGCCGCCGAAGTGGTGGGCCACGGCCTCCAGGCCGTTCTCGGTCTCGGCGTTCTCCAGGAACACCGTGATCTCCCGCGCCCCGAAGAACCCGCCGAGGACGGCCAGGCCGCGCTCGAGGATCGAGGCGAAGCTCACGTCGTCGTTGGCGATCAGCGCCAGGTCCCGGATCGCGCTCAGGAGCTCGACCTGGCGGCGCATGCGCGCCAGGAGCTCGTGGCGGCGCTCCTCCTGGGCCGCGCGGCACTTGGCCTCGGCCCCCAGGGCCGCGCCGCCGCGGAGCAGGTGCTGGAGCGCGCGCCGCAGGCGCAGCGCGTCCCAGGCGAAGACCCCCGCGCTCATGGCCGACCAGGCCCCGCCGATCAGGAGGAAGCCGTTGATCAAGCCCGGCTCGCTGAGCCAGGCCAGAACGCTCGCGATCCCCAACGTGCTCGCGACTCCCGCGATCAACACCGTCGTGGACAAGCGAACGAACACCCTGGCGGCCTCCTCCGACGCCGCACCCGACGCCCCTTACCGGTCTTTTCGACCGGTGCGCCTCCAGGATTTAGCCCGATCTGAGGGGGGATTCAGCCCAGGCCCAAACCGCGCCCCTGGACGCTCCTCAGCGGCCGGGGAGCCAGAGGTAGTGCAGGGCGGGCCCGCTGCGAGCGGGGAGCACGCGCTCGGCGAGGCGGCCGAGGTCGCTCTCGAGGCCCAGCTCGCCGAGGGCGCGGAGCTGGGGAGCGCTGTAGATCGTCGAGGCCTCGGCGCTGAGCCCGCGCCGCTCGTAGGCGATCAGCAACGGCTCCCGCAGCCCCGCCAGCTTCGCGACCTCGTCCACCGCGTCCTCGAGGTAGCCCAGCTCGTCCACCAGCCCCGCCTCGAGGGCCTGCTCCCCGGTGTAGATCCGCCCGTCCGCGAGGCGCTCGACCGCGGCGCGGTCGAGGTTGGGGCGGCCCTCGTCGACCACGGTCACGAAGCGCGCATACATGGCGTCGATCAGGGCCTGGAGCAGCTCGCGCTCGTCCGGGCGCATGTCGCGGAACATGCTCCCCATGTCCTTGTATTCGCCGCTGGTGATCGCGTGCACGTGCACCCCGAGCTTCTCCTCGAGGCCCGTCACGTCGTAGAAGGTCGAGACCACCCCGATCGAGCCGGTGATGCACGTCGGCGCCGCCACGATCCGGTCCGCGGCCATGGCCACGTAGTAGCCGCCGGACGCGGCGGTGTCGCCGAACCAGGCCACCACGGGCTTCTGGGTCTCGCTGCGAAAGCGCTGGAGCTCGTGGAAGATCACGTCGCTCGCGGTCACGCCGCCGCCTGGGCTGTTGATCCGCACGACCACGGCCTTCACGTCGTCGTCGGCCCGGGCCAGGTCGAGCACCTGCCGCACCTGGGACGTCGTCGCCGGCGTCGAGCTGAGGAAGCCGCCCTCTTCGCGCCCGCTGATCTCCCCGTCGATCCGTAGCAGCACGACCTTCTCGTCGTCCGAGCCCGAGGTCAGGCGCGCCTCGAAGGGCTTGCCTACCTCGCCGAGCCCCAGGTCGAGGGGCGCATACACGCAGCCGGTGGAGAAGCAGAGGACGAACGCGGTCAGAGCGCGGCCGAGCATGGGGCACCTCCCGTGAGTGCGGTCGGGAGTATACGCCGCCTCTGCACACCGGAGCTCAGCGCGGCGGCGCGACCCCCAGCGTGCGGCAGGTGGCCGAGCGCGGGACCTGCTTCTGGTCGGGGTTCGTCCCCAGCAGGCGGTCCCCCAGGCGCATGGAGACGCCCAGCCACTGGGTCTCGTTCTTGAAGTGGTGCAGGCGATGGTTCTTCCACAGCGCGCGGTAGAGCGCGGTCCGGGGGACGTAGTTCGAGTGGGCCATGAAGTGGCACGCCTCGTAGTGCAGCCCCAGGGCCAGGTAGACCAGCACCGCGCTGGCCGCGCCGGGCACGTCCCGGGTCACCCAGGCCAGGCCGGTGAGCAGGGGCAACGCGTAGGCGAAGGTGTGGAGCGGGATCGAGACCTCGGCGAAGTCCCAGGGTCGCAGGTGGTGCCGGCGGTGCTTGCGCGCCTGCGCGAAGTCGAGCACGAACCGGCCCAGGCGCCGCGGCTTCCAGTGCAGGAGCCAGCGGTGGATCGTCCACTCCTGGAGCGGCCAGAGCAGGAGAACCCCCGCGGCCGCCGCGAGGTCCGGCCACGCGAGGGGTCCGCGGGTCGCGCGCCAGAGCGCGGCCGCGAGCACCGCAGCGATCAGGAGCCGCGGGCTCCCCCGAGTGACCAGGGTCCGGGCGAGCCCTCCCAGGGTGCTCGGCGCGTCCGCCGTCGCCGCGCCGCTCACGACGTCGGCTCCTCGAGGGCCGCGAACAGGGCTTCGAGCCCGCTCGCCCCGCGGGAGAGCAGCGCGCTCGCCGCGCGCCTCGCCGCTTCGGGGTCCCCCGCGGCCACGGCGTCGACGACGGCCTGGAACCCGTCCACGTCGCGCAGCTCCTCCGCCAGGACCTCGACCAGCGCGCCGCGGAAGCGGTCGTAGCTGGCGCGCAGCGAGTTGAAGGCCAAGCGATACGCCACGTTCTGCGAGCCCTCGACGAGGGCGTCCCAGAACGCCAGGCTCGTGGTCTGGCGAGCCCCGAGGTCCGGTTCCTGGCGCAGGCCCTCGACCAGCGCGATCAGCCTCGCTACCCCCTCGGGCGAGCGCCGCTCAGCGCAGCGCCGCGCGATCTCCGGACCGAGGCACGCGCGCATTTCGACCACGCTCCGCGCGACCCGCAGGTCCAGGTCGCCCCCGGCGAACAACAGCTCCGAGAGCAGATCCAGGCCGGCGTGGGCCTGGTAGTCGAGGACCCGCGCCGCGCCGCCCTGGCGGATCCGCACCAGCCGGGCCTGCTCCAGGCGCTTGAGCGCCTCGGCGCACCGCGCCGCGGTTCACCTTCGCCATGCGGCCAGCTGCTGCCCGGTGGGCAACGCGGTGCCCGTCTCCAGTTCGCCTCCCCACGATCCCGTCGCGCAGCCGCGCGTAGACCGCCTCCGAGAGGAGGACTGCCGTTCGATCGGCTCCTCGAGCACGAAGCACCTCACTGGTCCGGTGGCGACCACCCGGCCAGCAGACCTACCGACCGGCCGCAGGCGCAGTCAAGCCCCTTCCCACGACTCAGGTCAAGGCGGTCTGGGCTTTTACAGTGATCTCACCGCGACGTTGGGAGTTAGCTCGGTATTGAGCTTGCTCCCAGCCGCCGCGGAGGAGGCCCCCATGCACCCACCCACCCTCGTGTTCGCCTCCTCGGGCTCTGCGCCCTTGGCGTCCAGGCACAGACCCAGACGACTCCGCCCCCGGTCGCGCACCTGCTGCCGCGAGCCCGCGGCCGAGACCCCAGCCCACCCCGCCCCGGAGTTCTTTGGCGAGCCGGTGACCAGCGCGCGAGTCGCGTTCGTGATCGACGTCTCGGGCTCCGATGCAGCAGCCCTCGACGGGCCTCCGGTCCCGCTGCGTCCCTCCGCGGTCGGGCGTGCCGGGGGTCGAGACTCGACTCCAGCGCGTGCAGCGGGAATTGCTCTCCGTGCTCTGCGCTGCCCGACGACACGGCGGTCAACCTGCACTGGTTCGAGGGTCGCGTCGGCACCTGGAGCCGCGTTGACGCCGCTGGGCCCCAAAGCTCGGGCCTCCTCGAGCGCACGGTGCGGCGGCTCCAGCCCAGCGGCGGGACCAACCCTTACGACGCGCTCGCCCAGGCGCTGCGGGATCCCGCCGTCGAGGTCGTCTACCTGCTCTCCGACGGGTCGCCGACCACCGGCCGCTACAAGGCCCCCGCGCAGATCCTGCGCGCGGTCGACTTTCCAGCGCTCCGCGGACGGCGGGTCACCCCTGCACACCGTGTCGGTCGGGGGCACCCAGGACCCGCTGCGCCAGCTCGCCGAGCGCCACGGCGGACCTACCGTCCGCTGTGACGGGAGACCTCCCGAGCGTCCGCAGCTCCGAGCGCGGTACGCCGACGGCCCGAAGCAGCGCGGGAATCCCTCGCCTCCGTGAGGTGGAGGGACGCACTCTACCGGGCGGGGACGACGCCTCCTACACGCAGGGACCCAAGCCACTGCTCGAGAGCTCCGCTGAGTCGACGCGCGCCTTCGTGGCGCCGACGCCCCCTGCCTCGCGGCGGCCGCCCCGACAGCGCGCTCCGAGCGCGACCCCGGCGTGCCCCCCCCCCAGCGCGACCCCGGCGCGCCCCGCGAGCGGCGAAGCCGCGAGCGCGCGCGGCCGGCGAAGCCGGCCGCGAGCCCCTTTCTTGGGGTGAGGGCGAGGTCGGCCCCGAGCCCGGAGGGGGTCTGGGACAGACCCCCGGAACCAGCTCAGCTCGACCGCACCGGTGCTGTCCGCGAAGCGCCGGGTCTTGACCCCCGCCCAGCGCAGGGCGCCGACGTAGAGGTTCGCGAGCGGCGTCTCGCGGCGGAAGCGCTCGTGCCCGTGCCGCCCCTGAGCTGGCCGCCAGCGAGCAGGATCGGAGCTGGCCATGGCTGTGGCGGTTGCCGTCGCCGATCCTGCTCCCGCAGATCACCGCGGTGGTCCAGGAGCGAGGTCCCCCGGGCTGCTCGAGCTCGTCGAGGCGCTGCAGGAACCAGGCGAGCTCGGTCACGCGGTAGCGATCGATCCGCTTGATCTTGTCCAGCTTCTCCTCGTCGCCCTTGGGGGAAATGCTGGTGGTGGCCGTCGGCGACGTCGAGGAACCTGAAGGCGCGTTGCTCCCGGCGTTGGCCAGCATGAGCGTGATCACCTGGTCTTGGTCGCTGGCCAGGGCCAGCGCGCTGAGTTCGAGCATGGCGCGCACCTGCTCGGGGCGGTTGAGGTCGGCGTCCGGCGGCTCGGCCTCGACCCGCGCCGGTGGGTGGGTCAGGCGCTCGAGGGCGCGGATCGACTCCAGGTATTCGTCGAGCTTGGGCCGGTCGCTGGCCCCTAGCGCGCGCCGCAGGTCCTTGGCCTCGGCTCCGCACCAGGTCGAGCACGCTGCGGCGCGAGGCCAGCCGCGCGCGCAGCTCCGCGGGACTCGCGCCCGCCGAACACCCGGTCGAAGGCCGCGCGGGGGTTCGTCTCCTTATGTTGGGGGTCGTGGGCCCGCGCCAGGAAATGTTCGAGGAGTAGGCGCAGGCGCAGCCCGAGTCGCAGCTCCCGGCCTGGCGACCCTGCTCGATCCCCAGCTCCAGGCTCGGGAGTCGGGTCGCGCGGCCGAGCTCTGCGGCGGCGACCTGGTCCACCGAGACCCCGACCTGGGAGGTCGCTGCCCGCGGTCTTCTTGGGGTGCGTGCAGGTGAGGAACGCCGCCGGCGCGGGCGTGATCCCCGGGTCCGTCGCTGGGGCGCGCGCCCCGTCCAGGGCCAGGCTGTTGCAGACGAGCACCTGTCAGCAGGCGCTCCAAGGGCTGGAGGGTCTCGCCGAAGCGCGCGTCTCGACCTTCGCCCTCGGGGTTCCAGGCCTGCATGTGCTTGCCGTTGGGCACGAACACGAACACCAGCCGCCGCGGCGGCGGGGCCTCGTCCCCGAGCGCCGCGCGTGTGGCCCAGGGCGCCAGGAGCCCGGCGCCGAGCGCGCCACGCAAGAACCTGCGTCGATCCATGCCTACCTCCCCGGCCCGCGCCGCTGAGTGAACGCCGGGAGCTGGACCAGCTCCTCGAGAATGTCCGCGAAGCGATACTCCGGCGCGGTGGCCGCGACCACCGCGTCCAGGGCCGCCGCGTCCGCGGGCTGCGGCGCGCGCCCCAGCCCGTAGACGAAGAGCTGCTTGACGAAGGCGCGCACGAAGCGCCGGGGCTCGCGGGTCAGGGCCGCGCTCAGGCCCTCCGCGCCCTCGAGCGCGGTGCCGTCGGGGAGCGTCCCCCGGGCCTCGATCGCGTGCCGCCCGTCGCGGGTACGAAACGCGCCCACGCCGTCGAAGCGCTCGAGGGCGATCCCCAGCGGGTCGAGCTTGGCGTGGCAGGAGCGGCAGTCCGCGCGGCTCTGGTGCGCCTCGAGGCGCTCCACGCCGCTGCGCTCGGCGCGCGCGCCCGGGTCGTCGGGGAGGTCGCCCGCCCCCGGCGGCGGCGGCGGCGGCGGGTCGTCCAGGAGCTGCTCCAGGATCCACTTGCCGCGCTGCACCGGCGAGGTGCGCGAGGGGTTGCTCGTGACCGTGAGCACCGAGGCGTGGGTCAAGACCCCGCGGCGCTCCGCCGGCAGGCGCACTCGGCGGAAGCGCGCGCCCTCGATCCCCGGGATCCCGTAGTGCTTGGCCAGGCGCTCGTCGACGAAGGTGAAGCGCCCGTTCAGGAGCTCGAGCACGCTGCGGTTCTCGCGCAGGAGCGCGGTGAGCACGAGCTCGCTCTCGGCGCGCATGCTCTGGCGCAGCCCGTCGTCGAAGCTGGGGAAGGTCTCGGGGTCGGGGTCGACGTCCTCGAGCCGCCGGAGCCCGAGCCACTGCCCGGCGAAGGCGCTCACGAAGCGATCCGCCCGCGGATCCGCCAGGAGCCGGCGCGCCTCGCGCACGAGGGCCTCGCCCCGAAGCGGCCCCGCCTCCGCCGAGCTCAGCGCCGCCTCGTCGGGGAGGCTGCACCAGAGGAAGAACGAGAGCCGCGACGCGAGCTCGTAGCCCGTCAGGTCGCGGACCTCGCTCGAGTCCGGCCGGGCGTCGAGCTCGGGGCGGAACAGGAAGTGGGGCGAGACCAGGACCGCGGTCAGCGCCCGCCCGAGAGCGGGGAAGAACTCGAGCCCCTCCTCGCGCGCCGCGTCGGCCAGGGCGGCGTAGCGCTCGAGCTCGCCCGCGGCCAGCGGGCGGCGGAAGGCGCGGCGCATGAGCGGCCCCAGCGCGTCCCGCGTCGCCTGGGCCTGGGTCGGCGCCTCGGCCAGCGCGCGCTGCAGGCGCGCCATGAACGGGGTCGGCCGCGGCGGCTCGCTGGGCCCAGCCACCGAGAGGCTGACCACGAACAGGTTGCGGTCGCGCTGCTGGGGGTCGGGGTCCTGGGGGCGGTAGTAGTCGTTGGGGAACCCGGCCTCGATTCGGTGCTCGCCGGGCTCGAGCGCGACCTCGAGCCCGTAGTCGCGGGTCGCCTCGCGGCCCTCGCCCTCGGTCTCGAGCACGCCCACGCGCTGGCCGTCGACGATCACCTCGATCCGCGCCGGGTCGGGCCCCGCCTGGTCGGCGAAGGCCTCGACGAGGATCCGGTAGCGCCCGCCGACCGCGACGAGCGCGTTGAACCCGGCGCGCCCCACGCTGGCGAAGGCGCGCAGCCCACGGCGCGGCGTCCCCCCGCCGCTGAGCGCCTCGCCGGTCACGCGCTGGATCAAGGGCTTGGGATCGACCAGCGCCTCCGCCGCGAGGTCCTCCGCCGCGGCGAGGTACTTCTCGAGGAGCAGCGGCGAGATCGAGAGCGCGTCGCCCACGGTGTCGAAGCCGTGGCCGCTCTCGTCGCGAGGGAACGCGCGGGCCGGGCTGAGCCCGACCCCCAGCAGGTCCTGGACGGCGGCGTCGTACTCCGCGCGGTTCAGGCGGCGGATCGTGACCCGCCCCGGGTCCCCGGCGACGACCCCCAGCGCGCGCTCGAGCCCGCGCACGAAGGCCTGGCGCGCCACCGCGCTGGGCTGGGGCTCCTCGGCGGGGGGCATGTCGCCCTCCCGCGCGCGCTCGAGCACCTCGGCCCACAGCTCGCGGTCCTCGCGCAACCCCGCAGCCAGCGCGCCGAAGGCGACCCCGCCCTCGGGGTCCTCCCCGCTGTGGCAGCGCAGGCAGTGCTCGCGCAGGAACGGCTCGAGCACGAGCGCCACGTCGACGGGCTCCTCGGGGGGCGGCGCGAACCGCCGCAGCGCCTCGTCCGGGACGAGGCTCCGCGAGACGGGACCGCTGCAGGCCACCGCGCCCAGGACCCCTGCTACCAGCCAACGTGTGCGCATGCCCGGAGTCTACCGCGGCGGCCGGCCGGGCCGAAGCGGATCCTCGCCCCTGCCGCGGGGCCGGCTTTGATTTAGGCTCTGCGCGTGAGCGAACCCGATCCGTCCCCCGCGCGCCCCGAGGTCCCCGCCGACCTCGACGCGTTGGGCGCGCTCCCCGAGCGCCGCGAGGCGACCCAGCTCCGCCAGCCGACGTGGTACGCCCCCTCGCCGTCCGCGCCGCCGCCCGACGCGCCGCCGCCGACGCCCCTCGAACCGATCACCCAGGACCACGAGCGGGTGTGGGCCCTCGACGGTCTGCGCGGTCTGGCGATCCTGGGGATCCTCCCCGCGAACCTCCCCAGCTTCGCCTACCCCCACGGGATGCACGACGCGGTGAGCTACGCCGGCGGGACCCCCGCCGACTGGACCGCGCACTTCCTCCTGGGGACCCTGGTCGACGTCAAGTTCATCACCCTGTTCGCGTTCCTGTTCGGGGTGGGGATCGCGCTCCAGACCGCCCGCGCCGAGCGCAGCCAGGCGCTGCTCGAGTTCCGCCCCTACTTCGCCTGGCGCCTCGCGCTCCTGGGCGGGATCGGGCTCTGCCACGCGATCGGGCTGTGGTACGGGGACATTCTGTTCACCTACGCCGGCTGCGGCATGGCGGTGTTCGCCCTGCGCAGCTTCGTGAAGATCCCCGCGGTGTGGGGCGCGCTGGGGGTCCTGGGCCTGCTCGCGACCAGCGGCATGTTCGGACTCCTGGGCCTGGCCACGCTGAACCAGCCCTCCTCCGAGCCCCCGACCCGCGACGCGCTGGTGAGCTGGGTCGACGGACCTGCGGGCGGCCCGACCCACGGCGCCGACCGCTGGGGGCAAGACCCCCTATGCGCCTGGATCTACCGCTACGGGACCTACGCCCAGCAGGTGACCTGGCGCTCGACCTTCTGGCCCGGGCTCATGCTCGCGGTGGTGTCTTCACGCCTGGCGCCTGCTGGGGCTCATGGCGCTGGGGGTCGCCGCCCATGAGCTGGGTTGATCCACGCGCCCCCCAAGCTCGTGCCGAGGGTGGGCGTCTTCCTGGGCCTCGGGGTTGGGGCTGCCCTCGAGGCGGGCTTCGCCTTCCTCCGCGTCCAAGCCAGCACCGTGGGCCAGGAGCAGCTCCTCGACGCCTGCCACTACTCGAGCGTCGTCGTCCTGGCCGCGGGCTACGCCGCGGTGTGCTTCTCGATCTCCGAGGCGCGCTGGAAGCGCTGGCCGCTGCGCGGGCTGGCCAACGTGGGCCGTATGGCGCTCACGGTCTACCTCGCGGAGACCCTGATCTGCACGACGCTGTTCTATTCGTGGGGCCTCGGCCGCTTCGGCGAGCCCTCGCGGGTCGACCTGTGGGGGGTGGCCGCCGCGGTGTGGGCCGTGTTGATCCTGGGCGCGAGCCTGTGGCTGCGCTGGTTCCGCATGGGCCCCGTGGAGTGGGCCTGGCGCAGCCTGGCCACCGCCGAAGCGCAGCCCCTGCGCCGGCGCCGCGTCCACGCGGTATCCTTGCCCCCCGCGGAGGGCGCCCTCGACCCGCCCTCCCCCAGCCAGGAGCCCTCATGACCGACGCCTTCATCCTCGACGCCGTGCGCACCCCCAGCGGAAAGAACGGCGGCCAGCTCGCCGAGGTCCGCGGCGACCAGCTCCTCGCCGAGTGCCTCCAGGCCCTGCAGCAACGCACCGGCCTCGACCCGCACCACGTCGACGACGTCGTCGGCGGCTGCGTGACCCAGATCCAGGAGCAGGGCGTGTGCGTGATCCGCCAGGCGGTGCTCGCCGCCGGCTGGCCGCAGTCGGTGCCCGGCGTCAGCCTCAACCGGCTCTGCAGCTCCGGGGCCCAGGCCGTGGCCTTCGCCGCCATGGAGGCCGCGAGCGGCACCGCCGACCTGACCGTGGGCTGCGGCATGGAGAGCATGACCCGCGTGCCCATGGGCTCGACGTGGGCAGCTTTCAACCCGAACCTGACTGAGCGCTTCGACATGGTCCCCCAGGGATCTCGGCGGAGCTCGTCGCCGAGCGCTGGGGCCTGACCCGCGCCGAGCTCGACCGCTTCAGCTACGAGAGCCACCAGCAGCTGCGCGCCACCGAGGAGGGGCGCTTCGCCCGCGAGCTGGTGCCGCTCCAGGCGGTCGCACCGTCGACCGCGACGAGGGCCCCCGCGCCGACACGACCGCCGAGAAGATCGGGACGCTGCGCCCGGCCTTCAAGCCTGACGGGATCGTCTCCGCCGGGAGCAGCTCCCAGATCTCCGACGGCGCCGCCGCGGTCCTGATCGGGAGCGCGAAGAAGGCCCAGGAGCTCGGGATCAAGCCCCGCGCGCGGATCGTGGCCCACGCCCAGGTCGGCGTCGACCCGACCCTCATGCTCTCGGGCCCGATCCCGGCCACCCAGAAGGTGCTCGAGAAGGCCGGGGTCTCCCTGGACGAGGTCGACCTGTTCGAGGTCAACGAGGCCTTCGCCTCCGTGGTCCTCGCCTGGCAGAAGGAGCTCGGCGTCGACCCCGCGAAGGTCAACGTCAACGGCGGCGCGATCGCCCTCGGGCACCCGCTCGGCTGCACCGGCGCCAAGCTGTTCGCGACCCTGCTCCACGAGCTCGAGCGCCAGGAGAAGCGCTACGGGATCGTGACCCTCTGCGTCGGCCTCGGCATGGGCACCGCGACCCTGATCGAGCGCTGCAGCTAGTCAGCGACCAGTCCCGCCCACCTGGGGCGCCTCGCCACACCTGCTCGTTCCCCGTGGGTCAGCGGGTCAAATCGGGACACCGCCCCAAGCCTCCCCACCGCCAACACAAGCACTAAGGCGCAGCGCGCCATCGGTCGCTGGTTTGCAGACGGGCCGGGCGTGAGTGGGGACTCCCCAGGGGTCGCGCGTCGGCGCGGCCCCGTTCCCCTGAATCAGAACCCGCGCCGACGGCGCGCGCTCTCACCCGCCCCCTCGGCGTGGGTGCGCGTCGTTGGCCTTCACCTTCAGCACGAAGAGGCATGAAGCACACCGTGAACACCCTGCGCGTGGGCCGAGCCGTCCCCGTCCTCCTTGGAGTCTGCGGGACCCTGGCCCTGATCGGGTGTGGCGCGAAGGCCGCGTCCCCCGACCCCGCCGCGAGCCACGACGCGACCCACGAAGGCGCGGAGCACGCCGCGGAAGGCCACGAGGGCGGCGGCGGTCACCACAAGGCCGGCACCTTCCAGGCCACGAAGCCCCTGCGCACGCGCGCCGACCTCACCGACGATTACGTGTGTCAGATCCACGCGATCCAGCGGATCGAGGTCCGCGCCCTCGAGCGCGGCTACCTGCAGGAGATCCACGTCGACGAGGGCAAGTCCGTCGAGGAGGGTCAGAAGATGTTCCAGATCATGCCGCGGATCTACCAGGCAGAGCTGGACATGGCCCGCGCCGAGGCCGAGGCCGCCGAGATCGAGTTCAAGAACACGCAGCTCCTCACCACGAAGGAGGTCGTGAGCGAGAACGAGCTCGCGCTGGCCAAGGCCAAGCTCGCCCGCGCCAACGCCGAGGTGGCCCTCAGCGAAGCCCACTGCCAACTGACCACGATCAACGCCCCCTTCGCCGGGATCATGGGCCTGCTCGAGGTGCGCAAGGGCAGCCTGCTCGAGGAGGGTGAGCTGCTCACGACGCTCTCCGACAACAGCAGCATGTGGGTCTACTTCAACGTGACCGAGGCGCAGTACCTCGACTTCGAGACCGCCCACAACCGCCCGACCGAGGTCGAGCTCGTGCTCGCCAACGGCAAGGTCTACGAGCACCCCGGCAAGATCGAGACGATCGAGGCCGACTTCAACAACGAGACCGGCACCATCGCCTTCCGGGCCACCTTCCCCAACCCCAACGGACTCCTGCGCCACGGCGAGACCGGCAAGATCCGGATCAAGACCCCCCTCGAGGACGCGCTCCTGATCCCGCAGGCCGCGACCTTCGAGATCCTCGACCACCGCTACGTGTTCGTCGTCGACGCCCAGGGGGTCGTGCACCAGCGCCGGGTCGAGGTCGCCTACGAGCTCCCCCACCTGTTCGTGCTCTCGGGCGGGCTGGACGAGGACGAGACGTTCCTGGTCGAGGGCGTGCGCCGCGTGCAAGACGGCGAGACGACCAAGATCGCGTTCCAGGAGCCCAAGAGGTCGAGCCACCTGGCGCTCCCCGCCGAGTAATCCCCCACTCCCCCAGTCGCCCGACCGGCGCGGCCCACGGCCTGCGCCACGAGGCCCTCGGTCTACCCCCGCGACCCCTACCCCTCCGGAAGAGCCCCTCCATGTTCAGCCGCTTCCTGCACCGCCCGGTGCTGGCGATCGTCGTCTCCGTGGTCCTGGTGTTCCTGGGCCTGATGGCGATCCGGGTCATGCCCAACAGCCAGTTCCCCGAGATCTCTCCGCCGCGCGTGCTCATTACGATCGCCTACCCGGGCGCCAGCGCCGACGTGCTCGTGCGCTCCACGCTGATCCCGCTCGAGCGCTCGATCAACGGCGTCCCGGGCATGAAGTACCTGATCTCCGACGCGACCAGCGCCGGTGAGGCCACGATCCAGGTGATCTTCGAGCTGGGCACCGACCCCAACGGGGCGGTGGTCAACGTCAAGAACCGCGTGGACCAGGTGCTGAACCGCCTGCCACCCCTGGTCCAGCTCGAGGGGGTGGTCATCAGCCGCGTGCAGCCCAGCATGCTGATGTACGTGAACCTCTACAGCGAGGACGAGGCCGCCACCGAGAAGTTCGTCTACAACTACGCCAACGTCTACCTGCTCCCCGAGCTCAAGCGCATTCCTGGCATGGGGCGGGCGACGATCCTCGGCAGCCGGCAGTTCGCCATGCGCCTGTGGCTGAACCCCGACCGCATGCGCGCCTACAACGTCTCGACCGAGGAGGTCATGGAGGCGGTGCAGGAGCAGAGCGTGATCGGGCGCCCCGGGCGCACGGGCCGCAGCTCGGGCAAGGTCGCGCAGTCCCTGGAGTACGTGCTGATCTACGAGGGCCGCTACAACACCCCCGAGAAGTACGGAGACATCATCATTCGGGCCAACCCCGAGGGCGACTACCTGCGGCTCAAGGACGTCGCGACGATCGACCTCGAGAGCGAGTTCTACGACATCTACTCGAACCTCGACGGGCACCCCGCCGCCGCGATCGTGCTCAAGCAGAGCTTCGGCAGCAACGCCAGCGACGTGATCGCGGGGGTCAAGCAGAAGCTCGAGGAGCTCGCCCCGGCCTTCCCTCCGGGCATGCACTACAAGATCAGCTACGACGTCTCGCGCTTCCTGGACGCGTCCACGGAGAAGGTGACCCACACCCTGGGCGAGGCCTTCGTGCTCGTGGCGATCGTGGTGTTCGTGTTCCTCGGCGACTGGCGCTCGACCCTGATCCCGACCCTCGCGGTCCCGGTGTCCTTGATCGGCGCCTTCGTGTTCATGCTCGCGGTCGGGTTCACGATCAACCTGATCACCCTGTTCGCCCTCGTGCTCGCGATCGGGATCGTGGTCGACAACGCGATCGTGGTCGTCGAGGCGGTGCACGCCAAGATGGAGGAGGAGCACTGCTCCCCCTACAACGCGGTCAAGAAGGTGCTGGGTGAGATCTCCGGCGCGGTGATCGCGATCACGGTCATGATGGCCGCGGTGTTCGTCCCGGTGGCCTTCATGACCGGCCCGGTGGGCGTGTTCTACCGTCAGTTCTCCGTGACCATGGCGACCTCGATCATCCTCTCGGGCGTGGTCGCGTTGACCCTGACCCCGGTGCTCTGCGCGATGCTGCTCAAGCCGCACCCCAAGCCCGGGGAGCGTGTGGGTCTGGTGCACCGCGCGCTGGGGCCCTTCAACCGCGCCTTCGACCGCTTCACCGACGGCTACGTGTGGCTCCTGCGCAAGATCGTGGCCAAGCCGCTGCTCACGCTCGGCATGCTGGTGGCCGTGGGCGCGGGCGTGTTCTTCCTCAACCAACGCCTGCCGGCCGGGTTCATCCCCAACGAGGACCAGGGCATCATCTACGCCATCGTCCAGACCCCGCCTGGCGCGACCCTCGAGCGCACCAACGCCATCGCGCGACGGCTGCAGGCGATCGCCGAGCACGTGGAGGGGGTCGAGTCGGTCTCGTCGCTGGCGGGCTACGAGATCCTCACCGAGGGCCGCGGCAGCAACGCCGGCACCTGCCTGATCAACCTCAAGCACTGGTCCGAACGCGAGCACACCGTGCTCGAAGTCATGGAGGAGCTCGAGGAGCAGACCAAGGACATCGGCGCGATCATCGAGCTGTTCCAGCCCCCGGCCGTGCCTGGCTACGGCGCGGCGGGCGGCTTCGCGCTGCGCCTGCTCGACAAGAACAGCGAGTCGGACTACCAGGAGCTCGACGACGTCACCAAGGAGTTCATGGCCGCCCTCTCCCGCCGCAAGGAGCTCACCGGCCTGTTCACCTTCTACGCGGCGAACTACCCGCAATACGAGCTCGTGGTCGACAAGGAGCTCGCCATGCAGAAGGGCGTGTCGATCGGCGACGCCCTGGAGAACCTGGGGATCCTGATCGGCAGCACCTACGAGCAGGGATTCATCCGCTTCGGGCGCTTCTTCAAGGTCTACACCCAGGCCGCCCCCGAGTTCCGCCGCCTGCCGTCCGACGTGCTCAAGCTCTACACCAAGAGCCACCACGGCGAGATGGTCCCCTACTCAGCGTTCATGAAGCTCCGCAAGACCCAGGGCCCCAACGAGATCACCCGCTACAACCTCTACAACTCGGCGGCGATCCGCGGGGAGCCCGCCCCGGGCTTCACCAGCAACGACGCGCTCAACGCCGTGCGCGAGGTCGCGCGGGAGACCCTGCCCCGCGGCTACGACATCGCGTGGGAGGGCCTGAGCTTCGACGAGGCCCGCCGCGGCAACGAGGCGCTCTACATCTTCCTCGTGGTCCTCGCCTTCGTGTATCTGGTGCTCGCCGCGCAGTACGAGAGCTTCCTGATCCCGCTGGCCGTGATCATTTCGCTGCCCGCAGGTGTGCTCGGCAGCTTCGCGCTCCTGAGCTATATGGGCCTCGCCAACGACATCTACGCCCAGGTCGGGCTGGTCATGCTCGTGGGGCTGCTCGGCAAGAACGCGGTGCTGATCGTGGAGTTCGCCGTGCAAGAGCACCGCACCGGCAAGTCCGTGCTCGACTCCGCGATCGCCGGCGCCCGCGTGCGCTTCCGCGCGATCCTCATGACCTCCCTGGCGTTCATCGCCGGCCTCGTGCCGCTCGTGATCGCCACCGGTCCAGGCGCCATCGGCAACCGGACCATCGGCGCCTCGGCCCTGGGGGGCATGGTGTTCGGCACGCTGTTCGGCGTGTTGATCGTGCCAGGCCTCTACTACGTGTTCGGCAAGCTGTCCGAAGGACGCGCGCTGATCCGCGACGAATACGACCGCCCGCTCAGCGAGGGGAGCGAAGACCATGCCGTCTAACCCGACCGCCCGGATCCGAGCCCTGGGGCTCGGGCTCCTGACCCTGCTGCCCCTCGCGGGCTGCGTGCCGGACCTGGAGTCGCCGCCCCGGGAGCCCGACACCACCGTGCCCGAGAGCTTCGACGGCTCGGCCGCGGAGGACGTGGCCGAGGTCGCGAGCAGCTCCGCCGACCTCCGCGTCCAGGAGTTCTTCAGCGACCCCGCGCTGACCGCGCTGATCGACGGCGCGCTGAAGCGCAACCAGGAGCTGAACATCGTCAGCCTCGAGGTCCTGATCGCGCAGAACGAGGTCCTGGAGAAGGAGGGCGAGTACTACCCCAAGATCGACCTCCGCGCGGGGGGCGGGGCCTTTCGCGAGCCCGAGGACGAGACCCAGTTCGAGGACGAGAGCGACGACGGCGAGTACCTCCTGGGGCTGTTCGCGACCTGGGAGATCGACGTGTGGGGCAAGCTGCGCAACGCCCGCGCCGCCGCCGCCAAGCGCTACCTGGCCAGCTTCGAGGGCCGACGGTTCCTGATCACGAACCTCGTGGCGGAGGTCGCCGACTCCTACTACGAGCTCCTGGCCCTCGACAACCAGCTCGACGTCCTGGAGCAGAACATCGAGATCCAGCAGCAGGCCCTGGACGTCGTGCGCCTGCAGAAGCAAGCCGGGCGCGTCTCCGAGCTCGCGGTCAAGCGCTTCGAGGCCGAGGTGCTCAAGAACCAGAGCCGACGCTACATGATCCGTCAGCAGATCACCGAGACCGAGAACCGGCTGAACTTCCTCAGCGGGCGCTTCCGCCAGCCGATCCTGCGCGACGCATCGACCGTCCTCGACCCGTCGCCCGCGGAGGTCGAGGAGGGCCTGCCCGCGGACCTGCTCGGCAACCGCCCCGACGTGCGCGAGGCCGAGCTCGCCCTCGAGGCGACCAAGCTCGACGTCGAGGTGGCCAAGGCCCGGTTCTACCCCTCGCTCGAGATCAACGCCGGCGTCGCGGTCGGCGCGGCCTTCGAGCTGGCCGAAGTCCCCAGCTCCCCGGCGTCCTTGGCCTACCGCCTGGCCGCAGAGCTCGTGCAGCCGCTGTGGAACCGGAAGGGGCTGACCGCGCAGTACTTCTCCGCGAACTCCAAGCAAATGCAGGCGGTGTGGGGCTATGAGCGCACGATCCTGCGCGCCTTCAACGAGGTCGCGAACCAGCTCGCCATGGTCGAGAACCTGCGCACGAGCTACGACCTGCGCGCGCAGGAGGTCCAGCGCCTGACCGAGTCGATCACGATCTCCTCGAACCTGTTCACCTCCGCCCGCGCGGACTACATGGAGGTCCTGCTCACCCGCCGCGACGCGCTCGAGGCCCAAATGGAGCTGATCGAGACCCGCGGGAAGCAGATGAAGGCCATGGTCCAGCTCTATCGCGCCCTGGGCGGCGGCTGGAAGTAGCCCGTAGGTCCCGCCCCGAAAGGAGTTGCGCGCTCTTCGAGGTTCCTGTCGACTGAGGGTCTCGCCGTTCGTCCTCGCAGCAGAAAGGAGGCCGACATGGCCGAGTTCATGATCCTCATGCGCGAGAACGACGGGGCGTGGGGCAAGCTGTCCCCCGACCAGCAGCAGGCGCTGCTCGAGGGCTACTTCGCCTGGGTGGAAGGGCTGAAGCGCGACGGCGTGCTCCGAGGGGGCAAGCCCCTGGGGGCGGGAGGACGCCTGCTGCGCGCGGTGGACGGCGAGGTCACCGACGGGCCCTTCGTCGAGACCAAGGAGGTCCTCACCGGGTTCTTCCTGATCGAGGCCGCGGACCTCGAGGCCGCGACCGAGATCGCCCGGGGCTGCCCCGCGCTGTTCCACGGCGAGTCGGTGGAGCTGCGCCCGGTCGGGCACCTGGCGTGAGCCTCGACCCCCGCTTCTTCCGCCACCAGCACGGTCGCCTCGTGGGGGCGCTCGTGCGCCGGCTCGGAGCGCGACACCTGGACCTGGCGGAGGAGGCGGCGAGCGAAGCCTTCGCCCGCGCCGCGCGGACCTGGCCGCTCCAAGGCCTCCCCGAGCGCCCCGCGAGCTGGCTCTACGTCGTGGCCCGCAACTACGCCGTGGACCAGCTCCGCCGCGCGGCCTGGCTCCAGGAGCGGCTCCCCGCCCTGGTCGCGCCGGCGGCGGACCCCACGCCCGCAGACGAGACCCTGGAGCTGACGTTCATGTGCTGCCACCCCGCGCTCAGCCGTCGGGACCAGGTCGCGCTGACCCTCAAGGCGGTCGCTGGCCTGGGCACCGCGCAGCTCGCCGCTGCGTTCCTCGTGCCCGAAGCGACCCTCGCCCAGCGCCTGGTGCGCGCCAAGCGCCGCCTGCTCGAGGTCGGCGCCGAGCTCTCGCTCCCCGACCCCGAGGCCCTGCCCGCGCGCCTGGGCGCGGTGCTGGACGTGCTCTACCTGGCCTACACCGCCGGCCACCAGGCCCAGGACGGCGGCGCGGAGGGGCTGGGCGCGTCCCTGGTGGACGAGGTCCGCCGCCTGGGCGAGGCCCTGCTCGACCGGACCGAGACCGCGCGCCCCGAGGTCCACGCGCTGCTGGCCCTCGTGCTCCTCGGCTCAGCGCGCTTCCCCGCTCGGATCCGCGAGGGCGCCTTCGTGCCCCTGGCCGCGCAGGACCGCGGCGCCTGGGACCGCGCGCGCCTCGACGCTGGCCTCGCGCACCTGGCCCGCGCCGATCGGGGACCCACGCTCTCGAGCTTCCACCTGCTGGCGGGGATCGAGGCCTGCCACGCCTTGGCGCCGAGCGTCGCGGACACCGACTGGCCGCGGATCGTGGGCCTCTACGATGACTTGCTGCAGCTCGCGCCCTCGCCGGTGCTCCGCCTCAACCGCGTCGTGGCGCTGCACTCGCCGGCGGGGACCCCGCCCCGCTCTCGCGCGAGCTCGAGGCCCTCGAGCCCGACCTCGCCGACTACGCCCCTCCACGCGGCCCAGGCCGAGCTGCGGCTGGCCGCCGGCGACGCGGCGGGGGCGCGCGCCGCCTGGGAGCGCGCCCTGACCCACGCCGGGAGCGACCCCGAGCGCGGCGCGTATCGCCAGCGGCTGGCCGCGCTGTAGCTCGTCTCAGCCGTCACGAAAGCTGGACACCCCTCCGACCGTTGGTTCCCACTTCGGCTCATGGCGTTGCAAGATCGTGACTTACACGCGGCCCGGCACGTGTAAAGCACCTCCGCGGAACGAAGGAAGGACCTCCAGCATGACCTCGACCCCCACCTCCTATGTCCAGACCTGGACCCGCCAAGGCGCCGAGCGCACCGTGACCCCCCCCGTCCCCGAGGCGGTCTCGCCCAGCAGCTACGCCCTGGTGTTCGACCCGCGGGAGGACGCGATCGTCTACGTCCGCGTGACCGGCTACCACCAGATCGGCGAGGCCTGGCGCTACCGCGCCGGCGCGTGGGAGGGGCCCCTGGGTCAGCCGATCCAAGCCAGCACCGAGGGCCTGTGGCAGGGGCACTACGACACCGCCCGCGGCGCGGTCGTGCTCTGGACGATCGCCGACGGCGCCCCGCTCGGGGTCACGGTCTCGACCGAGGCCGCGCGCGTGCTCGAGACCTCGGGCGACGTGCCCCAGCTCGAGACGGAGGGCTTCGGCGCGCCCGAGGGGACCTTCGGCTACGACCCCGGGCGCGAGCGCACCGTCCTGTTCTGCCGCCAAGGGATCTGGGAGCTCGACCCCCAGGGCACTTGGACTCGGGTCGCCGACTCGCCGGCCCCCGGCGAGTGGCGCGAGGACAACGACCGCCACGCGGTCTACGACCCCCGCGGGGAGCGCCTGGTGTTCGCGGTGGTCAACGACGACCTCGACCTCGAGCTGCACACCTGGGACGGGTCCCAGGTCGGCCGCCTGCCCGAGCCGGTGCAGGGCACCTACGGCTCCTTCCCGGACCGCCTGTTCGCCACCGTGACCCACCCCGAGCACGGCGCGGTCCTGCTCCTCGGCGGCGAGTTCGGCAGCTACCGCCTCGAGGGCGACGCCTGGGTGCCGGTGTCCCTGGGCGCCGGCCTGCCGACCCTCGCCGCGTCGTACGCGGCGGCGACCCCGGAGGGCGCCGTGCTCGTCGGCCCCGGGACCCACAACGTCCCGGGCGCTGCGACCCCCTACCGCTCCGGGCTGTTCTGGGAGCTCGCGCCTCAGAGCGAGGCCTGGCGCCCGCTGGGCCAGGTCAAGACCAAGAGCCCCTTCGACGCGGGCTCCGGTGTGCTCGCGATCTCCGACGGACGCGGCGGCGCGTGGGTGGCCCACAACTCCCCCGGGCTGCAGGTGCTCCACGTGCGCCCCGACGCGACGTACACCCGGCTGCTGAGCGAGGAGGCGGGCTACGCCGCCTGGGACGCCGCGGGAGACGCGGGGCGCTGCCCCCAGGCCCTGGCCCTGGACCCCGAGGGGCGGCTCCACGCCTTCGGCAGCCGGGGCAACGTGCACCGCTTCGACGACGGAGCCTGGACCGTCGTGGCCCCGGTGCAGACCGAGGCCTTCAAGGATCGCGCGGACTTCGTCGTGGCCTGGGACCCGGCTCGAGCGGCCTTCCTCGCCTGGGGCGGCGAGATCAAGGGCCGCGCCTCGAACCACACCTTCGTGCTCGAGGGCGACACCTGGCGCCAGCTCAAGGCGAGCTCGCCCAAGCCCGCGGACTTCGCCCACGGGCGCAAGGACGACATCTACGTCGACCCGTTCTGCGTGCTCGACCCCCTGGACGGGGCGCTCCTGCGCTTCGGCTACGAGGACGTCTCCCGGCTCGAGGGCGACGTGTGGGTGCCCCACGTCGTGCCCGGCTACCGCGAGCTGGGCAGCCCCAAGCGCCACGCCTACGTCGACCCGAGCACCCAGGAGATCCTGCTCTTCGACAAGCGCCTGGGCACCGTCTCGCGCTTCGACTGGGCCGGCTGCACCGCGCTCGGCGACGCCGCCCCGCACCCGGACATTGCGCTGGACCCCAGCCGCAACACCTACCACCGCCAGCTCATGGCCGAGGCGGTCGTCGCCGACCCCACCCGCCGCCGGCTGAGCGCGCACCTGCGGGACGACGGGAGCACCTGGTTCACCCTCGACCTGGAGCCGTACCTCGAGCTGGCGCAGGAGCTCGGTCCGCGCAGCCCCGGCCCTGAGCGCGCGGCGCCGACCCCGGCCAAGGCCTCGAAGCCCGCGAAGGGCAAGCCCGCCAAGGGCGAGCCCGCGAAGGGCGCGCCCGCGCCCAGCGCGGCGACCGCGGTGCGGCTCTACGTCATGGACGAGACCGGCGGGAAGGCCTGGTTCGGCGACGTGGAGGGGGACGAGGTCGTGACCCGCTGGGGCCTGCTGAGCAAGGTCGCGCGCGGCGAGGCGAGCGAGACCCGCAAGCGCTGCAAGGATCCGACGGCCGAACTCGCCAAGCAGGCCGAGAAAAAGCGCGCCAAGGGCTACCAGGACGCGGAGGCCTTGAGCGACGGCGGGATCCGCCTGCGCCTGGGCGAGGCGTCGTTCGAGGTCGCCTTCACGGCGAAGGAGAGCGTGTATCGCCTGGGCGGCGCGCCCGCGGCCGCCCTCCCTCGCGACCGCTGGCCCCAAGACCCGGACGGCACGCCCTGGACCCACGTGGGCACCGTCCCCGCCAACGGCTGCAAGATCGCCGGGGTGGCGGTGTTCGTCGCGCCGGGGGACCGCGCCATGGAGGACGAGCCCGTGGCGATCCCCCTCGAAGGCAAGGCGTTCGTGGCGACGCCCACGGCGCCGCCGGAGCAGGCGACGCTCTTGCCCCAGCGCTTCCTCGACTACGGCGCCGAGGTCACCCGCCTCGACCCCGCGCTGTGCGACGGCCTGGAGGCGGCGGACCCGGCCCTCGCCGAGCGCCTGGAGCGCTGGCACGCGGAGCAGGGCAGCAGCGAGCGCCCCTCGACCCTGGGCGGGCTGCCGGCGTGGCTGCAGCAGGACGAGACCCCGACCGACGCCAAGGGCGCGCGCTTCAGCCTGGCGGCGCAGCTCGACGCCGACCGCGGGATCCTGCCCCTCGAGCACGTCATGGGCACGCTCTACGTGTTCGCGCACCCCACGAAGAAGCAGGCCGTCGCGCTCTGGCAGTACACCTGAGGGCTCGGGCTGGGCGTCGTCCCCCGCGGACGGCGCCCGGCCCGGGCGTCGCCCTCAGGCGTCTGGCTCTACCCCCAGGCGCTTGGCGAGGTTGTAGAGGTTGCCGCGATGCATGCCCAGCTCGCGCGCGGCGGCGGCCCAGCTCCCTTCGTTGCGACGCAACGCGGCCTCGACCCGTCGGCGCTTGTAGGCCTCCACCGCTTCGCTCAGCGGAACGCCTGCCGCCTCGCGCTCGAGCGGCCGCGGCGTCGGCTCGGACGGGGACGCCGGCCCCCCGAGGCTCAGGTCCTGCGGCTCGACGACCACGACCTCGCCCCGCGTCGTGCGCGCCGAGGCGGCGAGCACCGCCCGCGAGACCACGTTCTCCAGCTCGCGCACGTTGCCCGGCCAGGACGCCGAGCGCAGGGCAGCCTGCGCGGCGTGGTTCACGCGCACGGGCCCGCTCCCCAGGCGACGGCGGACCCGGTCGGCGAACGCCCCTGCGAGCAGCCCCACGTCTTCGACGCGGGCGCGCAAGGGCGGCGCGTGGATCCGATACACCGCCAGACGGTGGAACAGGTCGGCCCGGAACCTGCCCGCCGCGACCTCGGCCTCGAGGTCGCGGTTGGTCGCCGCCAGGACGCGCACGTCCACTCGGTGCGGGACGTCTGCGCCGACGCGTTGGACTTCGCCCTGCTGCAGGGCGCGCAGGAGCAAGGCCTGCACGCGCAGCGAGAGCTCGCCGACCTCGTCCAGGAACAGCGTGCCCCGGTGCGCCACCTCGAACTTCCCCGCGCGGTCGGCGTGGGCCCCCGTGAACGCGCCCCGGACGTGCCCGAACAGCTCGCTCTCCGCGATCGACTCGGGGAGCGCCGCGCAGTTGACGTAGATCAGCGGGGCCTCCTGGCGGCGTGACGCCCCGTGGATCGCCTGGGCGACGAGCTCCTTGCCGGTCCCGGTCTCGCCCGTCACCAGCACCGTCATGTCGGCGCGCGCCACGAGCTCGATCTCCTCACGCAGGCGCTGCATGGCAGGGCTGACCCCCAGGAGCTCCCCGCCGCGCTGGCGCACCTCGCGCATGAGGTCGGCGGCGACGTGGCCCGAGCGCTGGGCCTCGCGCTCCAGGGCTTCGAGCAGCCGCGCCGTGCGCACGGTCGCCGCGGCCAGCGCGCCGAGGGTCGCCAGGAACTGGGGGTCGATCCCGTCGAAGGCGTGGGGAGAGGTCGCGTCCGCGGTGAGCACCCCCACGAGCTCTCCGTCGATCCGCAGCGGGCAGCCGTAGCAGGCGTGCACGGGGTCGTGGGCGAGGAGGTCCCCCTCGAGCAGCCCGTCGAAGGGGTCCGGGAGCTCGCTGTCGGCGGGGAACACGGTGGGCCCCTCCGCGTTGGCGATCAGCTCCAGCCGCGGGTGCTCGCGCAGGCTGAAGCGCTGCGCCTGGGCCGCCTCGCTCAGCCCGTGGCTCGCGAGCAACACCAGGTCCTCGCCGTCTCGGCGCATGAGCGTCGCGGCGTCGCAAGGCAGCGTCCTGCGCACCGCGCTCACCAGGCGCTCGTAACGCTCGGCGGGGGAGAAGGTCGCGGTCAGGTTGAGCGCGACGTCGAGGAGCAGCTCGAGCAGCTCGGGGGACAGGTGGCCATGCGTTGTGTCGCTCATAACGTGTTGTCAGATTAGCAACACCTGAGGGTTATTCCCAACACAACGCGCTTTCATAAGCCCTTCCTGAGCCTAACCTCCACCGTCGGCCTCGAGCTCGCTAAGGGTCCCTCGAACCCCGAGGAGGCCCCATGGCACCGACCCTGCACGATCCCTCCCTCCCGCTCGCCACCTTCGCGGCGCGGATCCCCGCCGCGAGCCGCGTGTTCCACCGCCACGGCTTGGACTTCTGCTGCGGCGGACGTCGCAGCCTGCACGAGGCCTGCGCCGCGGCTGGCCTCGACGCCCACGCGCTCCTGAGGGAGCTCGACGCTGAGGCGGCGCAGCCGAACGACGTGACCTGGTGCGAGCGCCCGCTGCCCGAGTTGATCGAGCACATCCTCACCCGCTACCACGCGCCCCTGCGCGCGGAGCTCCCCGAGCTCGCCGACATGGCGCGCAAGGTCGAGCGCGTTCACGCGGCGCGCCTCGGCGTCCCCCGCGGTCTGGCGGCCCACCTCGACGCCATGAACGAGAGCGTCGAGTTCCACATGCGCAACGAGGAGCAGGTCCTGTTTCCCCTCCTGCGCTCCGGTCAGGCGCTGGGAGCCCTCGGCCCGATCCGTTCCATGGAGCAGGAGCACGAGGAACACGCCAGCGACCTGCGGCGGATCCGCGCGCTCACCGACGACCTCGTCGCCCCGCGCCACGCATGCACCACCTGGCGCGCGCGCTACCAGCGGCGGGCGCAGCTCGAGCGCGACCTCATGGATCACGTTCACCTCGAGAACAACGTCCTGTTCCCGCGCGCCCTGGGGCGCTGACGCCGAACAGCCAAGGAGACGACATGCTGACCTCTTCCAAGCCCTGGTGGATCCTGGGCGCGGTCCTCCTGGGGACCTTCCTCCTCCTCGGCCTCCTCGGCCGGGAGATCTACCGCCAAGCCCCGCCGATCCCCCAGCGGATCGTGACCGAGGACGGGCAGGTGCTGGCCACCGCCGACACGATCCTCGACGGCCAGCAAGTCTGGCAGAGCCTGGGCGGGCAACAGGTGGGCTCGATCTGGGGCCACGGCGCCTATCAGGCGCCGGACTGGTCCGCGGACTGGCTGCACCGCGAGTGTCTGGCCCTGCTGGAGCGCTGGAGCCAGCGCGAACACGGGGCCGCCTACGCCACCCTGCACGCCGAGGCCCAGGCCGGGCTGCGCGAGCGGCTGCGCGGGGTCATGCGCGAGAATCGCTACGACCCCGCGACGGGCGACCTGACCCTCGGCGCCGACCGCGCCGCGGCGCTCCAGGAGACCGCCGCGCATTACACCCAGCTGTTCGGCGGCGACCCGGCCCTGGCCGAGCTGCGCGAGGACTACGCGCTCCGCGCGCGGACCCTCGAGGACCCCGCCCGGCTCGAGGCCCTCGGCCACTTCTTCTTCTGGACGTCCTGGGCCTGCGCCGCCGAGCGCCTGGACAGCGACGTGTCCTACACCAACGACTGGCCCCACGAGCCCCTGGTCGGCAACGCCCCCACCAGCGCCAGCGTGGTGTGGTCCCTGTTCAGCGTGTTCCTGCTCCTGGGCGCGATCGGCGGCTTGGTGTGGTGGCGCGCGCATCGCCCGCACGCCGAGGACGACCCCACCCCGCCCGCGACGGACCCCCTGGATCGGGTCCAGCTCACCCCGTCCATGCGCGCGGTGGGCAAGTACTGCGCGGTGGTCCTGGCGCTGTTCGTGGTCCAGGTCCTGCTCGGGGCGTTGACCGCGCACTACACCGTGGAGGGCGACGCGTTCTTCGGGCTCCCGCTGGCCGAGTGGCTGCCGTACTCGGTGACCCGCACCTGGCACATTCAGACCGCGCTGTTCTGGATCGCGACCTCCTTCCTCGCCGCGGGCCTGTTCCTGGCGCCCCTGGTCGGGGGCCGCGAACCTCGCTACCAGCGGCTGGGCGTGAACGTGCTGTTCGGCGCGCTGCTGCTCGTGGTCGTGGGCTCCTTGGCCGGGGAGTGGGTCTCGATCCACCAGCACCTCGGCCTCGACGCCGGGTTCTGGTTCGGGCACCAGGGCTACGAATACGTCGAGCTGGGCCGGTTCTGGCAACTCCTCCTGTTCGGCGGCCTGGGCCTGTGGCTGGTGCTCATGCTCCGCGGGCTGTGGCCAGCCCTGACCCGCACCGACGGACGCCGCCAGCTCGTGCTCTTGTTCGCGGGCTCGTCGGCCGCGATCGGGCTGTTCTACGGGGCGGGGCTCCTGTATGGCGCGCGCACGCACCTCTCGGTCGCCGAGTACTGGCGCTGGTGGGTGGTGCACCTGTGGGTCGAGGGCTTCATGGAGGTGTTCGCCACCGTCTCCCTGGCGTTCCTGTTCTCGCAGCTCGGGCTGATCCGGGCGGGGAACGGCGCTCGCGCCGTCCTGGCCAGCGCCGCGCTGTTCCTGCTGGGCGGGATCCCGGGCACCTTCCACCACCTCTACTTCAGCGGGACGCCGGTCTCGATCATGGCGGTCGGCGCCACCTTCAGCGCGCTGGAGGTCGTGCCCCTGGTCCTGATCGGGCACGAGGCCTACCAGACCCTGCGCATGGGCCGCATGGCGCCCTGGATGCGCCGCTACCGCTGGCCGTTGACCTTCTTCGTGGCGGTGGCCTTCTGGAACCTGGTGGGCGCGGGCCTGTTCGGGTTCCTGATCAACCCCCCGCTGGCGCTCTACTACATGCAGGGCCTGAACACGACCCCCGTGCACGGCCACGCCGCCCTGTTCGGCGTCTACGGGCTCCTGTCCCTGGGCCTGGTGCTCGTGGTCCTGCGCCGGCTGGCGCCCGAGCGCGAGTGGCGCGACGGCTCCTTGCGCCTGGCCTTCTGGGGCATGAACGTCGGGCTCGCGCTCATGATCGCGCTCAGCCTGCTCCCGGTCGGGATCGTGCAGACCGTCGCCAGCGTGGAGACCGGGCTGTGGTACGCGCGCTCGGCCGAGCTCCTGCAGCAGCCGTTCATGGAGACCCTGCGCTGGCTGCGGATCGTGGGGGACACGGTGTTCCTGTTCGGCGTGGCCAACCTGATCTGGTTCGCCCTGGGGCTGCTCACCGGGCGCTCCTACGTCGCCGAGCCCGCCCCAGCGGACGACCGCCAGCTCGCGACCGCCGCTGCCTGACGGCCCCGGCTGCCCCGCTCACAGGGCGCGCGGATCCGCTCCGCGCGCCCTGTGCGCGTACGGCCGCGCCGAGGGAAGCTCAGCGAGGAGCGGCGCCGAGGTGTTCGATCGCGAGGAACACGGGGATCAGCAGCAAGAAGTAGGCGCAGAACACGACCACGGCCTGGCGCCGCTCGAGCTGGAAGTGGGCCTCGCCGAGCAGCACGAACCCGCCCCAGCCCAGGCAGGGGAGACCGCTGAGCACGACCATGATCAGGAGCGTGGGGAGGGCGTCGGGGAGCACGTTCAGCGGGTTGTGCGGCGCCACGATCCGGATCGCGAGGTGCACCGCCAGCGCGTAGAGCGGGATCACGATCGCCAACACTCCCACCACGATCACGGCGTCCATGGCTCAACGCCCCCCGCTGCGTTCCCAGGTGAGCACGAGTTGGCGCGGATCCGCCGCCCGGTGCACGGTGACCACCAGCTCCGCGCCGACCCGCTTCACGGTCCAGGTCTCGAGCTGTCCCGTGTGCAACTTCAGCTTCAACTCCGAAGTCGCGCTCTCCTCGATCGTGTAGAGAAAGTTCGCCGAGTGCTCTGGAGCCTCGAGGGACATGCGGATCGTGGTCGCCTCGATGGTCAGCGTCCCGTCTACGTCCTCGAGCTCGTCGTCTCCGAGGCTCATACGCTGTAGGGCGTAGCTCCCCAGGAGCACGCGCAGCGCGGGATCGGGCCCCCCACGCCGCGCGACCGCCGCACCGACCAGCAGCAGTACGACCCCGACTCCGATCCCCGCGTAGGCTTTCATTGGACCTCCAACTCACCTGCACCGTGTCCAGGATTGGAGTCTCGTGCAAGCTCAGCCGGAGTCGATCAGGCGGGTCGAGGACGCTGCGGGGGTGGGATGGGCGCAGGCAAGCTGCGCCCCTACGGCCTAGAGCGGGGGACCTCGCCAACCGCGAACGTCGGAGGCCGGTGCTACAGGCCGACGACCTTGCGCCGGCGGCGGGGGCGGTAGGGCTGGGGCAGGATCCGGGGCTCCCAGTCGACCTCCTGACCGAGCTTCTGAGCCAGGGCCTCCACCGTGCGCGCGTCGTTGCCGTTCATACCGTCTCCCCGTTACGGACTCTTCGACCGAGGCGCGGGGGCGGCTTGAGGGGAATCAGGCGCGGTGCACGACCTCGCCGCCGAGGATCGTGAGCACGCAGGCGGTCTCGTGCATGAACGCCGGGTGCTGGCGCAGGGGGTTCGGGTCGAACACCGCCAGGTCCGCGAGCTGGCCCGGGGCGATCGAGCCGCGCTCGTGCTCGAGGTGGGCCGCGAACGCGGCCCCGTGGGTGTAGGCCACGAGCGCCTCGCGCAGGGTCAGGCGCTCGTCGATCCCCAGCGGATCCGCGCCGGGGTCCCGGGGCGAGGTCCGGTGCACGGCGCAGTGGATCCCCTGCCAGGGGTCCAGCTCCTCGACCGGGTAGTCGGTGCCCAGGGCCAGCGGGGCGCCGGCGGCCATGAGCGAGCGCCAGGGGTAGCCGCGCTCGGCCCGCTCCGACCCCAGGCGCCGGGCGGCGATCTGCATGTCCTCCGCCAGGTGGATCGGCTGGACCGAGGCCACCGCCCCCAGGTCGCCGCAGCGGTAGACGTCGCTGGGGGCGAAGAACTGGGCGTGCTCGATCCGGTGTCGGCGCTCGCGCACGGCGTCGGGGCCCTCGGCCTCGGCGATCGCCTCGTAGATCTCGAGGGCCAGGCGCGCGGCGTGGTCGCCGATCGCGTGCAGCCCGACCTGGTAGCCCGCGCGGTGCGCGGCCAGGGCCCGCTCCTGCAGGACCTCGGTCGGGGTCACCTGCACGCCGTAGGTCCCGGCGTCGTGATACGGCTCGAGCATGAGCGCGGTGCGCGAACCCAGGGAGCCGTCCAGGTAGCCCTTGAGCAGGCCGTAGTCGATCCGCTCCCGGGGCGCGGTCAGCGCCTGCTCCTCGGCGCGCAGCGCGTCCAGGTCGCGGCCGAGCTTGCGCCAGATCCGCACCCGCAAGGGCAGCTCGCCCCGCTCGTAGAGCGCGGTGTAGCGCGCGGCGGGCTCGAGGCGGTCGTCGAAGCTGGGGTCGTCGTCGACCGACGTGATCCCGTAGGCCGAGAGCTCGCGCACCGCGACCGCCAGGAGCGCCTCCTGGCGCTCGGCGCTCGGGCGCTCCACGTGCACGCTCACCAGCTCCAGCGCCGGGTCCTCGAGCAGGATCCCCGTCAGGTTCCCCTCGTCGTCGCGCAGGAGCTCCCCGCCCTCGGGGTCCGGGGTCTCGGGGCCGATCCCCGCGAGCTGCAGGGCCTTGGTGTTGGCGATCGCGGCGTGGCCGTCGCGCCGGCGCAGGAGCACCGGGGTGTCCGGGCTCACCGCGTCCAGGCTCGCCAGGCTCGGCCACTCGCCTCCAGGGAACTTGTCCGCGTCCCAGCCGCGCCCGAGGACCCACGCCTCGGGGCCGCGCTCGGCGATCCGCGCCGCGACCGCCTCGGCCAGGTGCTCGTCCTCCCAGCAGCGGGTCAGGTCGAGCTGGTCCCGCGTGAGCGCGCCGCCCAGGAGGTGGGTGTGCGCGTCGTGGAGCCCGGGGGTCACGAGCTTGCCCTCGAGCTCGAGCACCTCGGTCTCCGGGCCGATCCAGCCGTCGAGGTCGTCGCCCACCGCCACGATCCGCCCCCCGGCGATCGCCACCGCCTGGGCCTCGCCGTCCGGGGTCAAGACGTGGCCGCCCCTGAGGAGCAGCTCCGCGCGCTGGGTCTCGGTCATGTCGCCTCCGCGGGGCAGAGTCTACCCCGGCGACTCGAGGCTACGCGCTGACCGGACTGGGGACGCCGGGGCGCGGGCGGCTGGTCACCCGCACCTGGGACGGCCGCGGCTCCGCGGTCGCGGGCGCCGCCTCCCCCAGGCGCTCCAGGAGCTGGTGCGCGCCGTAGAGCGCCAGCCCCAGCCCCACGCAGGGGCCGGCCGCCGAGAGTCCGCCGAGGATCAGCGCCGGGGCCGCGCCGGCCGCCACGGCGTAGGCCGCGTGGAGCACGCGCCGGGGCTCGCCGTAGCAGGCGGCGACCGCGGCCCCGAGCGCGAGTCCCCCGCCGAGCGCGAGGGAGTAGAGCGCGGGCGCCGCGGGCGCCCCGCCGAGCAGCGCCACGAGCAGCCCCGCCAGCCCGAGCACGAAGGTCCCCGAGCCGAGCATGCCGCACACCACGATCGTCGCGCCCCAGGCCAGGCGCCGACGGCGCTCCACGTCCTGGGGCAGCTCGGGTACGCGGATCACCCGCAGGCAGCTCGGGCAGCGCCCGAGCTTGCCCGCGCACCCGGGGCCCAGGCGCAGCACCCCGCGGCAGGCGCCGCACACCACGAAGTAGGCCCCGTCGTCGGTGCGGCGCGCGGAGCTCACCGGGGCCTCGTCGCTGGGGCAGGGGGCCTTGGGCAGCCGCCCGGTGTCGAACATGTTCACGCGCGCCTCCCCTCAGTGCCCGTAGCGCTCGGTCTGCGCGTCCAAGGGCGTGTAGGCCCGGCCGTGCAGCTCGCCGTCGTAGTCCACACGCTTTCCGCCGACCTCGGCCCGGATCTGCAAGGCGTCCTTGGGCGCGAGCTGGATCAACGCGGTGATCGCCTGCAGGTCGTAGCCCGCGAGCTCGAGCAGCTCGCGCAGGGCCTCGTCCCGGGCGCCGGCGTTCCGGGCTCGATCCAGGCGCGCCAGGGAGCGCACGAAGCGGTCCGCGCCGGCCTCGGCCTCCTCGCGCGCCTCGCCGTGGACCACCCGGTCGGCCTCGAGGTAGGCGGCGCGCCGGGTCTCGGCGTTGCTCGCCAGGATCGCGCCGATCCCCTCCTCGGCCAGGTCGACGGCGAGCAGCGTGCGCGTGCGCCCGTGGCGCGTGCGCACCCAGCGCAGGGGGCCCTTGCGCGGGTCGGGGGCGGTCTCGATCGGCTCGGGGTCGTCCTCGCTCCCGGGGACGCCCCAGGCGGTGAGCACGCGCTGCAAGGACGCCAGCTCCCGCTCGCGGGTCAACGGGTCGCGCAGGTCCAGGCGGTAGCGCAGCGAGCGCCCGATCAGCGCGGGCTCCTCGCCCTCGGCGAAGGCCCGCACCGCCTCGACCTGCACCTTGCGCTCGGTGCGGAAGGGGTCGAAGGGGATCCCGACCTTCGACTGCTTGCGGTAGCGGAACACCTCGAACTTGCGCGAGCCCTGGGCGTCCTCGACGTCGAACTCCTTGGAGCTCACCGTGCGCTTGTTGTGGGCCTCGAACAGCTGGAACACCTTGGCCTGGGCCTGGCGGAACACCCGCTGCTCGTGCTCGTTGATCGAGTATTCCACCGCGACCCCGCTCTGGGGGTCCTGAGCCAGGGCCTGCAGCGCGCGCAGGTCGCCCCGCACCGCGCGCTCGTAGGCCTCTCGCGCCTCGGGGCGCGCGAGGTCCAGGCGGTAGGCGAAGCTGACCTCGTCCCCGGTCCAGCGCTTGTCCTCGGCCTTGAGCTCGATCTTGAGCAGGCCGTCGAGGAGCGCGCCGCCCACGCTGAGCCCCGCGTCGGCCACCGGCTCGAGGTAGTCGATCCGGTCCTCGTCGTCCTCGTCCTCCGGTGCGTGGCGCCCGAGCGAGAGCCCGCTGAACAGCTTCGCCTCGACGGCGCGCTCGCGGCCCTTGCCCCGGCTGAGCTCGAGCCGCACCGCGTCGCCGGGGAGCCGGATCGCGCTGAGCTGCCAGTGGCGCTTGATCCGGTAGAAGCCCTCGGTGCGCGCGGTGGCCCCGATCCGCACCAGGCGCTCCTCCCGGGTCAGGGCGTGGCCCAGGCTCAAGCGCCCGTTGAGCGCGACCTCGAACCGTCCCTCGACGATCCGCTCCTCGCCCAGCCCCAGGGCCAGGGCCTCGGGCGCCGTGAGCGGGAGGTCGAAGGTGCGGAACGAGAGCACCTTCAGCGCGGAGAGGATCGACTGCCCGTCCTCGGGCAGCGGGAGCAGCTCGAGGATCTCGTAGCGGAAGCGCGTCCCAGGCTCGACCCCGACGGAGAGCGTCGCCGGGCCGAGGGGCGCGACGGGGATCCGGAACGGGAGCTTGATCTCCCCGCGCACGAAGCTGCGCACCCACACGCTGGGGCGCTCGGCCTGAGCCAGGGCCTGTCGCTGATCGGGGGTCAGCTCGATCCAGTCCAGGATCTGAGCGCGCTTCCAGCCGCCGACGTGGAGGAAGTTGGCGACGGTGACCCCGGCGCCCAGCTCGGGCCCACCGTCGAGCACGTCCTGCACCGCGTTCTCGCTGACCGCGAGCAAGCGCCCGTTGCGCTGCGGGAGGTGGTCCAGGTCCTGATCCCGCTCGCCGCTCGCGCTGGAGGTTCCGTCGGCGGCGTAGCACAGGGACTGGATCCGGGCGCGGTCCTCGCTGAGCTTGAAGTTCAGCTCCGCGGGCTGAGGGGTCTCGCCCAGGAGCCCGCCCCGCAGGCTCCCCTGGGGCTCGAGGGTCGCGGTGTAGGCGTCGCCGTGGCGCCGGTGGACCAGCCCCGCGCGGTGCTCGGTGCCGCCGTCGCGCAGGTAGTGCACCTCGCGCTCGACCCGCAGCTCCTCGTGGGCCGTGCGCTCGAGGGTCAGGCGGCTGGTGAACGGCCCGCGGGTGCCGTGCTCCCCGCGCAGGGTCCAGCGCTCCTGCGCGCCGACGCTGGCGACGCAGAGCACGAACCATCCGATCCAACACGACCTCGGCACGGGGAGGCACGGCGCAACTCCGGTGCCCCGTCTCCCTGCTCCCCGCACACGGTGTTAGCCTACGAACCCCAGGCCCTTAGGCGCCGGTGCGGAGCCCGCACAGCGCCGCTTCGGGCCCGGGACCGGCGCGGGTGCGGCCCGCTGAAAAGAAGGTGAGCAAGATCATGAGCACGTCCCGCGGCCTCTCTCCCCGGCTCAAGCACCTCGTGGGCGTGGTCGAGGCCGCGCTGGGTCGGGCGGTGGCCGAGGCCGAAGGCGAGCCGCTGTTCCAGGCCGTCGAGGACGTGCGCCAGAGCATGGTCCGCTTCCGCGGCGCGACCCAAGCCCGCGCGCGGACCGCGGCCCTCGAGGCCGCCGAGGGCAAGCTCGCCAAGCTCACCCCCGCCGAGCGCCTGCTCCTGGCCCGGGCCTACACCCTCTACCTCGAGCTGGTGAACGCCTGCGAGAACGCCTACCGCACCCACCGCCTGCGCTCGCGGCCGCCCCACGACTGCGGCGACGCGCGGGCGCGGGTGGTCTACGTCATGACCGCGCACCCCACGGAGTCGCGCTCCCCCGAGAACATTCGCCTCCTGCGCCGGATCTCGGACCTCCTCGCGCGCTCGCTGGACCAGGGGCAGGACCCGCACCCCGGGCGCCTGGACCACCTCATGCACCTCCTGTGGCGGGTCGGCACCCACCCGCCCCACAAGCCCACCGTCGAGGACGAGGCCGACCACCTCGTGTCCCTGCTCTCGGACGAGATCCTGGGCGAGCTCCTCGAGCTCCGCGCCCGCGGGCACCAGGTCCTGTTCCGCACCTGGGTCGGCGGCGACAAGGACGGCCACCCCGGGGTCGGCCCGGAGCAGACCGCGGCCTCGCTCCAGCGCTCCCGCGCCCGGCTCCTGACCTTCGTGCGCCGGGTGCTCCTGGGCCGGGTCCACGAGGACCTGCGCCTGCTCAAGCGCCCGGCCCTCGACAAGCGCTTCCACGCCCTCGACGACGCGGCGCAGGCCCTGGCGGAGCTCGGCCCGGAGGACGGCAAGCGCGTGCGCGCCTTCGGCCAGAAGCTGGACGCCCTGGCCCGGGACATGCAGCGCGTGCTCGGCCGCGCGCACCCCGACCTGGCCCGGCTGCGCGACCTCCTGGGCTCGTTCCCGGCGCTGGTGCTGCCCTTGGAGCTGCGCGAGGAGCGCGGGCGGTTCGGCTTCGACCAGCCCCTGGCCGACATGCTGCGCTACCTGCGTCAGGTCGCCCAGGGCGGCGCGATCACCGACTACGTGCGCGGCTGCGTGGTCAGCATGACCGGCTGCGCCCAGGACCTGTGGGAGGCCTTCGACCTGGTCAAGGGCGTGGTCGGGCGCTCGGCGGTGCCGGTGGTCCCCCTGTTCGAGCTGCCCGAGGTCCTGCCCCAGGGCGCGGCGATCCTGACCGAGGCCTGGACGCGCAAGGACTGGCGCGAGGCCGTCCTCGCCCACGGGCACCAGGAGGTCATGCTCGGCTACTCGGACACCAGCAAGCGCATGGGTGTGCTCGCCAGCCGGCTCGCGATCCACGACGCCTTGCGCGACATCGGGGAGTGGGGCGAGGCCACCGGGGTCGAGGTCGTGTTCTTCCACGGCAGCGGCGGGAGCGTGGGGCGCGGGGGCGGCACGATCGAGGAGCAAGCCGCGATCTGGCCGCGCTCCGCGGTGAGCCTGATCAAGCAGACGCTGCAGGGCGAAATGGTCGAGCGCACCCTGGCCACCCCCGAGATCCTCTCGAACCAGATCAGCCGGGTGGCCAGCGTGCAGGCGGACCCGCCCGGGTTCACGCGCCCCAGCGTGTTGACCGAGGAGCTGGCCGCCGCCTCCGCCGCGGCCTACCAGCGCCTGGTCGCGGACCCCGAGCTCCACGAGCTGTTGCGCAAGGCGACCCCCTACACCCGCCTCGACCGGCTCACGATCGGCTCACGCCCGAGCTCGCGCGGCGGCGGCGGCTCCGGGGGCCTGGAGAAGCTGCGCGCGATCCCCTGGATCCTGTGCTGGACCCAGACCCGGTTCCTGCTCCCGGCCTGGCTCGGGGTGGGCAGCGCCTGGCGCGAGCTCGAGCAACAAAACGGCGAGCGCCGCCTGCGCCGGGCCCTGGAGGACGACCCCCTGCTGCGCAGCTACCTGCGCCAGCTCGGGTTCACCCTGGCCAAGACCGCGCCGCGCATGTGGGAGGAGTACGTGCGCGCCCTGGCCCCGGACACCCCCAAGCGCGTGCTGGAGCTGCTGCGCAAGGAGTGGACCGCCGCCCGCGACCTGGCGCTCGCCGCCTCCCCCGCGGGGCGCCTGCTCCCGGACCGGCCCTGGCTGCTCGAGAGCATTTACTTCCGCGCGCCCATGATCCACCCGCTGAACCTGCTGCAGATCCAGGTGCTCCAGACCAAGCGCCTCAAGAACCACGAGGCGCTCCTGTTCCGCGAGACCGTGACCGGGATCGCGGCGGGCATGCTCACCACCGGCTAGGAGGCCGGGGGCAGGACCTCGATCTGACCTTCCTCGACGAGGGTGGCCACGATCCGTGCGGCGTCGATCCGCTTCTCGCCGGAGATCCGCACCAGGTCCTCGAGGGACTGCCGCCCGTCGACGAGGAGCAAGAGCGGGGCCCCGGGGTGGGCCTTGAGCGCGCGCTGCTTGCCGCCCTCCACGAAGCGCAGCACACAGCTCGAGCTGGGGATCGACTCCTTGATCCGGTCCCACTCGGCCATGGAGCGCATGGCCTCGAGCAGGAACGCGTCGGTCTCGAGCGCGATCCGGTGGTCGCCCTCCTGGCCGTCGAAGAAGCGGGCCGGGAGCTGGTTCTGACGGAAGGCGAAGGTCGCCCCCTCCCAGTAGAGGCTGTCGAAGAACTGCTCCTTGAGGCTGCGCTCGAGGGGGTCCTCGTCGCTGCTCTCCAGGCCCCAGCCCATGTCCTCCTGGCTCTCGAAGAAGAACGCCTCGAACTCCTCGGCGGCGGCGTCCTTCCTCGGTGAACAAAGACGCCTCGCCGCGGTGGAAGTAGAGCTCCTCCTGCCGTCGCTCGGCGCTGACCGAGCGTGCCGGTGCGGCGGTGGTCGCGCAGGCTCTGGAGCACGCCCCGAGCCCCACGCCGTCGAGGTCGCCCTCCATGACCGCGAACAGGTGCGTCACCGGCTCGCGGCCCACATGCGGCCGCGAGCAGCGGCTCAGGCTTTCCCGCGCGCCGTGACCGAACGCACAGCCCGCCCGCGCGGCGCGGTAGAGCGCGGCGTCGTCCCCGTGGACCTGGCCCTGCGCCACGATCTGGCGCAGCTCCTCCAACGTCGCCCGGCGCAAGTAGCCCCGGTCGTCGCTTGGCCGCGACCTTGGTGAGCGAGAGCGGGTCGGCGCGGGACTCGCGGCGCAGCTCGCCCACGTTGCGCTGCGCGCTAAAGCGCGCGAAGAACTTCGAGGCGGGGTCGTCACGCCGCCCGCAGAACACGAACACCGCCTCCTCCGAGGGCACGCAGGCGAACAGCTCGAGCCCGCGGTTCAGCTCGGCCAGGAACGCCTCGCGGTAGTCGTCGTTGAGCGGGACCTCGAGGCTCAGCCGCGGGCTCTCCCCGGGGAGCTTGCGGTTCGTGAGCGCCACGTCGGCGCTGACCCAGTAGGCCGCGCGCAGGAGCTCCTGGGCGATCTTGTGCAGCCGCGCGCGGTCGAGGTCACCCGGGGAGACCTCGTCGGCGGGGTCCCCCGCGGTCTCGACCAGCCGGTCGTGGGTCGCCTTGTCGATCAGCTTCAGCGCCAGCAAGGACTCGGTCAGCGCGGGGGCGGACCACTCCTGAGCCTCGAGGGTCAGGCGCCCCGGCATGCCGATCACGCGCAGCTCGCGCCCGGCGTCGTAGAGCTCGAGGGTGAACACGCGCTTGGTCTCTATGAGCTGACGCGCGAGACCCAGGGCCCGAGGACCGCCGAGGCGCATGCGGCAAGACGTCTGGGGTCCGTAGTGGAACAGGTTGCTCGCGGCGAACACGCGCTCGGAGCCCTGGGCGAAGGGGGTCGCCGTGGCGCGGGGAGGGCCGCCAGGCACCGAGCGCCGCTCGAGCTCGACCAGGTGGCCGAGGACCCGGCTCGCGACCTGGATCTTCCCCGAGTCGAGGGCCTCCTGAAAGCGCGGCCCCGCGACCGCGGGCTCCAGCGGGACCAGGAGCTGCTCCTGCACGAGGTCGGTCACCGTCACCAGCACGTTGTGGCTGGGGACCCCCCACTCTTCGAGCAGGTCGTCGATCCGCACCTCCCCGGAGAAGGGCGAGCAGAGCAGGTCCAGGTTGTGCGCCGCGAGCCGCTCGACCACCTGCTCCCCGGCGCCCCGCTCGGTGCGCAGCACGACCCGGGTGCTGGGCACGATCCGCTGGATCCGGCGGCGCTCGTCCTGGCGGCGCGCGACCTCGAACAGCACGCCCTTGGGCTCGAGCAAGAGCCCCTGGCCCTGCTCCAGCTCGTCGCGAATGAACGCGGGCATGTCGCAGGGAATGAACTCGAACAGGGTGTCTCGCCACAGGAACAGGTCCTGGATCTCCTCGCTCAGGTGTTTGCGCAGCGCCTGCCGCATGGTCTCGGCGTCGGTCTCGGCGGCGAGGAGGTCCTCCTCGCGCTGCTCGCGCCAGTTGTTGCGAATCCGCTCCAGGGCCTCGCGCGAGAGCACGCCGGTGTGGCGCAGGATCTTGACCAGGCTCGTCTGCCCGCTGCGCCCCGAGCGGTGAAAGTCCGGCCGTCCTCCTGGAAATACAGGCGGACCGAGGCGTCACCGCCTCGGTGCACGTCCAGGGTCCCCGCCAGTCCATTGTCGAGAGGAACCCAAAGACCTCGGCCAGATCGACCCCTGCCGCGCGGCAGCGGACCGCCACGAGCGCCTCCTGCGCCCCCGTGAGGGCTCCCTCAGGATAACGGCTGGCGCCCACGCCCCGTCGACAGCCGTCGCCATGAACTTTACCCTCGCCCCATGACTCAAGCTTGGCCGATCCCCGACGTGACCGACCCGACCCTGGCCGAGCTGCGCGCGTTCGCAGACGGCGTGGCCCAGGACCTCGACCCCGACTCGCGCTACGTGAGCGAGCTGTTCGCGGTGTTCGACCAGGCCCGGGACGCGCGCGACCTCCTGCAGCGCCTGGCGGACCCGGCGCGCACCGCCAGCTTTCAGCAGGACGGGAGCGTGGCCTCCCACGGCGAGCGCGGCTTCTCCTGGGTCGACGAGGGCACCTGGGCGCAGATGAACCCCTTCGAGCAGGTGCTGAGCAACCTCTTGACCGGGGAGACGCGCATGATGTGGTCCGGGGAGGGCGCGGCCGAGTTCCGTCGCTTCGCCGAGGCCACCGCGGCCCACCCGCGCGCGCAGCCGTTCCGGGTGGCGAGCATTCCCTGCAGCACGGGCAAGGAGCCCTTCTCGCTCACGGTCGCCGGGCTCGAGGCGGGGCTCGACGTGCGGGTCACCGGGGTCGATCGGCAGCCCGCCTACCTCGAGCGCGCGCGCAGCGGCCGGCTCGTGGTCCACGGGCGCGACTGGGACTACCCCCGAGCGGAGGCCTTCCTCGAGCGCGCCGCCGACGGCCGCACCCAGGTGCGCGCGCAGGTGCTCGAGCGGGTGAGCTTCGTCCAGGGCGACGTGCTCACCGGCGAGCTCCCCCCGGGCCCCTTCGAGCTCGTGAGCTGTCGCAACCTCCTGGGCTACTTCCGCGGCGAGAGCCTCGAGCGGGCCTGGACGAACGTCGCGGCCCGGGTCGCCCCGGGCGGGCTCCTGCTCCACGACGGCTTCGTGTGCCACGGCGCGGAGATGGCCCCGGTGCGCGCGCTGCTCGCCGAGGGTGGGTTCACCAAGGTGTTCCCCGACGCGAGCTACTTCCGCGCCCAGGGCGGCTGAAGCTCGCGCGGGGTCGGCCGCGCTGCGTAGCGGCGGCAGAGCTCCAGGGCTGCCGGGGTCAAGAGCTCGCGCGGCGGCTGGGCGTAGCGCCACAGCTCCGCTGCCGCGTCGAAGGCTCCCAGGCGGAACGCGATCCGTCCGCGCTGCTGACCGCGCCGGAGGTCGTGGGTCTTGTCCCCGACCGGGTGCGCCAGCACGTGGGCCCACGCTTCCTCGAGCAGCCCGGCCTGCGCGAGCGGGAGCTCGTCGTCGAGCTCGGCGCCCCTGCGCAGCGCGTACTGCACCCAGGCCCACGCCCGGGCGTGCACCCGTCGCTGCTGGGGGGTGTCGCCCCAGAACGCCGCCGCCGGCTGAGGCTCCAGCGCCTCGTCCTTGGCCTGCGCCAACGCCTCGCGCGCGTCGAGCAGGTCCGCGAGCCCAGCCCCCAGGCGTCCGCGCAGGCTCGGGCTGAAGTGGAACAGGTCGGCGCTCAAGCGGTTGCGCAGCCAGAAGCTCGAGTCGCGCCAGTCCCGGAACTCCAGGCCCTCGTTGGCGGTCTCGGTCATGGTCTGCAAGGCGACGAGCAGGCGCGCCGCCAGCGCCTCGTCCCCGCGGCGCGCGGCGAGGAGCGCGCGGCAGTACTGCCCCCAGCGCTCGGCGATCACGAAGTCCTGGGTGCCCACCTCGGCGGCCCGCGCGCGCAGGGCCTCGTCGTCCACGGCGGTGAGGCTCTCCCAGCCCCCACGTCCGAGGGACGGGTTGGTGCCGCTCCGGTGATCGCTGAGCACGGAGCTCGCCCGGACCACCAGCCGCTCTAGCTCGAACTCGCAGCGATCCTGGTGCCATGCGGTGCGGAGGTCGCCCAGCGACGGGAGCTGGGTCGCGGAGTTGAGCTGACCCAATCGGAGCGTGAGGGGCGAGCGAGGCAAGAGCTCGGACCCGAGGGGGTAGCTGCCGCTGGCGACCACGCCCTCGTCGTCCTTCACCGCGAGGGTCAACGCCCCGTCGCTCCAGCCGAGGCTCAGGGTCAGCGGCCCGCGCGGGTCCGTGCGCAGCTCCAGGCCGTCGTGCTCCCCGAGCTCGCCCCCCCACCGCGGGTGGGCCCACAGCCCGCGGCTGGTGCTCGGCTGGAGGTCCACGCACACGAACCGGCGCGGCTCGGAGCTCCGGTCGTCGCCCCGACGCCGGCGATCGTCCAAGGGCGCGGACTCGACCAGGGCCAGGCAGAGCCGGGCCTGGGGCTCCAGGTTCAGCCAGGAGAAGCCGACCTCGACCTCCCAGCCCCCCTTGCCCAGCAGCAGCGGCAGCGCGAGCTCGGGGGCGGTCGGCCCTTGGGCCCGGAGCTCGAGGCGCCCCGCGGGGCTGCGGGAGAACAGCCAGGGCTCGAACAGGTGGAGCTCGGAGGCCAGCTCCTCGTCCGGCCAGCCGCTGAACCCCAGCTCCTGGGCCCAGCGCGAGCGCGCCGGCGCCGGCCGCTCAGGGGACTCCGCCAGGCGCGGCCCCGGCTGGGACGGGCCGCGGCGCGACTGCAGCGCGACGAACACGCCGAGGGGGCCGAGGAGCGCCAGGCACAGCGCCGCCGCGAGGACCCCAGGGGACACGCGCCGCCGCGGGGCGCGGCCCTCGCTCAAGGCCACGGCGAGCTCCGCCGCGCCGCCGCGATCCGCCGGGGCCGTCTCGAGGGCGCGCGCGCACACCTCCGCCACCCAGCGCGGCACGTCGGCGCGCAGCTCGCGCAGCGAACGCACGGTGCCGGCGGCGGTGGCCGCGAGCCGCTCCAGGCGCGTGCGCCCGCTGAACGGGGGCTCCCCGCTGAGCAGGAAGAACAAGAGCGCGCCCACGCCGAACACGTCGTTCCACGGCCCCGGGGAGTCGCCGCGCAGGGCCTCGGGGGGCATGTAGCCTGGGGTGCCGAGCACGTCGCCGGTCCGGGTCAGCCGCTCCAGCCCCAGGTCCCGGGCGATCCCGAAGTCCATGACCTTGACCCCGGTGGGTCCGAGCATCACGTTCTCGGGCTTGAGGTCCCGGTGCAGGACCCCCTCGGCGTGGGCGGCGGCGATCGCCTCGGCGCACTGACGCGTGACCTCCAGGGCCTGGGCCACCGGGAGCGGCCCCCCGCGCGCGACCCGCTGCGCCAAGGTCTCGCCCTCCACGAACTCGGTCACGAGCACCGTGCGTCCCGCGTGCTCGAAGGTGCGCAGCACCCGCAGCACGTGGGGGTGCTGAAGCTTGGCCAGGGCCAGCGCTTCGCGCCGCAGGCGCAGCTCGAGCTCGGGGTCGAGGTTGCCGGCGCTGACGACCTTGAGCGCCACCCAGCGATCCAGCGTGCGCTCGTAGGCGAGGTAGACCTCGCCCATGCCGCCCTGCCCCAGGCGACGCTCGACGCGGTAGGGGCCGACCTCCTGCCCGGGGCTCCAGCTCACGTCCGGCGCGACCTCAGCTCGCCCGCGGGCTCACAGGCGCGCCTCGAGCTGCAGCACCTGCCCCCAGGTCTCGTCGAAGTGTTCGCCCACGGTCTTGGTGCCGTAGGCCACGGGCCGGAAGTAGTCGATCAGCGCGTGGGCCAGGCGGTGGATCCGGGTCACGCTGCGCTTGGTGGGCTCGCCCTTGAGCTCCGCCGGGCGGCGCAGGAGGAACGCGCTCAGGCTGTAGGTGCGCAGGAGCCGCGGGAGCACCTCGGTCTGGAGCTTGGCCTGGTAGTCCTGGTGCCCCTGCTGGACCACGGTCGGGTCCTCGGAGCTCATGGCGCCCTCGAGCTCCTTGCGCAGCCCGCGGATCTGGCTCTGGGTCACGTTGTGGTCGAACAGGTTCAGGGCCACCCGGTGCACCTGCTTCACCGTCTCCTGGAAGCTCTGGGCCCGCGCGGTCACGCCCCGCAGCTTCTCGTAGCCGGGGAGCTCCTTGAACGCGTCCTCGACCTCCGCCAGCTCGGCGAGCTGCTTGCGCGCCTCCTGCTTGAGCTGCTCGAGCTCGCTGGGCCCGCGGCGCAGCAGGCGCTGCATGCGGCTGGGCTCCCGCGGCGGGTTGACCTTGAGCTCGCGCACCCGGGTGCGGATCGCCTCCAGCACCGACTCCGCGGCGCGGGTGCGGGCGTCGAGCTCGCTCAGGCGGTCCTGGTGCTCGGCCTGGAACATCTCCCACTCCGCCACGAGGTTCACCACCACCTGGCGCCGGCGCGCGTCGCGCACGTCGGTGAGCTTGGCGAAGTCCTTCTGGTGCACGCGGAACCGGGCCACGTCGAACTTCTGCTGCGCCGGCGCCTCGCCCCCCGCGATCCGGCGCAGGGCGTGCATGTCGTCCTCGCTGAACGCGCTGGCGGCGAAGGTCTCGATGCTCGGGCGGCGGAGCAGGCGCACGATGTCGTGGCTGACCTGCTCGGTGGAGCGGGTGCGCAGCATGAGCGTCGCCAGGCGCAGGAGCTCCAGCAGGTCGAGCTCGACCCCGAACAGGTCGCGCTGCACGTCGCTGAGGGTCTCTTCGCTCAGCCAGCGCGCGCGCAGCATGCCCAGCGCCGCGGGGTAGGAGTCGCTGACCCGCTCCGCGTCCTTGAACCCCGCCCCGACCTCGTCGTAGATCGCCCAGCCCTCGGGCAGGCGGCGCGCGAGCCGAGCGCCCAGGCAGCCGGGGCCCGAGGGGCCGTTGAACAGCACGCCGTCACGGGGGAACGCGCGGTAGGGGTGCACGAAGAACTCCCACGCCTCGCGGCTCCCGCGGTCGGCGCCGGGGCGCAGCCTCGCCAGGGGCACGGAGTAGGGCCCGCGGGGGAGGAACTCGTGTCGTCCGACCGAGCGCCACTCCGGCACCACGACGCACAGCCGGCTCCACTTCTCGTCCCCGGCCTGGGCGTACCCCGTTTGGGGGGGTCCGCGCTTGCGCAGCTCGGGCGGCGGAAAGCGCAGGTGGGGACCAGAGTCGGACACGCGGACGGAACCTCGCACGTTCAGCCCTCTCGCGAGGGCTCTGCCCCCGCCCGCTCCGGGAACGTGGGCCCCAGCATGCTCGCGACTCTGCTTGCGTGGGTCAAGGGAATGCACTACCGTCCATCCACTTACGGCAGAGTTCGCACGGCGGCCCCATGCTTCCCAACCAGAGCCCGGCGTCCACGGGGCAAGCACCCAGCCCGGCCGACGTCATGTTCGGGCGCGCCTGCCTGGCCTTCGGCCTGATCCAACGCGAGCCCCTCCTCGGCTGCGTCGCCCAGCAGCGCCAACTGATCCAGCACGGCCACCCCGTGACCCTGGCCCAGGTCATGATCGGGCGGGGGCTGATCACCGCCGAGCAGTATCAGCGCGTGGCCGAGCGGATCCGCGCCTACCAAGGCCAGCAGCAGCCCACGGTGCCGCCCTCGATCACCGCCAGCGGGCGCTACCCCGAGCTCGCGGCGCCGCCGGCCCCGCCGCTGGCCGAGCTGACCGAGGCCCCGGACCCCAGCGAGGACGACCTGGAGATGGCGCGGCGCTCCTGGGAGGACGCGAGCAGCGTCGTCGACGCCAGCGAGTACGACGTGATCGCGGCCTCCCCGCCGCCCTCGCGCCCCACCCGCCGCTCCACCCAGCAGAAGGACGCCGGGATCCGCAAGATCCTGGGCGTGCCGCTGGACGCCGAGTCCTTCGACTTCGGCCCCTACCGGATCCTGAGCGAGGTCGCCGCCGGCGGCATGGGCGTGATCTACCGGGCCCAGGCCCCCGACGGCGGGGTCGTGGCGCTCAAGGCGCTGATCAACGTCGAGCACGCCACCGAGCAGCAACTCAAGCGCTTCATTCAGGAGGCGCAGAGCGCGCAGCAGCTCGACCACCCCGGGATCGTCAAGATCCACGACCTGGGGATCAACGAGACGATCCCGTTCTTCACCATGGACCTGGTGGAGGGCCAGGACCTGCAGCACCACCTGCGGCAGAAGAGCTTCCCGCTCAACGTGCTGCTCGAGGTGTTCCGCAAGGTCGCGCTGGCCACCCACTACGCCCACGAGCACGGGGTGATCCACCGCGACCTCAAGCCCGCGAACATCATCGTCCGCGACCACGACACCGAGCCCGTGCTCACCGACTTCGGCCTGGCCAAGAACCTGGACAGCACCTTCAAGCTCACCGCCGAGGGCGCCATGGTCGGCACGCCCTTGTTCCTCTCGCCGGAGCAGGTCTCGGGGAAGGCCGCCCAGGTCGATCGGCGCTGCGACGTCTACGGTCTGGGGGTCATGCTGTATCAGATCCTGACCGACACCCTCCCGTTCCTCGGGCGCAACCCCTACGAGGTCTACCGCAAGGTGCTCGAGACCGACCCGGTCCCCCCGAGCAAGCACAACCCCGCGGTCTCCACGGACCTGGAGACGATCTGCCTCATGGCCCTCGCCAAGTCCCCGGACGAGCGCTACGCGACGACCGAGGCCCTGGCCGAGGACATCGCCCGCGCGCTCAACGGCGAGCCGGTCGAGGCCAAGCTCCCCACGCCGGTCGAGGTCCCCGCCAGCGAGAAGCGGCGCTCGACCCGCAAGGAGCGCAAGGAGACCGCCAAGAAGCAGAGCGCCAAGGCCAAGCGCCAGTCGGCGCGCTTCGCCGACTCGAGCTACCTCGACAGCGGGAGCACCCCGGTCGAGGGCGACAACGCGCTCTGGCTCTGGATCGCGATCGCGGTGTGCAGCGTGCTGATCGTGCTCGCCATGGGCTACGTGGTCTACGCGCTCTGGATCGCGCCGACCTAGGGCCCTCAGCTCGTCACGTCTTGAACACCCTGCTCTGGATCGTGGTCACCGGCCTGTTGATGAGCGTGGTGGCGCTCGTAGGCAGCCTGACCCTGCTGCTCGAGGAGCGCACGCTCAAGCGCCTGATCCAGCCCCTGGTAGCCCTGGCCGCGGGTTCGCTGCTCGGGGGAGCCTTCTTCCACATGCTCCCGACCGCCGTCGAGCGCCTGGGCAACGGCCCGCTCCCCTACCTGTGGCTGGTCCTCGGGTTCTCGGCGGTCCTCGCCCTCGAACAGCTCCTGCACTGGCACCACTGCCACAAGGCGACGTCCGCCCACCGCCAGCCGCTGACGTATCTGCTCCTGGTCGCCGACGGAGTCCACAACTTCCTGGGCGGCATGGCCGTCGCCGGCGCGTTCCTCGTCGAGACCCGCCTCGGGGTCTTGACGTGGGTGGCCGCCCTCGCCCACGAGGTCCCCCAGGAGCTGGGCGACTTCGGCGTACTGATCCAGGGGGGCTGGAGCAAGCGCAAGGCGCTCCTGTTCAACTTCCTCTCGGCGCTGACCTTTCCCCTGGGGGGGCTCGTGACCTACGCGGCCTCCAGCGCCCTGGACGTGACGTTCTTGATCCCCTTCGCCGCGGGCAACTTCGTCTACATCGCGGCCGCGGACCTCGTCCCCGAGATGAAGCGCCACCCCGAGCTCCGACGCGCCGCGACGCACTTCCTCTGTTTCGCGCTGGGCCTGGGGCTGCTCTACGCCTCCCGGCTCCTGTTCACCGACTGAACCAGCCTCAGCGCGGCTCGCGGCGCCCGCCCAGCACCTCGAGCATCTCCTGGGTGATCCGCTCCTGGTGCAACCGACGCAGCGCCTGTTCGTGCTCGACGATCCGCCGCTCGGCGGTGTCCTGCGCCCGGCGCATGGTGGCCTGACGCACCCGAGCCTCGCCGAGCAGCGCGAGGGTCGCGGCGTGGACGAGGCGCGCGTGGGCCCAGAGCTCCACGGCCACCGCGGGGGCCGCCTCCGCGGGCGGGAGCAGCGGCGCGCGCCCCCGCGGCGGAACGAGGTTCGCTCCCCAGTCGACCCGTGGTTCCCGCAGCCCCGGGTCCACGTGCACGCAGCCCAGGCGCGGCGTGCCTCCGTCAGCGCCCAGCGCGCTGCGGACCTCGCTCAGCACGCGGTCGGCGAGCTCGAGCACCGCCTCGGGGCTCGCGGGCGCCGGGTGCTCGAAGCTCGGCAGCTCCCCCTCGAGCGCCGCGACCAGGCGCGACCCGACCACGAAGCACGCCTCGGGCGCGGTCTCGGCGACGACCTCCCGGACCCGGCGGGCGACGCTCACGTTCAGCCGCCCGCAGAGCCCGAGGTCGGTGCCGAAGGCCACCAGCACTCGCGGCCCCGCCCCCGCGTCCGTCCCCGCCCGCGCGGCCAGCGCCCGACAGCGCTCCCGGTGCTCCCGGGCGCGCTGCTCGTGGGTCGCCCAGCGCACGGCGAGGGAGCCCGCCAGCGAGGCCGTGGCGTGGGCTACGTCGCGGAAGCCGCGCCAGGCGCGGAGCCGGGCGGCGACGGCCCGCTCGCTCTTCACACCTCGCTCGCTTCGGAGGCCGAGTGGCTCAGGGCCAGCCGCCCGGCGTCGAGCAGGGCCTGCATCCGCGCGGGCTCGACGCCGCGCCCGGCGTCGAGCTCCGCGAGGGCGTCGGGGTCGTGGCGCCACATGCGGGTCACCGCGTCGGCGAGGGCCGCGCGTAGCGCGGCCTCGGGCACCCGCGTCACCTCCGGTGTGCGCAGCAGGGCCGCCCGCGCCACGGTCTCCGCCCAGCTCAGCGGGCTGCCCGCGACCTGCTTGAGCGCCTCCCGCACCCGGCGCCCCCGCTCGATCACCGCCTGGGTGGCCTCCTCCAGATGCGTACCTAGCCGGGTGAAGATCTCCAGCTCCAGGAACTGGGCGTAGTCGTGCTTGACCCGGCCCCCGACCTGCTTCAGCGGCGCGGGCTGGGCCTTGCCCCCCACCCGCGAGACCGAGAGCCCCACGTCTACCGCGGGCAGCTGCCCCGCGGCGGCGAGCCCCGCGTCCAGCCGGACCTGCCCGTCGGTGATCGAGACGAGGTTGGTGGGGATGTACCCCGTGAGGTCCCCGGCCTGGGTCTCGATCACCGGGAGCGCCGTCAAGGAGCCGCCCCCCAGGCGCGCGCTGAGCTGGGTGGCCCGCTCCAGGAGCCGCGCGTGGGCGTAGAACACGTCGACCGGGAACGCCTCGCGCCCCACCGGGCGCCCGAGGAGCAGGGCCAGGGTGCGGTGGGCGTGGGCGTGGGTCGTGAGGTCGTCGAAGGCGATCAGCACGTCGTGACCGCGGCGCATGAGCTCTTCGGCCATGGTGCAGGCGCTGTAGGGCGCGAGGTGGATCAGGCCCAGGGGCGCGTCGGCGTCGGCCGCGACCACGAACCCGTGGGTCAGGGCGCCGCGCTGACGCAGCCACTCCACGTGGGTCGCGAGCTGCGAGCCTCGCTGCCCGATGGCCACGTAGACCACGACCACGTCGGGCCCCTGCGCGGCGAGGGCGTCGAGGCAGAGCGTGGTCTTCCCCGTCGCGCGGTCGCCGATCACGAGCTGGCGCTGCCCGCGGCCGACGGGGATCAAGGTGTCGATCACGAACACCCCGGTACGCAGGGGGCGGCTCACCGGCTCGCGCTCCGCCAGGGGGACGGTCGGGCCGTCGACGGGCGCGCGCTGGGTGCGCCCGAGGGGCCCCCGCCCGTCCACGGGCCGCCCCAGCGGGTCCAGCACGCGCCCGAACAGCTCGGGTCCGACGGGGACCGTGAGCGCGCGCCCCCAGCGCCGGACCCGCTGCCCGGCCTCCACCCGCGCGGGGTCGCCCAGGAGCACCAGCCGCAGCTCGTCGGAGGTCATGGCCTCGACCTTGGCCAGCACACCCTCGATCTCGACCAGCTCCCCGAGGCGCGCCCCCGGGAGCCCGCCGGCGGTGGCCACGCCGTCGGCGGCGCCGCGGACCCGCCCCACGTGCTCCACCCGCGCCTGGGCCTCGAGCCCGGGCAGCGCGCCGCGCAGGTCCTCCAGCGCCGCGGCGACCGCCGCCTCGGCGCGCTGCGGGAGCCCCTCCACGCTCACCGCGGCGAGGCTCCCTCGCGCCCGGCCCGCTCGAGCCAGGCCCCCAGAGTGGCGCCTGCGCTGGCCTCGACCTGCAGGTCTCCCAGGCGCAGCCGCACCCCCCCCGTCAGCTCGGGGTCGGCGCTGAGCTCCATGGGCCGCGGCCCCAGGACCTGCTCCAGCACCGCGCGGATCGCCTCGGGCTCCGCGTCGGGGCTGAGCTGCACCTGCACGGGCTCCCCCGCCTGCCGCGCGCCGAGCTCCTGGGCCAGGCGCTGGCTGCCCAGCCGGGCGTAGGCGGTCGCGAGGTCGGGCAACCCCAGCCCGTCGAGGGCGCGGGCCGCCCCCTCGACCGCGAGGCGCAGGACCTGCTCCCGCGCGCCCTCGAACGCGAGCCGCTCGCTGCGGGCCAGGGTCTCCTGGAAGCGCTCGCGCTCCCGGCGGGCGTCTTCGCGGGCCTCGTCGATCAGGCGCTCCGCCTCGTCCGCGCCCCGGCGGCGCCCGGCCGCGCGCAGGTCCGCGGCCTCCTGCTCCAGGGCCGCCAGGCGCGCGGCGAACTGGGCCTTGACCTCGGCGGCCTCGCGCTCGCGCGCCTCGACCTCACGCCGGGCGCCTTCGAGCTGCGCGCGCCGCTCCTCGAGCTTCTCGCGCACCGGGCGATAGAGGAAGCGCGCGAGGATCGCCATCAGCGCGCAGAAGTTGAGCACCTCGAACAGGACGAGCTGCCAGGAGAGGTTCACGGGTCAGATGGCGGGGATCAGCGGGTTGGCGAACAGCAGGATGAACGCGATCACCAGGCAGTAGATCGCGGTGGACTCGACCATGGCCAGGCCCACGAACAGGGTGCGGGTCGTGGTCGAGGCCGCGTCGGGTTGGCGCGCGATCGCGTCCAGCGCGGCGACGAGCCCGCGCGCCTCCCCCAGCGCGGGGGCGATGGAGCCCACGCACACGGTGAGCCCGGCGGTGACGATCGAGACCAGGGAGAGCAGCGTAGCGTCGGTCATTGGGGAGTCTCCGGAGCGGGATGGCGCCGCTCGACCTGCAGGGCGGCGGCGATGTAGACAGCGGCGAGGATCCCGAAGATGTAGGCCTGCACCAGGCCGGTCAGGATACTCAGGAACAGGAGCGGGAGCGGCACGAACAGCCCGGCGAGCGCGAGGATCACGGCGCCGATCGTGACCCCGCTCATCACGTTGCCGAACAGGCGCACCGCGAGGGCCAGGGTCCGCGTGAGCTCGCCCAGCAGGTTGAACGGGATCAGGAGCGGGCTCGGGCGGGCGTAGCCCTTGAGGTAGCCCCAGAGCCCCAGGCGCCGAACGCCGTAGATCGGGACCGCCACGAACACGACCAGCGCCAGGGCCACGGTCGTGGCCAGCTCCGCCGTCGGCGGCCGCAGCACGGGGACGACCGCCAGCAGGTCGCACACCGCGATGAACACCATCAGCGAGGCGATCAAGGGCACGTAGGGCGTGGGGTCCTCGTCGACGACCTCGCGCACGGTGTCCTCGATCCAGCCCAGGAAGGCCTCGACCGCCGTCTGCCACAGGGTCAGGCGCCCGGCCGCGAGGCTGCGCCCCGTCACGTAGGACACCACCCCCACCAGGAGCGTGACCCCCAGGGTCGTGAGGTAGACGTCGGGGACCTCGAGCCCGAACAGCGGGATCAGGACCGGCTCGTTCACGCGGCGCCTCCCCGGGGCGCGGCCGCCCGCCAGCGCGCGAGCTGTACCGCGAGGGCGTAGCCCACCAGGGCGCCGCCAACCCCGGGGCCCCCGCCGAGGACCGCCGCACCTGCCAGCCCCAGCGCCAGGAGCGCGACCCGCAGCGGCGCGGCGAGCAGGAACGCCGCGGCGCTGCCGCGGGCGACGGCCTGGGCCACCGCGCGGCGCAGGGTGCGCATGTGCAGCGCCCCCAGCAGCGCGCCCGCGGCGAGGGCGACCAGGATCGTGGCGGCGGGGTTCATGAGTCCTCCAGGTCTCGGTGGACGTCGCGGATCGTACGCCAGAGGAAGTAGACCCCGAGGGCCAGCCCCAGGGCCAGGCCACCCAGGGAGAAGGTCACCCCCCCCTCGAGCTCTCGGTCCAGCAGGTGTCCGAGCCAGGCGCCCACGACCAGGGGCAGCGCGATCAGCCAGCCGAGGGCGCCGACCTGGCCGATGGTGCGCCACACGCTGCCCACGGACTGCTCCCGGGCGCGGGCCTCCCGACGCTGGTAGCGCGACACCCGCTGCGCGAGGGGTTCCTCCGGGGCGTCGCTCATCGGCGGACCTCGCGCTGCAGGCGCGCCAGCGCGCGCCGCGCCGCGAGCTCGTGCAGCTCGGTCAGCCGCCGCGCCTCCTGGTCCAGGGCCTGCCGGCGCTGCCCCCGGCGCTCGAGCGCGGCGACGAGCGCGCCCAGGTCCTCGTCGCGCACGAACCAGGAGGTCGTGAGCAGGGCCTCGCGGGGGGAGACCTCGAGGAACCCGCCTTCGCAGGCGACGTAGAGTGTGCGCTCGGCGCCGGCCTGGCGCTGGACCAGGCGCAGGACCCCTGGCCGGACCACCGCGAGCGCCGGCTCGTGGCCGGGGCGCACCCCCCGCAGGCCGTCGGGGGCCTCGAAGCGCAGGCCGCCTACGTCCTCGAGCTCGAGGGCCTCGAGGGGGGACGAGATCCGCAGGGTCAGCCCGCCGTTCACCGCGCCTCCTGGGCGGCGCGGCGTACGTCCTCGATGGTCGCCTGCATGTAGAACGCCTGCTCCGGCAGGTCGTCCAGGCGCCCGCGGAGGATCTCCTCGCAGCCGTCGAGGGTCTCCTCCAGCCGGAGGAACGCGCCCTCGAGCCCGGTGAAGGCCTGGGTCACCCCCAGGGGCTGGGTCAGGAAGCGCCGCAGGCGGCGCGCGCGGTGCACGACCCGCCGGTCCTCGACCGCGAGCTCCTCGACCCCCACGAGGGCGATGATGTCGCGCAGCTCCTCGTAGCGGGCCAGGACCCGGCGCGTCTCGCCCGCGAGCTCGGCGTGGCGCTGCCCGACCACGTCCGGGCGCAGCAGCGTCGAGCTGCTGTGCAGGGGGTCCACCGCGGGGTAGAGCCCCTCTGCCGCAGCCTCCCGCGAGAGCACCACGAAGCTGTCCAGGTGCTGGAACACCTCGGCCACGGCGGGGTCGGTCACGTCGTCCGCCGGGACGTAGACCGCCTGCACGCTCGTGATCGAGGCCCGCCCCGTGGAGGTGATCCGCTCCTGGAGCTGGGCCACCTCGGCGGCCAGGGTCGGCTGATAGCCGATTCGCGAGGGCGGACGCCCGATCGTCCCGCTGACCTCGTTGCCCGCCTGCACGAAGCGGAACACGTTGTCGACGAACAGGAGCACGTCTTGCCCGACCTCGTCGCGGAACCACTCGGCCATGGTCACGGCGGCGAGCGGGGTGCGGTAGCGCACCCCCGGGGTCTCGCCCATCTGTCCGTAGACCAGCACCACGTGAGAGAGCACCCCGGCGTCGTCCATCTCCCGCCACAGCTCCCGGGCCTCGCGCGAGCGCTCCCCCACCCCGGCGAACACGCTCACCCCGTGGTGGTGGCGCACCGTGTTCTGCATGAGCTCCATCATCAGCACGGTCTTGCCGACCCCCGCCCCGCCGAAGAGCCCGGTGTTCCCGCCCTGGGGCAGCGGCGCGAGCAGGTCGATCGCCTTGAGCCCGGTCTCGAAGATCGCGCGCCCCGGGCGTCGGTCGGGGAGCTCCGGCGAGCCGCGCAGGATCGGCCAGCGAGGCTCCGCGAAGGGCGGGCCGCCGTCGAGGGGCCGCGCCAGCAGGTCCAGGACCCGGCCGCGGACCTGGTCGCCCACCGGGACCCGCAGCGGGGCGCCGCTGGCCGTGACCGCCTCGCCCAGGGCCAGCCCCCGCGTGTCGCCGAAGGCGAGGGCGCGCACCCGGGTGGGGTCCCGGTGCTGCACGACCTCCAGGACGAGCCCGGAGTCGGTCTCGAGCGCGTCCCCGATCGCGGGCAGGCGGTCCTCGAAGGCGACCTCGACCACCGGCCCGTCGACGGCGACCAGCGCTCCGCGAGAGGAGGGAGCTGGGTCCACGCGGGCACTCTAGCAGGCCGGCTGGACCATGCCTCGGGTCCGCGGGTGGGGCTCTTCCTCACCCGGGGTGACCCTCCCAGCTCAGCCTGGAGGCGGAGCGCCGGGTTCGCAGTCCAGCGCAGGGGACGCGCGCAGCAGGCGCTGCAGCAGGAGCGGACTCAGCAGGCACGTGCTCGCGGACACGAACACCAGCCCCCCGAAGCCGGACTCCGGCAGCACCCCGGCCTCGCGGGTCGTCTGGGCCACGACGAGCGCGATCTCCGCGCGCGGGAGCATGCTCACCCCCACCAGGAGCGCGCTGTGTCGGTCCTCGAGCGCCAGGAACGGGAGCCCGGCCCCCAGGAGCTTGCCGAGGAGCGCGGCGACGAGGAGCAGCGCCCCCCAGCCGGCGCACTCCAGGACCAGGGTCGGGTTGAACTGGACCCCGATCCCCAGGAAGAAGAACGGGGTGAACAGGTCGTAGAGGGCGAGGAAGGACGCCTCGTCCTCTACGCGCCGGCCGAGGGAGCCGAAGCCCAGGCCCGCGAACAGGGCGCCGACCGCGAGGGACAGCCCCAGGGCGTCGGACACCGCGGCGACCACGAGCCCGATCGCCACGACCGAGACCAGGGGGTCGGGGGCGCGCTCGCTGACCCACAGGAACCGGGTCATGGGCTCGAGCGCGAACCTCGAGAGCAGGTAGATCAACGAGCCGAGCAGGGCGGCCTTGAGCGCGAGGGCGCCGCCCCGCTCGAGGAGCACGCGCCCCAGGCCGTCCTCGACCCCCGCGGGCAGGGGGCCTCCCAGGTAGGGCAGAGCGGCGAGGAGCAGGCTCAGGAGCGCGATCGCCGAGAGGTCGTCGAGCTCGGCCAGGTCGATCAGCCGCTCGCCGAGGCGGCTCCGCAGGCGCCCGGTCTCCTCCCACACCACCACCGAGACCCCGAGGCTCGTGGCGCTGAGGGCGGTAGACACCGCCAGCGCCGCCCCGAGGTCGAGCCCGAGCAGGTAGCGCGCGGCGAGGTAGCCGAGGACCGCCGAGGTCAGCACGTCGGCGACCCACACCGGGATCACCGGGCGGAGTTGCCGCAGGAGCGCGCCAGGGTTGCACTCGAGCCCGACCCGAAACAGGAGGCAGAACACGCCGACCTCGGCCAGGAACCCCAGGCCCCAGCGCGCGTGGTCGTCCAAGAGCCCCCAGCGGTCGTGGAGGATCCGCAGCGCGACCCCGAGCAGGAGGTAGCTCACCAGCGGCGGGATCCGCAGCCGCTCGCAGCGCGACTTGAGCAGGAGCGCCGCGAGGATCGCGACCCCCACCAGGATCAAGAACCCGGGTTCGACCCTCACCCGTGCACCCTCCGGCCGCGAGCCTCGCAGGCCGGGGTCCGACGGTAGCAAGCCTGACGTCGCCCCGCGCCTGGACCCCGCGGCGTGCTCAGCCCGTCGGGGCCGCGGCGTCCGCGTCGAGGGGCTCGGCGGACTTGACCCGCAAGCTCGCGGCCCACTCGGCGGCGAAGTCCCGCTGTCGACGCCAGTGGAACAGCGCCCAGCCCACGGTAGCCATGAGGGCGCCCAAGCCGGCCAGCGCTACGTCCTTCTGGGCGTCCCAGGCGTCGCCCTGGGTCCCCAGGTAGGCCGTGCCCGTGCCCTCGCCGAACGTCGCCGCGGCGGCCCACTCGAGGAGCTCGTAGACCACCGAGGTCGAGAGCGTGAGATCCAGGGGCAGGAAGTAGCCCCAGAACCCCCGGACCCCCGTCCAGCGCAGGAACAGCTCGCGCATGGGGTAGACCAGGAGCAGCCCGTAGAGGAAGTGCATCGCCCGGTCGAAGTGATTGCGCTCCCACCCGAACAGGTCCCGGGTCGTGATCCCGCACAGCGCCTCGAGCCAGGCGTCGTAGGGCACCTCGGAGTAGGTGTAGTGCGAGCCAACCTCGTGCAGGGCGAGGAATCCGAAGATCGCGGCGTAGGAGAGGCGCGAGAGCGGCAGCCGGCGGCGGGTGAGCAGCAACAGCGCGATCAGCGCCGCCACCAGCGCGTTCTCCAGGAGCCAGGTCGGGCGGTCCAGGGGGGAGATCCCCAACAACGCGAACTCCGCTCCGAACAGGACCAGGAGCGCGCGGAACAGACGTCGGTTCGCCGGGGTCACGGCGCTCATGGGCGAACCTCCCTCGGGGTCACCCCGATCATGCCCTGGCCCCGCCGTAGAGAGGAGCGTCGGCCCCGGAGAGGCCTATTTCTTGCCGGACATCTTGGCGGCCTTGCGGGCCTCCTGCTTCTCCACGATGAAGTTCAGGAGGAGCTGCTGCAGGGCGTAGCCGTCGCCGGACTCGTCCTTCTGGTTCTTGAAGTGGCTGAGCACGTGCAGCACGCGGCCGCCGTGGGCGGTCTTCTTGCCCGGGGCGCCGGTCACCGGGCGCCCGCCGCCCTTGTCGGTGAAGCCGAAGGTGAAGGCCACCGCGGTCGAGCCCATGTCCTTGATCTCGGGGCACTCCACGAGCACCGTCAGCGCGGGGTTGGGCTTGACCAGGTGCGAGCGCCCGTCGAGGTTCCAGCTGAACTCGCGCTCGCTCCAGGTCGAGAGCGGGAACACGTCGCGCATCAGCGGGTGCATGTAGGCGTCGGCGGGGGCCTTGATCTTGACCTTCTGCTCCTGCTTGGGGGTCTCCTTGAGGAAGCTCACCACCTCGGGGAAGGCCTTCTCCAGGGTGTTGCGCAGCTCCCAGTCCGAGGTGAACAGGTAGCCGCCCTGGGCCACGAACTCCCGCACGCGCTGGATCCCGGCCTCCGAGAGGCTCTTGTTGCCGGCGCAGTTGAGGATCAGGACCTGGCGCTCGGGGTCGAGCTTGACCGTGTCGAACTCGTCGCGGTTGAAGGTCTGGTGCTTGAGGTCGAGCTCCTTGAGCACGTCCTCGACCTTATCGGAGCTGCCCTTGATCGCGATGATCTCGTCGTCGCGGATCCGGGTCATGGTCCGGGCGTCGCCCGGGCGCTCGCGCTTCATGCGGTCCAGGGCGTTGCGGGTCTTGGTCCCGCTCCCCTCGTCCTCGGTGCTGGGCGCGGTGAACTCGCTCTTGTGCGCGTCCCAGTAGGTCTTCCAGCCGCGGGCGTTGTCCAGGTCGTTGCCGGTGAGGGTCGCCAGCGCGCCGTTGATCTCGCGCACCAGGCGCTCGCGGTCGTCGTCCTCCTCGAAGTCTTCGAGCACCGGGATCAGCGCGTCCACGGCGGTGGGGGTCCCGCGCTTGCCGAGCTTGCGCGCGGCCAGGATCGCGACGGTCAGGTCCTTGTCGTCGGTCAGCGCCTCGACCAGCGCCTTCTCGGCGCTGAGCTCGGGGACCCGGCCCAGGGCGTCGACGATCAAGAAGCGCATGTCGGCCTGGCGGTTGCGGCTCGACTGCTTGATCAGCTCCTCGAGGGCCTCGCCGCGGGCGGAGTTGAGGGTCGTGACCAGCTCGTCGTAGACCCCCAGCTCGCGCACGCGGGTGGCGTTCGAGAGCACGGCCTTCACGGTGGCCTTGTCCAAGGAGCCG
>JAWKSZ010000033.1:0-77766 GCA_041402045.1 Planctomycetota bacterium | reverse complement strand
GAAGCTGACCGGGATCTGGCGCGCCCCGTGGACGAGCGCGTCCCGGCGGAGGGTGAAGCTCGCGTCGTCCAGGGCCAGCAGGCGATAGACCGCGGCCTGTCCGCGCTCGCCCTCGCTGGTGGAGGCGTCGTGGGGCTGGCCGTTCTTGAACGTGATCCGCCCGGTGAGGTCCTCGGCGTGGACGTCGAGCTCGCCGGTCTTCTCGTTGAACTCGATCCCCTGCAGGATCTCGGGGAGCGGGAGCTCGGCGAAGGTGCCGTGGGTGCCCTGCCCGCCGACGACGCTGTTGAACACGGTGCTCGTGTTGAAGCTCGGGCTGCGGCGCAGGGCCGCCTGGACCGCCGAGCGGCTCACGCTCCCGGTGGCCACGCTGATCGCCTGCTCCAGCTCCTGGAACTGGGCCTCGACCTCCGCCGCCGTGGGGCGCTGCGTGGGGTCCGGGAGCAGCATGGAGTCGATCAGCGCCGCGAGCTGCGGGTGGGTCCGGGGCACGTGGTCGCGGACCCGGGGCGGGGGCGCGCTCAGCCGGCGGTTCATGAAGGCGAACAGGCCCTCTTCCTCCTCGGGCTCGAGGGGGGCCTGCCCGGCCAGGCCGAAGAACAGGGTCGCGCCCAGGCCGTAGACGTCGGTCGGCGGGCCGACCTTGCTGTGGTCGGAGACCTGCTCGGGGGCCATGAACTTGGGGGTCCCGAGCACCGTGTCCTGGTGGGTGTCGGTGGAGACGTCGACGTCCTTGGCGATCCCGAAGTCGAGCAGCTTGGGCTCGAGGTCCGCGGTGAGGATCACGTTGTCGGGCTTCACGTCGCGGTGGACGACGCCGGCCTGGTGGATCGAGTCCAGGCCCGAGGCCAGCGCCCGCCCGATCTGGGCGCAGGTCAGCTCCTCGAGGGGCCCCTGGCGCTGGACCCGCGCCTCGAGGCTCTGCCCGCGCACGAGCTCCTGAATGATGTAGTGGACGCCGTTCTCGCTGTCGACGTCGTAGACCCGGGCGATGTTGGAGTGGTTCAGCCGCGCGCTGACCTGGGCCTCGCGCTGGAAGCGCCCGAGCATCTTCTCCTGCTGCGCGACCTTGGGGTCGATCAGCTTGAACGCGACCTCGAAGTTCAAGCGCTGGTGGTGGGCGCGGTAGACCCGCCCCGTGCCGCCGGCGGCCAGGAACTGGATCAGCTTGCAGGGGCCGATCGTGCTGCCCAGGTAGAGGTCGCCCTCGCTGGGGTCGGCGGGCAGGGCTTCGCTGCGCGTGTCGCGGTAGTGGGCGAGGTCCTCCTCCAGCGGCGCCAGGGCCAGCGGCGGGCGCAGCGGGCGCGGGCGGCGGCCGGTCAGGGGTCGCCGCGCAGGGCGGCGACGCCGGCCGGTGGCGGGGCGGCGGGGCGGAGGCGGACGGCGCCGCGGGCCGGGGCGAGGGGCGCTCATTCGCGCTCCTCCTGGCCCGGGGTGAGCTCGAACACCGGGCGCGGCGAGTCCAGGGTCTGGAGGTTGATCTGCGCGCGGTAGGGCTTGTAGCCCTCGCGGTCGAGCTCGAGCTGGCGGGTCTCGATCAGGGGCACCTCGACCTCGAACGGGGTGCGGAACTGCATGCTGTCGCCGCGCCAGCGCACGAGGGCGCCGGGGGGATTGGAGCGGATCTCCACGGTGAGCGAGACCTGGTCCAGGGCGCTGGGGACGTCGGGGTAGTCCTGCACCAGCTTGCGAGCCGCGTCGAAGGCGACCTGGGGGTCGGCGCCGGTGGCGAGCCCTTGCACGCGCCGAGCCTCGCGCCGCGCGCGCTCGATCCGCTTCATGAGCGCGCGGTGCTCCGCGCTGAGGGGCTCGCGCAGCGCCTCGGTGGCCACGGTCTGCAGCCTGCGGTGCAGCTCGACGGCCAGGCTCTCGGCGTTCTGTGAGCGCAGCGCCTTGAGGTATTGGCGCAGGAAGGGCACGTCGGCGCCGTCCTGGGCGAGCAGGGCGAGCTCCTTGCGCAGGCGCTGCACCTGATCTCCCACGTCGGGGCGGCTCTCCCAGGCCTGGGGGAACAGGCGCTGGAGCTCGGACCAGTCGCGCTCTTCGCGCAGCCCGAGCTCCAACTGGACCAGCGCCTGGGACAGGTCGCGCCGCGCGTCGCGCTGGCGCAACACGGTCCGCGCCGGCACGGCCAGCCCGAGGCAGAGCAGGACCGCGGCGATCGCGAGGGCGGCGAACAGCGCCGCGGACTTGGGCTCCGCGGGCTCGGAGACGGAGGGAGCCTCCAGCCCGTAGCGGTTGGCCAGCTCGTCGGCCTCCTTGCTTGCGCCCGGTGCGACGCAGTGGTCGGGACGCTGTTCCGCGAGCTCGCGGGCCAGGCTTCGATCGCCGAGTCCAGGGCCCGCACCAGGAGCTCCTGGGCGCGGGGGCTGGGGTAGTGCTCAGGCCTGGGCCAGCACGAGCTTGGCCTGGTTGGGGAGCCCGTGCTCCAGGTAGCGCTGGCCCAGGTCGACGGCGGCCTCCGCCGCGGCGCGCCCGCGCTCGAGGGACGTGAGGCTGCTGACCCGGCCCTGGAGCGCCTCGAGGTCCGTGGGGGCCAGGGCCAAGGCCTCGTTGAAGGCCTCCAGGGCCTCGTCGTGGCGGCGCTGGCCGAACAGGAGCCAGCCGGCGCGGTCGAGCTGGCGGGCGGCGGCGCTGGGGTCCTCGAGCTGCTGGAGCAGCGCGGCCAGCGCCAGGCGCAGCACGAGCTGGTTGATCGGCTGCGCCTCGAGGTGCTCGCGCGTGGCGGCCGCGCGGCCCTCCCACTCCTCCCGCGCCGGGGGTCGGGGGTCGGCGGTCAGGAGCCCCGCCGCGCTCAGGTCGTGGACCCGGCGCATGACCGCGGCCTCGCCGCAGCCGAGCATGGCGCGCAGCTCGTGGGCGCTGATCCCAGGTCGGCTGAGCAGGCACTCCAGGAGGTGCTTCTCCAGGCCGTCCCCGCTCGCCTCCTGGCGCGCCCGGGCGCCCTCGGAGCTCGTGGTCACCAGGCTCACGTCCAGGGTGGGGAAGGTCCCCCGGGCGCCCGCGACCTCACGCAGCGCGGTGTGAATGTCCTGGAGCATGTTCTTGAGCGGCGTGGGCAGCGTGCGCTCGCTGACCCCGTCGCGCTTGAGACGCTCGAGGTAATACGGGCGCCCGGAGCCGGCCTCGAAGTGGGCCTTGGGCCAGAACAGGCAGTCCAGGAGCAGCTGCACCCCCAGGGAGCGCGCGCCCTCGCGAATGCTGTCGGGGGAGATCCCCAGCTCGACGAGGGTCTCGCGCTCGTCCTGTCCGCTGCGGTGCGCCTTGGCCAGGGCCTCCTGCTGGGTCTCGTCGACGTAGCCGCCGAGGACCAGCCACTGGGAGAGCGAGGGCGGGGCGAAGCCGCTGACGACGATCCGCACGCCGGCCATGGTGAACACGAAGTAGGCCTCGCGGCGGCCGTCGCTGACGGCCACGTGGCCGCCGGTGGGGCGCAGACACTCTAGGGCGGAGGCGAGGGAGGCCACCGTGAGGGGGCCGGAGGTATGGCGTTCGCGTTCGTTGCCGGGCATGAGCGGCTCAGGATAGCCCCTGGAGGGGGGTGAAACACCCAGAACCCGGCCCTTCCGGTAGGCTTGAGGGCATGCGAGGTCGAGGCGCGATCCTGGGGCTGGTCCTCCTGATCAGCGGCTGCGCGAGCGACCCCGGCGCCTGGGGCCCCGTCGAGCGGGTCGCCCAGGCCCGGGGGGCGCTGCGCGTCGGCTGCGCCCGGGCCTCGATCACCCCCTCCGCGCCGGTGTGGCTGGGCGGCTTCGGGCTCATGCGCGAGAGCCTGGGGGTGCACGACCCGCTGTATGCCCGGGCCCTGGCCCTCGAGGTCGGCGACGCCCGCGTCGTGCTCGTGGCCTGCGACCTGATCGGCCTGCACTTCAGCACGGTGCAGGCGATCCGGGAGCGGCTGGGCGACGTGCTCCCGGCCGGCGCGCTGCTCGTGACCTCCACCCACACCCACTCGGGGCCCGACACCCTGGGGTTGTGGGGCCTGCCGCCCCTGGTGAGCGGGGTCGACGACGCCACCCTCGAGCAGGTGCAGGCCGGGGTCGAGGCCGCCGCGCGCCGCGCGCTCCTGGGCCTCGAGCCCGCCCGGGTGCGCTGGGGCCAGGCCCAGGCGCCGGTGGAGGGGGTCTCCTACAACCGCCGCGACCCAGAGAGCGTGGATCGCACCTTGACCTGCCTGGCCTTCGATCGCCTCGACGGGTCCCCGCTGGCGACCCTCGTGCACTACGCCTGCCACCCGGAGGCCCTGGGCTCCGACAACGACTGGGTCAGCGCGGACTTCGCCGCGGCCCTGGTGGCGGGGGTCGAGGCGCGGCGGCCCGGGGTCGCGCTCTACGTGAACGGCGCGCTGGGGGCCATGGTCACCACCGCAGAGGCCGAGTCGACCTTCTCCGAGGCGGCGCGGATCGGGCGCGCCCTGAGCGAGGTCGCCGCCGAGGCCCTGGCAGCGGCCTCCGAGCCTGCGAGCGACCTCCAGCTCGTGGTCGCCCGCGCGCCCCTCGAGGTGGCGGTGGACAACTGGCGCTACGGCCTCGCGGACTGGGGCGGGCTGCTCCCGGGGCGTGAGTTCTCCGGGGGGCGCACCGCGAGCGAGGTGTGGGGGCTGAGGCTCGGGGACTGGGTGACGCTCTCGGTGCCCGGCGAGGCGAGCCCGCGCCTGGGCTTCGAGCTCGAGGCCCAGAGCCCCGCGCAGCCCTTCACCCTGGCGGGGCTGGGCAACGACGAGCTCGGCTACCTCCTGCACGAGGCGCAGTGGGACGACCCGCGCTACCGCTATGAGCGCACGGTCTCGCCGGGGCTCGCGACCACGGCGCTGGTGCGGGACGCGGGCGGCGCGGTGCTCGAGGCGCTGAGCCCGGACGCTGCGGTGGCTCCCACGCGCGCGCCTGAGTAGACTGGAGCCCTGAGGAGGGGTCCATGGGCTCGCACTCGCGCAAGTACGCCATCATCAGCGACCTCCACAGCAACCTCGAGGCCGTGAGCAACGTGTTCGCGGACATTCGCTCCCAGGGGATCGAGGACATCGTGTGCCTGGGCGACGTGGTGGGCTACGGCCCGCAGCCACGCGAGGTACTCGAGCTGACCATGAAGACCGTGCGCGTGAGCCTCATGGGCAACCACGACGAGGCGGTGATCAAGGGCGCGCAGAACTTCAACGCCTGGGCGCGCGAGGCGATCGACTGGACCCGCGACGAGCTCCTGATCAAGGACGGCACCGAGAAGGTCCGCTGGGACTACCTCAAGGCCATGCCCATGAGCTTCCAGACCAACGGCATGTTCTTCGTGCACGGCTCCCCGCGGCAGCCGACGATCGAGTACATCCTGCGCGAGGACATCTACAACGGGAACTACGAGAAGTTCGACGAGATCTTCAGCTCCTTCGAGAAGATCCTGTTCGTCGGTCACAGCCACACCCCGTGCGTGATCAACGAGGACCTCGACTACGTCACGCCCACCGAGATCGAGCACGGCTTCACCTACACCATCGACAAGGAGAAGCTGATCGTGAACGTGGGCTCGGTCGGGCAGCCCCGCGACAACGACACCCGCTCCTGCTACGTGGTCGTGGACGAGAACACGGTCACCTTCCGCCGGGTCGAGTACGACGTGGACGCGGTGGTGAGCAAGATCGAGTACATCGACCGGCTCTCGAACAAGCTCGGCCTGCGCCTGAAGAAGGGCGTGTAGCACCCCCCCCATGCCCCGTCCCCGCCGCCGAGGCCCCGGGCGCGACGCCCCGCCGGGGGAGCTGCGCTTGATCGCGGGCGAGCACCGCGGGCGCAAGCTCAAGGTGCCCCCGGGTCAGGTCGCCCGTCCCATGCGCAACGCGGTGCGGGAGGCCTTGTTCAACGTGCTCGGTCCGATCGAAGGCCTCGCGGCCCTCGACCTGTTCGCGGGCTCGGGGTCCCTGGGCTTCGAGGCGCTGAGCCGCGGCGCGCGCGCCGTCACCTTCGTCGAGCGCGCGGCCCCCTGCCTCGCGGTCCTCGCCGAGAACCTCGAGCTGCTCCAGGCCGGCGATCGCGGCAAGGTCGCGCGGCACGACCTGTCGCGAGGCTTGCCCCGGGAGCCCCGCGATCCGATCGAGCTGGTGTTCATGCACCCGCCCTTCCCGCTGCTCCGCGAGCGACCGGGCCCCCACGAGGCGAACGTCGAGGCCTTGATCGCGGAGGTCGCGCAGGATCCTCGCTTCGCCGGGGGACGGCTGGCCTTCGAGACCCCGCGGGAGCTCGCCTACCCGGACCCCCGCCTCCACGCCTGGGGCTTCTCCGCCGTCTGGCGCCGCGACTACGGGACGACGTGCCTGCTGGTGTGCGATATCCCCTCCAACGCCTGATAGAGCAACGACTTGCTGCCTCGCTCGGCGACCCTCGGGTCTGACGCGCGCTCGCGCTAAGCAGCGCACTGCGAAGCACTTGCTTCCACCCTCGGCGGGGTCCGGTCCCTGGAAAGCCTTTCCTCTGCGCTGGCGCGCATGCCAAGATCGCCCGCGGAGGTGGATCCATGAGAGGACTGATCGCGCTGGCGCTGTGCGCTGGCCTCGCGCACGCCGAGGGACCCAGCAGCTATGAGGTGCGCGCGCCCAAGGTCGGGCACGACGGGACCTTGCCGCAGCTCGAGCACTACCGCACACCGGCGGAGACCTTCCGGGTGAAGCTGGGCGAGACCCGCACGCACCGGCTGTGCGTGGGCCGCTCGATCGAGTTCCCCTCCGCCGAGCAGTCGCGCTGGCCTCGGGTGACCGGCACGCTCTACAGCCCCAAGCGGGCCGCCTCGCGCCCCGGACCCGCGGCGATCGTGCTCGCGCACACCGGCGGCAGCTTCTTCCTGGAGGACATGGTCTCGCGCCACCTCGCCGGGCACGGGATCACCGCCGTGTTCCTGGACCTGCCCAACTACGGACCGCGCAAGGAGCCGGGGACCTCCGAGGGCTTCGCCGACACCAAGCACCCGGAGAAGATCCTGCACGGCTACCGCCAGGCCGTCCTGGACGTGATCCGCGCGGGGGACGTGCTGCGGGGCCTGCCCCAGGTGGACCCTCAGCGGGTGGGGATCGTGGGCGTGAGCCTCGGCGCCGTGATCGGCGCCGTGGCGCGGGGGATCGACCGGCGGCTCGACCGGACCTACCTCGTGATCCCGGGGGGGAACCTCGAGAAGATCTTCAGCGAGTCCTGGGAGGTCTCGATCCCGAAGGAGTATCTGCCCTTCATGCCCGACCTAAGTCCTTACGATCCGATCACCTTCGCGCCTCGGGTCGACCCGAAGGACGTGCTCATGCTCTGCGCGGCCCGGGACGAGGTGATCCCCCCCGAGTGCGGGAAGGAGCTGTGGCAGGCCATGAACCAGCCTCGCCTGGAGTGGATCGACTGCGGCCACTACGGCGTAATCCTTCATTTTCCTCGAGGTATGAACGACGCCCTGGAGTGGCTGCAGGGCGGGGGTGCGACAGAATCGCCCGCTGGCGTGAAGCCTTCTGGAGCCGCGCACCCCACTGGAGGGCGTTGACGCAACGAGATGCAGGTTTGGCACCGTGGATGCTCAGAGAGTTTTTCAGAGGGACCAAGAACACAACCCCCCACGGAGACCCACGGAGATCAAGATGAAGAAGATCGCTTTCGCTGTTGCCGCTGCCGCCCTGTTCACCGGTTGGAACGACATATCGCCTGCGGTGGTATGACCCAGGTCACAGCCGAACCTGGCCGTGCAGTGCTACCGACAACGCAGCTGAACGAGGCCGCGATGGCCAGCGCGTCAGCGACGAGGTCGTCTGCCTCTAGCGATCCTGCGCTAGGCGTCACGAGGCTCGTCCGGCGCCGCCGGACGAGTCTCGAGCCGTGTACAGGCAAAACGCCGACCCGCTGAGCGGGCCGGCGCACGCACTCTGAGCCGAGCTACTCGATCCCGAGCAGCTCCACCTCGAACACCAACGTCGCGTTGGGCGGGATCGCCCCGGGGAAGCCGCGCTCGCCGTAGGCCTTCTCGGGCGGAATGGTGAGCTTGCGCTTGCCGCCGACCTTCATGGTGGCGACCCCCTCGTCCCAGCCCTTGATCACCTGTCCGCGTCCCAGCGGGAAGCGGAAGGGTTGGTTGCGGTCGTGGGAGCTGTCGAACTTCTTCCCGTCCGTGAGCCAGCCGGTGTAGTGCACCACCACGGTCTGCCCTGCCTGGGGCGACGCGCCGGTCCCCTCTACCAAGTCGTCGATCTGCATGAGTCCTCCTGCGGCTCATGAGAGCACGGACGCCGCGCCGCGTGGGGGCGCGGGTCCGTTCAGCGGCCGAGGTGGGACGCGATCGCCTCCAGCACGCCGGGGTCGTTCATGCCGAAGGTGTGCCCCGCGTCGAGGACCTCGAAGGCCTCGGCGCCGGGGTAGTAGGCTTCGCTCACGGCCACGGTGCCGTCGTCGTCTCCCGGGATCCGGGGGTTCCGGCCCTCGCCGTCCCCTCGGCCCCCGGCGAGGACGACGAAGGGAACGCTCGGCGGCGGGACCTCCCGCGCCTCCCGAGGCCGCAGGGTCTGTCCGCAGGGCCCGCCCAGACGGTAGATCCAGGTGTCCCCCCACCGCTCCGCCAGGTGCGCCCCCTGGTTGGGGGGGAAGAGCATGACCGCGCGCTCGACCGCGAGTCCCTCGCGCCAGGGCGCCTCGGCCTCGGCCAGACAGGTGCGGAGGACGAGCGCCCCCAGGCTGTGGGTCACGAAGGAGACCCGCTCGACCCCTCGAGCGCGCTGGAGCACCCGGGAGAGCTGCGCGGCGTGCTCGGAGACGGTCCCCGCGGTGCTGGGGTAGCCCACGCTCAGGACCTCGTAGCCCTCGGCGCTGAGTCGCCGCTCGATCGCGCTCAGCGAGGCTCGCGAGCGGATCATGCCGTGGAGCAGCACGACCGCGTGGGAGCTCCGGGGCTCGAGGGCAGCGGCGGCGAGCTCCGCCGTGAGGGCCGCCTCGCAGCGCGCGTAGTCGCCCCAGGCCCAGCGCACGTCCCGGGGGCTCAGCAAGCGGTGGTGCCCCGTCCACGCGTGGCGCTGGATCCGCCAGCCGCAGTCCACCCGCTCGTCTGCCCAGAGCTGGCGCCCGCCCAGGGTGGGGAACGGGAGGTTGAGCGGGGCGCAGCCGTTCGCCCCGACCACCAGCGCCAGGGTCCAAGGCAGCACACGTCGGCGGGGGTCGGACACGAAGCACCTCCTGGCCCCAGGTGTACGGGACTCGGCCCGGGGCACACGGTTAAGATCACGAAAGCACTCATTAGGCCCTGCTTCATGGAGGTCCTCGTGGCCGTCTCGCCTCCTCGTCCCCCGGCCGTGCGCCTGCACCAGCTCGAGGGCTTCTTTCACGTGGCCACCCACCAGGGCTACGCCCGCGCGGTCGCCGCGCTGCCCTACGCGATCACCGAGCCCGCGCTGCACCAGCAGGTGCGCAAGCTGGAGCGGGCCTTGGGCACGTCGCTCCTCGAGCGCGCCGCCGGGCGGCGCATGCACCTGACCCCCGCGGGCCGCGCCCTCTACGGGTTCGTGGCGCCCTACTTCGAGGAGCTCGACGGCGTGCTCCGGACCCTGGTGGACGGCGAGGGCGGGTTGCTCGTGGTCGCCGCCGAGCCGCTCTACGTCGACCCGCTGTGCGCGCCCGCGTTCGCCACCCTCCGCGCGCGCTCGCCGGGGATCGAGCTGCGCCTCGACGAGCTCGACGCCGGCGAGCCTTGGGCGGCGGTGCGCGCGGGGCAGGCCGACGTGGCGTTGGCGATCGGAGGGGAGGTCCCGCGGGGGATCGTCTACGAGCCGCTGGGGGAGCTGGGGCTGTCGTTGGTGGTGCCTCCGACCCACGCCTGGGCGGGGCGTCGCGGGGCCCCGGGTCCGCGAGCGCTGGCCGACCAGCGCTTCGTCGTCTACCCGCCGCACAGCGCGGGGCGGCGGTTCACCGAGCTGGCGCTGGAGCAGGCCGGGGTGACGCTCAAGGTCGCGGCGGAGGCGTCCAGCGCCGCCGCCATGGAGTCCCTGGTGCGGGCCGGCGTCGGCCCCGCGTTCGTGCCCCTGCCGCTCTCCGGCCTGCGTCGCCCTCGGCGGCGCAAGCGGGCGGACGGGACCGTCGCCTTCGACGTGACCGAGCTCCTGCGCCAGTTCCTCGAGCTCCCGCGGTTCGGGCTCTACCGGCGGACCGGCGCGATCAGCGGGCTCGTTCAGGCGTTCCGGGGAGCCTTGGAGGCGCAGGTGAAGAAGCCTGGCTGAGGTGCGACTGGTAACGTGGGCTCGGGAGGACGGTCATGAAGCTTCGTTCGCGTAGGCTCGTCGTCGCGCTCGTGGTGCTCGCGACCTGGGGGCTGATCAGCTCCTCCGCGGACGCTCACTACCCCCTGTTCGACCTGCCGCCTTCGCCGATCGTCGAGGTCAAGCAGCCCGTCGAGATCGACATGAGCTACGGGCACCTGTTCCTCGGCGACCGCTACCCCGCCCAGCGCCCCGAGTGGGTCGGCGTGGCCGCGGTGGGCGGGCGCCCGCGGGACTACACCGCGGCGGTGACCTCCACCTCCGACGTCGTCCCCCGCTGGCGCCTGAAGCTCGTCCCGCGCAAGTCGGGCGACTACGTGATCGGCTGGAACGCGGGCATGTTCCACGAGGCCCCGACCCGCAAGATCCTCGACTTCTGCAAGATCGTGCTCCACGCCCGGACCTCGGGAGGGACCCAGGTCGGCTGGGATCGCGCCCTGGGCACGCCCCTCGAAGTGCTCCCCCTGACGCGGCCCTACGCGATCCCGGTGGGCTCCGTGTTTCGGGGTCGGATCGTGCACCACGTCCAGGGGGACGACGGCTTCCTCGAAGCCCAGCCCATGCGGGACATGATCGTCGAGGCCGAGTCGCGCTCGCGCCGCTGCCGCGTCGCGCCGCCTAACGCTGAGTTCCGCCTCAACGTGAAGACCGACGCGGACGGCGTGTTCGCGGTCACCCTGCCCCAGGCGGGCTGGTGGATGATCTCCAGGCGACCGACGGCGGCCCCGGCTCTCAGGGGCTGAGCGAGATCCTCCAGCGCCGGGCGGTCATGCTCGTGCACGTGGGGGAGACGGTGTGGGAGACCCCCGACCCGGAGCCCGAGTTGGCCGAGGTCGTGACCCGGGGCTCCTACAGCTTCTCCTTCGACGGATCGGTGGGCGACTGCCTGGCCGAGCTGTCCGAGGTGACCGGGCTCACGCTCAAGGTGCGGGACGTCGACCTCGAGCGCCCGGCTCACGTCCCCCTCGTCCGCGGCACGGCCGGAGCGCTGCTGGACGCCGTGGCGGGCGCGCTGGGCCTCGCCTGGCGCCGGGTCGACGGCATGGTGGAGTTCTATACCGCGTGAGCGTGACGGCGGCGGGGGACTCGCGGCTCAGAGCAGGTTGTAGGGGTCGACGTCGGTGACGAGGTCCACCCCGCGGGCGCGCTTGCGGCGCTCGAGCAGCTCGAGGCACACGCGGACGCCCCGGGGGCTGCCCTTGATCAGGCACTGGAAGCGGAACTTCCCCGCGAGGTAGGCGCGCGGGCTGGGCGCTGGCCCGAGGACCGCCCACACGTCCGGGTCCTCGCCCTCGGCCGCGCGCAGCTCGGCGGTGGCAGCCTCGGCCTCGGCCTCCACGGCCTTCGCGTCGGGGCCCCGGAACAGGACCTTGAGCAGGCGGGCGAAGGGGGGGTAGCGCAGGGCGTGTCGCGCGCGCAGCTCTTCGTCGGCGAAGGGCTCGTAGCGGTGCTCGGCCGCGGCGGTGATCGCGAAGTGCCGCGGGGAGAGGGTCTGGACCACGGTGCAGCCGGGGCTCGAGCCGCGGCCGGCGCGACCCGCGACCTGGCTCACGAGCTGGTAGGTCCGCTCGGCGGAGCGGAAGTCCGGGAGGCTGAGCGAGGTGTCGGCCGAGATCACGCCGACGCACGTCAGCTCGGGGACGTCCAGCCCCTTGGCGATCATTTGGGTGCCCACGAGGACGTCGACGTCCCCGGCGCGGAAGCGCGCCAGGACCTGCTCCGGCGTCTCGCCGCCGCGCACGACGTCGGTGTCCAGGCGCCCGACCTTGGCCTGCGGGAAGAGCTCGGCGAGGAGCTCGCGCACGCGCTCGGTCCCCGAGCCGCGCGCGCGCAGGGGCGGGCCCTTGCACTCGGGGCAGGCGTTGCCGGGCGCCGGGTGCCGCGCGTCGCAGAAGTGGCAGAGCAGCGCCGCCTCCCCGCGGTGGTAGGTCAGGGTCACGTCGCACTGGTGGCAGCGCATGACGTGGCCGCAGCCCGGGCACTGGAGGAAGGTGTGGAAGCCGCGGCGGTTCTGGAACAGGAGCACCCGCTCCTTGGCGGCGAGGGCGCGCTCGATCTCGCGCAGGAGCACCCGGCTGAACAAGGGCATGCCTCGCACCTCCGCCCACTCGCGCCCCATGTCCACCACCACGACCCGCGGCAGCTCGCTGCTGCCCGGCCGCTCGCGCAGGCGCACGAGGCGATAGCGGTGCTCCTGGGCGTTGCGGTAGCTCTCCAGGCTGGGGGTCGCCGAGCCGAGCACGACGGTGGCCCCCGTCTGCTTGCCGCGCACCACCGCCACGTCCCGCGCCTGATAGCGCGGGCTGCCCTCCTGCTTGTAGGTGGACTCGTGCTCCTCGTCCACGACGATCAGCCCCAGGTCGCGGACCGGGGCCCACACCGCAGAGCGCGGGCCGATCGCCACCCGCAGCTCTCCCGCGCGCAGCCGCTCCCAGGCGCGCTGGCGCGCGCGCTCGCTGAGCTGGCTGTGCAGGAGCGCGACCTGGTCGCCGAAGCGCGCCCGGAAGCGAGAGACGGTCTGCGGGGTCAGCGCGATCTCGGGGACGAGCACGATCGCGCTCCGCCCGAGCTCCAGGATCCTGGCGATCGCGCGCAGGTAGACCTCGGTCTTGCCGCTGCCGGTGACCCCGTGCAGCAGGAACACGTCGCTGCCCTCCTGTTCGAGCTGGGCGAGGATCGGGCGCAGCGCCAACGCTTGTTCGTCGGTCAGCTCGGGCGGGGTGTCGCGCTCCACCGGCTCCAGGGGTGCGGCGCGAGGGCTGAGCTGGGCGGGCTCGATCAGGCCCCGGGACACCAGCCGGCGGAGCGCGTCCGCCTTGACCCCCGCGGCGCCCAACGCCTTGCGGGTCTTGGGCCCGTCGGCCAGGAGCTCCAGCGCGCGTCGCTGGCTGTCGCCGAGCCGCGCGGGCGCCTCGGCCGCGAGCAGGCGGAAGCCCTCCTGGTCACGGCGCGCCTTGCCCACCGCGCGGGGGACGGCGGCGGAGAGCACCTCGCCCAGCGGGGCGCGGTAGTAGCGCGCGACCCAGCGCGCGAGGGCGAGCACGTCCGGCGCGACCACGGGCTCGCGATCCAGCACCGCCTCCAGCGGTCGCACCCGACCTGGCGGGGGAGCCACGCCGGGTCCGGTCTCGAGCACGTAGCCCAGCACGCGTCGTCCGCCGAAGGGCACGCGCACCCGCACCCCCACCTGCACCTCGGGCTCGAGGCGCGCAGGGATCGAGTAGGTGAACTCGCCCAGGATCGGGAGGTCGGGGGCGATCGCCGCGAGGGCGGCGTCTGGGGCCGGGGCCGGCTCGGACTCGGACCCGGCAAAGAGCTGCCCCTGGCCTTCGGCCACGCGGCGCTAGCCCGCGTCGGCGGGGCAGGTCCGCGGGAGTCGGATCACTCGCCCTTGGGCTTGAGCTCGGGGATCTTGCCCTTGAGCAGGTCCTGCAGCGCAGCGACGACCTTCTCCCGGCGCTCGTCGCGGGCCTTCTCCGCCTCGACCCAACGCTTGCGCTCGATCGGCCACCAGCTCTTCCAGCGGCGGATCGCGTCGCTCTCCGCGGCGCTGGGGAGCAGGGTCGGCTTCTCGTCGACCGGCGGGTAGTTGACCTTGTGCTCGGTGATCGCGGCGAGGGCCTGGTTGGCCTCCTGGCGAATGAAGGGCGAGTCGAGGGTGTTCTCCTTGTGGTCGAGGAGGCCCAGCAGGCTCGCGGGGGCGTTGAAGTGGTAGGCGTACCAGCGCGCCTCGTCCGCCGTCCACTCGAGCCCGTCGCTCGCGCTGCCGGCCTTCATGAGGTCGCCCAGGCCGGTCGCGCTCAGGCGTTGGCGCCACCAGTCCTCGTGGCCGAGGTTGTCGACCAGGGTCGGGATCGCGGCCACGCCGTAGGTGCCGAGGAGGTCGTTCAGGGCGTTGCGGCGCTGCATGTTGGCGCTGCCCTGGCGGCGCTTCCAGGCGAGCTTCGCCGACAGGCGCTCGAGCTCCTCGTCGGCGTCCGGGGGGAGCTGGATCTTCTCCAGGCGCTCCTCGGTGGTGGGCAGCAGCTCCTCGGTGAGCTCGGCGTAGAACTTGTCGCGCAGCCCCTCGCGGACCTTGACCTCGGCCTGGCTCAGCTCGTCGGGCCAGGTCCAGTCGGCGAGCTGGGGCAGGTCGCCAGGCAGGCCGCCGTCCTCCGTCTTCGTCGCGCCGCCGGCGCCTCCGCCAGCGGCCGGGGTCCCGGCGTCGCCCTCGTCTCCACCCTCGCCGGCGCCTTCGCCACCCTCCTCGGTGGAGGGGCGGGCGCCCTCGGTGCGCAGCTCGTAGTCGCGGCCCCAGTTCGCGTTCTCCGTGAAGGTCGCGATCCTGGACTTGGGGATCTCGGTCTCGCCCTGGCTGTTGGTCCGCAGCCAGATCCGGTCCTCGGTCTCCCGCACCAGGCGCCCGTGCATCTCACGGCCGTCCTTGAGGGTCACGGTGTCCGCCAGGCTCTGGCCCGCGCCGAGGAGCACCGCCAGGCACGCCGCCGTCTTGAATCCGCTCATCGCTGCCTCCACCCCCTGCATGCTACTCAACGCCCGCGGCTTTGCGAGGCGCCCAGGGCAGGCACTCGGCTTTGTCCGCAAACAGGGGCAACGCTCTCGCTTGCCCCCGTTTGCGGACAGAGCCTAGACAAACGCACCCTCGCTTCGCAGACTCGCCCCCTTAGGGGTGGGATCGCCAATGCTCGTCGCCAAGAACCTGTGGCGTTACTACGGCTCCAAGGTCGCCCTGCGCGGCATGGACCTCGAGGTCGAGCGCGGCTCGGCCTACGGCTTCATAGGGCCCAACGGGGCCGGGAAGTCCACCACCCTGCGGATCCTGGCCACCGTGGATCAGCCCGAGGCCGGGGAGGTGTTCGTCGACGGGGTGGACGCTCAGGAGCACCAGGACCGCGTCCGACCGTGGCTGGGGTTCATGCCCGACCCGTTCCACCTCTACGACGAGCTGACCGTGAACCTCATGCTCCACATGTTCGCCCAGCTCTACGGGATCCCGTATCGCCAGCGGGCGGCCCGGGTGGCGAAGGTCGTGGAGCTCGCCCGGATCAAGCAGCGCGTCGGCCAGAAGTGCGGGCAGCTCAGCAAGGGGTGGCGGCAGCGCGTGCTGCTCGCCCGGACCCTGATCCACGACCCCAAGGTGCTGCTGCTCGACGAGCCCGCGGCGGGCCTGGATCCGGCCGCGCGGATCGAGTTTCGCGAGATCGTGCGCACCCTGCGAGACATGGGGAAGACGATCGTGGTCTCCTCGCACATCCTCACCGAGCTCGCCGACTTCTGCGACGCGGTGGGGATCGTCGAGGGCGGGCGCATGGTGGTCAGCGGGCGGATCAGCGACGTGCTCGAGCGGCTCAACCCCCACGACCGCGTCGAGTTCGAGATCCTGGGCGATCCCCAGACCGCCTGCTCGCTCCTGGGCGAGCTCCCCGAGGTCGACGCGGTGGACGTGACCGCCGCCGCGCCGCTGCAGCGGCTGTCCGCCACCCTCCAGGGCCGCGCGACGCCGGAGCTGCGGAGCCGCATGGTGGCGACCCTCGTGCGCGCGGGGGTCGAGGTGTGCGGGGTGCAGCTCAAGCGTGAGGACCTCGAGGACCTGTTCCTCAAGGTGGCCAATCAGGGGAGCACCGAGGGCGGGGTGCGGGTCGAGACCCTGCGCGGGCTGCTGAAGGGCGGGGCCGCGTGACCATCTTCGGCCCGCTCTGTGGCTGGCACGGCCAGCGCGCCTTCAAGGGACGCTCGCTCGTGGCGACCCTGGTCTACATCGTCCTGATCTACGGGATCGCGGGGATCGTGTTCACGATCTGGATCGCGCAGAGCTCCTATCGCCTGCGACCCAACTACCAGGAGCTGTTCACGATCCTGCACTACTTCACCTGGGGCGCCGTGGGGGTCGCCCTGCTGGTGATCACGCCGGCGCGACTCGCGACCCTCGTCGGCCGCGAGCGCGAGCGCGGGACCCTGGACCAGCTCCGGCTCACGGGCCTCAGCGGGATCCAGCTCACCAACGGCTTCCTGGCCGCGGTGCTGCCGCTGCCGCTGCTGGCCTTCCTGGCGGCCATGCCCTTGATCATCCTCGGGGTAGGCGGCGAGCCGGGGCTCCTGGGGGTGCTGCGCGCCTACCTGGGGCTGGCCCTGCTCACGCCCTTCTACGTGCTGTTCTCCGCCCACCTCGGCCTCAGCGTCAAGAAGGCCGCCGCGGCGACCTCCGGCGCCTTGCTCACCGTGATCGGGCTCCTGATCGCGTCCGGGGTGTGCCTGGGGGAGGGCCACGAAGGGCCCAAGGTGTTCGCGCTGTTCGGCCCGTGGGCCAGCGGCCTGAGCACCGTCGAGCGCCACCGCACCTACGACGCGAACACCTTCTCGGTATGGAACCTCCACATTCCCGGGGAGTTCCTCTCCCTGGTCGTGCTGGGCTTGATCGGGGCGCTGTTCTACCTGGGGCTCGTGCGCCGACTCTCCGGGGAGCGCGGGCTGCTGCTCGGCCGCACGGCTGCCTTTGGCTTCAGCGTGGCCCTGGCCGTCGCGCTGGGCACCGACGCGGGCTCGGTGGACCGCTGGAACGGCGGCTGGTCCAGCGACCGCTCGCTGGCCGTCGACATGCCGCCGGAGGTCCTGTTCGTGCTCGTGCTCGTGTTCTCCCTGTTCCTGGCGCTCGAGGTGCCGGTGGGCTGGAGGGACGCCCTGCGCTCCCTCGGCGCGAGCGGGGCGTCGCGCGCCTTCCCCATGCACCGCCGGCTCACGGTGCGACGCTTCTACTCGGGGCCGGTGGTGATCTGCCTGGGCATGGGCCTGATCGCGGTCGAAGAGACCGTCCTGCAGAGCGGCCGGGTGGCGGCGAGCGGCCTCGTGCTGGCTCCCCTGGTCGCGATCGCCGCGTGGGTGTTCGCCGCGCTCACGTTCCAGACGATCGCCGTGATCAGCAGCAGCAAGCCGGTGGTCTACGGCGTGGGCGGTGTGATCCTGCTCATGCTGTGGTTCCTGCCCTTGATCGGCGCCGCGGTCCTGGACGAGTTCGGCCCCCGGGGGTCCGAGTACTTCCCCATGACGCTCAACCCGTTCGCGGGGGTGGTGTTCTCCCTGGACAAGGGCAACAGCGGCGGGGTCCCGAACGTGGTCCTGGCGCTCATGAGCTTCGCGATCTTCGCGGGAGGCTCGGTCGTGCTGGGGCAGGTGATTCGCAAGCGGCTGGCGGTGCTCTCCGACATGGCCGCGGGCATGGTGGCCCTCCCCGCCGACGCCTACGCCCCTCCCGGCTCGCTCACCCAGCGCTGCGAGAAGGGGCACGCCTTCTCCGGAGTGTGGGATCGCTGCCCCCACTGCGCCGAGCTGACCCACTCCGAGCTCGGGGCGCCCAAGCCGGATCCCGCATGAAGCGCCTCGCCTGCGGCGCCCTCTGCGCGCTCCTGCTGCTCGGCTGCCGGGCGGCGCACCCCCTGGGAGAGGACTTCTCCAGCCTCGAACGACCCGACCAGCTCGCCCGCGCGGGGCACGTGGTGGCGGAGGTCTTCGCGACCCAGCTCGGTCCTGCCGGGGAGCCGCGACCCGACCGCGAGGTCGTGTCGGTCACGAGCGACCGGATCGAGTACGTCGTCGACGGTCGACCGGTCACCCTCCCCTGGGAGCGCGTCGTGGACCTGGACGTCGAGCGCTTCGACCGCGCCGCGGGTCGGCCCGAGACGGTGCGCCTGCTCCTCGACCCCGAGGCGCCGGTCGTCGCCGACGCGGTGCGACCGTTCTTGGCCCGAGCGGGGCTCAAGCGCGCCTACGTCGAGCTCGCGCTGCGACCCCCCCACAGCGCTGACCGGCTCCGCGCCGCCCTGGTCTGCTTCCGCGAAGACGCGGCGCCGCCGCCCGCCTCCGTGGCTCCCGTGGACTCCGCGCTCCCCGCGGACACCGCCCCGGTGGACTCCGACGCCTGGACCGCCGCCGAGGCCCAGCTCCGCCGGCTCAAGCAGTGGCACGACGAGGGCCTGATCAGCGACGAGGACTACGACCGCGAGCGACGGGACCTGCTCGACGCGCTCCGTTGAGCGCGCCTACCCCCGGCCCGAGCGGCGCTGACGGTCTTCCCAGGCGGCGTAGACCCGGCGGAACACCGCCTCGCGCTCTGCCTTGTCGTCGTCGCCGCGACGGGTGAACACCAGGTCCGCGACGGTGTCCAGGAGCTCGGCTTCGTGGCTGCCGTCGTCGTCGAGGGACTCGAGCAGGTACGCGCGCAGGATCACCTCCCAGGACTCGTCGTCGAGCTCGTCCGGGCTCGTGAGGATCACCGTCTCCAGGCGGTAGGTCTTCTGCACCTGCTCCGAGAGCCAGTGCTCGATCGTCTCCTTGTCGTGCCACTCGTCGCTGTTGGGGACGAAGGTCTGGGTCAGGACCCGGCCCTCGAACTTGACCCGCTTCCAGTGCTGCTTGCCGCCGTTCTTGCGCAAGAACCCCTGGAAGCCCTCGTTCGCCCGGGTGTAGCGCGAGGCCATCTTGTTCAAGAGGCGCAGCGAGCAGATCAGGTAGAGCCGCTCGCGGAAGCGGCTGGCGAGGTCGGCGAACTCGGCGGGCAGGGCCCCCGAGGCCGCAGCGTGGGCCTTGAGCCGCGTCAGGCCAAAGGCCGCGGCGACGACGCCCAGGAGCGCGAGGACCACGCCCAGGACGAAGGCCTGCGGCACCTCGACCTTGCCCAGGAGGAAGGCGGCGCCGAGCCCCAGGAGGGCCAGGCCCCCGAGGAACGCGCCCAGGGCCGGGCCGCGCGAGGGGAGGCGCGTGTCGGGGAGCGCCAGGGGCTTGGGGTTCGCCTGGAGCAGGGCGGGGTAGTTCGCGGTGCCCCAGGCCTCGACCTGGGCGTCGAGGTCGCCGGACCGGCGGATCTCGAGCGACACGTCCTCGCACAGGCGTTGGAGGTCGTCCGCGTCGTCGCGCTGGTAGCGGATCTCGTGGTGCTTGAGCTTGCCGAGGGGGGTCAGGACCAGGCGCAGGACCTCGCCGCGCACCTTGAAGCGCGTGAACAGGAGCGGGAGCACCTGCTTGAGGTAGTCGAGGGTCTCCCACACCGGGAGCCGCTCCTCGCCGTAGCCGTCCTCTCCCAGCTTGCGCAGGTCCTTGATCTTGGCGGCGGCGCTGGACCAGCCCTTGCGCTCGCCGTAGTTGCGGATCCAGCGCAGGGGGAACGCCTCGAGGTACTCGTTCAGCACCCACAGCTGGCGCAGGAGGAGCTCCGGGTCCAGGTCCTTCTGTTCCGCCAGGGCGTCCAGCTCCTGGCCGACCTCGCCCACGATCTTCAGCGTCGAGTCGTTACGCGCTTCGTCCTCGCCCTCGGCAGGCGCCTGGTCGTCGAGCTCGAGCTGACCCGAAGCAAGCGAGATCTGAATCCGCTTCCCCACGCTGATTCCCCTTTACGCCCAAGTATGACCCAGCCCAGGGTCGCATACCACTCGTTGAGCCGTTCGCGCCGGTGGTAGACTTTTCTCCGTGAAGGACGCGGACCTGCGACGAGGCCTGAACGCCAAACGAGACGCCCTCGTGGGCGCCCTGCGCAAGCTGCGCCAGGACTTCGCGCGCGCGCTGCCGGACTACGAGTACAAGGGGATCCTCTCGCGGGCGACCACGCTCCTGGAGGCGCAGGAGGACCGGCTGGACGCCTTCGGCGCCCTGGACCTCGAGCGCCGACCGCGGACGGAGGCCGAGCTGGAGGACGTGCTCGACGTGCTGCTGCGGGTGGCCCACTTCCCCCGCATGGTGCACGCCCTGGGGCAGGTCCTCGTGCAGGAGCGCAAGGACCCGAGCCTCGCCGCGATCCAGGCCGCCGCCGGCGAAGCGGCCGCGCAGCTGGAGCACATTTGCCGCTGCTGGGGCGCGGCGAACCTCGAGGCCTGAGCCCAGTGAGCGAGCACGAGATCTACAAGGAGTTCGGGATCGAGGCCGCGCACCGCCTGCCGCACGTCCCCCCCGAGCACAAGTGCGCGCGCCTGCACGGGCACTCGTTCCGGATCGCGATCCACGTGCGCGGCGGCCTCGACCCCCAGCTCGGCTGGGTCACCGACTTCGCCGAGCTCAAGCGCGCCTGGAAGCCCCTCGAGGACGCCCTCGATCACCGCTACCTCAACGAGGTCCCCGGCCTCGAGAACCCGACCAGCGAGCACCTCGCGCGCTGGATCTACGAGCGCCTGCAGGCCACGCTGCCCGGGCTCTCGCGGGTGGTCGTGCGCGAGACCTGCACCAGCGGCGCGATCTATCCCGCAGGCTGAAGCCTCACCCGTCGCGCCGGACCACGAGCACCGCCGGGGGATCCCACCCCGGCTCCTCCGCGTGCTGTTCGAGGTCGTCGGCGATCTGGGCCGCCAGCTCCGACGCCGAGGGCGCGCCGGTGGCGTAGGCGTCGAACATGGCCGGGAGCACGTCCGGCTCCAGGCTCCGCGGGAGGTGACTCACCGCGAGCAGCACGTCCCCCGCCCCCCAGCGCACGATCCGCTCCGCGCAAGGGGGGCAGCGCAGGCCCAGCGGCTCGGCGACCTGGGGCAAGGCCTCGACCTCGCCCCCCCGGCGCAGGAGCAAGGGCGGGTGCCCCACCCCCGCGGCGCGCAGCACCCCCTCGCTCGGGTCGTAGCGCAGGAGCGAGAGCCCGACCTCCGGCGCCAGCGGCGTGCCCGCCCCGGCGCCGGCCAGGCGGGTCAGGACCTCGGACAGCGCCGCGCAAGACTCCACGGTCGCGCGCAGGGCGCCCTTGAGCTCCGCCTGCGCCATGAGCGCGAGCACGCCGCGCTCGCCGCGCCGCCGGAGCCCGAGCAGCGGCGGGCTGCGCGGCACCGCCCCCAGCGCCAGCAGCAGCTCGCGCCGCCCCGCGCGCTCGGGCAGGGTCAGCGCGTCCCAGAATCCGCGGCCGACGCCGCGCGCCGCGGCGCCGAGCTCGAGCCCCGGGACCACCGGGAGCCGCTCCGGGCGCAGGAGCTGCTGCAGATCCTGGGCGATCCGGCCGACCTCGCGCGCGCGCTCCTCGCGGCGCACCTCCTCCACCCGCAGGCTCCCCGAGAGCGTGCGCGCCGCCAGCTCCCCCAGGCTCACCAGCGCGCTCAGCGCCTCGTCGTCGCGCCCCAGCGCGCGCGGCAGGTCATGGATCGCGAGCACGCCGTGGGGGGCGCGCCCTGGCTCGCTCACCGCGAGGGCGACTCCTCGCCGGTCGTCGAGCACCGGCTCCGGCGCCGCCAGGCCCCGCGCCGCCAACTGCTCCACGTAGCGCAGCTCGGGGTCGTCCAGGCCCTGGCGGCCGACGCAGGTCAACTGACCCTCCGCGTCGATCTCCCCCAGGTAGGCGCCGCGCGCCTGGAGCATGCTCCGCGCCGCCGAGAGCGTCTCCTCGATCACCTCGGCGCGGCGCGCCGCGCCCAGCACCCGCTGCGCGACCCGCGCGAGCTGCGCCCACACCCCGCCGTCCTCGGGGGTCAGCGCCGCCAGGCGCGCGGTGGCGCGGGGGTCGAAGCTCCGGGTCGGGCCGCGGGAGGCGACGCGGGTCAGGGTCTCCTCGTCGGCGCTGAGCGGCGCCAAGGGTCGGGCCGCGTCCCGCGCGACCTGCGGCGGGCGCTCGCGCAGGAACAGGAGCTGCGAGTGCCCGAGCTGAATGCAGTCGCCCGGCCGCAGCCGCCGCGGGACCTGGACCGGCTCGTCGTCGACCCGCGTCCCGTTGCGGCTGTTGCAGTCGCGCAGGAAGAAGTCGCGCCCGCGGCGCTCGATCTCGCAGTGGAAGCGCGAGAGCTTGGGGTCGAGCAGCTCGAGCACGTTCTGCTCGCTGCGGCCCACCGTGGTCAGCGCCAGGTTCAGGCGCACGTAGTCGCGCTGCCCGTCGGGGCGGGTGACCTCCAGCCAGGGGTGCTCGTCCTCCACGGCGCGGGGGCGCCTAGGCGAGCACGTGCTCGAAGCTGCGCGAGAGGTCCTTGGTGATGTTCTTCTCGTGGGCCTCGAGGGTCCCGCCGCCGATCTCGAGCAGCTTCGCGTCGCGCCACAGCCGCTCCACGACGTACTCGCCCACGTAGCCGTAGCCGCCGAGCACCTGGATCGCGGCGTCGGCCACGTCCTTGCCCATGCTCGTGGCCACGAGCTTCACCCCGTCGGAGTCGATCCGGCTGTTCGCGGAGTTGCCCGAGAGGTCCATGCGCCGCGCGGTGTCGTAGACGTAGGCGCGCGCCGACTTCCACGAGGCGTAGGAGCGCGCGATATAGCGCTGGATCTGGCCGAAGGAGCGCAGCGGCTTGCCGAAGGCGTGCCGCTCGTTGGCGTAGCGGCACATGACCCGCAGGCAGCGCAGGCCGATCCCCAGCGACATGGCCGCCAGGGTCACGCGCTCGATCTCCAGGTTGCGCATCATGTGCACCATGGAGTCGCCCTCCTCGCCCAGGCGGTTCTCCACGGGGACCTCGCAGTCCTCGAACACCAGCTCGGCGGTGGTCGAAGCGCGCATGCCGAGCTTGTCCTTGATCTTCTGGCCCTTCTCGAAGCCCTTCATCCCCTTCTCGACCACGAACGAGCTGACCCGCTCGCCGGTCTTGGCGTAGACCAGGAACACGTCGCCGAGCTCGGTCTCGCTGACCATGCCGTTGGTGATCCACATCTTGCGCCCGTTGAGCACGTAGTGGTCGCCCTTGCGCACGGCCGTGCTCTGCATGCCGAGCACGTCGGTGCCGACCGCGGGCTCCGACATGCACATCCCGCCGATCCACTCTCCCGAGCACACCTTGGGCAGGATCCGCGCGCGCTGGTCGTCGTTGGCGTTGTGGTAGACGTTGTTCACGAAGAGCATGGAGTGCGCGAGGTAGGCCAGGCAGAAGCCCGGGTCCGCGGTGCTCAGCTCCTCGTGGGCGATCACCGCCGCCACCGCGTCCATGCCCGAGCCGCCGTACTCGTCGGAGACGGTGACGCCCAGGAGCCCGATCTCGCCGAGCTTGCGGAACAGCTCCTGGTTGAAGCGCTCCTCGCGGTCGCACTCGAGGGCCTGGGGCTCGACCTCGCGCTCGACGAACTCGCGCACCATGCGCCGGAGCATCTCGTGCTCCTCCGTCGGGTTGTAGAGGTCGAAGCTGGAGAGGGTCGCTTGGTCCAGGGTCACGGGGCCTCCAAGGCGGTGCAGGATACAGGGCCGCCCTCGCCCCGTGAATGGGGGCCTGCCCCTCGCCCCGGCGGCCGCCTCCGCCGCCGCGCCGCCTGCGACGGATCGACCGCGCGCGGACGGGCGCCGCGGGCTCGGACGCGTCGCGGTCACACCGCCCGTCCGAGCAATTGGGGCGCGTCCGCTGCCGATCCCGGCTAAACTCGGCCCCTCGCGCCATGAGCACCGACCCTCCCCTGCGTCAGGACTCCGCACCCTCGCCGCCCCCCGAGGACGACGAGGCGCGCGACCTCACGCCCGACGAGCCCGAGGACGCCACGTCCGGGCCCGAGGACGACGAGGCGCGGGACCTCGCGCCCGACCAGGTCGAGGACGCCCCGTCCGAGCCCGAGGCGGCCACGGAGGGCGCGTCGGAGGCGCGGCCCTCCGAGGCCGCGACCCCTGAGCCGGTGGCGACCGTCTCCGGCCTGAGCCTGGGGCCGCTCCAGGACGCCTCCCTGACCCTGCTCGACGGTGAGGTCACCGCGCTCCTCGGCCCGGCGGGCGCCGGCAAGTCGCTTCTGCTGCGCGCGCTGCTCGGGCTCGAGCGCCCCCAGGCCGGGACGCTCTCCGTCGCCGACCTCGCGCTCCCGCGGGACGCGCGCAAGATCCGGGGGCTCGTGGGCTACGTGCCCCCGGACCCCACGTTCTACCCCAGCCAGGACGCCGCCTCCCTCGGGCGCTTCCTCGCCGGGCTGCACCCGCGCTGGGTCACCCCGCCCTACCTCCTGCTCCTCGACGCGCTGGGGATCGACCGCGACCGCCGGCTCAACGACCTGCCCCTCGATCAGCGGCTGCGGGTCTCGCTGGCCGCCGCGTTCTGCATGCGCCCGCGGCTCGTGCTCGTGGACGTGCCCGCCGCCCTCGGCGACTGGGGGCGCGAGCTCCTGTTCGCGGCGATCGCGCAGGCGCGCACCAAGGCGGCGGTGCTCGTCGCCGACAGCCGCGTCCACGGCCTCGACGCGCTCGCGTCGCGGGTCGCGATCCTGGCGCGGGGGCGCGTGCGCTACACCGGGCCCGCGAGCTCGCTGCTCGAGCAGCTGCGCGCCTACCGCCTGGCGGACGCCGGGGTGGCGCCGACCCTGCCGCCCGAGCTCGTGGCCGTGCACCAGCGCGGGGCCACGCTCTACGCGCGCGGGACCCCCCCCGACCCGCTCCCCGCCGGCCTGCTCCAGGCGCGCGAGCTCGACCTGGGCGAGGCGTATGCAGCGGTCGTCGGCGAGGCGTTGCCCGCGCCGCGCTCCCGCGCCGCCCGCGTGAGGTTCGAGTGAGCGCGATCCTGCTCAAGGACCTGCGCGAGAGCAGCTTCCCGATCATGGTCGCGGTGGTCGCGGGGCTGATCTACCTCGCCAACCGCCTCTACCGCGCGCTGACTCTGGGCCTCTCGCTGAGCGAAGCCTGGACCGACTTCGTGCTGTTCGCGCTGACCCCGACCGCGATCCTGATCGCGCAGCGCCTCGTGCAGCGCGAGGTGCAGTACGGCTGGCCGCTCCTGCGCCAGCACCCCGTGCGTCTCGGGCGGCTCTACGTGGCCAAGCTCCTGCTGGGGGCGGTCCTGCTCGGGGTGCCCCTGGGGTTGGGCGCGCTCCTGCACCGGGGCGCCGTCGCGCTCCTCGAGCTCGGGCCCGGGGTCTACGACCCCGTGCCCGGCGGGACGCCGATCTTCCTCGGTCTGGTCGCCGGGCTCGCGACCTTGGTCGCGGTCCTCGGGCGCCACGCCTGGACCGCGGGGCTCGGGGTCGTCGTGCTCCTGCCCCACGTGGCCACCGAAGCCCCGACCCACCCCCTGCGCCTGGCGCGCGCGGACCTGGCCCTCGAGGGCGCCGCGGGCGGCGCGGCCTGGGGCGTCGTGGTCGGGCTGTTCGCGCTCGCCGGGGTGGCCTTCGCCGGGTTCGGCGGGCGGGGGCCGGCCCACTGGCGGGGGCGCTGGACCTGGGTCGACCGCGGGGCGTTCCTCGTCGTGGGCGCCCTGGCCCTCGACGGGCTGCCCGCGCCGACGGTCGACCTCCCGCTGCGCGGCGAGGTCCTGGGCGACGCCCAGCTCTGCGTGCGCGACCTGCGCCGGGCGCCGGAGGCGTCGGGCCAGGTCGCCTCCCTCGCGTCGGCGGCCCTCGGGCTCCTGCCGCCGGAGCTGACGCCGCCGCAGGTCGCGATCGAGCACGGCGGGGGCGCGTCCCTCGAGGTCAGCCCCACCCGCGAGCGCGTCCTGGCCCGGGTCGACTTCCTGGCCGGGTTCGATCCCTCGGCGCTGCAGCGCGACCTGCTGCACGCGGCCCTCGACCGCCTCGAGCCGGCTCCGCGGGGAGGCTGGGCGCTCCTGCGCGACGGCTACCCGGGCTGGGCGCTCGCGGGCGAGGCGCCCGACGAAGCCAGCGCGCGCGCGGCGTGCGCGCTGCTCGCCGCCGAGGGCTTGCTGGCCGGCGCCTGGACCGAGCGCTGGGGCGAGGTGCGCCGCCGCCTGGGCGACCCCGCGGCCCGCGCCCTCGCGACCTGGCTCCTCTCGCGCGCGCAGCCGTCGGACCTCCCGGCGCTCCTCGCGCGCTGGGGCCAGCCCTTCCGTCAGGCCTGGGCCAGCGGGGGCTTCACCCAGGACCTCGCCGCCTTCGAGGCGGGCGCGCGCGAGGTCCGGGCCGAGCACCGGGCCTTCCGCGCGCCCGCCTGGTCCTGGGACCCCGAGCGCCGGCTCGTGCTCGAGCCCCCGGCCGAGCCGGGGACCCTCGTGGTCTACTCCGCGCCGTGTCAGGACCCCGAGCGGATCCCCCTGGTCTACGACCGGGTCGAGGGCCCGACGGACCTCGACCCGTGGCGCACCGGCCCCCTCGACCGGGGGCGTCGCTGGCTGGGCTTCGGCCTGCGCACCGCCGAGGGCGAGCGCTTCGCCGGCTGGCAGGTGGTGGTGGTCCCGTGAGCCTCGGCGCGCTGACTCGACTGGAGCTGACGCGGCTGGGCTGGATCGGGCCGCTCGCGGCCCTGGGCTGGGGCGCCTTCGGCGGCGCGGCCCTGGAGGGGATCCCCGCGTCGCAGCGCGCGCTGCTCGTGCCCCTGGGCGGGGTGGTCGTGCTGCTCGTGCTCGCCGCGCGGCTGCGCGGCTCCGAGCCAGCCCGCGCCCTCGACGGCTGGCTGGCGAGCCTCCCGCTCTCGCCCCACGCCGTGTTCCTCGCCCGCGCCGGGGCGCTCGCGCCCGCCGCGTTGGCCCTCGCCTGCGGAGCGAGCTACGCGGGGCAGGGCCTGGTCGACAGCGCCGGGCTCTCGGTCTTGGGCTGGGGAGCCGCGCTGTGGCTCGCGCCGTGGCGGGCCCTCGCCGCCCCGCTGCTCCTCGCCGGGGCGCTCGCGGTCGGAGAGCTCCCCGCGGAGTTCGTGGCCGCGCCGTGGGCCGTCGCGGCGGGGGTCGCGCTGGCGGGCTGGTCCCTCGCGCGCGCGACCCTGGCCGACCCCTCTCAGGGCGCGCTGCAGGGGCTGGTCCACCCGGCGACCCGCGGGCCGTTCTCGCGCCACGCGTGGACCCTGGCCGCGCTGTTGACCCTGGCCCTCGGGCTGCGGCACATGGAGCCGGCGGTCGGTGAGCCGCGCTTCGTGCAGGGCCAGGTCACCGTGCTCCACAGCGGGATCGGGCTCAGCGCCCCCGCCGGCGCGCTGACCGAGGTCCGCGCGCTGCTCCCCGAGCTGCAGCAGGTGCCCGCGCGGGTCGCCGCGCTCCTGGGCGAGTCGGCGCCGCCCCCGCGCGACTACGTGCTCGTACCCCCCTCGGCCCCTGCGGGGCCCGGGCGCCTGCGCCTCGACGCGGGCCCCTCCCCCGCGCGCCAGCTCGCCGAGCAGACCGCGCGCGAGCTGCTCGAGCGGCGGCTGGGCGAGCTGGGCCCCCTCGACCCGCGGCTCCCGCTGCGCGAGGGCCTCGTGCGCTACGCGACCTGGCGCGCGACCGACGGCGACCCGCTCCCCTCGCGGGTCTACGTCGCGGTCGCCCACGCCCGCCACCCCTTCGCGTTGGGTGAGCTGTTCGACCTCCCCACCCTCGACCAGCAGCGCGGCGTCCAGGTGGTAGGCACCCTGGGCGAGGTGTGGGTCGCGGCCCTCGTCGAGCACGCGGGGGAGGAGGTGCTCCCGCGGCTGCTCGAGGCCGCGCGGGCGGGCGTCCAGTGGCCCCACGTGCTCAGCCGGCTGCGGATCGACGTCGACGCGCTCGAGCTCACGGTCCTGCGCACGATCGAGGCCGCGGCGGACGCGCCGCGCGCCCAGGTCGACCTCCCCCGGCTGTTCGCCCTCGACGACCAGGCCGACCACCCCGAGCTGCAGCTCGTCGCGATCCCCGACCGGGACGTCCCGCCGGGGTGGGAGGTGCTCTGCCGCGCGCGCTTCCCCGGGCAGCAGCTCGTGGAGGCGGTGTCCCTGGGCGAGGCGGGCTCGGGCGCCTACCGCTTCCACGTCCCCGGGGTGGCCATGTGGGGCCCGCGTCCCTGGGTGCAGCTCGGGCTCAGGGCCCGCCGCTCGCAGACCTACCCCGAGACGATCTGGGAGGAGTGGGCCGCGCCCCCCGCCCCCGACGGGTTCTGATCACTCCGCGGCCAACGCGCGCTCGCTCGCGGCCTTGGCCGCCAGGGCCTCCGCCCACAGAGGGCGGAGGTCGGGCTCGTCCGCGGCCCCGAGCCGCGCCGCGGCCTCGAAGTCCTCGAGCGCGCCCGCGTGCAGCCCCGCCTGGGAGCGCACGACGCAGCGAAAGATCCGCCCCAGCCGATAGCTCGGGTCGCGCTCGAGGCAGGCGTCGAGGTCGGCGAGGGCCTCGTCCCAGCGCTCGAGCTGGGCCAGGGAACGCGCGCGGTAGGCCCGCGCGACTCCGCTCGCCGGGTAGGCGCGCAGGTAGTCGCTGAGGACGGCGATCGCGGCGTCGGTGCGCCCCAGTCGGGCCTTGGTCAAGCCGCTGTAGAGCAGGGCAGTGCTGTGGCCGGGGTTCGTGGCGAGGGCCCGCTCGAAGTGGGTCAACGCCTCGTCGTGCCGCTCGAGGCTGAACAGGATCCGCCCGAGCAGCGCCTCGTGGGTGGGGCGCATCGCGCCCTCGTAGCGGGCGAACACCGCCTCGGCGCAGGACAAGGCCTCCGATCCGCGGCCGAGCTCCAACAGCGCCCGCGCCCGCTCGAGCTGCGCGGAGTCGTAGGCCGGAGAGGTCGTGGGTACCCGCTCCGCGGCGGCCAGCGCGGCCTGGGGCTGGCCGAGCCGCGTCAGCGCTTCGGCCAACGTCGTGCGGGCCGCGTAGTGCTCGGGGCTCAGCGCCAGGGCGCGCTCGGCGTCGCGTCGTCCGGCCGACAGGTCGTCCTGCGCCAGGTGCGCCCGGGCCCTCCCGTCCAGGGCGGCCGCCGAGGTCGGCTCGAGCTGGAGCGCGCGTTCGCAGTCGCGCAGGGCGTCCTCGGGGCGCCCGAGGGCGAGCTGCAGCCGAGCGCGCTTCGCGAGGAACTCCGCGCGCTCCTCGAGCTCGATCCCCCGCGAGAGCGCGGCGAGGGCCTCCCCGTAGCGATCCTGGGAGGCCAGGGCTTCGCCGCGACCGACGTGGGCTTGGGGCAGGGTCGGGTCGAGCCGCAGCGCCCGGTCGTACTCCTCGAGCGCGTCGTGGGAACGTCCGAGGTTCATGAGCGCGTCTCCCCGCAGGGAGCGGGCGGCGACGTCGTCCGGGCTCGCGGCGAGGATCCGGTCGAGGTCTGCCAGGGCCGCGTCGAAGTCGCGCAAGCTGCAGGCGATCAGCGCGCGGTTGTAGCGCGCGGCCCGGTGGCGCGGATCCGCGCGCAGCCCGCGGCTGTATGCCGCGTGGGCTCGCTCGAGCTCCCCGCGCTTGACGTGCACGTCCCCCGCGAGCAGGTCGCCCAGCCCCAGCTCCGGCGCGAGCTCGTTGAGCCGAGCCGCGGCGTCGAGCGCGGCCTGGTGATCGCCCAGGTCCAGGAGCAGCTCGCCCTGGAGTTGCCAGGCCTCCTTGGAGGTGGGGTTGAGCTCCAGGGCTCGCGCCACGTCCGCGGCCGCCTCGACGGTGCGCTCGAGCTTGGCCGCGAGGACCGCGCGCGCCAGGTAGCTCTGTGGGGTCCCGGTGAGCTCGATCAGCCGCGTGCGCGCAGCGAAGGCGGCCTCGAAGTCCTCGAGCTCCAGGTAGACGTCGCACACCGCCCGCAGCACGTCGGGGTCGTCCGGGGCGAGAGCGGCCGCGCGCTGGGCGTCTGCGGCCGCGGCGTCGACCTGGCCCCGAGCCAGCTGCCACGCCGAGCGCACGGCGAGCAGGTTGGCGTCGTCGGGGGAGACCTCCAGGCCGTGAGCCAGGTCCACGGCCGCCGCGTCGTAGTCGCCGGCGCGGGTCAGCGCCCAGGCGCGGTTGCGCCGCGCGCGGAGGTTGTCGGGGTCGAGCGCGACCAGCCGGTTGAGGTCGGTCAGGCCGCCCTGGAGGTCGCCGCGCCCCGCGCGCGCGGCGCCGCGCCCCGCGAGGGCGGCGAGGTGATCGGGGTTCAACGCGAGGGCCGCGGTCAGGGCCTCCTCGGCCGCGAGGATGTCCCCCTCGGCCACGAGGGCGCGCGCGCGCTCGACGTAGGCGTCCGCCGGGTCCTCGCCGCGCAGCGTCAGCGTGGCGCCCAGTCCGAGCGCGAGCAGCGTCAGCACCGCGGCCAGGACCAGGGGCAGCGCGCTGCGCCGGGGGCGGGGCTCGCCGATCCCGTGCAGCGCGTCCTCCACGTCGATCGCGGCGGCGTAGCGCTCGGCGGGCGCCTTGCGCAGGAGCCGCAGGATCACCGCCTCGACCTCCGCGCTCAGCTCGGGCCGCCGCGTGCGCGGCGGCGTCGGCTCCTCGCGAATCACGCGCTCGAGGACCTGCAGCACGCCCAGCCCGTGGAAGGGCGGCGCCCCGGTCACCAGGAAGTAGAGGGTCGCCCCGAGGCCGTAGAGGTCGGCGGCGTGGCCCACCTGCAGCAGGCCCATGGCCTGCTCGGGGGACATGTAGCTCGGGCTGCCCAGGATCGTGCCGCTGCTCGTGAGGCGCTTGCGCTCTTGCCAGGGCATGCGCACCAGGCCGAAGTCCACGAGCACCGGGTCTCGCGGGCCGCGCAGGATCACGTTCTCGGGCTTGAGGTCGCGGTGCACGACGCCCCGGGCGTGGGCGTGGGCCAGCGCGGCCGCCACGCGCCGCGCGATCTCGCAGGCCTCGGGCTCGGGCAGCGGCCCTCGCGCGGCCACCTCCTCGGCCAGGGTGGGCCCCTCGAGGAAGTCGAGCACCATGTAGGGCTGGCCGGCGGTGAAGCCGTGGGCCAGCACCCGCAGGATCCCGGGGTGGTCGAGGGCCTCGAGGGCGCGGGCCTCGAGCGCGAAGCGCGCCACCAGCTCGGGGTCGGCCAGCCCCTCGCCGAGCATGACCTTGATCGCGACCCGCCGCCCCAGGGGGTCCAGCGCGTCGTAGACGGCGCCCATGCCGCCCCGGGCGATCTCTCCGCGAATCCGGTAGCCCTCGAGGGAGAACACCACCTCGCGCCTAGCCTGCTGCTGCGTTCACGGCTCCAGCCTACCCGTCAGGGGCGCCAGGCTCACGCCTCTGGCGTCGAGCCCCGGCCGGGGTAGGGTTGCGCGTGGCGCCGAGGAACCCCAGACTGGTAAAGCGTTAGCCGCCGGTCGGTGCCTTCGGGCGCCGGACCGCCACCCTCGCAGGAGGCCCGCTCGTGAGCTCGACGACCGCCCAAGACTCCCGGACCCCGGGGCGCCGCGCTGGCGCTCCCTCGGTGCTCGCGGGACACCACCTCGCCGGACGCCTGGCGGAGCTGCCGCTGCCTACGGCGGCGATCCCGCGCTTGACCCGCCTGGTCCCGGCGGAGGTCGACGCGGCGCTGGAGGCGGACCGCGGCGAGCGCTTCAGCCTGGCGGAGGTCGAGGCGGCGGGCGCCGACTCGACGGTGCTCGAGGCGCTGCGCAAGCTGCGCCGCGACCAGGAGCGCGCGCGCGCGCTGCGGGACGCGGGGATCACCGAGTTGAGCTCCGAGCAGCGCGCGGCGCTGCTCGTGGCGGTCAAGGAAGGACGCTGAGCATGGCGTGCATTCAGTTCCTCACGGGCTCCCGTGACCAGGAGTTCGCCGACCTCGACCCCGCCGCGACCCTGACCCTCGGGAGCGGCGACCAGGGCGTGGAGATCAAGGTCCAGGACCCGGGCGTCGACGCGCAGCACTGCAAGATCTACCCCGGGAACGGCCAGTTCTGGCTGAACGCCATGAGCCCGGCCACGATCGTGAACATGCAGCGCACCGCGCCAGGGAGCACCGTGCCCCTCGCCGATCGCGCCGTGTTCATTCTGGGGCAGGCGACCTACGTCAAGTTCTGGACCCAGCGCCCGGCGGCGGCCTCCGGCAGCGGCTCCGGCCCCGCGGGCGCCGACCCCGCCGCGCTCTCCCAGGCCCAGAGCGAGCTGGCTGCGGCCAAGAGCGAGCTCGAGCAGCTCAAGGCCGCCTCGGGGCAGGCCGACGAGCTGCGGCGACAGCTCGAGACCGCGCAGGGCGAGGCCCAGGCTGCCAAGTCCCGGGTCCAGGAGCTCGAGGGCCAGGAGCAGGGCCTGCGCGACGAGGTCAGCCAGGCCCAGGCCAAGGCCCAGGAGGCCGAGCAGAAGGTCGAAGGCGCGCAGCGCGAGGCCGAGCAGAAGGTCGAGGCCGCGCAGCGCGAGGCCGAGCAGAAGCTCGAGGCCGCCCAGCGCGAGGCGCAGCAGAAGGTCGAGGAGGCCGAGGAGCGCTCGCAGGCGGCGGTGCGCGAGGCCGAGGAGGCCCGGGACCGCGAGGTCGCGGCGGCCAAGGAGCAAGCCGAGCGTGACGGCGAAGAGCTGCGTTCGGCGCTGGAGGCGAGCCGCGCGAACCTCAACGCGCTGCGCGAGCGCGAGGACGCGCTGACCCGCGACCGTCTCGCCGACGCCCAGTCGGGGAGCGACCTCGCGCGGGCGCTGGCCGCCCTCGACCTCCCCGAGGCGCTGCGCGTGCGCCTCGAGGCCGCGATCGAGGCCGAGGTCGACCGCAAGGTGTTGGTGCGCTACGAGGGCGCGGTGGTCCCCCTGCGCGGGCTCAAGGTCCCGGGGGTGGAGCACGACCTCGAGACGCACTTGCGCCAAGTGCGTCAGCGCGCGCTGCAGGAGCGCGCCCTGGAGCAGCTCGGAGTCCAGGACCTGACCGCCGAGGAGCTCGAGCGGCTGTGTGAAATGGCCGCCCGCTAATGGCGCGCAAGAAGAAGGGCGGCGGCAACAGCAAGAAGGGCGGCAAGCCCAAGAAGAAGGGCGGGCTGTTCGGCTGGTTCGGGGGCAAGGAGGAGGGCGATCAAGACGCCGAGCCGACCCCCTCGACCAGTGAGATCCCCGACGACTTCAATCCGGAGCGGACCTTCGTCCCCGAGTACGCCCAGGACGCGGGGCCGGGCTACGGCGGCGACTTGCCGCCGGGGGCGGAGATGACCATGGCGCCGGGCTACGCCGGCGGCGACCTGCCCTTCGGGGCGGAGCGGACCATGGCGCCGGGCTACGCCGACGGCGACCTGCCCTTCGGGGCGGAAAGGACCATGGCGCCGGGCTACGCCGGGGCGGGGGATTTGCCGCCGGGGGCGGAAAGGACCATGGCGCCGGGCTACGCCGGGGCGGGGGACCTGCCGCCCGGGGCGGAGCGGACCATGGCGCCCGGCTACGCCGGGGCAGGCGACCTGCCCTTCGGGGCGGAGCGGACCATGGCGCCGGGCTACGCCGGCGCGGACCCGTTCAGCTTCGACGCCAACGACCTCGGCGGCGGGGGCGGCGCGGGTCAGGTTCCCCCGGCGCACCTCGCCGGGCTCAAGCCCAATCAGTCCCTCGACGAGCTGAACCCGTTCCTGGTGGGCGGCGGGGGCGCGCAGCAGCCGCAGGCCCAGGCCGGTGTGGGCGCGGCGGACCCCTTCGGGCCTCCGCTCCTCGACGACCCCTACGCCGGGGACCCCGCCGAGGCCGACGACTTCGTCGGCGAGCGGACCATGGTCGACATTCCGTCGGACATAGACGAGCTCGCCGACCTCAAGCCGACCGAGGAGCTGCTCGCGGGCGAGGAGCTCGACCTGGGCGCGGCGCCGGCTGCGGCCGCGGCCACGGGCACCCGGCGCATGTACCAGCGCGTCTCCTACGCGGAGGACTGCGTGGTCTACGCCGAGCCCGACCCGGCGGTGGAGTTCGACGTCGCCCGCGGCTTCGTGTTCGCGCCGGCGGTGCCCGAGGGCTGGACCAACGTGCCCACGAGCCTGGCGCTGCTCTCCGACGGGAGCGTCGTGGGTCGCGCCGAGCTGGACGGGCACGGGACCGTCACCGCGCCGCGTCCGCCGGAGGTCGCCGAGGGTCAGCTCCGCTTCTCGCTGCCGGCGAGCGCGGGCTACGACCCGCAGACCCGCGCGGTGTTCGTGCCCTTGGCCGCGGCGGGCCGGATCGGGTGGCGTCCTCCGCTGTGCTTCGCCAGCGAGGACGGCGTGACCTTCACGCTCCCCGAGGGCAGCACGAAGGGCGAGGACGGGCGCTTCTGCGTGCCCCAGCACGCCGACGCGGGCGCCGCCCCTCACGGCGGGGAGCTGGCCACGCACACCTACCTCGGGGTGCGCGAGGTGGTCTACCGCGACGGCTGGGCGTGCCTCGAGCTGCCGCCGGACGCCGAGCTCTCCGCGGGGACCCTGATCCTCTCGGCCGACGGGCCGCCGCCGCCGCTGATGGTCGCCGAGCGCTTGCCCGACGGGCGCTGGCAGCTCGAGCTCCCCATGGGGAGCGAGGAGGACGGGCTGAGCGTGTGGCTCCCCCCCGCCTACGGGCCTGCACGCGCCGCGGCCTTCGACCCCGAGCTCGCCCCGCGGCCGGTCGAGCAGGACGTCCGCCATTGGGCGGGGGTGCGCGACGCGCTCCTGGCCGACGGCTGGATCGAGCTCACGCTCCCGGAGGGCGCCGAGGTCCAGGGCCGCCGCGTGCGGCTGCCCGCGGCCTACGCCGTGAGCCTCAGCCCCGAGCTCCAGTTCGAGGTGACGCGGGACGACGACGGGCGCCTGAGCTTCGCGCTCCCGGCGCAGGCCGAAGTCCTCGGCGCGGGGCGCGTCTTGCTCCCCCCCGTCGACTACACGCCCCCCCGGGTGGCCGCGGCCGCCGCGGCTTCGAGCCCTGCCGAGCCCCAGGCGCCCTCCTCCCCGCGCCCGACGGGTCGTCCTCTGGTCCCCAGCGTACCGACGAAGGCCAAGGCCAAGGACGAGGCGTCCGAGACCCATGGCGCGGGCAGCAAGACCGCCAAGGCCCTGGATCGGTTCCGCTCGAGCAAGTCGGACGCGCAGGACGCCGACGCGGACGCGCAGGACGCGGACGCGAAGGACGCCGACGCGGACGCGCAGGACGCGGACGCGAAGGACGACGACGCGGACGCGCAGGACGCCGACGCGGACGCGCAGGGCGCCGACGCGGACGCGCAGGACGCCGACGCGGACGCGCAGGACGCCGACGACGAGGCGAAGGGCGACGCGGACTCCGGCGCGCCTCGCTCGGGCGGGAAGCGCAAGAGCAAGAAGAAGCGCTCGCGGGGCTCGTCCAAGTGAGCCGGGCCCGGGCCTGGGTAGGGATCGCTGTGCTGGCCTGCGCCACGGCGCTGGGCCAGGAGCCCGAGGTCTCGTCCGCGGGCTACATAGAAATGCCCGTCGACGACGCCTACGTGCTCACCTCGCCCACCGGGAGCGGGCACAACTGGGGTCGGCCCGTGTTCGTGCGCTACCTGACCCTGGTGGCGCGAGAGTGGCTGCGTCGGCACCCCGAGGGCCCGCGGCTGCGGATCGGCGACATGAGCAAGCCGGACGCGTCGGCCTTCCCTCCGCACAAGACCCACAAGGACGGGCTGACGGCGGACCTGTTCACGAGCCCCAAGAACGTGTGCCACGTCAACTTCCCCGACCAGGAGCTGACCCTCGAGCTCGCTGAGCTGCTGCACGAGCTGGGCGCGAACCAGATCCTCTACAACGGGAAGCGCGTGATCGACGCGGTGCCCGTCGCCAAGAGCTGGCCGCAGCACGACGACCACTTCCACGTGGTGATCGATCCGAACCGGGTGCCGCCGGACGGGGACCTGGTGTTGCTCCCGCAGCGGCGCTCGCGCACCGGGAGCTGGATCTCCGCCGAGCACGTGCAGGAGGACCGCACCGGCCTCGAGCTGGGCTGGCAGGTCCTGGGCCGCGCCCGGATCTCGGAAGTGCGCGTGCTGTTCGACGACGCCGACGATCAGAACGGGGTGCTCCACGACTCCGGGGAGCTCAAGCGCCTGCGCGAGCCGGTCTACGCGTTGCCGATCTCCCTCGATCACGGCGCGACCTACCGCTGGAAGGTCGAGGTCACGACCGACGAGGGGGTGACCTCCCTCGACTGGCAGACGCTGCAGACCGACCTGATCCCGCCGGACGTCGAGCCGACGTGGCCGCGCGCTGGCGACGAGGTAGAGACCCCGCCGACCCTGACCTGGCGCTACTCCAAGCGCGGAGCAGAGCAGGTCTCCTACTCGATCGAGATCGACAGCGACCGCAATCACAAGCGCGGCGTGGAGAGCCTGGGGCCCTTCCCGGGGGCGGCCACGAGCCACGCCCTGACCGAGAAGCTGCGCAAGAACCGCACCTACTATTGGCGCGTGCTGGCGACCGACGCCCACGGGAACGTGGGCCGCTCCAACTGGGCCGAGCTCAACACCGCCAAGCGCTACGACGCCGACGCCAGCCCGTCGGGCGGCGGAGGCGGCGCGGGCGGCTCGGGTCTGGAGCTGGGCCGGGTGACCGCGTCCTCCCTCAACCTGCGCGAAGGGCCAGGGACCCAGCACAAGGTGCTGGGCGCCCTGCCTCAGGACACGCGGGTCGAGGTCCTGGCGCGGGATCAAGGGTGGCTGCGAGTGCGCGCCTCCCTCGCGGGCGGCGTGCTCGAGGGCTACGTCTCCGAGCGCTACGTCCAGCTCGGCTCCGCCGAGTAGCGCCGACACCCCGAATCACAGCAGGCGCCGCCTGCGAGGAGGCCGCGTGACGCGGACGTCGTGGGGATTCTGGCTGGCCCTCTCGTGCTTGGCGGTCGCGTGCGCCGAGGGCCCCACGCTGCTCGAGGCGCGCAAGGGCTTCGAGACGACGCTCACCCGCGAGGTGCGCGAGGCCGACGGCGGGCTGCCCGCTCCGCCGCCGTCGCTGTTCACCAAGGTCGAGGTCCCGACCGCGCTGGGGCCCATGGGCGCCTACCTCGGGGTGGCCCCCGAGGAGGGCACGCGGCACCCCGCGATCGTGTGGCTGGTGGGCGGCTTCCCCGCCGGCGGCGCGGGCGAGTTCGTGTGGGAGGAGCCGGACCCGGAGAACGACCAGTCGGCCCAGGCCTACCGCCACGCGGGGCTGGTCATGCTCTACCCCACCTTGCGCGGGAGCTACGGGAACCCCGGGCACCAGGAGACCTTCTTCGGCGAGGTCGACGACGTGCTCGCGGCGATCGAGTACCTGCGCCACGTCGACTACGTGGACCCGAACCGGATCTACCTGGGCGGGCACAGCACCGGCGGGACCCTGGCGCTCCTGGTCGCCGCCTCGACCGAGCGGCTCAAGGGGGTGATCGCCTTCGGCCCGGTGGGGGACCCCTCGACCTACGGCGACGAGGTCCTGACCTACGACCCCGCGAACGCCAAGGAGCGCGAGCTGCGCAGCCCGATCCGCTTCCTCTCCGCGATCAAGGTCCCGACCCTCGTGATCGAGGGCGAGGGCGGCAATTACGACTCGCTCCTCGCGCTCCGTGACGCGAGCACCAACCCCAAGGTGCGCTTCGCCCCGATCCTCGGCGGCGGGCACTTCGACATCCTCGCCCCGCTCAACGACCTCCTCGCCCCGCGCCTGGCCGCCATGCCGCGCGAGCTGAGCATGGCCGAGCTGGCCGAGCCCGAGGAGCTGGCCAAGGTCTACGCCGACCACGCCCGCGCCCAGCGCGAGGCCGCGGACCTCTCGAACCTGGCCGAGCTCCGCGCGCGGGGCGTGTCCCTCCGGGAGCCGGTCAAGGTCGAGCACTACCTCTTCGCCCGCGAGCGCGAGCCCCTGGCCGCGGCCCGCGAGGCCGCGGGCCGCGCCGGCTTCGAGCCGAGCGAAGTCGAGGAGCGCACCGACCGCGACGGCGACACCTTCTACGCCCTGGTGCTGCGCAAGTCCGCCGTGCTCGGCAACCTCGAGCTCGTGTTCGCGATCTCCGACCGCGTGCGCGGCTTCGCCCGCGAGCACGACCTCTACTACAGCGGCTGGGACGTCGAGTAAGCCATAGCCCTGCTTAACGAATACGGTTCGATTCTTTAGCTGAGCGAACCCTCGCCGCGGCCTACCCTGGCCGCATGAACGCTCCCCTTCGTCACTCACGGCGTCTCCGCACCGTGTACCTGCTCCCGCTGCTGGGGTGGGTCTCGGGCTGCCACACCTTCGACACCTGGCTGCAGGCGGCGTATCCCACGCCGCGGCTCGGGCTGGGGGTCGGCAGGTTCACGAGCGACGACCCCTACGAACGCGCCGCGCAGGCGCTCCGCTACACGCCCCTCACGTTGACGATCGACCTGTTCAGCTTCCCCCTGCAGCCGGTCTACCTCTGTGCCTACGTGCGCAAGGTCCTCGCCTACCTCGAGCCCTTGACCCCCGAGGAGCGCGCGCGGCTCGAGGCCGAAGAGGCCCGGCTGCGCGGTGGGTCGTGAGGCGGGTGACCGCGCTGCTCGCCTTGTGGCTCGCCAGCACCACGGGCTGCTTCACCTGCACCTTGTGGCGCGAGGCGCTGTGCGGGCCGCGCCTCACCACTCAGCCGCACCAGCGCTGGTTCCCAGGACGCGACCCCGGATTGAAGACCGCGCTGGGCGCGCTGTGGCTGACCCCCTGGAGCCTGGTGATCGACGGGCTCTACGCCCCCGCCCAGCCGTGGTTCTTTCTGGCTTGGCTGAGCCGGACGTTGGGCCCGCCGAAGTGGCCTGTTGGGGATCGCGCCACCGCGCCGGGGGCTCCGTCGACCGAGCATGGGAGTCCTGGTCAAGGAGGGCCCCAGTGAGGCGGAGGGCCCGACCCCTCGCGCTCGTACTCGCGGCGTGGGTCGCCCTCGGGTCAGGGTGCTACACCTACGGATTCTGGGCGGTAGCGCTCGACCCCGACTCGCCGCAGCGGGTGTACGGGGACCTACGCTCGGTGCCCATGCGGGTGACCCTGGCGGTGCTCTACACGCCCTTCCTTATCGTGGGGGTGGACTGGATCTACGTGCCGGGGTTCGTCTTGGGCGCACCGCTCGAGCTCTACGACGTCCTCACCCGACCCCAGCCCGAGCGCGCTCCTGGCGACCGCTCCGATCCCGATGGCACTCGCCCAGGGTAGGAGCGAGACGTTGTGGGATAAGCCGTCCTGGCGTCCCGCGCGCGATCGGGAGCGTCGGCTCGGCTTCCGCCGCCTGCGACGCGACTTCGACCCCGCCTGCCCCCGGATTCGGGCACGCAGCGTCAGAAGTTACTGAGTGTAAGGGAATTGTATTCAGCCGCCGGAGGTGTGGCCGAGCGGCGGCAGGCACCCAGATCTGGGAACGAGATCTGGGAACCGTGCACGATGGACACGCCTCGGTTTGGCACTAACCCCTTGTTCGGCAAGCGCTCACCGGCGGCACCGGGCTTGCGCGAGTGGCTCCTGATCAGATTGGGAGACCCTGCATGTTCAACGTTTCGACCCGACTGGGCCTCGTGGCCCTGGCTCTCTTGCCCCTCGCCGTGGGTTGCGGCGGTGGGAAGAGCAGCAAGAAGAGCTCGACCACCACGGCCGCCGTCACCTCGTCCGCGCAAGACGACCACGGCAACGACGCGGCGTCCGCGACCACGCTCGGCGCGCCGCCCAGCGTGGGCGCCGTGGCGACCGGCACCGTGGACGCCGGCGGCGACGTCGACTGGTTCGCCGTCGACCTGACTCAGGGTCAGGACTACGAGTTCGAGACCACCAACCTCGCCCCCGGCGTGGACACCGTCGTGCGTCTGATCGACACCGACGGCATGAGCGTGCTCGACGAGAACGACAACGCCACCACCAACGTGCTGGCCTCTCTGATCGCCTACAACGCGGCCAGCGACGGCACCTACTACGTGCAGGTCCTGCTCAAGGACCCCGCCGCGACCGGGACCTACACCCTGATCGCGACCGCGGTCAGCCAGACGGCGACCCCGATCGGCCCCGGGAGCAACCCCGGCCAGCCGAACCCGGCGAACCCGGGTAACCCCGGCACGCCAGGGACCCCCGGCACGCCTGGGACCCCCGGCACGCCTGGGACCCCCGGCACGCCGACGCCTGGAACCCCTGGGACCCCGGGCACGCCCGGCACGCCTGGGACCCCCGGCACCCCTGGGACCCCGGGCACGCCTGGGACCCCCGGCACGCCAGGGACCCCCGGCACCCCTGCCACCCCGGCGGACGACCACGGCAACGACGCGGCCTCGGCCAGCCCGCTGCAAATGGGCATGCCCCTCACCGGCAAGATCGAGACCCCTGGCGACGTCGACTGGTTCTCGATCGACCTCATGGCTTCGCAGGACTACGAGTTCACCACCAGCAACCTGCAGCTCGCCATGGACACCGTGCTCGGCCTGTTCGCCCCGGACGGGACGACCCTGATCGACCAGAACGACGACGACGCGACCCAGCCCGCGGGCTCGACCCTCACGTCGCGGGTTCCCAACGACCCGACCATGCGCTTCACCCCGCCCGCCGACGGGACCTACTACCTGGCCGTGATCCACATCGACCCCACCCAAGCGGGCGGTGAGTACGACGTCATGGTCGCCGGCATGCCGGGCACCACCCCGCCGCCTCCCCCGGCCGACGACCACGGCAACGACGCGGGCACCGGCTCGCCCCTCGTGCTCGCCGGCAACACCGGCACGATCAGCGGCGTGATCGAGTCTGCCGCCGACGAGGACTGGTTCGTGGTCGACCTGCAAATGGGCACCACCTACGCCTTCCGCACCGCCAACCTCCAGGCGGGCATGGACACCGTCCTGACCCTGATCGACAGCGACGGCAGCACCGTGATCGACCAGAACGACGACGACCCGAACCTGCCGGGCGGCGTGTCCTTCGTCAGCTACCAGGCCGCGGCCACCGCGACCTACTACGTGTCGGTCAAGCACAAGGACGCGACCGCGGCCGCCGGCACCTACGACGTGATCGTCGACGCCACCCCCGCCGCTCCCGCGGGCATGGCGGCGATCGCCTCGGTCATGTTCGACGACGCGGACCAGTCCTACGACGCCTCCATGGGCGACACCCTGACCGTGACCTTCGACCGCGAGGTCATGGGCGGCGTGACGATCCTCCCCGTCCCGGCCCCGGTCCTCGACCCCGCGGGCGAGTTCGGCCTCCCGGTCCAGGGCGACAGCTTCGGCCAGGGCGCCAGCTACGTCATGGGCCCCCAGCCGACCCAGGTCACGATCACCCTGGGCATGAACCCCGTGTTCAAGCTCAGCGGCCAGTTCAACGACCAGCAGGTCGGCGCGGGCAGCTCGAGCGGCATGAACGTCCTGGCCACCACGACCTTCAGCTGGGCCGGCGGCGCGACGATGCCGACGAACCAGGTCGACGTGGAGACCAGCCTCACCGCCGGGTTCCAAATGGCCGGGGCGCTGAACACCGCCCGCGGACTGCACACCGCGACGGTGCTCGACGACGGGCGCGTGCTCGTGGTCGGCGGCGTGACCGACAACCAGGGCTTCGTCGTCCAGAGCGAGATCTACGACGGCGGCGCCTGGACCAACGTCAGCGACCCCAGCCTCGGCGGCAACCCCGGCGGCTACATGGCGCTGCAAGGCCCCAACGGCCCCTTCGCTACCGCGCGCCTCGACCACACCGCGACCAAGCTCGCGAACGGTCAGGTGCTGATCGTGGGCGGCGTGGGCGTCGAGCGCTTCGACGCGGCCACGGGCAACGCGGTGGTCGCCGACCTCGCCTCGGCCTTCCTGTTCGACCCCACCACCAACGCCTTCACCTTCGCCGGTCAGCTCAACGCCCCGCGCCGTAACCACTACGCGACCCTCCTCGCCAACGGGCAGGTGCTGATCGCCGGCGGCTACAACGCGGCGGTGAACCAGGGCCAGGGCGGGACCCTGCCCCTCGCCGAGCTCTACGACCCCGCGACCGGGACCTTCGTCCCCATGCAGGGCACGACCATGACCCTCCCGCGCCAGCAGGGCTCGGCGGACGTGGTCGGCGGCAGCGTGGTGTTCGTGGGCGGCCAGCTCTACGCGGCCACCCAGCAGAACCCCAACGTCGCGCTCTACATGGCGCCGGACAGCGAGACCTTCGACATGCAGGCCGGCGCCTTCGGCGCCGGGGCGGCCCTCAACGAGAACCGTCGCTGGCACGCCTCGTCGGTCCTCGCGAGCGGTGACCTGCTCGTCTTCGGCGGCGACACCGGGGCCCAGACCCTGACCTCCGTCGAGCGCCTGGACATGACCACCAACACCTTCACCGCCGTGGGCAACCTCGCCCAGGCCCGCAGCCGCGCCGCGGCGGTGGCCCTCGGTGACGACGTGCTGGTGGTCGGCGGAATCGCCCTCGACTATCAGGCTCAGGCCATGACCGAGGTAGCCTCCGGCGAGATCTATCGGGCGCAGTTCAACGTGACCGAGCAGTATCAGCTCGGCATGGCTCGCCGCAGCCACCGCGTCGTCGCCCTGGGCAGCAAGGCCCTGGTGATCGGCGGCTTCAACGGCGGCACCACGCTCACCGGCATGAACGGCACCGCGGTGGGCGAGAGCGAGCTGTTCGTCATTCCCTAGGCTTCCCCGAGCGGAACCAACCCTAGAGCGAGGGAGCGCGCAGCTGCGTGCTCCCTTCGCCTTTCTGCGACCAGGCGGTGGGGCTCGAGGAGCCCCCACCGCCTGATCGCCCAGAAAGGGAGCGAGGGAGTGCTTGTTTCTGGGGGCCTGTCCCATGCCCCCTCGGACCCGGGGCAAGCCCCTCCCCCCTCACCCACAGGAGCCTCGCGGGCCGCGCCCGCTCGGCGGGAGGCCCGCAGACGGGCCCGTCCCGCGCCGCGCGGGACATTCGCGGGCTGCGCCCGCTCATGCTGTGCACCGGCTGAACCGGCTGCGCGGCCCGCAGACGGGCCTCGTCCCGCGCTTCGCGCGGGACATTCGCGGGCTGCGCCCGCTCATGCTGCGCACCGGCTGCGCCACGCCGCTCGCCGGCCCGGCGACGCCCGGGCAGGCTGGGTCGACGGAGGGTCCAGGTCGCGGCGCCTTCGCGTGCGCGGAGCCCCTTACTCCTCCTTGGCTCCGGACCGAACGACGAGGCACTGGCGGAGCCTTGGCGGGCTTGGCGTCCTTGGCGGTAGAAAATCGAATCCCCCACACGACGTCGAACCAGCGAAGCCTGTGGGCGAGCCTGTGGCCTCGCCGCCCTCTGCATACCCTCTGCGGTCTCGGCGCCTCGGCGGTTCAAAGACATCTGCCCGCCCCCGCTCAGCCGCGCCAGGGCCCGCCCTCGCTCAACCGCGCCACGGCCCGCCCCCGCTCAGCCGCGCCAGGGCCCGCCCTCGCTCAACCGCGCCACGACCCGCCCCCGCTCAGTTGGCCGGGTTGACCCTTGATCCCCGCTCGGAGCGAGGGGGGCTTCTCCTTAAGTCCAATCCGCACAACGCCCGCCGAGAAACTTCCAGGCAAAGTGAGCCATCCGGCGGACGCGAGCCGTAGGTCGAGTGGAAGGACACTCGCCATGACCGCTGCCACCCTCACCCGCCGCACTCCTGAGGCCCTCTGCTCCGCCTTCGGGCGGATCGAGGACGACGCTGCCCCCGCCCCCACCACGTCGGTGCGGCCAGGCGTGCGCAAGCGGCGCATGGCCCTCAGCACCCTCGAGCGCCAGCTGCTGCGCCAGCAGCGCGCCCTGCGCCAGACCCTGACCGAGCTTGCCGCGCGGCTGCGCGCCGGGCAGGGCACCGCCGAGGACCGCGCCCGCGGCAAGAAGCTGGCCAAGGTCGAGCTGCGGCTGCGGGCTGGCCTCAGCGGGCTGTGCCTGCTGCGGGAGGAGCTCGGACGCCTGCGCCGCGCCTGGTGGCGCCGGGAGCTGGGCGAGTCGGGCCGCCAGCGCTACGCGACCCTCGCCACCCTGCACCGGATCGAGCTCGCGCGCCTCGTGGGCGAGCTGGCCGCCGGCGGCGCCGGGACCCCGGCGCCCTGGGGCACCTGCACCCCCCAGTTCGCCCGGGAGGGCCGCCGCCTGCTGCGCACCAAGGTCCGCTGGGGCCTCGCGACCTCGAGCGACTTCCTCACCTACTTCGACCTGGGGCGCGCCCTGACCCCCGCGGCGCCGAGCGCTCCCCGCGTCGAGCGTCGCGCGGCCTAAAAAAACCAAGAAAGGTCCGTCCACGGCGGCGGGCGCCGACAAAGCACTCCTGGACCCCAACCCCAGGAGCGCGTACCGGTGACCCAACAGGTGTGGCTCGGCGCCGCGCTCGCGCTGATCGCGAGCGCGTGCATGACCTCGGCCCAGGACCTCGACAGCAAAGCAGCGCGCGCGTTGGAGCGCGCGCTGAAGACCGTGAGCGGGATCGAGGAGGACCTCGGCCCCTACGAAGCCGGCGAGCGCAACTACAGCGACTCGGTGGGCGAGCGCGCGGCGGACAAGCTCGCGGGCGCGGAGGCCAAGCTCCAGGAGCTCCCCGGCGAACACCCCGAGGTGGCCGCGGCGCTGGGGCGGATCGCGGCGGCCCGCGAGCGCCTGGCGCGGCTGGTCGAAGAGCGCGGCAGCCTCGGCGCCCGCAGCGGGCTCGACGGCAAGGCCGCCGGCAAGCTCAACCACGCGGCGACCCTGCTCGAGAACCTCGGCACCGAGCTCGGGCACTACGGCGTGGACGGCAAGTACACCTTCAACGACCGGGTGGCCGAGCGCTTCCAGAAGAAGCTCGACCAGGCCCAGGAGAAGCTCGCCGAGCTGCCGGCCGAGAACACCCTGGTCGCTATGCTCCTCAGTCAGCTCGAGCAGCTCCGCGAGCAGCTCGCGGGCATGGGCTCGGACCTCGAGGCGGCGCAGGCCCAGGCTCAGGCCCGCGAGGCCCAGCGCGCAGCGCTGCTCGCCGCGCCCGAGTACCCCGGGGACCTGGCCCGCGCCCAGGCGCTCTACCGCGCGATCGTGCACTGCGGGTTGATCGACTACCAGGCCGGCTACCTGCGCCGTCCCTTCCGCACCCCGCACCTGGGCGAGGCGGAAGAGGCCGCGCGGCAGTTCGCCGTGGTCCGCGCTCAGTGGCCGGCCCTCGTCGAGAAATACGCCCCGCTCAAGGGCGGCCGACCCAACGACCTGACCTTCGTGCTCAACGACGGGCAATACCAGTTCCCCGCCTACGTGGCCCGCTTCGAGGGCTTCGTCCGCGGCGCCGCGGCGCACCTCGAGCCCTCGTGGCCGAGGTCCGCGCCCAGGTCGAGGCGGCGGTCGCGGCCAAGGATCACCGCGCCTTCGTGCACCCCGAGAGCCCGCTGAACAAGACCTGGCCCAAGTGCGCCACGTGGCGCACCTGGTGCAGCTGATCGGAGGCGAGGGCGGGCTCGCGGCGAACGCCAGCGCCCTCGAGCGCGAGGTCCAGGCGGCCATGGGCCAGTTGGCCGAGGCGATCGTGGACGACACCCGCGCCCCCAGGAACGCCTACGTCGGCGGGGACCAGGCCGAGCTCGAGGCCTTCGCCCGCACGCAGTGGAGCGAGCACTTCGCAAAGGAGCGCGTGCTCGCCGTGCGCTTTCCCCAGGACGCGTTCCACCGGGTCGTCGCCTGGCGCTGGGACGCGGCCGAGCAGGAGCCTTACAAGGTCGACCACTCCGAGCTCTGGATCCGGGTGATCGTCGCCGGCGCCGACGGCGAGGCGATCCTCTACCCGTGGTCCTGCGGCGCATGCACCTCGAAGGCGATCGGCTGACCCTGGCCTGGGACCGGCCCGACCCCGTGCCCCCGGACCCTGCGCATGCGCGCCGCGAACCTCGACTGACTCAGTCCCCGAGGCACGCCGCCAGCGCGCGCAGCTCGGATCCTCGGGCCACGCGACGCGCGGCGGCCAGCTCGGCGCGGGCCGCGGTCACCTGGCCGACGGCGAGCAAGGCGCGCGTCCAGTCGGCGCAGCGGGCGGGGTCTCGAGCAGGCGCACCTCCCCGGGGCCCAGCGGCGGGTCGATCCCCGCCAGCGAGTGCCCGGGGTCCGCGGCGCAGGCGCGGGCGTAGTCCGCCGCGGCCTCCGGAGCGCCGCGCGCGGCGCGCAGCAGCGCGAGCACGAACAGGACGTCGGCGCCGGCCTCGGGGGCGCGGGCGCGGCTGGCCTCGAGGGTCAGGAGCTGGCCCTCGGCGTAGGGCGCCCAGCTCGCCGGCGCGTCCGGGGCGAACACCCCCAGCCGCGCCGCGCCCTGATAGAGCGCGCTCACCTCGGGGTCCATGCGCTGGGAGAGGGCGAGCAGGGTCAGCGCGCCCAGGGCCTGACGCCGCACCAGTGGGTTCTCGAGCCCGAGCCCGAGCCGGGCCACCGCGGCGTAGGCCGGCGGACCGAGCGCGGGCTCGAGGCAGCCCACCGCGCGGCCCGCGTCGAGCCGGGCCAGGGCCGGGAGCCCCAGGCGCTCGGCGCAGCCCGCCCGCGCCAAGAACGGCGCCCCCCAGAACGGCGCGGCCTCGATCGCGCGGGTGCAGGCCTGGAGCGCGCGATCCCAGGCGCCGCGGGAGGCCTCCGCCTCGGCGTCGGCGAGCAGACGCCGCGCCGCCGCTCGCGCGCGCGCGCGCTGCTGGGCGAGGTCGGGCGCCGACGCCGCCGGCGCGCCGCGGTAGCGCACCTCCAGCCGCGGACGCGCCGCGGGGTCCACCGCGTCGCTGGTGGCGAAGACCTTGCAGCCCGACGTGCGGTCCTCCGCGGCGAGGGCCAGGCGCAAGCCGAGGTTGGACGCGGGGTCTCGCTGCCAGGCGCGCACCGCGGGGCTCACGTCGAGCGTGACCGTGAAGGGTTCCCCGGCGAAGGGCCGGACCGTGGCGCGGTCGAGGGCCGCGGGCTCCACGTCCGGCGGGTCGAGCTCGGGGCGCGCGCTCGCGGTCCGCGGGTCGCTCCCCTGGCCGGCGAAGGTCCCGCTCCAGGCCACGCCGTCGAGCAGCGCGTCGTGGAGCCCGGTGCCCTCGCGCCAGGGCGTGCGCGCGCCGCTCTCGCGCACGGCGTGCACCTCGAGGGTCGACGCCTCGTCCAGGTAGAGCGACTGAATGCAGGTGAGGGTCAGGGTCGCGGCCTCGACCTCGGCGCCCGCGGGCAGGCGCGTGAGGTCGAAGGCCAGGAACCCGCGCTGCTCGCCGGTCTGCCCGCTCTGGGGCGGGCGGTGCCCCACCCGCAGCGCCTGCTCCGCGCCGAAGTTGTCGTTGCGGTACCAGCCCACGCCGTCCACGTAGGTGTCGCGCCCCTCGAGGGGACCCGGTTGGAGGGTCAGCGTGTGCAGCGCGGCGACCGCGGCGACGGGCGCTGGCGCGGGGGGCTCCCCGGCGCTCCACACCGCCGCCGCCGTGAGGGCCGCGACGCCGCCGAGCCCCAGGAGCGCGCCGCGCCAGGGCCGCGCGCGACGCCGACGCCACGCGCCCAGCGCCGCAGCGAGGGCCGCGGCCGAGTCGGGGCGCCCCTCGGGCGCGAAGGCCAGGCACGCGCTGACCCGCGCGCGCAGCGCGGGGTCGACCCCCGCGACCCGGGCCCCGGGCGCTGGCGCCCGCCACACGTCGCGGGTCGGCGCTCGTAGAGCGCGTCGGGCCTCGAAGGGCAGCGCCCCGGTCAGGCACTGATAGAGCGTGACCCCAGCGCGTGGAGGTCGCTCGCGGGGCCGACGCGGCCGCGCTCGGGTCGAGCTGCTCCGGCGCCATGTAGGGCCGCGTGCCCGGGGCGGGGGCGTTGGTGCGCGTGGTCCGCAGGTCCGGCGGCGGCGCGAGCTCCTTGACCACCCCGAAGTCCACGAGCACCGGGCCGGCCGAGGTGAGGAGCACGTTGTCGGGCTTCACGTCCCGGTGCACGAGGCCCTGGGCGTGGACCGCCTCCAGCGCCAGCGCCACCCGCCGCGCGACCTCGACCGCGTCCGCGGGCTCGAGCCGCGGGGCGGCGGCGAGGAGCGGGCGGCCGTCGACGAGCTCCATGACCACGCAGGGGAGCCCCGTCGCCGCGTCGGTGGCCAGCTCGCGCACGCGCACGACGCCGGGGTGCTGGACCCGGGCCAGGGCCTGGACCTCCCGCTCGGCGCGCGGGCTCGCGACCTTCCAGCGCTTGATCGCCACGGGCCGGCCCTGAGGGTCGCGTCCGCGGAACACCGCGCTCTGGCCCCGTTCGCCGATCAACCCCTCGACCGCGTAGCCCGCGAGCTCGGGCGGCCGGGCGTCGTCGATCGCCTCGAGCAGCTGCTCCCAGTCCGGCACGCGCCTCCCCGGGTGTGTTGTGCGACGCGGAGCCAAGCCCTAGGCTCGCCTGCACGGCCCGTGAGTCTACCACCCACGCGATTTACCGATTGGACCGAGTTCGGCTACGCGAGCTTCTACAAGCGCTACGTGGCGGGCCTGCGCGCCCTCGCGCGCGCGCGCTTCGGCTGCTCGGAGGAGGCCGCGGACGCCCTCGCCCACGAGTTCCTCGCGGAGGCGAGCTGCGCCGAGTCGGGCGGGCTGCTCGCGACCTTCGAGCGCGGCGCGCGCTTCCGCAGCTACGTGGCCAGCGCCTTCGGCTACCACTGCCGCCGACGCCTGCGCCGAGCACCCGAGGAGCCGCTGCCCCCCGACGAGGCCCTGGCCGCCCCCGACGCCGCGGACCCTGCCTGGCGCCTGGTGGAGGACGAGGCCGAGCGCCTGCGCGGGCGCGTGCGCGAGGCCGTCGAGCAGGCGCGGGACGCGCTGCTCGCGGACGGGGCCTTGACCGCCGCCGAGCGCGCCTACCTCGAGCTCAAGTGGCCGGGGGCGCGCAGCGCGCGCCCCCGGGCGGACCGCGAGCTGGGCGAGGAGCTCGCCGCGCGCGGGCTGCTCGAGGCCCCGAGCCCGGCCGCGCGGGTGCGCGCGGCGAGCCGGCTGGGCGAGCGGGTCGGCGCGCAGCTCCTGCGTCGCTTGCGGGCGCAGCTCGAAGACGACTACCGCCGGGTCTACCCCGAGGCCGAGGTCCCGCGCGAGACGCGGCTCAGCCTGAGCGCGATCGTGCACGTGCTCGGCTTCGAGGAGCGGGCGGTCGGAGGAGACGACGCGTGAGTCCTTGGAGGCCGAAGCACGAGATCGTCGAGCGGTTGGCGCTCGCCTTTGGCGCGATCCTGGGCGTGGCAGCGCTGATCGTGCTGCGTGAGCTGGAGGTCCTGCCGCCCAGCCAGTCGCGCAGCCCCCGCGGGGACTGGTTCGTCATGATCGCGGCGCTGCTCGGTGCCGGCCTGGCCCAGCTCAGCGTGTGGACCTACCGTCGCGCCGCGCAGAGCTGACCGGGGTTGGGCGCTCCGCCGCTCGGGGCGGGAGGACGTGTCCTTCTCCTGCGAAAGCGGCCTGACAGACCCGGGCGGGGATAAACCGATAAACCCCGCCCCTACCCCTGTGTGCGCGCACGCGCAGGATTGGAGCGGATTCGCACCTCGGTTGCGAGGACCCGGGCACTGCGCGCCCGCGCATTCGGGGGTAGGGGCGGGGTTTATCCCGGGTTTATCCCCGCCCGGATGGGTCAGGCCTTCCACCCTTCCGGAGGGAGGGATCCGCCAGCGCGCTCCGCGTACACGACGCGAGCCCGCGCGGGTGCGCGGGCTCGGTCGTCGGACGCGTGTCCGGCTCAGTCGCTGGGGGTGGCGTCCTCGACGGTGAGCTCGGCCTCGACGTCGCGGGCGCCGCCGTCGTAGGCGCACTGGATCGCGGCCTTGCGCTCCATGTGCGAGCCCACGGTCCCGGTCAGGTGCGCGACGCCCTCCTGCACGAAGACCTCGACGTCCTCCTCGTCGACGAAGGGGCTCCAGCGCAGCTCGGACTCGATCGTGGCCTGGACCGAGGGGTCGAGGGCGGGGTCGCGGGTCGCGGCCGGGGGGTCCCAGGTCCAGCGGAACTGGGTCGGGCCCCAGCCGTAGTTCATGCGCAGGCGCTCGTAGAACGGCTGCTCGGGCTCCTCGACCTCGAGGGCGTTCTCGACCCGGAGCACGCCGGAGACCCGGGCGCATGCGTCGTCGGCGACGGCGCGCTCGAAGGGGGTGGCCACCGTGCCCGCGAGGTGCACCACGCCGTCCTCGACGCGCACGGTCAGCCCGCGGCCGCCGACGTAGGCGTCCCGCGCGAGCACGAGCTCGAGCGCGACCTCGAGGGCGGCGTCGGTCGGCGGCTCGCCCTCGACCTCGAGCAGGTTGCGCACCGAGCGCACGCCGACGACGTGCTGCGCGTCGCGCTCCGCGGCGCGGCGCGCCTTGAGGCTGGAGACGGTGCCCTCGAGGGTCACCTCGGCGTTGGCCAGCGAGAGCCGGATCGGCTCGACGTCGACGCGGGGGTCGTAGCGCAGGGCCGCGCGCAGCGCGTCCAGGACCTCGGCGTCGCTCACGTCCAGATACTTGGAGCCGCGCAGGTCGGGGGTCCGCTTCCAGGCGGCGATCTTCACGCGCTCGGCGTCGACCGCGGTCGCGCCGCGCACCAGGGCCAGCTCCTCCGCGCGCCGGCGCTCGGCGAGGCTGCCCACGCTCCCGCGCAGGATCACCTGGCCCTCGGCGTCCACGTTGACCACGAGCATGCCGTCGTCGACCAGGGTGTCCCAGCGCAGGCGCGAGCGCACGTCCTGGGCGACCTCCTCGGGCTCGCGCTCGGCGGACTCGCGCAGGGTGAGCGCGTTCTCGACCCCGCGCACCCCGGCGACGCCCTTGGCCAGGCGCTCCGCCAGCGCGCGCTCCTGCCAGGAGTCGACCTCGCCCGCGAGGGTCACCTCGCCGTCCTGCACCGCGATCTGGACCTCGTAGGCCTCGGTCGTGGGGTCCAGCGCGAGGGCGGCCTCGACGCCGTGCAGGAGCTCGTCGTCGTCGACCTCGACCGGGCGGATCTCGACCCGGTCGATCACCGCGCGCACCCCGCGCAGGCTGCTCGCCACCTCGATCGCGCGGTCGCGGGCCAGGAGGTGCGGGGCTTCGCCGCTGAGGGTCACCACGCCGTCCTCCGCGCTGGCTTCGAGGGTGGCGACCGCCACGCTGGGCTCGAGCAGGAGCGCGGAGCCGACCCGGGCCGCGACCTCGGCGTCGGAGTAGGCGTAGGGCGGGGCCTCCTGCGGCGGGGCGTCCTCGGCGCGGGGCGCGGTGGGGGCGTCCGGGCCCGCGAGGGCCAGGGGCGTGAGCAGCGCGAGGCCGGCGAGGACGGCGGCGAACGGGGACGGGGTCATGGAGCCTCCCTGGGCTGGGGTCGCGCGGGATCGCGGCGACGTTTGCCCTCTCCCGTGCAAGCCCCAGGCCGCGCGGCTAACCCGCTGGGGGCGCTGCGGCGCAGACAGCCCGGTCCCTGGCGAGGGACAGGGCTGTCCCCGCTCAGCGCGGCGCGGAGAGCCCCAGCGCGCGCACCGCCCAGGGCAGCGCGGCCTCGAGCTGCAGGCGCTGGATCTCGCGCACCCGCGGGGCGTGCGGAATCACCGGGAGCCCGGCCCGCGCCGCGAAGAACCCGCTGATCAGCGCGGCCAGCGCGGGCCGCCCGGGGAGCAGCGCCTCGGGGGGCGGGCCGCCCTCGGCGGCGAGGCTCGGGAGGAAGAACGCGAGGTCGACCTCGGGGTTCCCGCAGCAGGCGTGGTTCCAGTCGATCAACAGCGCGCGCCCGTCGCGCAGGCAGAGGTTGTCGCTGCGCACGTCGAAGTGCAGGAGCGCGTCCCCCCCGAGCTCGGCCTCGGCCTCCGCGGCGAGCAGCGTCGGGAGCTCGGCCTCCAGCCAGGCGGGGGAGCAGAGCTCGAGCCCGAGGAACGGCGCCGGGTCCTGGGCGACCTGGGTCCAGCCGTCGAAGCTGCCCCCCATGAACCCGATCGGCGCCAGGGGCAGCCGCTGCGCGTGCACGGCCTCGAGGGCCGCGAGCACCGCGTCGACCTGGGGCCGGGTCCAGGGCGGCGGCCAGTGGGCGGCGGAGAGGTCCTCGAGCACGAGGGCGGGGCGCGCGGGGTCGTCCACGAAGCCGAGGAGTCGGGGGAGGAACGCCGACCCCGCCAGCGCAGCGTAGAGCTCGCGCTCGGTCCGGAGCCAGCCGGCGGTGTTGGCGTCGACCCCGACCTTGGCGAAGGCGCTGCGCCCGTCGGCGAGGGTCAGGAGCCAGCGCTGGGCCGGGGTGTAGCCGCGGTGGATCGGGCGCGCCGCGCGCACGCGCGTCCCCAGGGTGGCCTCGAGCCGCGCGCGGTCGGCGGGGTCCAGCTCGCTCATGGCTGCCTCCTCGGCTCCCCCTCCGACGCGGAGCCCGGGCGGGGGCGTCATGCTACTCAGCCACCGGCCGCTGACGGCGCCGGGGCAAGTGTGGAACACTTGGGGGGTGAACGACGCGGACGACGACCTCGTGGAGCGCGTGCTGGCCCACCTCGCCCTCGACCGGCGCGAGTCGGGGCGCGACGTGCTCGCGGAGGACGCCGCCTGGCTGGCGCTCCAGGCCCTCGACGGGCGCTGCGACGAGGAGCTCGCCGGCTTCCTGCGCGGGGAGGCCTGGTCCGAGGTCCTGGGCGGGCCCGCGGGGGACGACGGCGCGCGGCTGGGGCGCACCGCGCTGGGGCTGCTCCTCGTGCGCGAGGGCGCCGACCCCAGCGGCGGCTCCGCCGAGCGCACCGCCTGCACCCTCGCCGCCCTGGCCCTGGGCTGCGCCGACCCCGACGTCGGCGGCGGGCTGCAGCCGGCGTTGGCCCGGGTGCGCCTGCTCGACGTCGCCAGCCAGATCCCGATCGCGGCCCAGGTGCGCGAGCTCGCCTTCGAGTTCCGCCACCTCGTGCTGCGCCCGACCCCGACGGCGTTCCTCGCGCGGCTCGAGGACCTGCTCGAGCGCTTCGACGCCGAGCAGCTCTTGCCCTGGTGCCTGGCCGATCGCCGGGCGCAGCAGGCCCAGGACGCGCACCTCGAGGCCCTGACCCAGACCCGCGCGCCGACCCTGATCTCCCTGGCGCGGGTCCTGCTCGCGGGCGCGGGCTTCCCGGACGGGGCGAGCCTGCTCGTCGCCTGCCAGGCGGACGCGGCGGAGACCTGGCGCGACCCCGGGGCCCTGGGCCGGCTCGAGGCGGCCTACGGCAAGCTGCGCCGGCTGCTGGCGGACACCCCCTACGCCCTGGCGCCCCGGGGCGTGGGCTACGGCCTCGAGCGCGCCCTCGCCGAGTCGGAGGAACCTGCCGACGACGAGCCGGCGGACCCCGCGCCGGACGCGAGCTAGGCCGTGCCCGTGCTGCATACGGTGCTGCGTCCGCTCGTCCGCCACGCGCTGCGGGTCTACTTCCGCGAGCTCGAGCTCGAGGGCGCGGAGGACGTGCCCCGCAGCGGGCCGCTGCTCCTCGCGCCCAACCACCCCAACACCCTGATCGACGTGCTGCTCGTCGCCGCGCACCTCGACCGCACCCTGCGCTTCGTGGCCAAGGCCACCCTGTTCAAGGGGCCCGCCGGCCCGCTCTTGCGCGCGCTGAACGCGGTCCCGATCGCGCGCCGTCAGGACGGCCCGCAGGAGGAGGGCGTCGACAACCAGCAGACGCTGGACGCCTGCGAGCTGGCGGTGGCCCAGGGCGACGCGGTGCTGATCTTCCCGGAGGGGGTCAGTCAGGAGGAGCCCCGGCTCATGCGGCTCAAGACCGGCCTGGCGCGGATCGCCCTCGGCGCGCAGGCGCGCACGGAGGAGCCGGTCTACGTGGTCCCGGTCGCCCTGATCTACGACGCGCGGGACACCTTCCGCAGCCGGGCGCGGGTGGCGTTCACTCCGCCGATCGACGTGCGCCCCTTCGCCGCGCAGGACACCGCCGACGACCCCTTCGCCCCGGCCCGGGCGCTGACGACGGCGGTCAAGGACGCCCTCGAGCCCGAGGTCGTGCACGTGGCGCGGCCCGAGCTCGACCCGCTGGTGGCCCAGCTCGACCGGCTCTACGGGCAGCGGGTCGAGCACGAGATCGGCGGGCGGCTGGCGGCGACGGCGGCGATCGCGCGCGCGGTCAGCGCCTTCGCCGAGCGCGACCCCGAGCGGGTGGCCCAGGTCCAGGCGCAGCTCGCCGACTACGCCCGCGCGCTGGAGGCGGCGGGGATCGACGACCGCGCCCTGCGCCGGCAGAAGGCCCCCCGCCCCCAGGACGACCTCGCGTTCTGGGCCGCGGCGCCCTTCGCCGTGTGGGGCGCGGTGAACCACCTGCTCTACTACCAGCTCCCGCGGTTCGTGGTCGGCGTGCTGGGGCCCGAGCGGCTCTACACGTCCACGGTCAAGCTGCTCGTGGGGCTCCTGGCGCTGGGCCTGTGCTACGCCGGGCAGACCTGGGGGATCTACCAGCTCGGCGGCTGGTACGCCGCGGGGCCGTATCTGGCGACCCTGCCCCTGACTGGGTTCATTGCGCTGCTGTGGCTCGAGGCCCTGGCCGCGCGCCGCCGGCGGCGCAGCGTGCGCCGCGCCGCGCGGCGGCTGGGGCCCGAGACCCGCCGCGCGCTGCAGGCCCAGCGCGAGGCGCTGGTGCGCGAGCTCGACCGGGCCCGGGTCGACTACCTCGCCGACCGGCTGGCGGAGGGCTGAGGCCAGCCCCCGGCGCGGCGCGGGTCCTGGCGGGCCCTGGTAGGATCCCGGTCCTGCGAGGCACCCCATGGCCGGTCTGACCGCGGGCGACGTCATGACGCCCAAACCCACCTGCGTTCCCCTGCGCATGAAGATCGAGGAGCTGATCCACCTGTTCCGGGTCAGCCACTTCTCCGGCGTGCCGGTGGTCGACGAGGACTACTGCGCGCGGGGGGTGATCTCCGAGACCGACATTCTGCGCGCGCTGACCTACTCGCTCTTGCCCCACGGCTCGAGCGAAATGCGGATCCCCAAGAAGGGCCAGCCGCCGCGGGACCGCGCCACGTCGCGCCTGCTCGACCGCACCAGCGCGCCCGGGGACGCGCCGGCGGTGGGGCGCATGGTCACGGGGCTCCTCGAGCGCTCGGTCCAGGAGCTCATGAGCCCGGTCACGATCAGCTGTCCGGCGAGCGAGCCCCTGGACGCGGTGTGCGAGACCATGGCTTGGAAGGGCGTGCACCGCGTGGTGGTCGTCGACGAGGACAAGCGCGTGATCGGGCTGATCACCGTGGGCGACATTGCCCGCAGCTTCGGCCAGTACCTGCGCGGCGGCCCGGTGAGTCAGGGCGGGATCGGTCAGGGGCCCACGGAATGAGCGGGGTCGCGATCCGCCGCGCGCTGTTGAGCGTGGCCGACAAGCGCGAGCTCGTGCCCCTGGCGCAGGCGCTGGCGGCGCGGGGGGTGACCCTGGTCTCGACCGGCGGCACGGCGCGCGCGCTGCGCGCGGCGGGGCTCGAGGTCCAGGACGTGAGCCAGGTCACCGAGCACCCCGAGATCCTCGACGGGCGGGTCAAGACCCTGCACCCGCGGATCCACGGCGGGATCCTCGCGCGGCTGCCCCAGGACCAGCCGGTGCTCAGCGAGCTGGGGATCGAGCCCTTCGACCTGGTGGTGGTCAACCTCTACCGCTTCGAGGAGGCCGCGGCCAAGGGCTCGGCGCTCCCGGAGCTGATCGAGGAGGTCGACATTGGCGGGCCCTGCCTGCTGCGCGCCGCGGCCAAGAGCCACGAGCGGGTCGTGGTGCTCCCGGGCCCCGAGCACTACCCGGCGTTCCTCGGCGAGTGGCAGGAGACCGGCGAGGTCGGGATCGCGGCCCGGCGGCGCTTCGCGCTCGCGGCCTTCGCCCGCACCCGCGACTACGACCGCGCGATCGAGGCCACGCTGCGCGCCCGCTTCGAGGACAGCGCAGACGACGCGGCCTTCCCCGCGCAGCTCGAGCTCTCGGTCGGCCCCGCCGAGCCCCTGCGCTACGGCGAGAACCCGCACCAGCGCGCGGCGTTCTACCCCACCGCCGCCGCCGGCCTGGGCGGGCTGCGCCTGCTCGAGGGCTCCAAGGGCCTGAGCACGACCAACTACCTCGACGCTGACGCGGCGCTGTGCCTGACCGCCGAGCTCGAGGCCCCGGGCGCGTGCGTGATCAAGCACGCCGGGCCCTGCGGCGCGGCCACCGACCCCGACCCCGCCCGCGCCCTGGAGCTGGCCTGGGCCGGCGACCCGGTCTCGGCCTTCGGCTCGATCGTGGGCTTCAACGTCCCCGTGGACCTGGCGCTGGCCGAGGCCCTGGTCGAGCGCCCGTTCGTGGAGGGCGTCGTGGCCCCGAGCTTCACCCCCGACGCCGTGGCCCGGATCCGCGCGCGCAAGGGCTGGGGCAAGACCACGCGCCTGATCGAGGCCCGCCCGGCCCCCGCGGCGCTGACGCTGCGCTCGGTGTCTGGCGGGCTCGTGGTCCAGGACGAGGACACCGCGCCCCCGGCGACCTGGGAGGTCGTGAGCCAGCGCACGCCGACCCCCGCGGAGGACGCCGCCCTGCGCTTCGCCTGGCGCTGCGTGCGCTACGTGCGCAGCAACGCGATCGCCCTCGCCCAGGGCACGGCCCTGGTCGGCGTCGGCGGCGGGCAGCCCTCGCGGGTCGACGCCGTCGAGATCGCGGCCAAGAAGGCGGGGGACCGCGCCCAGGGCGCCGTGCTCGCCAGCGACGCGTTCTTCCCGTTCCCCGACGGGGTCGAGGTCGCCCACGCGGCCGGGGTCACCGCGGTCGTGCACCCGGGCGGCTCCAAGAAGGACGCCGAGGTGATCGCCCGCGCGGACGAGCTGGGCGTCGCCATGGTGCTCACCGGCACCCGCGTGTTCCGCCACTAGGTGCAAGGGCGTGATCCCGAGTGCTGGGTATGGGGGGAGCGCGAGACCGCTGCTCGGTGAGCCGAGCACTCGGGATCGCGCCCTTGCACGTAGGGAAGACGCTCCGCCCAGGGGCGAGCGACGCGTCCCCGTGAGCACCTGGGAGCGCGCGACGTCGCGGAGGAGCTCGGCGTGAACCTCTGGCGGCGGGTGCTGTTCCTCTGCGGGCAGCTCGGGATCATGGGCCTGGCCCGGTTCTTCTTCTCCTGGATCGTGAAGTATCCGGAGGAGGAGCCCGACCGGTTCTTCTACTCGTGGTTCGTGCGCGCGGGCGATCAGCTCGCCCAGTCGAGCAGCGCGAGCAGCCTGCCCGACTCCCTCGGGCACAGCTTCCTGTTCTCGGCGGCGCTCGTCGGGACCACGGTGTTCCTGTTCCGGATCTTCGACGGCGTGACCGACCCCCTGGCCGGCGGGCTGAGCGAGGCCTGGGTGCGCAAGGGGCGCGAGCGGCGCACGCTCCTGTGGGGGGCGTTCTGGATCCCCGCCGTCGGCCTGGCGCTGACCTTCCTCCCCGCCCACGGCATGTCGCCGGCCCTGCGCTGGGGCCTCCTGATCGCGGGCATGTTCGTGTTCTTCGTGGGCTACACGTTCTACGCGATCCCCTACTGGACCCTGATCGAGGACTACTCCGGCGGCGACGTCCGCGAGCGCACCCTGCTCTCGAACCTGCTCGGGCTGGGGACCTTCCTCGCGGTCGCTGTCGTGAACGTCGGCAGCGGCTACGTGATCAAGCCGCTGGGCTACACCCTGGCGTCCGTCGCGTTCGCGATCCCCTGTGCGCTGTGCATGGTCCTGCCCTACTTCGCCGCGCCCGCGACCCTCCCGCCGCCGCCGCCGCCGGACCCCGACCCGCCGTCGCTGTGGAGCATGATCCGGCAGTCCCTGAGGAACCGGCGCTTCGTGGCCGTGCTCTGCCTGTTCGCCGGGTCGCAAATGTCCTTCACGTTCATTACCGCGGGGGCGCCGTTCATTGCGGAGCGCCTCCTGCACGGAGACGTGGACGACGTGGGGCTGCTCATGGCGCCCTTCATTGGGACCGCGTTCGTGGCGTTCGTGGGGGTGCCCTGGCTCTCGCGGCGGCTGGGCTGGGAGAGGTCCGTCGTGCTCGCGTCCTTGCTGCTGGGAGTCGTCTACGTCGGCGCTGCCGGGCTGGGGCTGCCGCTGCTCGGGTCGGCCTGGACCACGGCCATGATCTGCTTCGGCTGCGGCGGCCCCATGGCTGCCGTGCTCCTCGGGCTCGAGGGCGAGGCGATCAGCTCCTGCGCGACCACCGGGGAGCACGCGGGCTCGGTGAGCATTTACTTCGGCGTGTTCAACTTCGTGATCAAGGGCCTGAACGGCGTCGCGATCCTCGTGGGCGGGATCCTGGCCGACGCCGCTCGCGGGGAGTGGGGGAACACGGCGGTGCGCGGCATGGCGATCAGCGCCGGCGGCATGCTCGTGCTGGGCGTGGTCGTCTACTTCCTCCTGCGTCCCCGCGACATGCCGGCCGCCGAGACGCTGTGATCGAGGCCCTCGCGCCCCCCGTCGCCCTGGCCGCGCCGCGGCTGAGCGTGATCGTCCCCGCCTGGAACGAGGCCCGCGAGCTGCCGGGGTTGTTCGCGGCCCTGGACGCGGCCTGGACCCCTGCCTGCGAGCTGCTGCTCGTGGACGGCGAGAGCGCCGACGGGACCGCCGAGCTGGCGCGGCGCCCGGGGGTGCGCGTGCTCGAGGCGCCCCGGGGGCGCGCGTCGCAGCAGAACGCCGGGGCTCGCGCGGCGCGCGGCGAGTGGCTGCTGTTCCTGCACGCGGACACCCGCCCCTCGCCCCACGCCCTGCGCCGGATCCTGGCGCTGGGCCCCGCCGCGCAGTGGGGGCACTCGCCGGTGGTCCTCGCCGCCCCCGGCCGCGCGTTCCGCCTGATCGAGGGCGGGATCAACCTGCGCTCGCGCGCCTTCGCCACGCCGTCGGGGGACCAAGGCCTGTTCGTGCGCCGCGCGCTGTTCGAGGCGCTGGGCGGCTTCTCGCCGGTGCCCCTGTGCGAGGACCTGCTGCTCGTCGACCGCCTGCGCGAGGCGGGGGGCGCCCCCGCGCTCCTGCCCGAGCCCGTGCTCACCAGCGCGCGGCGCTGGGAGCGGGGCGGGGTCGCGGCCACCGTCGCGCGCATGTGGGCGATCCGCCTCGCGTTCCGCCTGGGGGTCGCGCCCGCGCGGCTGGCGCGGTTCTACCGGTGACGGACCCGCTCCTCGGTCGGCGCGCGCTGGCCTGCGTCCCCACGCTGAACGAGGTCGAGAGCCTGCCCGGGCTCCTGGCGTCGCTCGTGAAGGAGGCCACGCGCCTGCCCTGCGCGCTCGACGTGCTGGTGATCGACGACCGGAGCGCCGACGGGACCGCGGAGTTGGCCCGGACCTGGGCCCGGGCGCACCCCGAGCTGCACGTGCTCGAGCGCGCCGGCCCCCGCGGGCTGGGCCACGCTTACCGCGAGGGTTTCGCCTGGGCCCTCGCGCGGGGCTACGACCTCGTGGCCCAGCTCGACGCCGACGGGAGCCACGACCCGCTCTACCTCCCGGCGCTGTTCGCCGCGGCGCGGGACGCGGACCTCGTGCTCGGCTCGCGCTACGTCCCCGGCGGCGGCTGCCCCGACTGGGGCCTCGGGCGTCGCGCCCTGAGCCGCGGCGCGGCGAGCTACGTGCGCTGGTTCCTCGGCGGCGGGCTCCACGACCCGACCAGCGGCTACCGCGTGGCCTGGACCCGGACCCTCGAGGCGATCGACGTGGGCGGGACCCACAGCGACGGCTACGCGTTCCAGGTCGAGGTCGCCCTGCGCGCGGCCCGGGCCGGGCTCCGCGTGCGCGAACTCCCGATCGTGTTCCGCGACCGCCGGGTCGGCGAGAGCAAGCTCTCCTGGAGCGTGGTGTGGGAGGCGGTCGGCCTGCCCCTCCGCCGCGGGTACGGCCCGGGCGCGCGGTAGGTGCGCACCGGGTACGCGGCGATCCGAGGCGGGCAGATGCTCTTAACCGCAAAGGACGCAAAGGACGCAAAGGCACGCAAAGGCTTGCTATCCCGATCGTTGCGAAGAAGTCAGCGGACCCAGCACGGGAGGTTCGAGTGTAGCTCCGCCCAGATCCGGACCTGGCGGAGCTGAGTCGCGCGAAACTCCTGGCGTAGCAGACCTTTGCGTCCCTTTGCGTCCTTTGCGTCCTTTGCGGTCAAAGGCATCTACCCGACCTCGACCCCCTAAGTTCGGGTGCAGCCGAGCTGCCGTACGACCTCGAGCCCGCCCGGCCTTTCGCGGGCGGGGATAAACCCCGCCCCTACCTCTGTTTGGCGTGCGATTCCCCGTGCAACCCAGCCGCTGGGCCATACACAGAAAACCGGACACTCCCGGTCGACCCGGTCGTACACCCGTTCGCGAACGCCTGCAGGAGTGGGTCGACCCAGTCGTACACCCGTTCGCGAACGCCTGCAGAGTGGGTCGACCTGGTCGGACACCCGTTCGCGAACGCCTGCAGAGTGGGTCGACCTGGTCGCACACCCGTTCGCGAACGCCTGCAGAGTGGGGTCGACCTGGTCGTACACCCGTTCGCGAACGCCTGTAGAGTGGGTCGACCCAGTTCTACACCCGTTCGCGAACGTCTGCAGAGTGGGTCGACCCAGTCGTACACCCGTTCGCGAACGTCTGCAGCCCAGGCAGCATGGCCTCGTCGCGGCTGCCGTCGCCTAGGATCGCGAGCTGCAGCGCGCCCTTGCTCGCTTCGTGAGCCCGGCTTCCTGCTCGTTAAACCACACTTCGCCCAGCTTGAACTCGTCGAGGAACACCTTCAGGCCCTCTTGTCGATTGCTTTGGCGCAGCGGCTGCCGTCGTTCTCACGGCTAAACACGAGAACCTGCTCGGTCTCAGGGTCAATCTCGTCCAAGAGGTAGGGGGAATGTGTCGAGAGCACGACCTGGCAGGGGCGAGTCCCGCCGTAGGCGAACTCACCTTGGAGAGCGCGCGAAGCAGGCGGATCACGGCCGACAAACGTCTGGGATGAAGGCCGTTCTCTGGCTCCTCGAGGAGGAGGAGGTCTGGCGGAGACGGGTGGTGAGCCAAGGCGATGAGAGAGGAGGTTCTTGACGCCTGCGGAAGCCTGGTCCGCCGAGAATTCGTAACCCGATTCAAGCTTGAGGTCGAGCGCGACATGGCGGTTTTGGTCAGCCAGGCGGATCTTGAGGTCGCTCAGCCCTCGAATGCGTTGCTTGGCCTCTCGCAGATAGTCGAAGCGCTCCCTGTCGGTCCGTAGGAAGTGGTCGAGGAGCGCGGGGACACTGGCGCCGTCATTGCCAAGCCGCATGGAATCGGTTCCCCGGCGGTCATGGCCGGCCCACTCGCTGGCAATGAGACCGGCGGATCGCGTCTAGCTTCCAGCCAAGCGTAGCGCCCTTCCCATGCCGACTCCTCGCCCGACTCGTCTCCACGCTCATTCCAGCCTCGAATACTGCCTCGCCTGTCACCCAGACGTCGATTCTCCGGGTTGTCCCAGTCGTTGACCTGCAAGTTCTTGAGCGCGCCGAGGAAGTTCGACTTGCCGGTGTCGTTCTCACCGATCAACACCGTCAAGCGGCGCCAGGTCCACGTCGACCGACTTCAGGCAGCGGTAGTTCTGAACGTGGACCTTGCTGATCACCGCTGGCCTCAGTCCTTGCGCTGACTCGCGAGCTTGTCGAGCTTGCGCAGGAGCTTCTCGCGCTTGAGCAGTTCCTCCACGTCGACGCGGCCGCGGGAGCGGGCGTCGCCGAGGAGCCGGGCCAGGCGGCGGTTCTCCTTGTCGAGGTCGTCGAGGAGCGGGCGCAGCTCGCGGATCGTGTCGTTGACCTCCTCGAGCTGCTGGTCGCGGCGCTTGAGCTTCTGCCGCAGGTCGTCGGCCTCCTCGGCGTCGCGCTTGAGCCGCCCGGTCTTGTTCCGTCCGAGCAGCTCCCGCGCCTGGGCCTCCTGGCCGCGCGCGCTGCTCCGCCTCGAGCGCGACTCGAGGGCCTCCTCCTGGGAGTCCTTGAGCTGCTCGAGGCGATCCTGGAGCTCCTGCTCGCGGTCGTTGAGCAGGCCCTGGGTCGCGCTCAGCGCCTCCTCGAGCTCGCTGGCCCGGGCCTCCCAGGCCTCGGCGTTCTCGTAGAGCTGGCGGTAGGCCTCCTCCGAGGCCTCCTTCTCCTGACCGCGGTCTGGAGCTCGGCCTCGAGGGCGCGCAGCTGCTCGCTGTCGACGGTCTGCGAGCCGAGCTTCTCCTGGGCCGCGATCAGCCCGGCGCGCACGCCCTCGCGCTCGGCCTCGATCGAGGCGATCCGGGTCTCGATCGCCGCGGTCGTGGAGCGCGCGGCGACGAGCTCCTCCTCGAGCTCGACGCCGGGTGCGCAGGTCGACGAGCTGCTGTCGCGGCTCTCGAGGGTGGTGCGCACGGCCTTGAGCTCGGTCTCCACGTGCTGGAGCCTGGCCTCGGCCTCGACCGCCTCCTCGAGGCTCGTGGCCGCGCGTCGCGCAGGCTCGAACTCGCGCAGCTTGGCCTGGCCTCCTTGAGCTGGTGGTCGAGATGCCGAGCCGCTCGCGCAGCGAGTCGCGCCCGAGCGGAAGCCGATCGACTCCTCCTGCAGCTCGCTGACCCGATCTCGAGGGTTCGCCGCTCGCGCAGGCGCGCGGCGCGCTCCTCCTCGAGCTCGCCCTCGAGCACCGCCTCTTGCTCTCGGCGATTCGACGCGCGTCGCCCAGGGTCTGGCGGATCTCTCCAGCGCCTCGCCCAGCTCACCCGGGGCCTCGAGCTCGGCGGCGAGGTCGGTCAGGTTCTCGAGCTTCTCGCGCAGCGACTCGATCACGACCTCGAGCGCGCATTTCTGCGCTCCGGCCATGGAGGTGCGCTCGGCCCGCAAGAGCTGGTTCCGCGAGCGCAGCGCCTTGACCTCGCCCAGGAGCTCGGCGCATACGGCGGGCCCTGGAACGTCTGCTCCAGTCCTCGGGCTCGTCGCCTTCCATGACCAGCGGCGTCGAGGTTCTGGGCTCGGCCGACTCCGTGCGCGTGCTGGTCGGGTTCAGCGGCTCGAACACGGCGCCTTCGTGTTCCTCGGTCATGGGACCCCTCGGCTCCCCTTGGATTGTAGAAGACGGATCGTGCGGCGGCAGCAGCTCGAGGGCTGCGGCCAGTGACGTCCTGCGGGTCCAGAGTGTCCATGCACGGCGAGATGCGCCAGTACCCGTGGGGGTCTCCTCCGGCGCACCTCGCAGCGGGCAGCGGCGGTAGGTGCAGGGCGAGCAGGGGTAGCCCGAGCGGACCACCCGGGACGGCTCGAAGAACGGGCCGTAGATCGAGGGGGACTTGGGTCCGTAGAGCCCGAGCACCGGCGTGCCCACGCAGGCGGCCAGGTGCAGCGGCCCCGAATCCACCCCCACGAACAAGTCCGCGGCCTCGAGCAGGGCCACGAAGTCCAGGACCGAGCGGGTCTCGGGGCCAGGCGCGCCCGGGGCCCCGGCCACCACGTGCTCGGCCAGCGGGAGCTCGCCGGGGCCGTAGGAGATCCACACCCGCGCGCCGCTCGCCACGAGCCCGCGGGCGACTTGGACGTAGTGGGCGGCGGGGTAAGGCCTTGAGCGCGCCGAAGCGGCTGACGCCGGGCTGCACGAGCACGTGGGGCCCTGGCTGCGCGCGGAGCTCGGCGGCGACCGCCGGGTCGCGCGGGGGCAGCTCGCCCTGGGGCACCGGGTCCAGCGCGACCCCCAGCGGGCGAAGCAACTCCATATTGCGCAGGATCTTGTGCGCCTGGGGGTCGATCGGGTCCGGGCGCAGGGTGCTGAACAGCGGGCTGAACTCCTTGGGCGAAGGGCTTGGGCGGCCCACCCGGACCTTGGCGCCAGAGAGCCGGGCCACCAGGCTCGAGCGGAAGTTGCTCTGGAAGTCGATCGCGTGGGTGTAGCCCTCGGCGCGGATCTCGGCCACCGCCTGCCGCGCCTCGGTGCCCACCGAGAGCCCCGCCCCGCGCTTGAGCCGCGTGGCCCACTCCTTGCGCGCGATCACGTGCACCCGGTCGAGCTGGGGGTGCCCCAGGAGCAGGGACGCGGCCGCGGTCTCCACCGCCCAGCCGAGGTGGGCGTCGGGCCAGTGCCGGCGCAGCGCGCTCAGCGCGGGGAGCACGTGGATCACGTCGCCCAGCGCCGAGTCGCACGATCAGGATCCGCGGGGGGCGCGTCGCTCACCCGCAGAGCGTAACCCAGCCCGGCCCCACAGAGCCCCGCCGAGCAGGCCGCGCGTGCCTGAGTCTCGGCGAGCTGCTATAAGGTCGTGGTGTAAGGCGGCGTGGTGTCAGTCCCCCAAGACGGAGCGTTCGACGCGATCAAGGTCAGCAAGCTGCTGGCCTTCTTGTTGCGTCACCGCCCGACACCGTGGGCCTGACCCCGCACACCGAGGGCTGGGTCGAGGTCGCCGACCCGTGCGCGAGATCAACGTGCGGCAGCGCTTGCCCTTCGAGCTGAGTTCGGCGCAGGTCGCCGACGTGGTCGCCGACTCGGGCAACGGGCGCTTCGAGCTGGTCGGCGCCCGGATCCGCGCGCTCCGGGCACAGCGTGCCGGGGATCCGGATCCAGCGCGAGCCCACGGAGCCGACGACTTCGCCTTCGCGATCCTCGAGCCGGGGAGCGCGAGTCGATCCTCGCGGGCGGGCTGAGCGCCGGGCACGAGCTGCGGCTGGAGGAGCCGTTCCACGCCGACGACGACCGCGTGCTCGTGGTCGAGGTCGCGCGGGCCAACCGGCAGGGGATCCCCTCGACGTGGGCGGTGACCGGCTGGTCGCCGCGGACGCGGTGCTGCTCAAGTATCCGCCCGCTGCGCCCGGGCTTCACGCGCCAGATCTCCGCGGGCGGGGTGTTGGTGCGGGGGACCGAGCCCGACGTCGAGTTCGCCCTGATCCGCACCGCAAGCCGCGCAAGGAGACGCGGCGCATGATGCTCGAGGACCTGGGATCTCCCCTGACGAGGAGCCGCGGGACCCTCGGATCGCCGCCAGGTCGAGCGTCGGCGCGAGAGCGCGTCGCCGCCGAGCGGTGTGGAGCGGCGCAAGAGCAGCGGCCGCCGCCGGCGGCAGCGACGCAGCGGGCGCTGGGGCCCTGACGGGCGCTCGAGCTGCCCAAGGGCAAGCTCGAGCCGGGGAGACCCCGGCCCAGGCCGCGTGCGCGAGGTGCGCGAGGAGTTCGGGATCGCCGACGAGGTCGAGGTCGTCGAGCAGCTCGCGGCCAACCGCTACGCCTTCCGCACGCCGGAGGGCAAGGCGATCTTCGACCGCACTACTTCCTGCGCTGCGACAACCCCACGCCGGACTTCAACCCGGCGTTGATCGAGGGGATCGTGGGCGTGGAGTGGATCCGCGGGCGCGACGCGATCTCCGAGGTCGCGTTCCCAACCTGCGCCCGATCCTGGAGCGCGCCTGGGAGTTGATCCACCGGCGCGGAGCGTGAGCCGACCGAACGGGTAAGATCGCGCCCATGCTGCCGGTCCTGTTCACCCTGCCCAACGGTCACCCCGTCTTCAGCTACGGCGTCATGCTCGGGCTGTCGTGTGATCGGCGCGCACCTCTGCGGTCTACCTCAGCCGGCGCTCGGGGATCGAGGAGCGCCGGGCGTGGTGGATGGTCCTGACCGTGATCGTGGTCGGGCTCGTGGGCGGCCGGGTGCACGACCTGGATCGTCAACGGTCGCCCGTTCAGCGAGCTGTTCCAGCTGACCCACTCCGGGCGCACGGCCTACGGCGCCTTCGTCTCGGCGACGCTGGCCGGGATCGTGGCCGCGCGGCTCTGCCAAGGTCCCCTTCTGGCGCTTCGGCGACGCGGCGAGCCGACCATGGCCCGGGCCTGGGCGCCTGACGCGGGTCGGCTGCTTCCTCTACGGCTGCGACTACGGCTACGTCACCGACGACTGGGGCGTGCGCTTCCCACCGGGAGCCCGGCCTACGAGGACCACCTCGCGCGAGGCCTGGTCGCCGAGGGCGGGACCTCGCTCCCCGTGTTCCCGGTCCAGCTCCCGGCCTCGGTCGTGGGCCTCGGCCTGGGGCGTTCCTCGATCTGGCTCAGGGTTCCGCCAGCCGCGGCGCGAGGGCACGGTGCTCCTGGGCTTCGGCCTGGGCTACGGCCTGGCCCGCGCCTGCCTCGAGCAGTTCCGCGACGACGCGGCCGGGGCACGCTGCTCGGGCTCGACCTCGACCACGATCGGGCTGGGGACCGCGCTGCTCTCGCTCGCGTTCCACCGTCCCGCAGTTGCGCGCGCTGCGCCTGCCGGCGGCGCCGCCGCTCCCCCACGACGCGGTGCCCGAGGGCCCGCCCGAACCGAAGGGCAAGGCGTGATCCACCGCCGACTCCTGCTCCTGGCGCTGTGCGCGCCGCTGTGCGCGCTGGCCCAGGAGGCCGCGCCCTCCGCGGAGGCCGAGGGCGAGCCGCTGTGGTCCACGACCCCGACGAGGAGCCGCTCCCGCCCAACTGGGGGCAGGCCTGTTCGAGATCAGCGACCCCTACCCGCTGAACCTGAACCGGCTGTCCCCTGGGCCTGCTCTGAGGTGCTCCCGCACCTGGGGGTGGGCTTCGCCGTGCGCGGCGCGTGGTCCAACACCTACGCCTTCGCCAACGGGCGCTACGTGATCGACGGCGAGGTGCGCACCGTCACCGGAGCCCGCGCCTGGGGCTCTTCTGACCGATCGAGCTGGGGATCAACCTGCCCTACCAGTGGCGGGGGCGGCGTCATGGACTCGTTCAGACGGCTTCCACGACGCCTTCAGGCCTGCCGGGGGCCGACCGCCCGCGTGCCGGAGAACCGCTACCAGGTGACGGGTCGGCTCCCAGACGGCCAGCCCTTCGCTTACGACCACGCCGGGACCGGCTTCAGCGACCTGATCCTCGAGAGCCGGGTCAAGCTCACCGAGGGCGGCGACTACGTCCCCGCGGTCACCGCCGGGCTCCTGTTCCGCCTGCCCACCGGCCGCCGGACCTTCGACCCTCCGACGGCGTCGACGTGTCCTTGACCCTGGACCTCGCCAAGCGGCTGGGGGCGCGCTCGCCGTTCGTGCTCTACATGGGCGGCGCGCTGACCTACTACGCCCACGCGCACCTCCAGGGGCTGACCCAGCACCGCGTGCGGGCCAGCTCCACCTCGGCCTGGCGGAAGTCAACGCCTGATCCGTTCGTGGTGCACTGCTGGATCGAGTCGCCGCGGCAGCGCAAGCTGTTCCGCGACCTGAACGACCAGACCCCCGGCTCGCCGACCTTCGACTCGGACCTGTTGGTGGGCAACTACGTGACCCTGATCGCGGGCGGGTTCAAGTTCGAGCCGCGGGAGGGCTGGCGCTTCGAGGTCGGGATCCTCGAGAACCTGGTCGACCCCGAGACCACCGCCGACTTCGGCGTGCTGCTCAACGCCTCCGTCCGCTGGTGACGGCCTGCGAGTAGACTCCGAGGGTGAGCCAGCGCGACGACGTCAAGCCCGCCCCGCCCCGGGTCGCCCCCGACGACCCCGCCACCCGCTGCCCGTTCTGCCACGACGCCTGCGCCGCCCAGGAGGACGTGCGGGTGTGCAGCCGCTGCTTGACCCGGCACCACACCGCCTGCTGGGGCGAGGGCCACGGCTGCGGGAGCTGCGGGGCGACCGAGGCCCTGGGTCGCCTGGCCGCGACGGCCCCCGCCGAGACCGCGCTGGGGCGCTTCGTCGACGCGCACAAGGGCGTGCTCCTGCGCTGGGAGCTGTTGCGGATCCCCTACAACGCGGTCCTGTTCGGGGTGTCCGTGGCGGTGCTCGGGACCGGGGTCCTGGCGCCGAGCTACTTCCTCGACGGCGTGCTCGCCGCCCTGGCCGCGAACCTCTGCTACTGCCTCGGGCCCGCGCTCGAGGTCTACCTGCGCACCCTCGGCGCGCGGCAGCGCTGGGTCGGCCCGCTGCTCTTCGCCGCGGGGCTCCTGCTCTCGATCCTGGTCACGCTCATGGCCTGCCTGCTGGGCTGAGCGCGGGTCACGGGAGGCTGGTGCGAAACCGCGCCGGCAGGACCAGGAATCCAAACCGCCAAGGACGCCAAGGCTCCGCTGATTCGGTCACCTCGCGCAGGCAAGGGACACGACGTGAACCGACGTCCTGCTGCCTCACGTCCCAACCTGGAGGAGGGGCCGACAGGGAGGAGCCTTGGCGCTCTTGGCGGCCTTGGCGGTTCCCTTCGTCTTCCGGCTCCGAGCGTGAACGGGGTCGACCAACAGCCTCACGGGGCCGCGAACGCCCAGGCCTGCGCCGGGCAGCCGATCGAGACCACTTCCACCTGGCCCACGTAGTCCGCCGCCGCCGCGAACCCGCGCTTGGGCGCGACGAAGGTCACCGTGTGCTGGGCGCGCACCGCTGCGCCCAGCGGAGTGCCGGTGTCGGCGCACAGCCCCGAAGGTAGGTCCACCGCGAGCACGGGGGCGCCGCAGGCGTCCAGGGCCTCGACGAAGGCACGCCCGTCGGGGCGCAGCTCGCCCTGGAGCCCGGTCCCGAACAGCGCGTCGACGACCCAGCCCGGAGCGACGGCCAGCAGCCGCTCGAGGGCCGCGCCGTCGGCGGCCACAGCGTAGGGCACGCCCGCGCGCTCGAGCACGGTCAGGTTCGTGGCCGCGTCGCCCGTGACCTTGGCGCGCTCGCCGCAGAGGATCAGGCTCGGGGCGTGCCCGCGGAGCAGGAGGTGCCGGGCCGCGACCCAGCCGTCGCCGCCGTTGTTCCCTGTGCCGCACACCACCGTCACGACGCCTCGGGCGACCCGCGCGATCGCGTCGGCCAGGCCGCGCCCGGCGTTCTCCATGAGCACCACACCCGGGACACCCAGGTCCTCGATCGCGCGGCGGTCGACCTCGCGCACCTCGGCGCGGGTCAGGGGTCGGGGGGGCTGGGCGTACACGGGTCCTCCTCGCACGGGGCAGCGGCGCGGGCCAGACTGCGGTGTGGAGATCGAAGGCTACACCCTGGGGCGCGCCCTGGGTCGCGGCGCGACGGCGACGGTGTTCGAGGCCCGCGGCCAGGGCGAGCGCGTGGCGATCAAGGTCTACTCCCAGACGCGCTCCCTCGAGCCCGGCGCCCGGCGGCGCATGCAGGCGGAGCTCGCGACCCTCAGCCGGCTCGAGCACCCGGGGATCGTGCGCCTGCGCAGCGCGGGGGAGGTCCAGGGCCAGCTCTACGTGGTCATGGACCTGGTCGAGGGCGAGACGCTCCAGGCGCGGCTGGCCCGGGGGCTGACAGGGAGCAGGCCCGGGAGCTGGTGCGCGCGCTGGCGGTGGCCCTCGACTACGTGCACCGCTGCGGTGTGCTGCACCGCGACCTCAAGCCCGACAACGTGCTCCTCGACGGGCTGGGCGTCCCTCGGATCACCGACTTCGGCCTGGCCCGCGACCTCGAGGACGAGCGCGCGCGGCTGACCGCGACCGGCGCGCTCCTGGGCACCCCCGGCTACCTCGCGCCGGAGCAGGCGAGCGGGCTCAAGGAGCGCGTGGGCGCCCCCGCCGACGTCTACGGCCTGGGCGGGATCCTCTACGCCTGCCTCACGGGGGTGCCGCCGGTGCAGGGCTCGAGCCTGCTCGAGGTCTTGGCCGCCACCGCCCAAGGACGGATCACCTCGCCGCGGGCGCTGCGCCCGAGCTCGACCGCGAGCTGGAGCGAGTGTGCCTGCGCTGCCTGGCCCTCGAGCCCGGCGCCCGGCCGAGCGCCCAGGAGCTGCGCGCAGCCTCGCCCGCGAGGGTCGTCCCGGGGGCGCGCGGCGGCGGCTGCTCGAGGCGGGCCGTTGGCCTGTGGCCGCGCTGCTTCGGCGGCGCGTGGGCCTCAGGCGTCCAGGGCCCAGGACGCCGCCGCTGGAGCGGCTCGCCGCCTACCTCGCGGCGTGGGAGGGCGCGACCTCCGCCCAGCGCCGCGCCGGCGCCGACGCGCTCGTCGTGACGAGTTCCCCGCCGCCGCCGCCGGCTATGTCCAGCGCGCGCGGATCGCGATCAGCTCCCCGGACTGGGACGAGGCGCGCGGCTGGATCGACGCCGCCCTCGCCCGCGAGCCCGACCACGGCGACGCCCTGGCGCTCGCGGCGACGATCTACCGCGCTCAGGAGGATCACGCGGGGTTGACGGCGTTGTACGCGCGCGCCGTGGAGCTGGACCCGCTGCGCTTCCTGCGGGCCCGCGCGCTCTACCTCCAGGGGCAGGGAGACCTGGAGGGGGCAGAGCGCGACCTGCGGGGCTGGTTGGCCCTGGAGCCCGAGAGCGAGCTGCCTTGGCTGGGGCTGGCGCGCCTGGCGCGGGACCGCGAGCGCTGGGCGGAGTCGATCGACGCCTACGCTCAGTGCCTGCGGCTCGCGCCCGGCGACCCCGACGGGCAGGTGCACCGCGAGCGGGGCCTGGTCCGGCTCAAGGCCAAGCGCTACGAGGGCGCGATCGCCGACCTCGAGCGCGCCGCCGAGCTGCGCGGGGCGTGGGACCTCGGCCTGCGGGCGGGCTACGCCGACGCCCTGACCGGCGCCCGGCGCTACCCCGAGGCGGCTCAGGCCTACCGCCAGGCTCTCGCGGTCTACCCGAACCAGCCCTTGTGGGTCTTCACCTTGCACCGGCTCGAGGCCGCGCTCGGCCACCCCGAGGAGGCTCGGCGCCTGATCGAGCGGGCCTACGAGCTGAGCCAGCAGCGCGGGCTGCACCCCAGCGTGCAGGCCGAGATCGAGGCCGCCTGGCGGGCCGCGCAGCGCTGAGCCCCGCGGGTCCCCGGCCTCCCGTGGACGCTAGACTGCGGGCTCTGGGCCCCCTATAGTGTCGCCCTCGCGAGGGTTACATGAAGATCGCGGTCATTGGTACCGGTTACGTGGGCCTGGTCTCAGGCACCTGCTTCGCTGACAACGGCAACGACGTGTGGTGCGTCGACATCGATCAATCCAAGATCGACCGCCTGAACCAGGGCGAGGTCCCGATCTACGAGCCGGGGCTCGATCAAATGATCGTGCGCAACGTCGCCGCCGAGCGCCTGCGCTTCACCACGAACTTCGACGAGGCCGTGCAGAAGGCGCGGATCATCTTCATTTGCGTCGGCACGCCGCCCAACCCCGACGGCTCGCCGAACATGAAGTACATCGTCGCGGCGGTGGAGTCGGTGGCCAAGGCCATGCAGGAGCACAAGGTCGTGGTCATGAAGTCCACGGTCCCGGTGGGCACCGCGGCCATGGTCCGCGAGGCCATGAGCAAGCACACCGAGATCGAGTTCGACGTGGTCTCGAACCCGGAGTTCTTGAAGGAGGGCGCCGCGATCGAGGACTTCCTCAAGCCCGACCGCGTGGTGATCGGCACCGACGACGCGCGGGTCGGCACGATCATGAAGGAGCTCTACGACCCCTTCGTGCGCACGGGCAACCCGATCCTGGTCATGGACAACGTCTCGGCGGAGCTGACCAAGTACGCCGCGAACGCGCTCCTGGCCACGCGGATCTCGTTCATGAACGAGCTCGCCAACCTGGCCGACCTCACCGGGGCCGACATCAGCCAGGTCCGCCAGGGCATGGGCTCGGACACCCGGATCGGCCACAGCTTCCTGTTCCCCGGGATCGGCTTCGGCGGCTCGTGCTTCCCCAAGGACGTCGACGCCCTGGGGCACACCGCCAAGCAGAAGGGCCTCGACCTCGAGATCCTGCGCGCGACCAACTCGGTGAACGCGAAGCAGAAGCAGGTCCTGTTCCACAAGATCAAGGCGCGCCTGGGCGACCTGAAGGGCGTGCGCGTGGGCATGTGGGGCCTGGCCTTCAAGCCCCGCACCGACGACATGCGCGAGGCGCCGAGCCTGACCGTGATCGACATGCTGCTCGAGGCGGGGGCCACGGTGTGCGCTTACGACCCCGAGGCCAAGCAGACCGCCCACGCGATCCTCGGCGACCGGATCGACTACGCCGACAAGCCCTACGCGGCGCTCGAGGGCGCGGACCTGCTCGCGGTGTGCACCGAGTGGAACGAGTTCCGCCGCCCCGACTGGGCCCGGGTCAAGGCCGCGCTGAAGCAGCCCCTGATCTTCGACGGGCGCAACATCTACACCCCGGACCGCGTCGAGGCCAAGGGCTTCGAGTACTACGGGATCGGGCGCGGGCGTAGGCTCGACACCGCGGTGGCCAAGTGACGCGCACCGTGATCACCGGGGGCGCGGGCTTCATAGGCTCGCACCTCTGCGATCACTTCGTCGCCGCCGGCCACGAGGTGATCTGCATCGACAACCTGCTGACCGGCAGCAAGGACAACATCGCCCACCTCCAGGGCAACAAGTCCTTCCGCTTCATGCTCCACGACGTGACCCGCTACATCGAGGTCGAAGGCCCCGTGGACAACGTGCTGCACTTCGCCTCGCCGGCGTCGCCTGCGGACTTCGAGCGGATCCCGATCCAGATCATGAAGGTCGGCGCCCACGGCACCCACAACGCCCTGGGGCTGGCCAAGGCCAAGGGCGCGCGCTTCCTGCTCGCCTCGACCAGCGAGGTCTACGGCGACCCCGAGGTGAACCCCCAGCCCGAGACCTACCTGGGGCGGGTGAACCCGATCGGGATCCGCGGGGTCTACGACGAGTCCAAGCGCTTCGCGGAGGCCCTGACCATGGCCTACCGCCGGGTGCACGGGGTCGAGACCCGGATCGTGCGGATCTTCAACACCTTCGGCGAGCGCATGCAGCTCGAGGACGGGCGCGCGCTCCCGAACTTCATCACCCAGGCCCTGCGCGGCGAGCCGCTCACGGTCTACGGCGACGGGAGCCAGACGCGCTCCTTCGGCCACGTGAGCGACCTGGTGCGCGGGCTCGACCTGCTGCTGCACGGCGACGTGTGGGAGCCCGTGAACATCGGGAACCCCGACGAGGTCTCCCTCTTGACCGTGGCGCGAGAGGTCATAGAAATGACCGGGACCCAGAGCGAGATCGTCTACCGCGAGCTGCCCCCCGGCGACCCCAAGGTGCGCCGGCCGGACATTACGCGCGCCCGCGACCTCCTCGGGTGGAGCCCCTCGATCTCGCGAGCCGAGGGCTTCGAGCGCACGATCGCGGACTTCAAGCGGCGCCTCGACGCGTAGGCGCGGCCCCCAGGAGGGCACATGCGGATTCTCGTCACCGGCGGCTGCGGGTTCATTGGCTCCGGCTTCCTGCGCTACGCCCTCGCCCAGCCCGGCGTCGAGCGTGTGGTCAACCTCGACTCGCTGACCTACTCCGGGCTCGAGGCCAACGTCGAGGAGCTGACCTCGGACGCGCGCTTCCGCAACGTGGTCGGGGACATCACCGACGCCGAGAAGGTCAAGGCGCTGCTCGAGGAGGAGGACCCGACCCACGTGGTCAACTTCGCCGCCGAGAGCCACGTCGACCGCTCGCTGTTCGCGGCGCGCATGTTCGTGAGCACGAACATCGACGGGACCCTGTGCCTGCTCGAGGCCACTCGCGCCCGGCAGGAGGCCACCGGCAAGGAGCTGCGCTTCCTGCAGATCTCGACCGACGAGGTCTACGGCGACCTCGAGGACGAGAACGGCTTCTTCGTCGAGACCATGCCCCTCGACCCGCGGAACCCCTACTCCGCGACCAAGGCCGGCGCCGACCTCCTGGCCCTGGCCTTCGCCCGCACCCACGGGCTGTGGCTGGTGGTGACCCGCAGCTCCAACAACTACGGGCCGCGGCAGTTCCCCGAGAAGCTGATCCCGCTCATGATCACCAACGCCCTCGAGGGCAAGCAGCTCCCGGTCTACGGCGACGGCAAGAACGTGCGCGACTGGCTGTGGGTCGACGACAACTGCGCCGGGGTGTGGGCCGCGCTGACCAAGGGCCAGAGCGGCCAGGCCTACAACCTGGGCGGCGCCAGCGAGCGCCAGAACCTGGACGTGGTCAAGGGGATCCTCGCGGCCCTCGAGCTCCCCGAGAGCATGATCACCTACGTCAAGGATCGCCCCGGCCACGACCGGCGCTACGCCATCGACTTCAGCAAGGCCAAGCGCGAGCTCGGGTTCGAGCCCCAGGTGAGCTTCGAGGAGGGCCTGCAGCGCACGGTGGCCTGGTACCGCGAGCACAGCGCCTGGTGGCAAAAGCTCAAGGGGGGCTCCTTCCAGGACTACTACCGCGAGCACTACGGCAAGCTCGGGCTCAAGTCCGAGTAGGTCGGGTGGGGGCTGACGCGGACCGCAGCCCCTACCGTCCGCCCGGCGCAGACCTGGGCTCGCGCCCCGCTCGACTCCGCCGGCGGAGCTACCTGGGCGCCTGCTTCGTCGGGCGCGCGCTAAACGGAAGTGCGCGATTCTGAGTGGTCAGCACTGAGACCACGTGCTGACCTCCCACCGAATCGCGCCTTCCGTTTAGCTACTGGAAGCTCTGCCTGGGCGCTAGCGTTCGGGAGACTCGGCGCTGCAGGACACGTCACGACCAAGCGAAGCCTCTCCTAGAAACTAGAGTCACGATCCTGAGCGGGCGAGCGAGCGCCAGATCGCTGACGACATGGGAGCCACTCTCGCCCGCTCAGAATCGTGAACTCTGGTTTAGTCCCGCGGGTCGCGCACGAAGTCGGCGTTCGCGCCGCGGTAGCGGTCGACGACCCGGATCCGGTTCCCCACCATGGACGCGTCCAGCGAGATCTGGTCGCGGGGCACGAGGTAGCTCAGCGCCGCGAGCCCGAACAGGCCGTACTTCGCGCTGCCGGCGACCACGTTCAGCGCCCGGCGCTTGGCGCGGTCGCTGGGGTTCCCTGCGAGCACCGCCATGTGCCGGGCGAACTCCTCGGCGCGGCGCAGCTCGCGCTTGGCGTCGTCGTCCTCGCCGCCCTGCACCGAGATCTGGCCGTGGCGCGTGGCCCAGGTCGGCGCCTCGCCGTGGTAGACCTGCCAGGCGCGGGCGTAGGCCGCGAAGTAGCCGGCCTCGCTGTTCGCGAACAGGCGGCGCAGGCCGTTCTCCCCGATCCGCAGCTCGACCACGGTGCGGGTCTGGCGGTAGCGCCCGCGGAGGCCGTCGGCGTCGTTGCGGGCGCCGAGCTGGCTCACGTGGTTCATGCCCCAGTCGCCGACCAGGCGGCGGAAGCCGAGGGCCTCCTTGGTGAACGTGCTCGGGTCCAGGATCTCGACCCGGAAGCGCAGCGAGCGCTCGGTGCGCTGGGCCCGGGTCCGGCGCACGATCTCGAAGTCGATCCTGCGCTCCCGCTCGCTGGAGAAGAACGAGAACTCCGAGTCGCGCTCGTAGCGCCCCACGTCGTAGGTCGAGGTGCCCAGGGGTTCGTCGATCGTCCCGTTGGCGAGGCTGGTGGTGCGGCTGACCGACGCCGAGAGCACCTGGCTCACCTGCAGCGAGGCGCCGACGTGGGTCCGGCGCTCGACGCCGACGTGGCGGCGCTCCATGATCACGCCGCGCCCGCCCGCGGCCTGGGTGGAGGCGGCGGTGAAGTCGCCGCGCACCGCGCGCTCGTAGGCCTGGCGCGCCGCGGAGTTGCCCAGGTCGAAGCGGTAGGTCAGGTCCAGGTCGTCCCGGATCGTGGTGGCGCTGGCGTTGGCCGCCACGCGCACCCGCAGGAGCTTGCGCACGACGCCGTCGGCGACCGAGATCCCCGCCGCCACCAGGGCCGCGCGCCCCTCGGCGCTGAGCTTGCCGCCGTCGATCTCCGCCTGGCCCACGTACTCGGTCAGCTCGGGGAGGGCCTCCAGGATCGCCTCGCCGTCGAGGCTCGCCCCCAGCACCACGTCCGCGGTCACGCCGCGGGACGTGGTGCGGCCGCGGCGCACCCGGACCCGCACCGCGCTCCCGCTGAGGCGCTCGACCTCGATCCGGTGCCGACCCGAGATCCGGTAGAAGCCGCCGACCCCCGCGGTCGCCCCGAAGCGCAGGGCGCCGGCCTGACCGAAGGAGTGCCCGACCTGGAACCGGCCGTCGACCGCGACGTGGGCCGAGCCCTCGAACACGCGCTTGGCGCCGGGGGTCATGCGCTGCGCCTCGCCCGCTCGCAGCGGCAGGTCGAAGGCGCGGGTCCCCATGCCCTGGAGGGTGCGCACCATCGTGCCCAGGTCGGTGACCCCCGCCGGCACGCGGTAGAGGTCGGTGACGGTGTAGTCGATCCGGGTCCCGGCCTCGAAGCCGAGGCGCAAGCTGCTCGAGTCGCTGAGCGGGATCTGGGTGCTGAGCGGGACGCGGGCCCCGCCGAAGACCTCGCTCTCGAGCCACACGTGCCCCGGGCGCTGCCCGAGGGTCTCGGCCTGAGCCGGGGTCAGGTCGCTCCCCCTGAGCCCGCGGATCTCACCGCCGGCGCCGACGTGCAGGTAGCGGCCGAGGCCGACCTCCTGCCGCAGGCGTACCCCGTCGTAGAGCAGCTTCTCTCCCTGGCGGCGCACGGCCTGCCCGAGCTTGTCCGCGCCCACCGCGAGCAGGCTCCCGCTCCCGCGGTCCTGATCGGCGGGGTCGGCGGGGCGCGGCGCCTCACCCTTGGCCGCGCCCTCGCCGCGCGGCGAGACCTCGTGAGCGACCAGCGCCCCGTCGGCGCCGCGGCGCAGCTCGAGCACCACCGGCTGCGAGACCTGCCCACCCTCGAGGGCGCCGTCGAGGCCCAGGCTCTCGGCCAGGGTCACCCGCAGCACGCCTCCGCGGACCCAGCCCTTGCCGCGGGTGCCTTCGCGCGCCTCGGCGTAGGTCGCCACACGGCGCACGTGCAGCTCGCCGTCTTCGACCCGCTGCACCTGGAGCTCCAGGGTGTAGGCCCCGCGTCGCGAGTCCTGGCCCTGGAGGCGGTGCGTGCCGACCAGGGACGCCCCCGCCGGGGTCAGGTAGTCCGCGGACACGAAGCGGTTCGCGCCGTCCCCGGCGAGCTCGGCCCAGCCGTCGCGGAAGGCCGCCACCTCGACCTCGGCCCCCCGCGGCAAGGCGCCAGCCCTCTCCCCGGTCTCATGGGGTGCGAGGCGCACGTTGAGCCCGCTGCGGGCGGTGACCTCGTAGGTCGCGGGGAGCTCCTGGGAGACGCCGGCGCTGACCGCGGCGAGGAGCAGAACGAAGGAACGCATGACGCTGAAACTTTTCATGCACGACGTGGACGCAACTCCTGCTCCCAAGGGACGTGCGCCGTATCTCCCGTGCCCGCGAACGCCGACGGCCCGGCGTCCATGCTGGACACCGGGCCGTTCCGACTGCGCGTCGCGTCGTGCCAGCCTTGGGCTGGGCTCTGCTCGCGAACAGAGCCCTAGCGCACGACGACCCGATCGGTCGCCCCGCGGCCGAAGGTCTCGGGGGCGTACATTTCCTCCGCCTTGGTGGGCGGGACCACGAACTCGCCGGGGGTCGTGGCCCGCGCGACGTAGGTGTAGGTGTGCACCCCCGCCCACAGCAGCGAGGTGAACGCCTCGGCGCGCTCGTCGCGGAGCGCCGAGTGCTCGTACCAGGTCCGGGTCCACCACCAGCAGCCGCGACGGCTCGAGCTCGTGGGGTCCTCTGGCAGGCTGCCCATGGCCGGGAGGCCCGGGTCGATCGCCTCGAGCCCCGCCGGGAGCGGGTCGACGAGGGCCACGTGGTAGCGGCGGGTGGGCGCGACCAGGGTCAGGCGCACCCGCACCCGGGCCCCGGCCTTGAAGCTCCAGGTGCCGTCCTCGCCGCGGGTCACGTCCGCAGGATCGTCGACGGCCTCGTAGCTGCGCTCGACCGTGAACCCTGCGCTCAGCGGCTTCAGGTCGAGGTCGCGCGGCGCGTAGCGCAGGCCGATCCGGTAGTAGAGCCGCCCCGGGCCGTCCTTGGCCAGCGCGAGCTCGCTCGGGCCGGCCTCCTGCAGCCAGTCCATGGGCACCTCGATCTGGGCGCGCTCGACGGTGCGACCGCGGAAGGCGTGCTCGCCGGCGAAGGCGTCGCCCAGCCACACCCGCGCCACGAAGTCGGGCTCGATCGCCTCGGCGACGCGGAAGTAGCGGTCCAGCGCCAGGAGCACGAAGGCGTTCTCTTGGGTGTTCGTCCAGCGCCCGCGGGTGCGGTGCGCCAGGAGCCCCTGCACGAGCTTGGCGGTGAGGTCGCCCCTGGCCTGCGTGGGGTCGCTCATGAGCGCCTCGAGGATCACGCCGTCCGCCCGGCGGTCCGAGTGCAGGAGCACGTGCTCGCCGTCGGCGTAGCGGGTCACGAAGTGCGCGGCGCCCGCGGTCTCCTGCAGGCGGTCGTGGAAGATCCGCAGGGCAGCCGCCTGGTCGGGCGTGCCCACGAGCAGCGGGTAGATCCAGCCCAAGGCCTCGAGCGGCAGGTCCTCGCCCGCCTCCGCGAACAGGCTGCGCGCCATGAGCGGCTGCGCGTCGCCCAGCTTGCGGCGCACGTCCAGCGCGTAGGCCTTGAGCGCCCGGGCCGACTCCACCGAGTACCAGGCGGGAATGTGGGACTCGATCCGGCTGAGGTAGCCGCTCGCGCGGCGCAGCATGCCCGCCTCGACCGGGTAGCCCTTGGCCTGGGCCTGGGCCAGGGCGTGGGTCACGTGGATCGTGAGGTAGGGCCAGTCGCGATCCCCCGCGCTCCAGAAGCCCCAGCCCCCGCTCGACCCCTGGATC
>JAWKSZ010000032.1:0-78522 GCA_041402045.1 Planctomycetota bacterium | reverse complement strand
GCGGGACGCCGCTCGCAAGGCGCACCGGCTCCTTCACGGCCCGGTCGAGTCCCTCGGGTCCGGCGAGCGTGAGCGACGGGTCTGCACCGGCACCTCTGGATCCGCCGGCCTTTGCGTCCCTTTGCGGCCTTTGCGCACTTTGCGGTCGAAGAGCATCTACCCGCCCTGCTCGCGGAGGCCTCAGCGGACCTCGCGCACCTCGGCGTCGAGCTCGCCCTCCTGCAGGCGCACGCGGACGGTGTCGCCGGGGGCCACGTCCGCGGCCCGGCGCAGGAGCGCGCCGTCCTTGGTCGTGAGGCTGTAGCCGCGGGCGAGGACCTTGAGCGGGCTCAGGCCCTCGAGGCGCTCGGCCTGGGCCGCGAGCGCGCGCTGGCGTTGGGCCAGGTCGCGCGCGAGCGCCGCGCGCAGGCGCTGCGCGCGCTCGTCGACGGTGCGCCGTGCCTGCTCGACCCGGGGCGCCGGGTTCAGCCGCGCCAGGTGCCGCGCGGCGTCCTCCAGCGGGCGGGGGTCGACCCGCGCCCGGACCGCGCGCTCGAGGGCCTCGCCCGCGCGGGCGAGCTCGGTCTGCCGCCGGGCGAGGGTCGCCTGGGGCGAGGCCTGCTCCAGGCGCCGGGCCCGGTCCTGCAGGCGCTGGTGCGCCTGGCTCAGGCGCAGGCGCACCACCCGCAGCCCGTGGGCCTGAGCGGCGTGCTCGAGGCGTTGGCGCAGCGCGCGGATCCGACCCAACCCGGCGGCGTGCAGGCGGCGCTCCATGCGCGCGAGCACCTGGAGCAGCTCGCGCTTGACCGGGACCGCGACCTCCGCGGCGCCGGTGGGGGTCGGGGCCCGGCGGTCGGCGGCGAGGTCCGCCAGGCTCACGTCGGTCTCGTGACCGACGCCGCACACGATCGGGGTCTGGGCGTGGACCACCGCGCGGACCACGGGCTCGGTGTCGAAGGCGGCGAGGTCCTCCTGGGAGCCGCCGCCGCGCACGAGCAGGATCACGTCGCAGCCGCCGGCCCGGTCCAGGTCGCGCAGGGCCTCGGCGATCGCCGGCGCCGCGTCGAGTCCGTTGACCTTGACCGGGGCGAGCACGATCCGCAGCCCCCCGCCGAAGCGGCGCTCGAGGGTCGAGAACACGTCGCGGATCGCGGCGCCGGTGGGCGAGGTCACGACCCCGATCGAGCGCGGGAGGAACGGGATCGGGCGCTTGCGCGCCTCGTCGAAGCAGCCCTCGGCGGCGAAGCGCTTGCGCAGGCGCTCCTTCTGCTCGCGCCAGGCGCCGGCCCCCGCGGGCTCGAGCCGCTCGGCCACGAGCTGCACGTCGCCGCTGCGGGGGTAGGCGGTGATCCGCCCCCACACGTGCAGCTCGTCGCCGTTCTGGAAGTCCAGCGGCGAGCGCTCGGCGATCGAGGCGAAGACCACGACCCGGAGCGACGACTGCCCGTCGCGCAGGCTGAGGTAGAGGTGCCCGCTGCGCGGGCGGCTCTTGTTGGCGACCTCGCCCCGCACGAACACCGGGCGGAACCCGTCCTCGAGGCAGGCCCGCACCTGGTGCATGACCTCGCTCACCGTGAACGGCCGCGGGCGCGCGGGGTCGGGGCTCACGCGTCGCGGTCGACCACGTAGCTCGCGAGCTGGCGCAGGGGCTGGGCCTCGGGGCCCAGGACCTCGAGCGCGCCCAGGGCCTCGGCCTCGAGCGTCTTGGCCTTCTTGCGCGCGCCCTCGAGCCCGAGCAGCGAGACGTAGGTCAGCTTGCCCTGCTCGGCGTCCTTGCCCGCGGTCTTGCCCAGCTCGGCGGTCGAGGCGGTGCAGTCGAGAATGTCGTCGGCGACCTGGAACGCGAGGCCCAGCGCGCGGGCGTAGCGGTCGAGGGCTTGGAACGCCGGCTCGCCTTCGCGCGCGCCGCCGACCCGCGCGCCGAGGAGCACCGCCGCCCGCAGGAGCGCGCCGGTCTTCTCGCGGTGCACCGCCTCCAGCGCGGCCTCGTCCAGGCCCTGGCCCATGGCGGCCATGTCGCGCACCTGCCCGCCGACCATGCCGCGGTTGCCCGCGGCCTCGGCCAGGAAGCGCACCAGGTCCAGCCCCAGGGCCGGGTCGTCCTGGTAGCCGAGGGCCAGGGTCTCGAAGGCCCGGGTCTGGAGCCCGTCGCCGACCAGGATCGCCAGCCACTCGGAGTAGGCCTTGTGGCAGGTCGGGCGCCCGCGGCGCAGGTCGTCGTCGTCCATGGCCGGGAGGTCGTCGTGGACCAGGGAGTAGACGTGGATCATTTCCAGGGCGCAGGCCGCGGGGAGCGCGCGCTCGCGGCTCCCGCCCACCGCCTCGGCGCCGAGCAGGCACAGCGCCGGGCGCACGCGCTTGCCGCCGCCGAGCGCGCTGTAGCGCGTGGCCTCGAACAGCTGCCCGGGGTCGTCGCCGGGGAGGGTCAGCCAGCGCTCGAGCTCGCGCTCGACGCCCTGGCGCAGCTCGCCCAGGAGGGCCTTCAACTCGCTCACGCGTCGCCGCCTTCGACGGTCCTCAGCTCGGGGCCGTTGGGTCCAGGGGTCAGCTCCTCGATCCGCCGCTCGGCGGCCCCGAGGATCTCGCGGCACGCGCGCAGCGCGCGCACGCCCTCTTCGTACTGCTTCAGCGACTCGTCGAGGGGCAGGTCACCCTGCTCGAGCTTGGCGAGCACGGCTTCGAGCTGCTGGAACGCTTCTTCGTAGGTCGTCACGGGCCCCAGGCTACCGTATCGCCCGGCCCTTGCGCGGGGCCGCGACTACTCGACGATCCGCTGCTCCAGGCTCAGCCCCAGCACGCCGCCGCCGATCACCGCGCCGAACATGAGCCCCACCGAGAGCACGAACGCGAACAACAGCGCGATCCCGTCCAGCGCGCCGCCGGAGAGCGCCCAGGCGAACTTGGCGCCCATGGCCAGGGCGGCGGCCCCGCCCACCAGGAGCTGGCCGCGCACCGTGTCCGGGGCCTGGGCCAGGACGTAGCCGGCGACGGCGCCGAGGGCCGCGTCGACCGGGAGCAGGTAGATCGCGCTCCCGCTGAGCAGGGTCAGCCAGCCGTGGAGCTGCCCGCCGACCACGAAGGCCACCGCCAGCACGATCGCCACCTGGCGGATCTGCGCCCGCCGCGCCGCCTCGGCCTCCACCTCATGCCGCGCGCGCTCGCCTCTGCGCCGCTCGAGCTGCTCGACCACGTAGGCGGGGAGCGCCTCGGCGTCGACGGTCCCCAGCCCGCCCTCGGGCGCGTGCCCGCGGTGATCGCGGGGCTGCCGCGGGGGCGGCGCCTCCTTCCCCGGCCCCTCGTAGGCCAGCTCCCCGGAGAAGTACTCGTCGCGCCGGCGCCCGTGGCGCAGGGGGGCCAGGTTCGGCTCCGGCCGGGGCGGCGTGGCCCGCGGGCGCTCCTCCAGCGGGGCGAAGGGGGAGTCGTCCTCGGCCTCGGGGTGCAGCTCGAGCAGCTCGAGGTCGCTCGTGTCCGAGGCGTCGTCCTCGAACGGGTCGTCGAGGCCTTCGACCTCGCTCTGGAACTCCGGCGCTTCGTCGGCCTGGCTCTGGAACTCGGGCTCCTCGTCGAGCAGTCTCTGGAGCTCGGGGTCGTCGTCGAGCTCCATGACCGAGCTCTCGAAGCGGGGGTCGGCGTCGTCCTCGTCGAAGCTGGGCTCTTCGCCGAGCCCGTCGTCCTCGTCCGCCGCTTCGTCGCCGAAGCGGGGCTCGTCGTCGAGGAGCGGGAGCCGGGCCGAGGTCGGCGCGAGCTCGCCCTCGCTCGCGGTCGCCTCGGGGAGCTCCTCCTCGGCGCTGCCCTCGACCACGACGTAGAACCGCTCCGAGTCGCCCTCCTGGGATTCGGGGTCTCGCTCCGGCGGCGGCTCGGGGTGCTCTCGCAGGTCGCTCACCCCCGCATTCTGCCCGAAACCCCGCGGCTACGCGTCGGCGGCGAGCAAGCGCTCCAGCTCGACCTGGAGCTCGCCCCGGGTCCAGCCTGGCGCGTCGAGGGCCGCGTCGCCCCGGACCCAGAGCTCGCCGGGCTCGCCCGCGAGCGCCCGCGCGGCCAGGGCGCGCACGGCGTCGGGCGCTCCGCGGGTCCAGAGCGCGACCCAGCGCGCACCCTCGGGGGTCCGGCCCACGCTGGCCACGCCGCCGGGGCCGGCGAGTTGGCGCTCGAGGGTCACCCCGCGCAGCGCGATCAGGCTGGCCGGGAGGTCGTAGGGCGAGCGCTCCCAGCCCGCGACCTCCGGCAGGTCCTCCCCGCGGGCCAGCGCGTCCTCCACCGACTCCACGTGCAGGACCTGGAACCCGCCGCCGCCCTCCCAGCCCACGTCCCGCGAGACCCCGTAGCGGTCGCCGCCGACGACCCCCTTGAGTCGGGCCAGGCTGGCCTGGAACGGGACGTGCCCGGCCTCGATCCCCAGCCAGCGGCGGCCCGTCTTGTGCGCCACCGCGGCGGTCGTGCCGGAGCCGAGGAAGTAGTCGAGCACCCACTCCCCCGGGAGCGAGCTGCTCTCGAGGATCCTGAGCAGCAGGTTCTCGTTCTTCTGGGTCAGCGCCCCGTTGCCCACCTTCTCCTTGGTGAAGCTCATGATCTGGATCGAGTCCAGGCGGTCGAGGGGGCTGCAGTTCCAGGTGTCCTCGAGGGGGTAGCCCTTGCCGGTGGGCCGCTTCCCGTCGCGGCGCACGTAGTCCACGGGGTAGGGAATGTAGTGCTTGTGGAACGTCGGCCGGCGGCGGTGGCCGTAGTGGTAGATCGTGTCGTGGTTGCGAATGAACTTCTTCGCCCGCGACTTGAAGCCCGAGATCCAGCCGATCCGCCACACGATCTCGCCCACGTAGTGGAGCTCGCGGTCGAGGAGCAGCTTCAGCCGCTCCTTCTCGTGGCCGTCGATCTGCGCGAAGAACGCGGCGTCGTCGCGCAGCAGCGCGCGCGCGGCGCCCAGGCGATCCGCCATGAAGCACAGCCAGGCGCCCCGGGGCAGGTCGTCCGGGTAGGCGAAGCCGTCGCTGGTCGTGTTGTAGGGCGGGTCGACGTAGCTGCACTGCACGCGCCCGGCGAAGCGCGGGCGCAGCAGGCGCAGCCCGGCGAAGTTGTCGCCGTGCACCAGGACCCCGGCGAGGGCGCCGAGGTCGCTCTGGGCGTCGAGCAGCGCCTCGGCGCTCGCGCGCTCGAGCTCCGCCGTGTCCAGCGGCGCGTGGGGGTGCGCGACGAGCCAGGCCTCGGCGTCGGGCCCCCAGGCCTCGGGGGCGCCCTCCCAGCCCCGGCGCGCCTGGGGGTAGAGCTGCGGCCACAGGGCCTCGGGCACGTGGGCGGCGGAGAGCACCCACGCCGCGCGGCGCACGAGCCGTGGGCGCAGCCAGGCCCGGCGCAGCCGCGCCTCCTCGGCCCGCCGGGGGGCGAGGCGCTCGTCGAGCTCGGCCAGCAGCGCGCGATAGGCCTCTCCCGCCGCCTCCCAGCCCTCGCGGTCCCAGGTCCCGGGGTCGGCCAGCAGGCGCTCGCGCAGCCAGGCCCCCAGCGCCCGGGCCTCCCGCGCCGGGTCCAGCGGCAGCAGGCGGAAGCCCCCGGCCTCCAGGGGCACGAAGCCCCGGCGCACGTCGACCTCGGGGGCGGCGGCCCCGAGCTCGGCGCGGGCCGCGAGGGCCTCCTCCAGCAGGGACGTGTCGTGCAGGACCATGCCCGAATCCTAGCGGGCGGTCCGGACGCTCGGCCGGCGCGGGGCCTCACATTCCCCCCTTCTCGTAAGCCCTGCATGCGCTATGGTGTCCGCCCTGGAGGCGCCCATGGACTGCCCCAAGTGCGACGCGGAGCAGGAGCTCGAGACGATCCGGGTGGACGACGTCGAGGTCGACCGCTGCCCGGAGTGCGAGGGCGTGTGGTTCGACCCCACCGAGCTCGGCCGCCTGCTCGACAACGACACGCAGAAGGTCGGCGCGATCATGACGGGGGACGACTCCGCCGCCCACGACCAGCGGGTGGCCGAGTGCCCCCGCGACGGGACCCGCCTGGTGCGGGTGCGCTCCATTCGAAACAGCAAGGTCGTGATCGACACCTGCACCCAGTGCCGGGGGATCTGGCTCGACGGCGGGGAGTTCCGCCGGATCAAGCGCGAGCAGCCCGGGGTCAAGCTGGGCGAGCTGGTGTGAACGCGAACGGTTCCAGGAGGTAAGGCGCGGTGCCGACCTACGAGTATGTGTGCAAGGCGTGCGACGACGCCTTCGAGCACTTCCAGAGCATGACCTCGGACCCCCTCGCCGACTGCACCAAGTGCGGCGGAGAGGGCACGCTCAAGCGCCTGATCGGGCGCGGGGCGGCGCTGATCTTCAAGGGCTCGGGGTTCTACGAGACCGACTACAAGCGCGGCAACAAGAAGGCCCCCGACAAGCCCGTCGGCGCCGACTCCAGCGGTGACCGCGACTCCAAGGGCAAGCCCGACGAGGGCAAGCTCGCGGAGAAGGTCGCGCGCACCAAGGAGGCGGCCAAGGACGTGAAGCAGCAGCAGGCCTCGAACAAGGGCGGTGACGCGTGACCCGGATCCCCGACGCGATCTCTCGACGCGAGATCGTCTACGGCGAGCCCAAGCGGCCCGTCGACTACCTGGCCCTCGGTCAGGCCTACCACGAGGCCGGGCGTCCGACCGACGCCCTCGACTGCGCCTTGCGGATCAAGGACGACCCGGCCGGCCACGACGCCCTCGTCACCGCCGTGCGCGACGCCGCGCTGACCCGCGGCGACTTCTTCGTGCTCAACCGCGTGAACGGCGTACGCGAGCTCGACGACGCGCAGTGGCGCAAGGGCTTCGACGCGGCCAAGGCCAGCGGCAAGACCCGCTTCGCGCTCAAGTTCGCCAAGCGCCTAGGCGACACCGCCGAGATCCAACGCCTCGAGCTCGAGCTCGGCCTGCGCTCGCCCGACGAGCCCGCGGCGGAGCCGGAGGCGGCGCCGCAGGTCGAGGCCAAGGCCGAGACGCCGGCTGCCGCAGCGGAGGCCGCGCCGCAAGCCGACGAGCAGGCCGAGGCGGGCGAGGCTCCGGCCGAGGCCGAGGAGCCGAAGGCGGACGAGACCCCGGCCGACGACGCCGCCGGGGACGAGGCGAAGGCCGAGGGCTGACCTCAGCGCGTCGCGGCGGCCTCCGGCAGGCGCGCGTGCCGCGCGCGGCCCGTCGTCTCGCGGAGCGCGTTTCCCAGAGTTCGCCTTGCAGCGCGACGGCGTCGGCGACACCTACAGCGAGGAGGGGCGAGCCGAAGCCCGCCCCTCCCCGCCGGCGACGCCCTGTCCGCGCCGCCGCCTTCCGCTTCGTAGCGCGCGAGCCGGGACGCTCGCGCGGTGTCTAGCCTAGGGCAGGGGCCGCACGGTCACCCGCAGCAGGCGGTCGGTGGCGGGGTAGCTCACCACCGCGTCGGCGAAGGGCCGCACCAGGCCGCTGCCCTCGTCCCCGCCGGTGTTCGGCGCCGCTTGGCGCGGGGCCTGGTCGGGGCCCGCCGCGCCGACCTGGTTCGCCTCGCTGCCCGCGTCCCAGGCGACCAGCGCTTGCCGCAGCTCGGTCGCGATCACCGCCGGGGCGCGCAGGGTGCCGCCCGCGGTCATGAGCTCGACGCCCCCGACCTCGGTCGCCGCGAAGGTGTCGTTCGAGGGCACGATCATGCTCCCCAGGCTCAGGTAGCGCGCGCCGGCGGCGGGGCGCACCACGATCCGGTAGCTGTCGCCGGCGCGGATCGGGCCCGGCGCCGTGGCGCCGACGGGGAGGTTCGTGATCGTGGCCGAGGCCACCCCCGGCCGCTGGGCGAGCTCGGCGATCCACAGGCTGCCGTTCCCGTCCTCGGCGAGCTGGGCCAGGCCGGGCGACGCCGGGGTGCCCGGCTGGAACACCGACACGTTGGGCTCGTGGAGGATCACCGAGAACGGCGAGAGCACCTTGTGGGTCGAGGTGTTGCTGACGGTGATCGTGAGCTCGCCCGCCGCGGGGCCCGCGGCCACCGCCACGTCGAGCACGCCGCCGGCGCGGGGGCCGGCCAGGTCGTTCTGCCCGTCGGCGTAGACGCGCACGGTGTCGTCGGGGTCCGCGGGGCCGGTGTTCGCCGCGGGCTGCCGCGCGGGCTGGAAGGCCCCGGCGCCCGGGACCTCGTTCGCCTCGGTGCCGGTGTCCCACGCTTGCAGGCTGCGCTGGGCCTCGGCCTGCAGCGCGGCCACGTCCTTCAGCGCGCCGTTGCCGTCGAACAGCGCGAGCCCCGCGCCGCCGAAGCCGAGGAACACGTCGTTCGACTGCCCGACCATGCACAGCAGGGTCAGGTTGGGGAACGCGGCGTCGGGGGTCACCCGCAGCTCGTAGCGCTCGCCGGGGAACACCGGGCCGGCGGGGTCGGTCGGGCGCTCGAGGGTCACGTCCACGGTGCCGCTCTGGTCGATCGCGGCGACGCCCTGGGCGAAGGTCGCGAGCTGCGCCGGGCTGCCGTCCTCCGCCAGGGCCTCGAGCCCGTTCTGCGGCACCGGCTGACCGGACGTGAACGCCTGCCAGGCGGCGGAGTGGGTGGCGTAGAACAGGGGCGCGAGGGGGGTCGAGAACCCGGCCTCCTCGGCGGTGTTGCGCAGGGTGAACACCAGCTCGCCCGCGTCCATGCGCACCTCGATCCGCGCCAGTTGCCCGCCCGGCGGGATCGCGCGCAGGGCGTGGTTCGCGCGGTGCACGGTGCCCTCGGCGGGGCCGCTGTTGGGCGCCGGCTGCCGCGGGGGCTGATACATGCCCGCCCCCGGCAGCTCGTTGACCTCGGTCCCCGCGTCGAACAGGGTCAGGGTCACCTGCTGCGCGGGCAGCGGCGCGCCGCTGGCGTCGAACAGCTCGATCGGCGCGCTGGAGACGAAGGCGTCGTTGCTCTGCACGAGCATGCTGGCCAGGGTCAGGCGCGCGTCGCGGCCGGGTTCGGCGCTGAACTCGAAGCGCGTGGTCTGCCCGGGGGGCGTGGCGCCGACCGAGTCCTGCTGGCTGACCCCGGGGGTCGCGGCGAGCTCGGCCACCAGCGCCGAGGGGTCGCCGTCCTCGGCGAGCCGCTCGAGCCCCGCCGACGCAGGGCTGCCCACCGCGAAGGCGGTCACGCCGTCGGCGTGGGTCGCCCAGGCCGCCGGCGCGAAGGGCGTGGGGAAGTAGGTCTCGCCCGAGAGGTTCTCGATCACGACCTCGAACCGCTGCGACTGCGCCGCGCTCGTCGTGCCCGAGGTGGTCGGCGCGGCGGTGGCGGCGAAGCCGTTGCGGCTGCGCTCGCCGCACCCGTTCGTCGTGAGTCCCAGTGCCACCACGGCGGCGCTCAGCCAAAGCATGCGAATCATGATCGAGTCCTCTCCTCGAGCGACGGCAGCCTCGCGCCGTCGCAGAGAGGTATCGAACCCTCCAAACCCGGTTACCGAACTTTTTTCGATCCAGACCCACCCCCCGCAGACGTAGCCGTCATGCGGTCTTGCGGACCGCGTGCGCTTCGCGCACGGGTCGCCGATCCCTGCCTGAGCCGAGCGGCGGCTTCGCCACTCGCGTCCCGGGGGGCAAGCCCGGGCAAGCCCCGGGCAAGCCCCGCCCCTACCGCATACAGAGCGCACCCAGCCAGGCGACCCTCACGCCGAGACGTCGGTGCCGAACACGATGGGGCGCGCGGACCGCGCGGGCGACCGATCTCGCGCGCGAATCACGTGTGCGTGGACCACGCGGGCGTGCGGACTATGCGGGCGTGCGGACTGTGCGGGCGTGCGGGCGTGCGGACCACGCGGCGGCAATCTTCGTAGGGGCGCAGCTTGCCTGCGCCCATCCCACCCGCGGAGCGTGGACGCACGGGCAGAGCCGTTGGAGGGGATTCGGGGTGGGGGCGCGAAGGGGGGACGAGCGCGATCAGGAGAGAGGTGACGCCACTCCGAGCTCGAATCCGCGGAGCCCTAGGACCGGAGTCGCGATCCTGAGCGGGCGAGCGCCTCGCCGGACCGCTCGCGACCCCGGGGCGAACCCTCGCCCGCTCAGGATCGCGAACTCCGGTCAGAACAGGAGCAGGCGGGTGTGGCCGATCACCCAGCCGAGGCCGTAGACGTAGTTCGGCTGCTCGGTGGCGATCGCGTCCTTGTCCTGGCTCAGGTCCTCGATCGCGGCGAGGGCGTCCTCGCGGGTGAGGAACACCTCGACCAGGAAGCTGCACTCCTCGCAGGTCTGCGGGAACTCGTCGTGCGGCAGCGCCGCGTCGCAGTTGGGGCAGCTGAAGCTGTCGTCGAAGTTCTCGAAAGGGTGTCGCTCAGTCATCGTTCCCTCGCACTCGGTGATCCCAGGATCACTAAGAGCAAATCGCGAACCTTCCGGCTCGGAGACCTCGCGCCCCGAAACTCCACGCTTTACGCCGTCGAACAGACCGCCGTCGTTCCGGTAGCGTTCCAATTCCCGTTCCGTGTCATGGGTTAGGGCACGAACCAGGCGGACGAAGGGGGCGGTGAGCTTCATGGTGCCCGGAGGACGCTCGGGCTCCGCGGATGGTTTAGCCATCGACTCAGGTGCCCTCAGCGCGGGCGCAACTCCAGGAGCGCCAGCGCCCCGCACACCGCGCCGCCCAGGAGCACCCCCACCGGCACGTGGCCCACGAGCTGGTGGGTCTCGTCCACGATCGGGCAGTGCAGGGTCAGCGCCACCTGACCGGTCAAGGCCCCCACCCCCGCCAGCAACAGGCCCTCGATCGTCGTCAGCCGGGTCCGCGCCACGAGGGCCAGGGCCAGGAGCGCGGGGGCCGCGAACAGGCAGCCGAAGATCAGGCAGCCAAAGGCTTTCTGGCCGAACATGCCCGGCGGAGGGCAGCAGGCGTCGGCGGTGGCCGGGGCCTCGGGGAGCAGGGTCGCGGCCAGGGGCAGGGCCACCCCCAGGAGCGCCAGGCCGACCCGGGTGCTGAGGGGGAGCGGCGCGCGCTGGAGCGGCCAGGAGGCCCCCACGCTCGCGGCCCAGGCCCCGGCCACGAAGGCGCCCACGATCCCCAGCAGGCGCAGGGTGGGGTAGCTCCCCAGGTCTGGGCGCGGCATGACCAGGGCGTTGAGCGCGCCGACCGCGAGCACCGCCCCCACCACGAGGCCGACCCGGGCCCAGGTGGGCAGGCTCCGCGCGCGGCCGCGCCAGCCCTCCTCGGCGGCGAGGGCCAGCTCGAGCTGCGCCAGCCCGCCGGCGGCGTCGAAGGCCGGCGCCGGGGCGTGGGCGGCGACCAACGCCGCGCAGGTGGGGCAGTCCCCCACCGCCGGTCGTCGGCCCTCGCGCAGGGCTGCCGCGGTCTCGTCGCAGCACGTCGTGCTCATGTCCCCCGGTATCCGCTCGGCGCCCACGGGTTACGCCTCCATGTCCAACGTCTTGCGCAGCGCCTCGTAAGCCCTGTGGGCGCGGACCTTGACCGCGCTCAGGGAGGCCCCGACGACCCGGGCCACCTCGGCGAAGGGCAGCCCCTCGAACCAGTGCAGCTCCAGCACCTCGCGCTGGTTCGGGCGCAGCTCCTCCAGCGCGCGGTGCAGGGCCTCGGCGCGCTCGCTGCGCTCGAGCCCGCGGCGCTCGGTCTCCCCGGAGTCGCTGGGGTCGACGACCAGCTCCTGCGCGGCGCGGGACAGCACGCGGTAGTGCTTGCGGCGCAGGTTGAGCGCGATCGTGACCACCCACGGCCGCAGCGGGAGGCCGGGTCGGTAGTCGTGGCGGGCGCGGTGGATCTGGAGGAACGTCTGCTGCACCAGGTCCGAGACGTCCACGTGGGCGGGGAGCCCGCGCCGGAACAGCGCGGTCAACCGCGGGCCGTAGCGCTCGAACAGCTCGGCGAACGCGGCGGGGTCCCCGTCCACGTAGCGAGACATGAGGGCTTCGTCGCTGGCGTCGTCCACGGGCGCGGATCCTACCGGAGTCCGGCGCCCGGGGACCCCCGTCCCCGGGGCTCAGGGGCCGGGGCGAAACGCGCTATGATTCGCGCCTTCGACCCCATGAGGAGGGATCGTGCCCCTCAGCTTCCAAGAGATCATTCTCAAGCTGCACGCCTACTGGAGCGCCCAAGGCTGCCTGGTGGTGTTCCCCTACGACACCGAGAAGGGCGCGGGGACGCTCAACCCCCACACCTTCTTGCGGGCGCTGGGCCCCGAGCCCTGGCGCGCGGCCTACGTCGAGCCCTCCAGGCGCCCGAACGACGGGCGCTACGGCGAGAACCCGTTCCGGCTGCAGCACTACTACCAGTATCAGTGCGTGATCAAGCCCGCGCCTCAGAACGCCCAGGCGCTCTACGAGGGCAGCCTCCAGGCCTTGGGGATCGACACCAAGCAGCACGACCTGCGCTACGTGGAGGACGACTGGGAGCAGGCGACCTTCGGCTGCGCCGGCCTCGGCTGAGAGGTGTGGCTCGACGGCATGGAGGTCAGCCAGTTCACCTACTTCCAGCAGGTGGGCGGCCTCGACGTCGACCCCGTGACCTTCGAGATCACCTACGGCCTCGAGCGCCTGACCATGTTCGCGCAGAAGGTCGACTCGGTGTTCGATATCACCTGGTCTCCCGGCGTGACCTACGGGCAGGTGCACCTCGAGACCGAGCGTCAGGGCTCGCGCTACTGCTTCGACGCGGCCAACGTCGACCTGTTCCAGACCCGGTTCGAGGAGGACGCGAGCGAGGTCGAGCGTCTGCTCGCCGAGGCCGAGCCGCTGGTCTACGGCGCCTACGACCACCTGCTCAAGTGCTCCCACAGCTTCAACCTGCTCCAGGCCCGGGGCGCGATCTCGGTGGCGCAGCGGCAGGTGTACATCAACCAGATCCGCGGCCTGGCCCAGCAGGTGGCCCAGGCCTACGTCCAGCAGCGCGAGGCCCTCGGGCACCCGCTGGGGAACGCGTTAGCAGCGCGTTGAAGCGATCCAGGCAAGGCGCGAGGAGTGAGCAGATGTCAGCATCGCGAGCGACGAGCAACGCAGTCCTCGTGACGTGCGAAGCACGTCCGAGGATCGAGGAGCCCGGCGTAGCCGGGCTCCGCAGACCTGGAGCGCTTCAGCGTGCTGCGGCTGGAGGTGACCGTGGCTGATCTGTTGCTGGAGCTGGGGGCGGAGGAGATCCCCGCCGGGTTCCTCGACCGCGCCTGCGCGCACCTCGCGCAACACGCGCAGAAACAGCTCGCCGCCGCCGGGCTCAGCCCCGGCAAGGTCGAGCGCGCGGCCACCCCGCGTCGGATCGCGATCTGGGTCGGCGGCCTCGCCGCCGGCACCGAGGAGGTCCGCGAGGAGAAGGTCGGGCCGCGGGCGGCCGCCGCGTTCAAGGACGGCAAGCCCACGATCGTGGCCGAGAAGTTCGCGCAGTCCCTGGGGCTGACCGTCGAGCAGCTCGAGACCCGCGAGGTCAAGAAGGGCAAGCAGACGGCGGAGTACCTCGTGGGGACCAAGGTCGTCCCCGGGCGCAGCGCCGAGGCGATCCTGGCCGAGGAGATCCCCGGCTGGATCGAGTCGATCCCCTTCAAGAAGTCCATGCGCTGGGTGCCCGGGAGCCGGCTGCGCTTCACCCGCCCCCTGCGCCGGATCACCGCGCTCCTCGGCGAGCGCGTGATCGAGACCGCCTACAACGGCGTAAAGAGCGGGAACCAGATCGAGGGCCACCGCTTCCTGCACCCCGAGCCCTTGACCCTGAAGTCCGCCGACTGGCAGGCCTACCTCCAGCTCCTGCGCGAGCACCACGTGATCGCCGACCCCGCCGCCCGGCGGCAGGCGATCGTCGAGGGCCTGCGGCAGCACCTCGAGCCCGAGCAGCTCGAGGCCCGCGCGCGGCTGGTCGACGAGGTCACGAACCTGGTCGAGTGGCCGGTGGTCGACGTGGCCGAGTTCGCCGAGAAGTTCCTCGAGCTGCCCGAGGTCGTGGTCGTCGACGCCATGGTCTCGCACCAGCGCTACTTCCCGATCCGCGCCGGCGGCGAGCTCGCCCCGCGCTTCGCGTTCGTGGCCAACCGCCCCGCGGACGCCGTGATCCGCGAGGGCAACCAGCGCGTGCTCGACGCCCGGCTCTCGGACGCCTTGTTCTTCTTCCAGCTCGACCAGAAGCGCTCGCTGAACGACCGGGTCGCGGACCTGGACGACGTGGTGTTCATGCAGGAGCTGGGCAGCTACCGCGAGCGGATCGAGCGGATCGACAGCCTGGCCCTGGCCGTGGCCGAGGCGATCGGGCTCCTGGCCGACGCCAGCGGACCCTCGACGCCCCGGGAGAAGACCCGCACCTTCGGGCCCCAGGACAAGCTCGGCATGCGGATCCGCCAGGCCGCGCGCCTCGCGCGCACCGACCTCACGACCGAGGTCGTGCAGGAGTTCCCCGGGCTCCAGGGCCAGATCGGCACGATCTACGCTCGGCTGCAGGGCGAGCCCGAGGAGGTCGCGGCCGCGCTCGAGGAGGCCTACCTCCCCCGCGGCGACGGCGACGCCCTGCCCCAGACCCCGATCGGGACCTGCCTCTCGCTCGCGGACAAGCTCGACACTGTGGTGTGCGCCTTCGCCACCGGCCGCAAGCCGACGGGCAGCAAGGACCCGTTCATGGTCCGGCGCAACGTGCTCGGGATCCTCCGGATCCTCGGCGAGCGCGAGCTCGACTGCGGCTACGCGAGCCTCGTGCGCACCGCCGTGGCCGGCCTGCCGAAGGAGCTGCGCAGCGACACCCTCGCCGGCGAGGTGTGCGACTACATGCGCGACCGGCTGGAGGTCATGGCGGACAAGGACCGCGGCTATCAGATCACCCACGTGCGCGCCGCCCTGGGCTCGGGCTGCGAGCCCAGCAACGTGGTGGACTTCTGGGTCCGCCTCGCCGCCCTCGAGACCCTCGCTCAGGACCCGCGCTTCGCCGACCTCTGCACCCTGGTCGAGCGCTGCCGGAACATTACCGAGAAGAACGGCGTCGACGTGAGGGCTGAGGACGTGGACGACAGCCGCCTGGACCACCCCGCGGAGCAGGCGCTGTTCGCCGCGATCCAGGAGCTGCGCCCCAAGGTCGCGGCCCTGATCGACTCCCGCGACTACGCCCGCGCCGGCGCGGCCTACGTCGAGGCCCTGGCCGAGGTCGTGCACACCTTCTTCGAGCCCGCCCCCACCGGCGTGTTCGTCATGGACGAGGACCCGCGCCTGCGCGCCAACCGCCTCGCGCTCCTGAAGCAGGTCCACGGCATGCTCGCCCGCGGCTTCGTCGACCTGGCCGAGGTCCCGCACAAGGCCTAGCCCTGCCAGTTCGCTCCCCCCCCCAACCCGGGTAGGGGAGCAGCTCGCTGCTCCCGGTGTGTGCGTCCCTCCACCTCTCGGCTCGCGAGGGCTCCCCGGCCCGAGGTCCCCCAGCGGAGCCACCCACTCCCTTCCCCCGCAGCGGCGAGGCCCAGCGGAGCCTTGGCGCCCTTGGCGCCCTTGGCGGTTCAATCCCTCTCCCGCCGCGCCCACCCACACTGGGACGAGCCCACGCGGGTGCGCAGGCTCGTCCTCAGGGAAGGAAAGGAAGGGTGGATTCGCTCAGCGCACGTTGCGGGTGCCGCCGCCCCGCGAGGGCGCGGGCAGCTGCGGGATCGCCAGCACCTGCCCCGGGAAGATCAGGTTCGGGTTCCCCGAGCCGTTGGGCTTGCCGAGCACGGTGGGGTTGTTGGTGTAGAGGTCCATGGCCGAGACGCCCGGGTAGTTCTGGGCGATCGTGGTCAGGTTGTCCCCGCGCTGCACGGTGTAGGTCGGCGGGCTGGCCGGCTGGGGCTGGGGGCGCGGGCTCGAGGCGGGGACCGACGAGGTCGTGCCGCGGGTCGAGACCGGAGGCAGCGCCGGGGCGTTGGTCGGCGCGCCGCTGGGGTTGAACGTCGTGGGGAAGGTCGAGACGTCCGCGCCGATCGTTTGCGCGATCGCGATCACCGCCGTGCGCAGGTCGTCGCTCGAGGTCCCGGCGTCGGCGCCGGCCTCGTAGACCTGCTGCAGTTGATCGATCACCGAGCGCGCACCCTCGCTGACCACGCGGCCGCGCAGCTCGTCGAGCTTCTCGCTCTCGGTCCCGCTCCCGATCGTGGGCCAGAGCGAGGCCAAGATCTGGCGGATCTCGAGGGCCACCGCGAGCTGAGTCGCGCTCTCGAAGGAGCGGCTCAGCAGCGGCGAGGTGAACTCCCCGCCGTCGGGGCCCAGGGGCGAGCGGAAGTCGATCTCGAAGGGCAGGCGCAGGCGCTTGAGGAAGTCGATCGTGCTGCGGATCCCGGAGACGATCCCCCGCACGGCCCACGCGCCCAGGCGCACGCCGCCCTCGAGCAGCTTGTAGGTGGCGTAGAAGGGCAGCACGGCGAGGCCGACGATCCCGTAGCCAATGTCCGCCCGGTTGTTCCAGACCCAGCGCGCGGCGGCGGCGGTGCCCCGCACGACCGCTCGCGTCGCGCGGTAGGCGCCGACGAAGGGAGCGACGGCGAGGCCGACCGCGAAGTAGCCGGCGTCGCGCAGGAAGCGCCCGGTGGCGCGACCGGCGGTGGCGATCCCATGGACGGTGGCGCGGCCGGCGGCAGCGATCCCGTTGACGGTGGCGCGACCGGCGGTGGCGATCCCGTTGACGGTGGCGCGACCGGCGGTGGCGAGCCCGCTGCCCACGGCCTGGGCGCCGTCGGTGACCACGCCCACGGTGTCACGGCCGAGGTCGACCAGGCCACCGGCGCGTCCTCGATCAGACCCTGGCCGGGGAACAGGCCGAGGGGGTCGTTGAGGGCGAGGGCGTTCTCGACGTAGGCGTAGAGGTTGACGCCGCCGAGGAAGGAGACGGGGTCGGGGCTGGTGAAGCGACCGAGCTCGGGGGCGTAGGTGCGGGCGCGGTAGTCGTAGTCGCCGGTGGCGAGGTCGACGGGGCGCGAGGCGTAGCGGATCTGGTTCCACTCGGCGGCGGGCCCGGTGGCGGCGAGCTCACGGCCGAAGGCGTCGTAGTCGAAGCTCGCGGCGAGCTTGCCCTCGGCGGTGGTCATGGCGGTCACCGAGCGCACCAGGTCGACGTGGTAGAAGACCTGCTCGGCGCCGTGGCTGGCGGCGAGGACCTCGTCCAGGGCGCCGCCGAGGACGTAGCCGGTGACGAGCGTTCGGTCCTGGTCGAACTCGCCCAGGGTGCCGTTCAGGCCGGGGAGGTAGAAGGTCTTGCCGTTTTGGTCCTCGCGCCAGAGGCGAGTGCCGTTGGGGGCGTAGCCGTAGCGGATCGCGCTGCCGTCGGCATAGGAGACCTCGGCGAGCTGACCCTTGGAGGTGTAGCGGTAGCTGGCCTCGCCCTTCGAGGCGATCGCGCCGTTGGGGTGGTGGGTGAAGGCGGTCTCACCGCGCTTCACGATCCGGTTGCCCTCGCCGTAGACCGACTCGATCGTCTCGCCGTCCACGGTCTCGGCGGTGCGGTTGCCCATGGCGTCGTAGGCGTAGCGCACGAGGCCCTGGGGACCCTTGGCCTCGATCAGCTGACCGGCGGCGTCGTGGGTGAAGCGGGTCACGCCCTGGGTCGTTTCGACCGACTCGACGGTGCCGTCGAAGGAGTAGCCGTAGACGCGCTGCTCGAGGGTCTCGCCGTCCTTGGTGGTCACGATCGAGCTCAGGCGCTCGCCGGTGTAGGCGAAGGTCGTGTCGACGCCGCCGGGGTAGTGGGCGGCGACGCGGCGGCCCTGGGCGTCGAGCTCGAAGCGGATCCAGTCGCCGGCCGGGGTCTGGACGCCGGTGAGGCGGTCGGCCTCGTCGTAGGCGTAGTGGACCTCGCCCCAGGGGAGCTTGGAGGCGACCTTGTTGCCACGGGCGTCGTAGCGGTGCTCGACGGCCAGGCCCAGGGGCGAGGCCTCGAGGCGCACGAGCTTGCCGTTCTCGTAGGCCAGCTCGAGGCCGCCCTGCGGGCCGTGCAGGCTCGTGAGGTTCCCGTCCGCGTCGTAGGCGAAGCGCTCGAGGCCCTCGGGGGTCTTGCGCTGGACGACGCGGCCGGCCTCGTCGTAGACGAAGCGGGTGGTGACGCCGTTCTTGGTCTCCTCGAGCAGGCGACCCTGATCGTCGAACTCGGCGATCCGCTCACCGGACGCCTTGTCCTGGATCACGATCCGCTTGCCGCCGTCGAGGACCTTGACCGGGTTGCCGTTGGCGTCGGTGAGGCCCTCGAAGGCGCCGGTGTCGAGGTAGGCGAAGCTGGCGAGCGTGCCCTGGGGCGTGCCCAGGACGCAAGCTGGCCGGCCTCGTCGTAGCTCAGGGTCTTGATCCGGCCCTGGAGGTCCTGCTCGTAGACCAGGCGGCCGAGCGCGTCGTAGCGCACCTCGCGCACGGTGTTGCCGGCCTTGTCGAGGAGACGTGGACCTCGAGGCCGTCCTGGTAGGAGACCTCGGTCAGCGAGCCGTCGGGCCCGTGGACCATGCTCAGGCCGACCCTCGTGGTCGCGGCTGAAGCGGGTGCGACCCTCGGGGTCTGACGACCGCGGTCAGGAGGCCGTGGCTGTCGTAGTCGAGGCGCACGTCCTCGCCCTGGCCCTGGACCTGGGTCAGGCGGCCGTCTGGGTCGTAGCGGAACTGGGTCGCGATCTCGCCGGCGCTGTAGGAGCGCATGCGGCCCTGGTCGTCGTAGCTGAACTTGGTGACGGCGCCGTCCTTCTGGATCGCGGCGGTGGGGAGCACGCCGCGGCCGTAGAGGAAGCGGGTGTCGCCTTGCTGCACGAGGCGGCCCTGAGCGTCGTAGGCGAGCTCGAGGACCTCGTCGCCGCGCACGGCCTTGACCGGGCGGCCGCGCTCGTCGAACTCGAGGACGGAGAGCATGCCGTCGGTGGTCTCGGTGTGCGTGAGGCCGTCCTTGCTGACCTCGAGCACGGTGGTGGTCTCGCCGACGGTGGTGGTGACGGTGCGGCCCTCCTCGTCGCGGGCGTAGCGCGCGGTGGGAAGCCCTTGGCCTCGACCTGGGTCACGCGACCCTGGGCGTCGTAGGCGATCGTGGCGGCGCCGGCGGCCGAGAGGCGCCCGGCGGCGTCGTAGGCGTAGGTCTCCTGGCGACCCTGACGCCGCGATCTGGAGCAGGTTGCCGGCGTCGTCGCGGGTGTAGGCGACGCGCTGACCCTGGGCCGAGAGGGCGACCAGCGCGCCGCGGTCGTCGCGCTCGACGGTGATCGGGCCGGCGCTGGTGTCGACCTTGCTCACCAGGCCTTGGCGATCGCGGATCAGCGAGGCGAGGTGTGCGCGGTGGTCATGCGCTCGAGGCGGCCTTCGGCGTCGAAGGCGAAGAACTGGGTGCCGAGGCGCAGCGAGCTGCCGCCGGCGTGCTCTTCGATCGCGTGGGGCATGCCGAACACGGCGCGGAGCACGCCGTCCCTGATCGCGCTCGAAGAGCTGCAGGTCGCCGGTGGGGGTGAGAACACGACGCTGCCGTCCTTTGCGGGACGAGGCGCGCGTCCAAGACGCTGGTCCATTGGGTGCCGAAGTTGCGCAGGTCACCCCAGCCGGGGCGGTGGGTGCGCAGGAGCGCGATCGAGCTCGGGCCGTCGCCGAGCTCCAGGTCCGACCGGCTCAGCTCGACGGTGCCTTCGAGCGGCTGGACCTGCAGGTCCTTGAGGACGCTCGGGTCCTCGAGTTGACCGGCCACTGCGGGGCCGAAACCAAGCGCTCCAAGCATGAGCGCATACGTGGTCAAGCGAACGACAGTCAGCTTCATGGCCGTGATCCTTCCGGGCAATCCGTTGCGTGACGGAGTGCAAGCCCGGGGCCGCGGCACAACCCCTGCGGGCGCAGGCGATCGGCCTCCATGTTTTCAGCGGAGGGGCGATGGGTGAAAAGGGACGTGGGACGGCGCTGGGAAGGACCTGGGAGCCGGCGTGCGCGAGGCGCACGCAGGTCAGGCGCCCACTGGCTAGGGAAGCGGAAACTCCCTGAACTGAGGACGCAGCTGGTCACAGACCTGAGCCCAGGTCACCTCGTCGAGCCTGCGGTTCGGATCGAGGAGCGCTGCGGTCGTCGGGTCGACGTCGACCTCCAGGACGGTATTGATCAGGTCGTCTCGCCCGTCGAGGTAGTCGAGGGTGGCCTGGAACAGGACACGCTGCGCGTCCGGCCGGACGTTGTGGAGGAACAAGACCAGCCCAGGGTGAAGTTCGAGACCGTCGCGGGTGATCTTTCGGTTGAGGATCGCGAGGAGTCCGGCCCGTTGTTGGTGACGAGGGTCCACTCCTCGTCGAGCAGGATCTCAGCCAGAGGTCCGTTCCAGGAGTGGTAGACGACATGCTCGGCCTCATACTGCGCCTCGTGAGCCAAGCCGCGCAGGCTCGTGTGCAGGCACTCGTCGATCAGGAAGCGGAGTGCCACGGGTGCTTCGGTCGCCCCTGCTTCCTGTATGCCGAGGCGTAGACCCGCACGAGCTCTAGCTTTTCCTCGTCGAGACGGGGGTAGCCGCTGAGGATCTCTTCGACAGTCGCGCCTTGCCTCATCATGTCGGCGATCAGGTGGACTGGGATCCGGGTCCCGCGGATCACGGTCAAGGCCCGACACCCGCTAAACCAAAGCGCCAGCCCCCGCACGGGGCGGGGGCTGGCAACGAAGCGGAAGGAAGGTTCTAGCGCGGGAAGCCGGCGGGGACGGTCGTCGAGCCCGCGCCGAAGCTCGCGGGGTCGGCGCCGATCGCGGCCGCCAGGGCGATCGCGGCGTTCCGCAGGTCGTCGCTCGAGGTGCCGGCGTCGGCGCCGTCCTCGTAGACCTGCTGCAGTTGGTCGATCACCGAGCGGGCCCCGTCGCTGACCGCGCGGCCGCGCAGCTCGTCGAGCTTTTCGCTCTCGAGGCCCGAGCCGATCGTGGGCCAGAGCTCGGCCAGGATCTGACGGATCTCGAGGGCCACGGCGAGCTGGGTGCCGGTCTCGAAGGAGCGAGCGAGGAGCGGGCTCGAGAACTCACCCCCGTCCGGGCCCAGGGGCGAGCGGAAGTCGATCTCGAAGGGCAGGCGCAGGCGCTTGAGGAAGTTGATCGTGGCGCCGATCCCGGCGACGATCCCGCGCACCGCGGCGATCCCCAGACGCACGCCGCCCTCGAGCAGCTTGTAGGTGGCGTAGAAGGGCAGCACGGCGAGGCCGACGATCCCGTAGCCAATGTCCGCCCTGTTGTTCCAGACCCAGCTCGCGGCGCTGCCGATCCCGCGGCCGATCGCGGCGATCCCCCGGCCGAAGGCCCGGGCGCCGTTGACGATCTGCTCGCCGGCCCAGCGACCGGCGTAGTAAGCGCCGACGAAGGGAGCGACGGCGAGGCCGACCGCGAAGTAGCCGGCGTCGCGCAGGAAGCGCCCGGTGGCGCGGCCGGCGGTGGCGAGCGCGCTGGCGGTGGCGCGACCGGCGGTGGCGAGCGCGCTGACGGTGGCGCGACCGGCGGTGGCGATCCCGTTGACGGTGGCGCGACCGGCGGTCGCGATCCCGTTGACGGTGGCGCGGCCGGCGGTGGCGAGCCCGCTGCCCACGGCCTGGGCGCCGTCGGTGACCACGCCCACGGTGTCACGGCCGAGGTCGACCAGGCCACCGGCCGCGTCCTCGATCAGACCCTGGCCGGGGAACAGGCCGAGGGGGTCGTTGAGGGCGAGGGGGGCGTTCTCGACGTAGGCGTAGAGGTTGACGCCGCCGAGGAAGGAGACGGGGTCGGGGCTGGTGAAGCGGCCGAGCTCGGGGGCGTAGGTGCGGGCGCGGTAGTCGTAGTCGCCGGTGGCGAGGTCGACGGGGCGCGAGGCGTAGCGGATCTGGTTCCACTCGGCGGCGGGCCCGGTGGCGGCGAGCTCACGGCCGAAGGCGTCGTAGTCGAAGCTCGCGGCGAGCTTGCCCTCGGCGGTGGTCATGGCGGTCACCGAGCGCACGAGGTCGACGTGGTAGAAGACCTGCTCGGCGCCGTGGCTGGCGGCGAGGACCTCGTCCAGGGCGCCGCCGAGGACGTAGCCGGTGACGAGCTTGCGGTCCTGGTCGAACTCGCCCAGGGTGCCGTTCAGGCCGGGGAGGTAGAAGGTCTTGCCGTTTTGGTCCTCGCGCCAGAGGCGGGTCCCGTTCGGGGCGTAGCCGTAGCGGATCGCGCTGCCGTCGGCATACGAGACCTCGGCGAGCTGACCCTTGGAGGTGTAGCGGTAGCTGGCCTCGCCCTTGGAGGCGATCGCGCCGTTCGGGTGGTGGGTGAAGGCCACGTCACCGCGCTTCACGATCCGGTTGCCCTCGCCGTAGACGGACTCGACGGTCTCGCCGTCGACGGTCTCGGCGGTGCGGTTGCCCATGGCGTCGTAGGCGTAGCGCACGAGGCCCTGGGGTCCCTTGGCCTCGATCAGCTGACCGGCGGCGTCGTGGGTGAAGCGGGTCACGCCGTCCAGGGTCTCGACCGACTCGACGGTGCCGTCGAAGGAGTAGCCGTAGACGCGCTGCTCGAGGGTCTCGCCGTCCTTGGTGGTCACGATCGAGCTCAGGCGCTCGCCGGTGTAGGCGAAGGTCGTGTCGACGCCGCCGGGGTAGTGGGCGGCGACGCGGCGGCCCTGGGCGTCGAGCTCGAAGCGGATCCAGTCACCGGCCGGGGTCTGCACGCCGGTCAGGCGGTCGGCCTCGTCGTAGGCGTAGTGGACCTCGCCCCAGGGGAGCTTCGAGGCGACCTTGTTGCCCTTGGCGTCGTAGCGGTGCTCGACGGCCAGGCCCAGGGGCGAGGCCTCGAGGCGCACGAGCTTGCCGTTCTCGTAGGCCAGCTCGAGGCCGCCCTGCGGGCCGTGGAGGCTGGTGAGGTTCCCGTCCGCGTCGTAGGCGAAGCGCTCGAGGCCCTCGGGGGTCTTGCGCTGGACGACGCGGCCGGCCTCGTCGTAGACGAAGCGGGTGGTGACGCCGTTCTTGGTCTCCTCGAGCAGGCGACCCTGGTCGTCGAACTCGGCGATCCGCTCGCCGGAGGCCTTGTCCTGGATCACGATCCGCTTGCCGCCGTCCAGGACCTTGACCGGGTTGCCGTTGGCGTCGGTCAGGCCCTCGAAGGCGCCGGTGTCGGAGTAGGCGAAGCTGGCGAGCGTGCCCTGGGGCGTGCCGAGCGTGGCCAACTGGCCGGCCTCGTCGTAGCTCAGGGTCTTGATCCGGCCCTGGAGGTCCTGCTCGTAGACCAGGCGGCCGAGCGCGTCGTAGCGCACCTCGCGCACGGTGTTGCCGGCCTTGTCGAGGGAGACGTGGACCTCGAGGCCGTCCTGGTAGGAGACCTCGGTCAGCGAGCCGTCGGGCCCGTGGACCATGGAGAGCCGACCCTCGTGGTCGCGGCTGAAGCGGGTGCGACCCTCGGGGGTGACGACCTGGGTGAGCAAGCCGTGGCTGTCGTAGGCGAAGCGCACGTCCTCGCCCTGGCCCTGGACCTGGGTCAGGCGGCCGTCCGGGTCGTAGCGGAACTGGGTCGCGATCTCGCCGGCGCTGTAGGAGCGCATGCGGCCCTGGTCGTCGTAGCTGAACTTGGTGACGGCGCCGTCCTTCTGGATCGCGGCGGTGGGGAGCACGCCGCGGCCGTAGAGGAAGCGGGTGTCGCCCTGCTGCACGAGGCGGCCCTGAGCGTCGTAGGCGAGCTCGAGGACCTCGTCGCCGCGCACGGCCTTGACCGGGCGGCCGCGCTCGTCGAACTCGAGGACGGAGAGCGTGCCGTCGGTGGTCTCGGTGTGCGTGAGGCCGTCCTTGCTGACCTCGAGCACGGTGGTGGTCTCGCCGACGGTGGTGGTGACGGTGCGGCCCTCCTCGTCGCGGGCGTAGCGCGCGGTGGGGAAGCCCTTGGCCTCGACCTGGGTCACGCGACCCTGGGCGTCGTAGGCGATCGTGGCGGCGCCGGCGGCGCAGAGGCGCCCGGCGGCGTCGTAGGCGTAGGTCTCCTGGCGACCCTGGGCCGCGATCTGGAGCAGGTTGCCGGCGTCGTCGCGGGTGTAGGCGACGCGCTGACCCTGGGCCGAGAGGGCGACCAGCGCGCCGCGGTCGTCGCGCTCGACGGTGATCGGGCCGGCGCTGGTGTCGACCTTGCTCACCAGGCCTTGGCGATCGCGGATCAGCTTGAGCGAGGTATGCGCGGTGTTCATGCGCTCGAGGCGGCCCTCGGCGTCGAAGGCGAAGAACTGGGTGCCGAGGCGCAGCGAGCTGCCGCCGGCGTGCTCTTCGATCGCGTGGGGCATGCCGAACACGGCGCGCAGCACGCCGTCCTGATCGCGCTCGAAGAGCTGCAGGTCGCCGGTGGGGGTGAGGAACACGACGCTCCCGTCCTTTTGGGGGACGAGGCGCGCGTCCAGGACGCTGGTCCATTGGGTGCCGAAGTTGCGCAGGTCACCCCAGCCGGGGCGGTGCGTGCGCAGGAGCGCGATCGAGCTCGGGCCGTCGCCGAGCTCCAGGTCCGACCGGCTCAGCTCGACGGTGCCTTCGAGCGGCTGGACCTGCAGGTCCCGGAGGACGCTCGGGTCCTCGAGTTGACCGGCCACTGCGGGGCCGAAACCAAGCGCTCCAAGCATGAGCGCATACGTCGTCAATCGAACTACAGTCAACTTCACAGCGTCTTCCTCCGCGTGGTGTAGAGCCGCCTCCCGGCTCGTGCAGAGGCCTAGGGCAAGCGCCGGGCCAGCCGTAACTCGCGAATTCGCAACGATTCTTTCGATTCCCTTAGGTGCCATCGGGGTCAGCGAAAAGGTCTTTGAAAAGACTTTCAGGTCCTCGCGAGAAGCTCCGTGCGGCCTGCGCACGCGATCAAGTCGTGCCCGCTCCGCGTGTTCCTCCCGCGCGGGGCGCGCTGGGGTCGACCCTGCGTTTCGCCTACACTGCTCCGGTGCAGGCAGGCGAGCGCGTCGGCGGGTTCATCCTCGAGCGCCCCCTCGGCGAGGGCGGCATGGGCGCCGTGTGGCTGGCCCGCGACCCCGACGGCGCCGAGGTCGCGCTCAAGCTCATGCGCGACGTGGACGAACACTTCGAGCGCTTCGCCCGCGAGGTCGAGGTGCTCGAGTCCCTCGACCACCCGGGGATCGTCGCCGCGCGCTCGCGCCTCGAGCGCGAGGGCGAGCGCGTGTTCTACGCCATGGACTACGTGCCCGGCCGCAGCCTGGAGACGCTCCTGGGGAAGGAGCGCGCCCTCGGCCCCCGGGCCGCGGTGGAGCTCACCGCCGCGCTCCTCGACGCCCTCGCCGCCGCCCACGCCGCCGGCGTCGTCCACCGCGACGTGAAGCCGGGGAACGTCCTCGTCGACCCCGAGGGCGTCCCGCGCCTGGTCGACTTCGGCCTGGCCCTGGCCCAGGACCGCAGCCGCTTGACCCAGGCCGGCACGATCATGGGCACCCCGACCTACATGAGCCCCGAGCAGGTCCGCGGCGCCGAGGCCGGCCCGCCGAGTGACCTCTACGCCGTGGGGGCGCTCCTGTTCGAGCTGCTCAGCGGACGCCCGCCCTTCGTGGCCCAGAGCGCGGTGGCGCTCCTGCGCATGCACCTCGACGACGAGCCCCCGGACCTGGGGACCCTCGTCCCTGGCCTCGACGCCGGGCTCGTGGCGGTCGTGACCCAGGCCCTGGCCAAGGACCCCGCGCGCCGACCCCCGAGCGCCGAGGCCATGGCCGCCGCGCTCCGCGCCCTCGGCGCCCAGGCCGGCACCGCCTCCACCGTGATCCTCCAGGCGCGGCTCGCCGCGGCCTCGACCCGCGAGCTCCAGGTGCCCCAGCGCCCGGCCCCGCCCCCGAGCGAGGCCGAGACCCAACCGCCCGCGCGCCGCGGACGCGCGCCCCTGATCGCCGGGCTCCTGGCCCTGCCCCTGCTCGTCGGCCTCGCGCTGACCCTCGGCCCCGACCCGGGCCCCTCCGCCGCCGGTCTGCCGCCCCCGGCCGAGGTCGAGCTCGAGCTCCTGAACGGCGCCCGGGTGCGGGGCACCCTCGAGGCGATTCGCCCCGAGCAGGACTCCCTCGTGCTCAAGGGCCCGGACGGCGCGCTCACGACCCTGGCCAGCGCCGACGTCGTCACGATCCGGCACCTCGACCCCGCGCCCGCGGGGCAGCCTGCCCCGAGCCCTGACCCCGCCGCTCCCCGCTAGGCGAGTTGTCGCCTGGCACGGCGCGTGCCTTCTGCTGCGCGCCGGGGCCCGGAGGACCCAATGACCCGTGTTCGCTCGTTCCTGCTCCTGTGCGCGCTCCTCGCGAGTGTGGCCGCTGCCGCGCCGAAGGTGCGCGTGCGCCTGAGAGACGGGGACGCCGTCGTGGGGGAGCTGCTGGAGTTCTCCCAGGGCACCTACCGTGTGGAGACCGAAGCCGGCGTGCGCGAGCTGCGCGCCGACCGCGTGGCCAGCGTCGACTTCCTCGACAACGCCGTGCCCGAGGACGGCTGGCGCGCGAGCGTCGACCTGAAGAACGACGCGCCCCTGGCCGGCGGAGCGCGCCCCAGCACCTGGGCCTACCTCGACCTCGAGGGCCGGCGCGCCGGCCGCCTGCCCGACCTCGAGCGCTGGAAGACGAAGGAAGGCCGCGCGTTCCAGGAGGCCATGGGCGGCGACCTGGCCACGTGGGCGGACTTCGTGATCGACCTGGCGAATCCGTCGCTGTTCGAGACGCCGCGCAAGGTCTCGAGCGACCGCCCTGCGCCTCAGGGCCGCCTGGCGCCCCTCGCAGGCGCGCTCCCGCGCTGGGCCCCCAAGGTCGACGGCCTGCGGGTGGGCCAGGCGCTGCGCGCGCGCTCGCGCACGGGGCGCGAGTTCGCGCTGACCGTGCGCAAGCTCGGCGACGGGGCGCTGGTCGTCGACGTGTCGCCGATCGAGCCCGCGCCGACCCTCCCGCCGCTGAAGCTCGGCGCCTGGCGCGCCGTGCTCGACCTCGACCCCGACCCCGAGGCGCCCCTCGAGCGCCGGGTCGGCTTCCTCGACCTCGGTGAGCGCGAGGCCGGGCGGCTCAGCGCCCACGCCGGGCGCGCCTTCGTGGACGACGTGCTCGTCGTGGCCTACGACGACCGGGGCCCTTACCTCGCCCACGCCGAGGCGCTGCAGCTCGGCCTCGAGCGCACCTCGGCCCACGCCCTCGGCGCGCTGGTCCAGGGCGAGGCCCGGATCCTCCAGGCGTTCACGACGCAGCGCTACCGGGTCACGCCGGTCGCGGTCCTGGGGCACGCCGTGGCGGTCGACGTCGAGACCGTGGGGGTCGCCGCCCACGCCGAGCTCCTGAACGCCCGCGGCGAGCGCACGCTCCTGCACTCGGGGGTCGCCTACTACGAGGACGGCTTCGCTCACGTGATCCTCAGCCCGCGCCCGGTGCCGCCCTACATGCTCGACTTCGCCTGCGGCGCGCCGGAGCTGGCCGGGTTCCTCGACGTGTTCAAGGACGACGACTGGTTCCGCGACCCGCGGATCGACGCGCGCCCGATCGCGGACCAGGCGCAGGCCCACCTGTGGCTCACGAGCGACGCCCTCGCCGGGGCCGAGATCGACTACGCCGACGTCCAGGATCGCTCCGGGATCCGGACCCTCATGAAGCGCCGCGAGGCGTGGGCGGGGGCCGCGTATGGGGCGACCCCCGGCGACGGGCCGCACAAGCCCTACGGGGAGCACGCGGACTGGTCCATGTGCCAGAGCGGGCGCGCGCAGGTGACCCGGGTCGAGCGCGCGATCCCTGGCGCGGAGGCGCTGGGGCCCGCCGACGACGGCAGCCGCGGGGTGGCCTGGGTCGAGTTCGACTACCGCTTCGCCGACGGGAGCCAGCTCCAGGGCCGTGTCCCGCTCTACGTGGTCCGCGCCACCGAGGGCCGGAACACCCGCCTCGAGGGCTACGGGCTCTACGCCCTGGGCGACCCCCAGCCGCTGCCCGTCGAGCAGCGCGGCGCGCTCTGGCCGCGGGTCGCGGGCGCGCAGTGGGCGCTGCGCGCCGACGGCGGCCCCGCGCTGTGGACCTACGACCTGGACGCCGAGGGCACGCTGACCCTCGACGCGCCCGTGGGCGAGCCCCAGCCCATGACGCTGCGGGCCGACGAGCAAGGCGACGTGTGGCTCGCGGGCGGCGCGCGCCTGAACCTCGGCAAGCTCGAGGTCGGCCGTGACGGGACCTGGTTCTGCGAGCTGGGCGGCGGGAATCGGGCGCAGATCGAGCAGCGGACGGTGCGTGAGCCCCTGGACGTCGCCGGGCGCACGGTCCCCTGCTACGCCGACCTGCTCCTGCGCCCGTTCAAGGGCGACGAGCAAGCGCGGCACGACGGGAAGCCGATCGAGCTCCGCTACCGCCTGGCGCCCGGGGTCGGTCCCGTGGCCATGGACGTCGCCGCCATGGGGATCAAGGGCTTCGACGAAATGCGCCTGGCGCGCTGCACCCTGTGGGGGGACGCCCCGGTCGAGCGCCGGCGCGCGCAGCACGAGGTCCCGGGGTTCACCCTCAGTGACGACTCGGGGGCGCACCTCAAGCTGAAGCACACGCCCCAGCCCACGGTCGAGGTGCGCCTCGAGCCCCAGCGCGGACGGCGCCTGCAGGTCAAGGCCTGGGATCCAAGCACCGGGGCCCCGCTGACCGGGGAGTTCGTGCTCCGCGACCTGGAGGGCGAGGAGGCCACGGGGCAGGCCGTGTTCCGCCTCGAGGAGCTGGGCCGCCCGTTCACGGTCGAGGTCGACGTCGAGGGCATGGACCCGCGCGTGCTGACCTTCACGCCGAACTGAACGAGCGCGACCCAGCGGAGCCTCGATAGATCCCAGGGTCACGATCCTGAGCGGGCGAGCGCACCTCCCTGGCGGTCGCGCGTCTACACCACGCCTCGCCCGCTCAGAATCGTGAACCCTGGGATAGGATCCGCCTCCCGAGGGGCGCCATGATCCGGGTCGACGGCCTGAGCAAGACGTTCAAGGTGCACGAGAAGGAGCCGGGCTTGCTCGGCTCCGTGCGCTCGTTGTTCCGGCGCAAGCACGTGCTCAAGCACGCGGTGAAGGACGTGCGGCTCTCGATCGACGAGGGCGAGATCGTGGGGCTGATCGGGGCCAACGGCGCCGGCAAGACGACCCTGATCAAAATGCTGGCCGGGATCATTTACCCCACGTCGGGGGAGGCGCAGGTCCTGGGCTACCGCCCCTGGGAGCGCGACGACCGCTTCCGCCGCCAGATCGCGCTGATCATGGGGCAGAAGGCGCAGCTGTGGTGGGACCTCCCCGCCGCCGACTGCTTCCTGCTCTTGAAGGAGATCTACCGGCTCCCGGACGCCCAATATCAGGAGACCCTCGACTACCTGACCGAGGTCCTCGGCGTCCGCGACCAGCTCAAGATCCAGATCCGTCGGCTGTCCCTGGGCGAGCGCATGAAAATGGAGCTGCTCGCGGCCCTGCTCCACAGCCCGCGGGTGGTGTTCCTGGACGAGCCCACGATCGGGCTCGACCTCACCGCCCAGCGCGCGATCCGCGAGTTCATTCTGCAGTACCGCGAGCAGCACCGGCCGGCCATGCTCGTGACCTCCCACTACATGGAGGACATTCAGCGCCTGTGCGAGCGGATCGTGATCATTCGCCAGGGCGAGCTGATCTACGACGGGTCCCTCGAGCAGGTCATGCAGCAGTTCGCGACCCACAAGCGGATCACCGCGCACCTGCGCGCCGGGCAGCCCGTGCCGACCCTCAGCCCGGAGCTCCTGGCCCTGGGGGAGGTGCAGAAGCAGGACGCCGAGCAGCTCCAGCTCGAGGTGCCCCGGGCCGACGTGCCCGCGGCCTCGGCCAAGCTGCTGCAGGAGCTGCCGGTGGCCGACCTCGCGATCGACGAGCTCGACATTGGGACGGTGATCGAGCGGATCCTCGACCAGCGCGCGGAGATCGCGGCCCCCGAGGTCGCCGAGTGAAGGCTCGGCTGTTCTGGCAGGTGGTCTCCCTCGAGGCGCGCAACCGCCTGAGCTACCGCGCGGAGTTCTGGCTCAACGCGCTGATCGGGTTCTTCGTGGAGTTCGCCGTCGTCTACTTCCTGTGGGCGGCCATGTTCCGCGAGTCGGGCAAGCCCGAGATCGGCGGCTACACGCTCCAGGGCATGGTGACCTACTACCTGGCGGTGATCCTCCTGGGCAAGCTCGTGCGCACCCAGCGCTTCGAGGGCGGGGTCAGCTCGGACATTTACGAGGGCGGGCTGAACCGCTACCTGGTGTTCCCCGCGGGCTACTTCCCCTTCAAGTACGCCCAGCACCTGGGCGGGCTGGTGCCCGCGGTGTTCCAGTTCGGGCTGTTCACCGTGCTCGTGCTGCTCGTGCTCGACGTCCCCGAGCACCTGCGGCCCACGGCGGCGTCCCTGGGCATGGCTCTGGTGGCGGTCGCGGTCGCGAACCTGATGTACTACCTGCTCGACTACGCGATCCAGCTCGTCGCCTTCTGGGCCGACAACGTGTGGAGCCTGGACGTGGCGAAGTGGTTCGTGGCCAGCCTGCTGGGCGGGTGGATGCTCCCGCTCTCGGTGTTCCCCGAGTGGATCGTGCCGACCCTCGAGGTCCTGCCCTTCCGCTTCCTGTTCGACTTCCCGGCCCGGGTGCTCCTCGGCCAGATCGGCCCCGCGGAGTGGGCGCGGGGCCTGCTCCTCGCGCTGGCGTGGTGCGGCGTGTTCGCCCTGATCGGCAAGGCGGTGTGGCGCCGCGGCGTGCGCCAGTACGCCGGGGTGGGGATCTAGTGCGCGGGCACGACGCGTTCCCACCCAGGGTTAGGGGCGAGGTTCTGCCCGCACGTGTTCGGCACGGCCTTCGTCCACGGGTGCGAATCGGCAGAGCCTCTCCAACCCTGCGCGTGTGCCCACCCAGGGGTAGGGGCGGGGTTTATCCCCGCCCGCGGGCGTCGGGCCGTGTTCGCAGGAGAAGGGCTCTGCACGTGTGCCCCCGAGCGGCGGAGCGATCAGCGCTGGCTGCAGATTCCCTCCGGGCCGAGACGGGGACGGACGGACAACCGCGGGCGGGCTGAACCCCGCCCCTACCTCGGAAGTCCGCCGTGGGTGGGAGTCGTGGGGTAGGGGCGGGTCCAGCCCCGCCCGCGCGCGGGGATCGCGCAGGCCGCCGCGTGACCCGCTACCTCCGGCTCTACCTCTGCTTCCTGCGCTTCTCCTTCAGCCGCAGCCTGGAGTTCCGCCTGGACTTCTGGTTCCGGGTGGGCATGGACGCGCTGTGGTATGCGGTGCACCTGATCTTCTTCGGGGTGCTGTTCCAACACACGGGCGCGCTCGGCGGCTGGAACCTGGACCAGGTGCTCGTGTTCGCGGCGTCCTTGTTCTTCGTGGACGCGATCTACATGACCGTGTTCTCGAACAACATGTGGCAGCTCCCGTTCCTGATCAACCGCGGCGACCTGGACTACTACCTGGTGCGCCCGGTGAGCCCCTTGTTCTTCCTCAGCGTGCGGGACTTCGCCGCCAACAGCTTCCTGAACCTGGTGCTCGCGATCTCGATCCTGTGCTGGAGCTTGCTCCGCTACCCGGAGCCCCTGGGGGCGCTGAACGTCTCGGTCTACCTGGGGCTCCTGCTCCTGGGCGCGCTCCTGACCTACGTCATGGGCATGCTGTTCACGATCCCGATCTTCTGGCTGCACTCCAAGGCCGGCCTGCGGGAAATGGGCTGGTCCCTGGGCCGCCTCGGCTCGCGCCCGCACCGGATCTACACCGGCTGGACGCGCTCGATCCTGGTCAGCGTGCTCCCCTACGCCTTCGTGGTCAGCTACCCGGTCTACGTCCTGTTCAACGGGGTGACCTGGCAGGCCCTGGCCCACACCCTCGCCGTCGTCGGCGGCGCCTTCACGGTCATGGTCCTGTTCTGGCGCCGCGGCCTCCGCGCCTACGCCTCGGCGTCGAGCTGAGCCAGGGCGGTCCGTCCACCCTCCGCCTCTTCCGTAGGGGCGCAGCTCGTCTGCGCCCATCCCTCCCGCGCGGCGATAGGCGTTCGGCGGAGCTGCCGCATGCGCGGGACCGCGGCGGCGGTGGAAGGGCGCAGACGAGCTGCGGCCCTACGTCGTGTCCGTGACGCGCAGGGCTGCGTGCGGGCGTGGGCGTGGCGGGTACGCCCTCCAAAGCCGATGAGTGGAGGGACGTACAGACCGGGAGCAGCAAGCTGCTCCCCTACGGGTTCGTTGGGGCGGTCATAGCGGACGGCTCCGCGCACTCGCGCGTTGCCGCCCGACGCGTGTCACGCCGAGTCCTCTCCTTCCGCCTCCTCCAGGCATACGACGGTGCCCGACTGCAGCAGGACGTAGAGCCGCGGACCGGGCTGGGGGCAGAGCGCGCAGGCGGGGTCGAGCACCCCGGGCAACCACGACCACAGGACCTCGCCGGTCGGGGCGTGCGCTGTGAGCTCGGAGTTGGCGAGGTCGCTCCAGGCGGCGCCGCCGAGCCACATGAAGGTGTAGAGCGTGTCCTGCGCGAAGGCCGAGGCGCCGAAGTCGAACACGCGTTCGTAGAGGACCTCCTCCACCTCGCCCGTCCCACGGGCGACGCGAACCACCTGCACGATCCCCGCCCCCTCCGGTGCGTCTCTCCAGGCGAGCAAGCACGTGGGGCTCGCGGCGAGCAGTCCCAAGGTGCGACGGGTCCACGTCTCGCGAGCGGAGACTCCCGGACGCGACGAGATCCCCCCCTCGGGCGGTCGCGCCAACACGCCGACCGAGTCCGCGTGGAGCACTTGCCCGTCGGCAGGACAGTCCACGCGTGCACCGTCGCGCAGACGAAAGCTGCCCGTGCGCGACCCCACCGCGGCGAGCAGGAGGCAGTCGTCGCCAACGTGGGCGCTGTTGGGTCCTGTGAGGAAGGTGAGGAGGCCGGCGCTCCGCTCCCACAGCGGCGCGCCGAGGGGAGCCTCGAAGGCATACACCCGCACGAGGTCTTCGCTCCAGGCGACGAGCCGGTCCCCGAACACGCGGACCTGGGCGATCCCAGGCAGCCGCGCGCGGGAGAGCTCGCGCCTCGTCCACAGGTCGCGCACGGTGAGGGTCGGCGGGGACCAGCAGAGCAGCGTCGTCCCGACGACTTGGGGCGAGCTGCCCGGGTGGTCGAAGGGGACCGAGGCGTCGAACGAACCGCGGAGCGAGCCGTCCTCGGGGTCGAGGAGCAGGAACGCGCCGCCCTCCCCCGCCGAGCACACGAGCCCGAGGGGGCTCGCCACGAGCACGAACCCGGAGCGCTCGTCAGAGGGGTCGTGCCGTACGCGCCAGCGCTCGCGCGGGCGGCGGAGCGGAGGGCAGGACGAGGAGGTCCAGGACGCGGATCCCTCGTGGCTGTGCACGGCGGGCACGAGCGCGGCCAGGCGCTCGCGGACGCCTGGGTGCTCGCGGAACGGGAGGAGCACCTCCCACTGCGTGCGCACGTCTGCGCCCTCGCGCTCGAGGGCCGCGGCGTAGCCCAGCGCCGCGAGGGGGTCGTCGAGCGAGTCGCGCTCCCGGCTCCGACTGTCGCGATCGCTCACCCGGCCTCCTCACACCACGCGCAGGGACTGCACGTCGGCCTCGACGCCGCGGCGCAGGACCACGTTCGGGGTGCCAGGGAGCGGGAGCGCGTCGTCGATCGGGCCCTCGGTCGGGCCGAGCTCCTCGACCGCGTCGTCGAGCAGGTTCAGGCGCAGGAGCTGGCCGTCGCGCTCGAGCACGAGCCAGCGGTCCCAGCCGGCGAGCAGGCGCTCGGGCCCACGGCGGCGCTCCGTATGCTCGGCGTCGTAGAGCGCCCAGCCCTGGGCGGGGCCGCCCAGGAGCGCGGCGCGCTCGGCGCGGGGCAGGAGGCGGTAGGTGGCGTGGGCGAAGCCCACGGCGTAGCGGGCGTCGGGGCTGGGGCCCAGGACCACGACCGGCGGGCCGTCGCGGGCGTCCTCGTCGGCCTCGAGCGGGTCGGCGCCCCAGGTCTCGGCTCTCCCTCCGGCGACGACCTGGAACAGGAGCGCCCCCAGCGGGCCGCGCTCGGCCCAGGCCACGTGAGCGTCGGCGCGCCAGCGCAGGGGCAGCCCCGGCGTCACGAGCGCGTCGTGCTCGAACAGCGAGAGCGAGGCCTCGGCGTCGCAGGAGAGCTGGACCCCGAGGGGCGTGTTGTCCTCGTAGCCGTAGAGCTTCTTGGCGTGGCCGTGGGGCCAGTCGTGGACGTTGCGGCGCCAGGTGGCGAACCCGCCGGGCACCGGGGCCAGCCACTCGAAGCGGCAGCGGTAGCCGCGCCACGCGACGCGCTCCCAGGGGTCGACCCCGATCGCCAGCGGGCCCCGCGGGGACGGCAGATCGCGGGTCGCGTGCCCGCCCCGGACCCAGCGACACACCTCCACGTGCACGTCCAGCCAGCGGTCGCCCGGGAGGCCTGCCGCTACGGGGGGGAACGCTCGCGCCTCGAGCCCCGGGACGGGGGACGTGGCGCCGGTGCGCAGGTCGCGGAGCGTCCCGCGGCGCAGGTCCAGGAGGGCGGGGCCCGTCGGGGGCCGGCAGAGCTGGCGGGTGAGGGTCGCGCGGGCGCGGTGCGCCAGGTCGACCTCGAGCTCGAGCCAGGGGCCAGGGGGGACCGCGGGGACCTCGGTCGCCTCGACGGCGGGGGTCCAGCGCCAGGTGCGCGCGGGGAGGGAGGCCGCGACCTCCAGCGCGCGCTCGACGGCGCCGTCGAGGTCGGTCGGCGTGGGGGAATCGGGGTAGGTGAGGGTGGCGGCGGGGTCGAGCTGCGCCAGCTCCTCCTGCACCAGGTGGCGCAGCTCGGGGTCGCCGATCTCGGGGTGCACCACGACGAGGTGCTCGGCGAGGGCCAGCCAGTCCGCATACTCCGTCAGGCGCTCGTCACCCACGGCGACGCACACCGGCGGCGGCGCGGTGGTGGGTGGGAGCCGATCTCCGCTGCGCCCGCTGCGCCGCGCCCAGGCCTCGCTCTCCGGCGCGTCCCAGGGGTCCTCCGGAAGCCACACCACCCCGACGTGGGGCAAGGCGCCGGCCTGGTCGAGGGCGCGGCGCCACGCGGCGTGGGCTTCGGGGGACCCCGACCGGAGGTAGCGCCGTTCGAGCTCGCGCAGGCGGGCGTCGGTCATGCCGCACGGTATCGGCGGCGGCGGGCGCCGGCCAACGCCTGGACTCCCAGGGCGCTCGCGCAGCGGGAGAGGGGTCGAACCGCCGAGGGCGCCAACGTCGCCAAGCCTCCGCGCGCGCCGACACGCGCCGCCCGTCGGGGAAGGGAGGACGCACGAGGTCGGCCCTCGGTCGCGCCCACGCCCCCTCGCGCGCGTGGACTCGAGAGGGACAGCGGTCCGAGCGGAGCACCTTGGCGCCCTTGGCGGCCTTGGCGGTTCCTCCCTGTTTCTGCCTCGCGAAGCGCACCGCGCTGACGCAGAGATCAACCGCCAAGGTCGCCAAGGCTCCGCCGGGCCTCGCGCTGCGGGGGAGGGGTGGGGGTGGCTCCGCTGGGGATCCCAGGCGGGCACACCGGGCGAGAGGCCAGCGAGCGCGCCCGGGCCTGGCCCGCGCGAGGCTGCTAGGCTGGAAGGCTGGAAGGAGAGGAGGCGACGTGCTCCGCTGCCCCAACTGCAGCGCCCCGATCGACGGCAAGGCTCGCGCCTGCGAGTACTGCAGCGCGGACTTCGCCGGGCTGGAGAAGCACGCCGAGGTCGAGTGGCCGCTGCGCGCGCCCGAGGCCGAGGCCCTGGTCGCCCTCGACCTGCGCTGTCCGAGCGAGCTCCCGCTGGACCCGGTGCGCAAGGTGCTCGAGGACCTGTTCGTGGCGCTCGTGGTCGAGCTCGGGCCGGGCATGTCCCTGAGCGGGGTCCAGCTCCAGCTCCGGCGGCGCCTGGCCGAACGCCTCGACGCCGCCTACCAGCTCCAGGCGCTGCGGGTCACGGCGTTCACCCCGGTGTGGCGCGGGGGCAAGACCGAGCGCCGCCGCTCGCTGTTCGAGGCCGAGCGCAAGGGCCCGACCAGCAAGCGACTCCCCCGGGAGGACGGGGTGCGGGAGGAGCTGGTCGCGCCGCTGCGCCGCCGGCGCCCGCCGCCCGAGCCCGTGGACCTGGGGCCGCTGCTCCTGCACCTGGGCCTGGGGGTCGCCCTGGCCGCGATCGTGGGCGTCGCGATCGCGATCGGGGTGTGGGTCTCGCACCACCTCATGCTCACGATCCTGCTCGCCCTGGGGGCGATCGCCACCGTCGCGATCGTGTGGGGCGTGCGGCGCGACCGTCGGCGCAAGCGGACCTGGGACGCGTTCCTCGAGCAGAAGCGCGCGAAGCGCGCGGCGTCGGGCCGCGTGGCCCCCGCCGCCGAGCTCCGGGCGCCCGCGCCGCAGGTCGCAGGCGCGGCCCCCGAGCCGCCCGCCCCCGCGGACCTCGCCGAGCCCGCGCGACCCACGGTCAAGCTCTCCGCGCCCAAGCTCCGCGCGCCGGAGTAGCGCGGGTCACTTCCCCTCGAGCAGCGCGCCGAGCGGGCTCTGCTGCAGGCGCTCGGCCCAGGGGTCGTGGGCGATCCACGTCTTCAGCGAGGCCCGGCCCCCCGGCTTCTGGACCATGGCCTCGAGGGTGGGCAGGTAGCTCAGCGCCTCGCCGGCGACGACCTCGGCCCGGGCCAAGGTCCAGGCCCGCTCGAGCGGGTCGTCGGCGCCGATCGAGCCGCGGGCCAGGCGCAGGGCGTCGGGGATCGCGTCCTCCGCCCCCAGGTCCAGGAGCAGCGCGGCCTCGAGCCAGGCCGGGCCCGCGTCGAAGCGCTGGGCTTCGCGGGCGACGAGCAGCGCCGCTTGGAGCCCCTGCGCGCGGTCGGGGTGGGCCTGGGCCGCGTCGCGGATCTGGCGCCCGAACTGCTCGAGGGTCGAGCCCGGGGGCAGGCGGCGGTGGAAGCTCGCCGCGCGCAGCGCGGTGGCGGCGGCCTCGGTGAACGCGCCGGCGGCGGCGAGCTTGGGCACGTAGCGCGCCTGGCTCGGGCCCTCGCTCAGGGTCCACAGCAGCCCGTGGGCCTCGGTCCAGGGACGCACGCCCTGGGCGGGGTCGGGCGAGCCCTCCCGCGCCAGGTGGTCGCAGGCGAAGGCGAGGAACACCGGGGGCTCGTTGAGCCGCCACCAGGTCTCGCGCAGCTCGACGTCGTAGGGGACGAAGGCGCCGTTCAACAGCTCCCAGCCCGCGACCTCCCCCGAGACCCGCACCGGCGCGGCCTCGCCCAGCCGCGCCGGGCGCGACCAGTCGGCGCCCGCCGAGCGCGCCAGGTGCCAGGCGCTGTAGGCCTGCTCCACCGCGCCCTGGAGCGAGGCCGCCGACGCCCGCGAGGAGAGGAAGATCTGCTGCGCGCGCACGAAGGCGGCCAGCGCCGGGTTGCGCGCGGCCCAGTCGCCCACGCCCCCGGCCAGGAGCGGCAGGCTCCCGCGCAGGTCGCGGCGGGCGTAGGCGTAGCTGAGGGTGGTCGAGGTCCCGGGGAACGCGCCGGTCTCGAGCAGCACGTCGATCTGCGCGCGGAGCTGCGTCGTGTCGTTGAGGTTGACCCGGCCCTCCATGAGCGGGCGCACGGGGGTCAGCTGCTCGGCGATCTCGCCCTGCTGCGGGCCCAGGGGCAGGACCCCGGCGTTGCGGGTGTAGCCCCGGGCGACCAGCGCGTCGAGCAGCCAGGGCAGCTCCGTCGACCAGTTGAGCGCGATCTTCTGCAGGCTCTGGGAGCGCGGGTCCGCGGCCAGCGCGCAGTCCATGGCGTGCAAGACGTCGGCCAGCACGCGGTCGTCGGGCGGGGCCCCGACCCGCGCGCCCTCGCCCAGCCCCGCGTGGAGCATGGCGCTGAGCATGAACGCCTCGGGGTCGCGGCGCCCGGCGCAGAGCGCGGCGTGGGCCTCGAGCACCCCGCGGCGCGCGACCTCGCGCAGGTAGGTCTGGGCCTGCTCGCGGGAGGGGGCGTCGGTGGGCTCCTCGGGGAAGGGCTCGGTGCGGAACACGTAGGCCCGCGCCAGGTGCGCGAAGCCGGGGTCGACTCGGGCGGGGTCGAAGGCCCGCAGCAGCTCGTCCCGCGGCGCGCGCTCGATCTGCTCGCGGAAGGGGAGCATGAGCGTGAGCTGGAACAGGTCCGGGCGCGCGAGCCCCGCGCGCAGGAGCTGCTCGAGGGCCGGGGCGTCGTAGCGCGGGACCTGGGCGCCGCGCGCGAAGCCCACCGCCGGCAGCCGCGGGGCGAGGGCCTCGGCCCGGGTCAGCGCCGCCTCCCAGTCGCCGTCCCTGAGCCGGGCGTGGGCCAACCCGCGCTGCGCGCGGGCGGGGAGGTCGCCCTGGTAGGCGAGGTAGGCCTGGCTCGCGAGCCGGCCCGCGCGGCCCGGGAGCAGGCTCGCGAGCTCGAGGGCGTCGAGGGCCTCGGGGGAGGCCTCCGCCGCCGACGCGGCCAGCGCGCTCGCCGCGCGCTCCCGCAGCTCGGGGTCCGGGGCGAACAGCTCGACCCGGCGCTGGGCCACCGCCTCGAGGTCTGCGGGGAGCCAGGGCGCGAGCAGCTCCTGGGCGCGGGCGTAGGCGGCGTTCGCCGCCTCGCCCTCGCTGCGCCAGGCGAGCTCGAAGGCGACCTCGACCGCCGAGCGGCGGGCGCGAGGGCCCAAGGCGCCCGGGGCGTCGACCAGCGCGGCGAAGGCGTCGAGGGCGGCGCCGAGGCCGGCGCGGACCTCCTCCGGCGCCGGCTGCTGCCAGGCGGCGCCCACGTCCACGCGCTCGAGGGCGAAGGCCTGGGCCTGGGCCTGGCCGCGGGCCACGACCGCCGCCCACAGGCGCACGGCGGGGTCGTGGGGCGCGAGCCGCTGCGCGCGGGTCAGCGCGGCGGCGGCCTCCTCCAGCTCGTGCTGCGCGAGGTGCACCTGCACCCAGGCGATCCAGGTCGAGGCGCTCTCCGGGCACAGGCGCTCGGTCGCCTGCAGCAGGGGCTCCGCCGCCTTGGCCGCCACCGGGCTCCCGCCGCGGAACGCCTGCTGGGCGCGGTCGGCGGCCCGGGCCAGGAGCACGCCCAGCGCGCCGTCGGCGCCGGCGCGGCAGCGGTCGACCTCGTCGCCCACGAAGGGCGCGGCCCCCGCCGCGCGCAGGGCCTCCCGCGCGCGCACGACGGGGTGGCGCAGGATCGCCTCGGCGGCGGGCAGGGCGTCGGCGTCGAAGGCGCGGGCCAGCTCGCGGGCGTGGCGCGCGCGCACGACCCGCGGGACGCCAGGGGCGAACTTCTCCGCCTCGAAGGTCGGGTCCTGCCCGAGCTGCGAGGTCAGGATCTCGGGGATCGGGTCGAGGCCGGGCTGGATCGTGGCCGCCCAGCCCAGGCAGCGCGCGCGCTCGAGCGGCGCGCGCACGTGCTGCGCGGCCTCCGCCAGCGCGCGGGCGGCCTCCTCCAGCTCGCCCCGGGCCACGAACAGCGCGGTGCGCGCGAGCTCGACCTCGAGGGTCAGCTCGCGGTTGCGGGTGTCGTTGTGCAGCGCGCCCAGGTCCAGGGCCGCGAGCCCCAGGAGCCCGCGGGCCAGGGCCTCGCGCCCCCGGGCCAGGAGCGCCCAGTCCTCGAGCGTCTCGACGGCGCCGAGGTCGGTCTCGGGCGGACGCAGCTCGGGGGCGACCTCGGCCAGGGCCCAGCGGTAGGTCAGCGCGCGGGCGGGCTCGAGCTCCTGGAGGATCGCCTCGGCCTTGGCCTGGTCGTGGGCCCAGGCGGCGACGAACAACCGGGCCACGGGGTCCTCGTCCTCGGCGAAGGCCGCCGAGGCCAGCTCGGCCTCCCCCGAGAGCGCGCGGATCCAGGCCAGGGGCTCGAAGTCCGCGGGGGGGTCGTCGGGGAGCTCCTTGCGCGCGGCGAGGGTGTTGCCCGCGCGGAACGCGCCCTCGGCCCGGCCGAGGTAGACCGTGACCATGCGCGCCTCGATCGCCTCGGCCTCCTCGGGGAAGGCCGCCTTGAGCCGGGCGCCCTCGCTGATCGCCGCCTGCCACTCGCCGGCCTTGAGGTGCCGGTCGAGCTTGGCGTAGGAGATCCGCTCGACCCGGACCTCGGGCTCGGCGTTGAAGGTGCGGTAGGTCGCGTAGCCCACCGCGAGCACGCCCACGAGGGCCAGGGTGTAGATCGCGGGCTCGAGCCAGCTCTTGCCCTCGCCGGGCTCGTGCTCCGGCGCCTCGAAGCCCAGGGGCGGCTCGTCGTCCTCGACCACGGTCTGCAGGGGGCTGGCGGACGCCGCGCCCTGCCACACCTTGAGCTCCGCCGCCGCGCGCAGCTCCGCCGGCGAGATCTGCTCGCCGCGCAGCGCGCGGCGCACGTCCTCGGCCATGACCCCGGCCGAGGCGTAGCGCGCCTCGGGGCGGTGGGCCAGCGCGCGCATGGCGATCTCCGCCAGCCGCGGGTCGACGTTCGGGCGGTGCTCCTGCGGCGGGCGGATCGCGTCGGGGTTCCCCACGAGCTGGGTCAGGAGCAGCATGGCGTTCTGGCCCTCGAGCGGCGTGCGCCCGGTGAGCAGCTGGTAGAGGATCGCGCCCAGCGAGAACACGTCGGTCCAGGGCCCCACCGGCCCGTGGGCGCTGTTGGCCAGCTCCGGCGCCATGTAGGTCACGGTCCCGAACAGCTGGCCTTCGCTGGTCAGCTCGCTGTTCTCGCCGGCGACGACGCCGAAGTCGGTGAGCCGCGCGTTGCCGTGGGCGTCGATCAGCACGTTCTCGGGCTTCACGTCGCGGTGCACGAGCCCGGCGGCGTGGGCGGCCTCCAGCGCGTCGCCGACCTGGCTCACGAGCTTGAGCCCGTCCTGGATCAGCTGGCCCTGCTCCATGGCTTGGCGCCAGGTCGGGCCCTCGACCAGGTCCATGACGAAGTAGGGCACGCCCCGGGGGTCGCGGCCCACGTCCTGCACGCCGACCACGTGGGGGTGCGCGCTGAGCCGGGCCTGGGTCAGGAGCTCGCGGTGGAAGCGCTCGGCGAGCTCGGGGTCGTCGGCCAGCGCGGGGGAGAGCAGCTTGAGCGCGAAGGGCGCGCCGGTCTCGGCGTGGACGACCCGGAACACCTCGCCCATGGAGCCGCTGCCCACGCGCTTCTCGACGACGTATGCGCCGATCCGGGTCCCCGGATCCATGCCTCCCCCGATCCCGAGCTTCCCGCGAGCTCGTGGGGCTAGCGTGGCACGCTGTAATGTCGTGCGCCACGGACGCCGGGCTGTGTTAAGACATCGCCCGAGAGCCCCGAGGAGGCCCCATGCCCGCGCTCCGCACGTTGACCTGCGCCCTGACCCTCGCCCTCGCCGCCAGCACCTGCCTGGCCCAGGGCATGCCCGAGACCGACCAGGAGCGCAAGGACCGTGAGTTCCAGCTCGTGTTCCAGGAGGGGCTCTACGCCCTCACCAAGCGCGACATGCAGCGCGCCTACCAGCTGTTCCAGCAGGCGGTGAAGCTCTACCCCGAGCGCCCCACCGCCTACTACAACCTCGCCTGCGCCTACTCGATCGACGAGGACCCCGAGACCGCGGTCAAGTACCTGCGCATGGCCTACGAGCGCGGGTTCAACGACCTGGCGCACATGGGCCGCGACATGGACCTCGACGCGATCCGCAACACCCCGGCCTACCGCCAGGTGCGCGCCGAGCTCGAGCAGGCCGCGCTGCTGAACGTGCCCCCCGCCCTGAGCCAGGTCCCCGCCGGCGAGAAGCTCCCGCTCTACGTGGTGATCCACGGCGACACCGACACGCCGAGCGAGGTCCTGCAGCAGGTCTACCAGGCCGCTCAGGCGCAGGGCCCGGCGGGCGTGCTCGTGCCCCAGGGGCCGTTCGAGGCCGAGAACGGCGGGCGCGCCTGGCGCTCCCAGCAGGAGGCCGGCGCCGGTCGCATGGAGTTCCTCGTGCTCCGCCGGCTGAAGGAGTTCCTCGAGGAGACCCCCAGCGTCGACCCGCAGCAGGTGTATCTGATCGGCCTCGGGTTCTCGGCCTACAAGGCGGTCTCGATCGCCGGCCACAACCCCGAGGCGTTCACCGGCGTCTACGCCCACGGCCCGCTGCTCGGCGCCGAGGCCGGTGAGATCGCGACCAAGGTCCGCGCCTACCTCGTGGTCGACCCTCAGGACGCGGGCCAGGTCGCCAGCGGCGTCGAGGCGCGGGACGCGATCTACGCGGCCCAGGGCCGGGCCGTGCTCGAGCGCTGGAGCGGGACCCCCAACGCCGGGCTGACCGCGGAGGACGGCCCCCTGCAGCGCGGGCTGGCCTGGCTCTCGGGCCAGGCGGTCAAGCTCCCCCACGCGGGCGAGGCCGTCCCCTTCTAGTCCATGACCTGGAGCGTCCTGGTCCTCGTCGGCCTGGGCGTCGGGTTCGTGCTGCTCCTGGCGCTCTACCCCTTGCTGCGGGTGGGGCGCCAGCTCCTGGGGCTCGGCGACGCGCTGCAGGCGGCGCGCCGCGCCGCCGAGGAGCGCGCCCAGCCCGCGCCCGGCGGGATCCAGGTCAAGGGCAGCACGAAGAGCGAACACTGCCCCTACTGCCGCGACGCCCTCGACGAGGCGCCGGTGGCTTGCGCCGAGTGCCTGGCCCGGCACCACCTCGAGTGCTGGGACGAGCACCGCCAGTGCGCGAGCTGCGGCCACCTCGAGCGCTTCGGCCAGGTCGAGCGCACGGCAGGCCGCGACCGCCCGCCCGAGGGGGACAAGGCCCAGGATCAGGCCTGATAGGACAGCTCGCGCCCCCGCAGGGCGCGCGAGCTGCGTCCGACGCGCCCCGACGGGCGCGGGCGCAGCGCCTCGACCTCCACCCAGGCTCCGTCCCCGGCGTAGCGCCGCGCCGAGCCGTCCGCTCCCAGCGCGAACAGGTGGATCCAGCCGTGGTCGAGGAGCTGGCGCAACACCTCGTGCCGCGCGATCACCGCCGCGATCGCGTCGGTGGGGGCCTCGATCACCGCGCTCAGGCGCAGGGGCTCGTGCTGCAGCCGCTCGCCGTCGTGGACCGACTGCCAGGGCAGCCCGACGCGCAGGTCGCCGGTGTTCCCCTCGAGCACGCCCGCGGCGCCGCCGACGACGTTGTGCAGGACCTTGTTCCCCGCGCCGAAGACCTCGGGGTCGACGGTCGAGGCGTAGTACTGCAGGTTGATCCAGCTGGCCACGACCAGCGGCGCGGTCAGGATCAGCTCCAGCACCCCGAAGTCCGGGTCCTGCTCCCAGGCGTAGGAGTGCAGGAACGCCCGGCCCTCGAGGTCGAGGTCGCGGGTCCGGTCCCGCGGGGCGGCCACGAACCACGCGCACCCCGCGAGGCCCCACTCGGGCCGAACCTGCGCCCAGTCGCGCGCGCGGCGCGCCCACTCGGCGGCGGCCCGCTCCGCGGGCACGCCCAGCCGCCGCGCGCGCTCTTCCCGCGCGCGCGCCGTGGCGCGCGCGAGCCCGGCCTCGAGCCGCGCCAGGTCCTCGCGGTGCGAGGTCGGCACGGCCTCTCGCTCGAAGAGCGTGACCCGATCGGAGGTCGTGTCGTGCTGGGCCGCCAGGAAGATCGTGTCCGCGGGGACCTCGATCTCCCGCGCCCGCAGCGCCCGCCGCACCTCGGGGTCGTTGAGGGTCGCGGCCGCGACCCGCGCGTTGGCCTCCCCCGGGCGACCCCCGCAGGCGCCGCAGTCGAGCCCCGCGGCGTGAGGGTTGTTCACGCTGCTCGAGCCGTGCCCCACGAGCGCGACCAGGCGCGCGAACCCCTGCGTCAGGGACATGCCGCGCAGGGCCCCGGCGGCGAGCTCCACGCGCTCGGCCAGCGGGACGCCCGCGAGGCTCACCTGGCGCCGGTCCGCCCAGGGCCCGAGGCTCTCCCGGTCTGGACGCGCCGTCGGGCGGGTGAGGCCGAACCCGTCGCTGAACAGCTTGGGGAGGTAGGCCAGCCCCACCGGGCCCACGAAGCTGAAGCACGAGATCGCGCCCAGCTTGAAGCTCTCCCAGGCGCGCTTGGCCGCGTGGCGCGTGGTCCGCAGCGCCAGGGCCTCCGAGGCCTGCGCGGGGTCCGTCACCGTCTCCGAGACCCGGTGGCTGGGGGTGACGAGCACCGGGCACTGAGGCACGCCCTGGGTGTGCCCCAGGGGCACGTGCTCCAGGGCGAACCCGAAGAACCCGGCGAAGCCCAGGGTCTCGAGCTCGGGGTCGGCGGCCTCCAGGTGCCGGCGGTAGACCTCGGAGCGCACGTCGATACAGAACACGGCCTGAGCCCGAGGCCGCGCGCGCGGGGCGCGGGGAGCCGCCGCCGGAGCGCCGCCGAGGCGGGTGAAGAACCGCCGCTGCTCGCCGCGCTCGAGGGCGAGCTGCAGCAGCGCGCGCGCCTCGACCCGCTCCCGGGCGGCAGGGGAGACCGGCTGGGCCGCCGCGCGCAGCGCCGCGCCCCAGGCCTCGTGCAGGCGACCTTCGCTCGCGGCCAGGAGCGCGGCCTCGAACGTGAGCAGCACCGCGAGCAGCTCCACCACGGCTTCGTCCGCGGCGTCGCCGGTGTGCAGCCGACGTTCCCAGCCCGCGCGGGCGGCGTAGGCCGCCCACCCGCCTACGCTCGAGAGCAGCCGGTGCAGGTAGGGCTCGAGGGCCGGCGGCGGGACCTGCAGGCGCTCCAGCGCGACCCGGCAGGCGTCCAGGGCCGCGGGCGGGGCGGCGCGCACCGCGCGGCGGAAGCCCCGCGCCCCGAACACCTCGGGGGCGCGATCGATCCGCGCCTCCGCGCGCCAGCTCGCGAACAACGAGCCCTCTCGCTCGGGCTGCCACGCGGCGTGACCCTCGTCGAAGTAGGCGGCCAGCCAGCCGCCCAGCTGATCCTGAGCGAAGCGCCGCCAGGGGCGACCCGTGCGCTCCTCGAGCACCGCGGCCACCGTCGGCAGCTCGGCGGGGGCGGCGTCGAGGGCGCCGCTGGCCAGGAGCTCGAGCACCCGGGCGGCGTCGAGGGCGCTCCCGCGCTGCGCGATCGCCTGCTCGAGGTCTTCGCGGCGGAGCCGCCCGCTGGCGAGGCGCTCGCGGAAGGCGCGGCCGCTGAGGGTGGAGCGGGCGCCGGCCACCCGCTCCAGGAGGGCCGCGGCCTCGGGGAACGGGCGCTCCAGGAGCCCCAGGTAGGGGTTGACCGCGACGAAGCGGTCGAGGGGCCAGACCGGCGCCACCCGCTCGGCGACCGCGCGCAGGGTGTGCAGGAGGTGGGGGGAGGTGTCGACGCGTTCCAGGGTGGGCATGCGCGGGCTCAGTTCAGGGGGCGGAGGGGAGGGGAGAGCAGACGATCGAACAGCGCGTTGGCGTAGAGCCCGTGGCGCAGGTGGACCCGCACGTGGCGGGCGAGGGCGGTGTCGCGGCCCAGCCCCAGGAGCTGGACCGCGAGGGCTGCGGCCCAGGCGCCGACGACCGCGACCCCCAGGGCCAGGGCGCTCGACGGCGGGGTCACGAGCGGGGGGAGGCTCCCGGCGAGCAGCCGCCGGCTGAGCTCCTCCAGCCCGAAGAACGCCGCGGCCACGACCCAGGCCGAGAGCCCCACCCGCAGGGTGGCGGCGAGGGAGCTGGAGCGGTCGAGCCCCGCGCCCAGGAGCTGGGTCAGCCCGAGGACCAGGACCGCGCCCACGAGCAGGAGCGCGGGCTCCTCCCAGGGCGTGAGCCCCAGGGCCCAGGCCACGCTGGCGTAGGCGAGGAGCGCCAGCCCGAGGCCCGCCGCGGCGCGCAGCGGGCTCCAGCGTCGCGGCGGGAGGGCGACCCGCGCGGCCTGGGCGGCCTCGACCACGCTCCCCGCCGAGAGGAAGGCGTGGGCCTTGTAGAAGGAGTGGGCGACCAGGTGCAGCGCCGCCGCCGGGAACACGCCCAGTCCGCACACGAACAGCATGAAGCCCATGTGGGCGGCGCTCGAGTAGCCGAGCGCGACCTTGACCGAGGGCTGGGTGCGCAGCGCCGCCGAGGCGAACAGCGCGGTGAACCCCCCGACCACGATCAGGAGCCAGGTCGCGGCGGGCGCCTGCTGGACCACCGCCGCGAAGCGCAGCATGAGGAACGGACCCGCGTTGAGCACCCCCGCGTGCAGGAGCGCCGAGACCGGGGTCGGGGTCTCCATGACCTCGATCAGCCAGCCGTGGGTGGGGAACTGCGCCGACTTGAGCGCGGCGGTCAGCGCGAGCAGGAGCCCGGCGAGCAGGAACCCGGCAGAGGGCGCGCCCTCGCCGGCCACGCGCAGGACCTCGCTCAGGCTGGCGCTGCCCGCGTCCCGCGCCAGGAGCAGGAACGCCGCCCCCAGGCACAGGTCGCCCAGCCGCGCGACCACGAACTTCTTGCGCGCCGCGTTCAGGGCTCGCGGCCGCTCGGGATAGAACACCAGCAGGCGGTGCAAGCAGGCGCTGGTCGCGACCCAGGCCAGCCAGAACAGGAGCAGGTGGTCGGCGACGACGAGGACCTCGACCGCCGCCGCCGTGGCCGCGAGGCGCCCGAGGAACACGCCCTGGCGCGGGTCGCCGTCGAGGTAGGTCACGCTGTAGCGCGCGATCACCACCACGAGCAGCGAGACCATGAGCAGCAGGCCCACGCCGAGGGCGTCGACGCGCACCCACCCGCCGAGGAGCGGCGCCTGGCGCTGAGCGGTCTGGGCGCCCAGGGCCACGGCCCCGAGCACGGCGGCCAGGACCCCGGCCCAGGAGGCCAGGGTCAGGGCGCGCTCCAGCGGGCGCGGGCGCGCGCCCGGGAAGGAGCGGGAGAGGGCCGCCACCGCCAGGAGCCCGAGGGGCCCCAAGCCGGCGGCGGCGGCAGAGAGCGCGGCGTTCATGGGCGCAGCGCTGCGAACAGGCGGTCCAGCGGCCCGCGCCCGCCGAACCCCGAGAGGTCGCGGGCGGGGGGGCGCGGCGCGCGGGCGAGCAGGCCCTGGAAGGTCGAGCGGCCGAGGTAGCACTCTGCGTAGTGCAAGGCCAGCTCCTCGAAGGGGTGCAGCGCCTCGGGCGGGGCCGGGCGCTCGGGGTCACGCTGCTCAGCGGGCCGCATGGACGCCTCCCGCGGCCAGGAGCTGCAGCCCGGCGACGCCGGGCGCGCGCTGGGCCAGCGCGGCGGTGGCGAGGCCGACCCCGTTGGCCCGCAGCGGCGCGCGCCGACGCTCGGGTACCGCGTCGCGGGGCAGCGGCGCGAGCTCGATCCGGGCCGCCTTGCCCTGGGGGTCGTAGTGCACGTGCAGGCACACCTGCTGCTCGAACAGGGGCAGGCGCATGACCAGCGGGGTGAGCTCGCGGGTCGCCGCCAGGACCGGGGACTCCAGGTAGAGCTGGGACAGGTCGAGCTCCGTGCGGGTGCGCCGGCCCTCGCCGAGGTCCGCCCACACCGCGATCGGCCGCTCGGAGGGCAGCTCGATCCGATAGTTGACGCCCCAGTCTCCCCAGCACGTTCGAGGTGCTGCGCGGAGGTCCGGGACCTCGACGGTCAGGGTGAGCTGCTGGCCCCAGGGGCCGGCGATCACCAGGGTGAATTCGTGCGGGCGAAGGACGAGGTCCACGAGTTCAGGTGTGTTCATGGGCCCCCTTATCGACGCTGAGCGAGATTCTGTAAAACAGCTAATGGAGATACTACCCATACAGGAAACAGATCATGGAATGGCTGAACTTTCGGCACCTCTACGCCTTTTGGATGGTCGCGCGGGCGGGGAGCTTCACCCGCGCCGCGGCTCAGATGTACGTGGCGCAGTCGGCGGTGAGCGCGCAGGTCGCCGCGCTCGAGGGCTACTTCTCGGAGCAGCTGCTCGTGCGTGGGCCCCGCGCGGTGGAGCTGACGCCCGCGGGGCGTGAGCTCCTGGGCTACGCCACCTCGATCTTCGCGCACAGCCGCGCGATCAACGCGCACCTGCGCGACAAGCAGGCCCATGAGCGGCGCAGCTTTCGGGTGGGGGTCGTGGGCGGCGCGTCGCGGAACTTCGTGTTTCGCCTGCTGGAGCAGTACACCCGCAGCGCGGGGGGCGTGCACCTCTCCGTGTCGACGGGGTCCTACGCCGAGCTCTACGAGCTGCTCCGGCGCTTTCGCCTCGACGCGATCGTGACCCTCGACCCGCCGAAGAAGAAGGACATGGGCGAGGTCTCCTACCGCAAACTCGGCGCGAGCACGCTGTGCGCGGTCGCGGTCCCCGGCCTGCTCGCGGAGCTGGGGCTGCGCGGCGCGGGCCAGGCGCAGGGGAAGCGCGCGCGCACCAAGCGCAAGCCGCCCGCGCGCTCCAGGGCGAAGAAGAAGACGAAGAAGACGACGAAGAAGAAGAAGAAGACGAAGCCCCCGGCGGCGCGGGCGGAGGGCGCGGGCCCCGTGGACGTGTTCAAGTTCCGCCACCCGTTCGAGGTCGACGTGGTCGAGCGCTACGTGCAGCCCTTGTTCGATCGTCCGCTCGAGCTGCGCCTGGACACCGACGACGTGCCCTTGCTGCGCTTCTACGCCAACAGCGGCAAGGGCCTGACCGTGCTCCCGAGGGTCGGGGTGCTCGAGGATCTGGAGTCGGGTGCGGTCGAGGCCGTCGAGCTCACGGACTGCCCCGAGGTGAACATTTACGGGATCAGCATGCGCGACGCGGTCCCGGGCGAGGGGGACGACGGGCCCCTCGGTCTGTGGGCCAGCCTCCCGCCGATCTGAGCGCCAGGCTTCGAAGCTTTCGAGTCGACGCTTCGAGTGGTTCGTGTCGGGTCGCCCGCTGGCCTCGCCGATAGACGAGGCAGGAGGAGGAGGCATGCCGGGGTTCGAGGGGCGCACACTGGTGGTCGCGACCATGCACGGCAAGGAGCGGGTGATCGCGCCGCTGCTCGAGGAGCGCCTGGGGGTGCGCTGCGTCGTCCCCGAGGGGTTCGACTCCGACCGCTTCGGGACCTTCACCCGCGAGGTCCCGCGTGCGGGTGACGCGCTGGCCGCGGCGCGGGCCAAGGTCTGCGCCGCCATGCAGCTCGTCGGCGCAGACCTGGGGGTCGCCAGCGAGGGCTGCTTCGGGCCCGACCCTGCGGCGCCGTTCGTGTCCTCGGATCTGGAGCTGGTGCTCCTGCGCGACGACCGGGCCGGGCGGGAGGTCCGCGGCTCGTTCCGCACCTTCGAGACCAACGTGGCGGGGGCCTGGGTCCAGAGCGCGGAGGAGGCCCTGGCCTTCGCGGCGCGCGTCGGGTTTCCGGCGCACGGGGTGATCGCGCGCGCCGACGACCGGAGCGCGCGTGAGATCTGTAAGGCGCTGGACACGGAGGAGGCGCTGCTGGGAGCGGTGCGGGCGCTCCTGGGGCGGAGCCCCGACGGCCGGATCTACCTCGAGTCGGACCTGCGAGCGCACCGGAACCCCACGCGCATGCGCGCCATTGGTCGCGCCACCGAGGCGCTGCTCGAGAACGTGGCCTCCTGCTGTCCGCGCTGCGCGGCGCCCGGCTTCTCTGTGGTCGAGCTGCGACGCGGGCTGCCCTGCGCCTGGTGCAGGCGCCCCACGGACCTCCCGCGGGAGGAGGTCCGGCGCTGCGAGCCCTGCGGCGCCGAGGTGAGCGAGCCCAGCACCCGCTACGGCGAGGCCTCGGACCCGCGCTATTGCGGCGCGTGCAACCCCTGACCGTCGCTCAGCGCGTCCCCGGGGCAGCCGCGGAGCACGCGCGCGACCCGCGCGGCGGTCGGTCGGGGCAGGGGCGTGGACCCTGGGCCCACGCCTCCCCGCGGGCCAGGAACGATCGCCCCGCCTCCTGCGGGATCGCGCTATCCTTGGGGCCTTCCGAGGAGCCCCCATGAGCGAAAACCCCCTGCTGTCCACCGCGGGCCTGCCCCGCTTCCCCGAGATCCGCCCCGAGCACGTCGTGCCCGCCGTGAAGCAGCGGATCGCCGAGGTCGAGGCCGAGCTTGAGCGGCTCATGGCCCAGCCCGGCCCCCGGACCTGGGCCAACACCGTGACCCCGCTGGAGCAGGTCGAGGAGCGCCTCGAGCGCGCCTTCGGCCCGGTGGCGCACCTCAAAGGCGTCATGAACACCGACGCCCTGCGCGACGCCTACAACGAGGCCGAGCCGCTCCTGACCGAGCACTCGGCCAAGCTCGGGCAGGACGCGCGCCTGTTCCAGGCCTACCAGGAGATCCTGGCCCAGGCGGACCAGGAGGGCCTGGACGCGGCCCAGCGCAAGGTGCTGACCGACGCGATCCGCGACTTCAAGCTCGCCGGCGTGGACCTGCCGCCGGAGAAGCAGGAGCGCTACCGCGCGATCCAGGTCGAGCTGGGTCAGCTCTCGAGCAAGTTCTCGGACAACCTGATCGACGCCGACCGCACCTACAAGCTCGTGATCACCAAGCGCGAGGACCTGGACGGGCTGCCCCAGTCGGCGATCGACGCGGCCCGCGCGGCGTCGTTGGCCTGGAAGTCCGACGCCCCCGAGGAGCACTGGACCTTCACGCTCCAGATCCCGAGCTACCTCCCGTTCATGACCTACGCCACGAACCGCGGGCTGCGCGAGGAGCTCTACCGCGCGCGGGTCACCCGCTGCACCACGGGCGAGGGGGACAACGGGCCCCTGATCGACCGGATCCTGGTCCTGCGCCGCGAGCTGTGCGCGCTGCTCGGGTTCCAGAACTACGCCGAGCTCAGCCTCGCGCGCAAAATGGCGAACACCCCCGAGGAGGTGCACGCCTTCCTCAGCGACCTCGCCGAGCGCTCGCTGCCCTACGGCAAGCGCGACCGCGAGCAGCTCGAGGCCTTCGCCAAGCAGAAGGACGGGCTCGAGGACGTGCAGGCCTGGGACACGGCCTTCTACCGCGAGGCGCTGCGCCAGGAGCGCTACTCGTTCTCCGAGGACGAGGTGCGCCAGTACTTCCCGCTGCCCCGGGTGCTCGAGGGTCTGTTCCAGACGCTCAAGCGGCTCTACGACCTGGACGTGGTCGAGAAGACGAGCGAGATCGCGCTGTGGCACGAGGACGCGCGGGCCTTCGAGCTCAGCCGCCAGGGTCAGCCGCGGGGCATGATCCTCACGGACCTGTTCGCTCGGGACGGCAAGCGCCAGGGCGCGTGGATGGGCGACTGCGTCGAGCGCGCCAAGCGCGAGAACGGCGTGCAGAACCCGGTCGCCTACCTGGTGTGCAACTTCGGCGCGCCGGTCGGCGGCAAGCCCTCGCTCCTGCGCCACGACGAGGTGGTCACGCTGTTCCACGAGTGCGGCCACGCGCTGCACCACGTGCTGACCCAGGTCGACTACCGCCAGTGCTCGGGGATCAACAACGTGCCCTGGGACGGCGTCGAGCTGCCCAGTCAGTTCTTCGAGAACTGGGTGTGGCAGGAGGAGTCGCTCAAGACCCTGGCCGCGCACTACGAGACCCAGGAGCCCCTGCCCGCGGAGCTGCTCGAGCGCATGCTCGCGGCCAAGACCTTCATGGGCGGCGCGGACATGCTGCGTCAGCTCGAGTTCGCCCTGTTCGACCTCGAGCTGCACATGGGCTTCGACCCGGGCCAGGGCAAGACGGTCCACGACGTGATCCAGGCCGTCCGCGAGCGCGTCGGTGTGTTCCCCACCCCGGCCTACAACCGCTTCGAGAACGGCTTCGGCCACATTTTCGCGGGCGGCTACGCCGCGGGTTACTACTCCTACAAGTGGGCCGAGGTCCTCGCCGCCGACGCCTTCAGCCGCTTCGAGGAGGAGGGCCTGTTCTCCCCCGACGCCGGCCGCGACTTCCGCGAGCAGATCCTCGAGCGCGGCGGGAGCCAGGACCTCATGCAGCTCTACGTCGCCTTCCGCGGCCGCGAGCCCAGCCCCGACGCCCTCCTGCGCCACTCGGGCCTGACCGAGGCCCTCTCCTAGCGAGGGGTGGAGCAGTCGAAGCCTGCTGCGCCCCGTGACGAACCCGACCCGCCGGCGGCGCGCGCCGACGTGCGGGTCACCGCGAACCGTTGTCCGTTTTGTCGGTCGGTGGTGAAGCTCGACGAAGAGGCCTGGGTCTCCTGCTGGCGCTGTCAGGCTCGGCACCACGACCCGTGCTGGGACGAGGCGACGCGCTGCGCGGCCTGCGGCTGCGAGCGCGCCCTCGGCGCGCGCCGACGCCACTCCCCCGCCGTCCGCCACGGGCTCACGGCGGCGGCGCTGGTCCTCGGGATCATAGGCACGCTGCCCCTGGTCCTCGCCCTGGTGACTCGGCTCCAGGTCGGTCCCCCCGACTCCTGGTCGGGCGAGGTCGCGGCTGCCGCGCTCGCCTTCCTCGCGATCGGCGGCGTGCTCGCGATCCGGCGCGTGCTCCGCGATCCCGACGCCTAGCGTCAGCCCAACACGTTGGCAGGGCGCGGCTTCAGGGCGCTCGTGGGACCGCACGCGCGTCGGAGGTAGGGGCGGTGTTGATCCCCGCCCGCCCAACACGGCGGCAGGGCGCGGCTTCAGGGCGCTCGTGGGACCGCACGCGCGTCGGAGGTAGGGGCGGGGTTGATCCCACAGGTGTTCGGCACGGTCTTCGCCACCGAGGCTCGAAATGGCTGTGCCTCTCCAATCCGGCGCGTGTGCCCTCACAGGGGTAGGGGCGGGGTTTATCCCCGCCCGCGGGCGCCGGGCCGCTTCCGCAAAGCGTAGGGGCGGGGCTCGTCGGTTGATCCCCGCCCGGGGTTGTCCGTCCGTCCATGTCTCGGGCTGGAGGGATCTGAGCTCAGCGCTGAACGCTCCGCCGCTCGGGCCACACCCACGCAGTGCCTCTCCTGCGGAAGCGGCCTGACACCCGCGGGCGGGGATAAACCCCGCCCCTACCTCTTGTGGGCCCACGCGCAGGATTCGAGAGGCACAGCCATTTCGAGCCTCGGTGGTGAAGACCGTGCCAAGCACCAAGTGGGCTTCCCCCGCCCGGTCGGTCTGTACGTCTCAGCTGGAAAAGCGAATGCGGCGAAGGAAGGAGCCGCAGACGGCAGCCAGGTGGAATGCGGCGTTCTCGTGCGGGAACGCCCCGCGCCAGCTTCGCGCCGCGGTTCGCGTACGCGAACCGCGGCGTCCTCGTGCGGGAACGCCCGGGGTCTAACTCCAGCTACGCGGTTCGCGTACGCGAACCGCGGCGTTCTCGTGCGGGAACGCCCGGGGTCTAACTCCAGCTACGCCGTTCGCGTACGCGAACCGTGGCGTTCTCACACGAGAACGCTCCCCCGCCTGCGTGCGCGTTCCGAACGAGCCAGGCAGCGCACGTCGCGGGAGAGAGGGTCGCGGGCCTCAGGCGAATCTCGCGGGCTCGGAGCCCCGCAGTCGCCTGCCGAGAATGCACCGCTCGGGGTCTCCGACCCCCGGCTCCCGTGCACGACCCGCCCCCCAGGGCTGCTCGACCCCTTGTCGTCACGTTTGGACTGGCGACAAGGGGTCAGGAACCCCTCGCGACGCCGTCGCCGTCCGACACGACGGGGGTTACACCCCGCGCGGCGCCTCGCACCCCCCAGGATCGGGGTCCCGGTTGTGCTGCTCGCGCACCGACACGCGAGGACCGGGTCCCATGACCACACCGTTCGACACGTTTCTCAAGCTCGATCGCTTCTCGACCGTGCGCCGAGTGAGTTTGCTGCGCACGCTCCAGGAGCTGCTCGAGCGCGGCGAGGTCCGTGACCTCTGCGCGCAGGCCCAGAGCGCGCTCGAGGCCGACGAGGCGACCCTCGACCTGGAGCTGCGCTGGCGCCAGCGCACTCGAGCGGAGCACGCCCCCGAGGCGGGCCGCCTGGCGGCCGACCTGGTGCGGGTGCTCTCGGGGTTGAACGACGCGCTGCGCGTGACGACCACGGTCTACGGCGCGGCGTCCCCGCGCGGGGTCTTGGCCGGGCAGGTCCGCACGCGGGTGTTCCCCCTCGGCCTGGCGACCCTGATCCGGCAGTCCTACGCCGAGTTCTCCGTCGACGTGCAGCTGGTCCTGGGCCGGGCGCAGAGCGAGGTCCCGGACGCCCTGGTCGAGCTCGGCCTCCAGGACCTCGTCGCCCGCGCGGCCGAGATCAACGGTCGCTTCGCCAAGGCGATCGCTCCCACGCGGCGGGGGCCCACCTTCGCCGAGCTGCGCGACGCCCGTCGCGCCGGCGACCTGGCCCTGCGTCAGCTCGTGGCCCAGCTCCTCGCGCGCCTGGCGGACCCGCGCGAGGGCGAGACCTGCGCCCGCGCTCTGGCTCGAGTCCAGCAGGCCAGCGACCACCTCCGCCACCAGCGCAAACGCCGTCGCAGCCGTCGCCGCGCCGAGGACGAGGTGGAGGCCAAGACGAAGCGAACACCGGGCGAGCCGACGCGAGAGCCGACCCCGGAGCAGGGTTCTGCGACGACGTCGGAACGCGAGCGGTCAGCAGAGGGTCGCGCTGCCCCCTCGCTCCCAGCCCCTAGCCCACGCAGGGAGGCGGAGGTGGCCCACCGAGCCGAGGCGGCGGCGACGCGCGGGAACGACGCGTCGAACGCGCCGGGCTGCGCGATTCGCACGGGACGCCCCTACCTGCGTTGGGGGCCCCACGGCGGCAGCGCACCGCCCGGCGCGGGGTGACCGGCCGCGGTCGCCGCTCGATTTCTGACTACGCCGTAGGCAGGACTCGAGGGCGGTCCGTTCCACGGATCGCATAACCCAAGCGGGGAGATCTCCCCGCTCTCGGCACCTCCGGTGCACCTGGAGTGCTCAGAGAAGGAGATCGACCCATGGCTTACTCGACGTCTACCCACCGTTCCTCGCACAACAGCCCCTACGCCCCGCCCAGAGCCCAGATCAAGCAGCCCCAGGGCGGGGCCTTCATGCGCGATCGGGACCTGGCGGCCGAAGGCCACGTCATGGCGATCGGGCTCTGGACCCGGGTGTTCTCAGCCCTAGGCGTCCTGGGCGCGGTGCTCTTGCTCGCTACCGGCGGCGGAATCGCCGCGCCGATCCTGGTCCCCGTGATCGCGATCGCTTGTTTTGGCGTGCTCCTGGGGTCGCACCTGTTCGACCTGCGACCGTGGGCGCGCTGGGGCTACCTGGTCGTGACGGTCCTCCAGCTGCTCAACCTGGGGCTGGGCGTGCTCACGAACCCGGGTGCGGGACAGCTGATCCCCGCGCTGCTCGGCGGCGGCTGGGCCGCGGCTCAGCTCTGGGCCCTGTTCGGCGAGGGCGGCTCGCGGGTGTTCACGGAAGGCTACCGCGAGCGGCGTGACGGTCGCCGGGTGCCCTACTGGACCAGCGTGTTCTTCATTCTGCCCGCGATCGGCCTAGGCCTGCTGCTGCTCGCCGTGGTGTTCAGCGCCGTCGTCCGCCTGTAGCGGCAGGGGCGTGGACTCGGCGCTCGAGCCTCAGCTCGACGCCGGGTCTACGACTCCGGCCACTCGATCGTTGGACTCGCCCAGATCGCGCGTCCGCCCGAGATCCAAGGGCGCTCCGCCAGGGTGATCGATCCGACACGGCCGAGGAATACGCTCGCGGATATCAAGGCAGTGCGCGTAGGACACGCTCCAAGCGCGACGTGACCTCGGACTCGGGCAGCTCGGCGGCCAAGAGGGCTGCCTCCTCGTGAATCAGTTGCAGGTCGAGGTCGGCTCCGAGGGCACGAACGACGCTGGCGGCGTCCTCGAGGTCGCGATCTCGGGTGGAGAGCGCCTTGAGCAGCACGAAGTCCTCGGGTCGAACGATCGACAGCGTTTGGCCTCGCAGCTCTCCCGAGAGCGCTCGGTCGAGGACGCGCTGTGCGAAGCGTTCGGAACATGGCTCGACCAGGTCGGCCACGTTGAGACCGGTCGTCGAATCCCCACCCAGCAAGGTCACTCGTGCGACGCGGTTCCCGCCGAAGCGTGTCCAGTCGAACGTGATCACGCCGCCGTGGCCAATGGCTTCGAGTGCGGCGACGAGTTGGTCGGGGGTCGCCCCCGCGACCACGAAGTCCGCGTCCTTCGTCTCCCGGGGCTCCCCGAACGCGGCCAGAGCGAGGCCGCCGTACAGCGCGCCGCGCAGTCCCGCCCTGTTCAGGGCGTCAGCGACGAGAAGGCACGCGGTCGTCGGGTCGTTGAGGTCCATGAGGTCGCTTCGCCAGAACCCTGGCTCCAAAGGCGCGCAGCTCGATCGTCGCTCGTCGCAGGCGGGCACGGGCCTCAGCGGCGCGTTCGAGGCGACGGTTCAGCTCCTGTGGGTCCATGCCTGGACTATAGCCCACGTGGCCGCGGTGGCGCACGGAGATCGCGGCAGCTACACGGGCGACTCCGGCCAGTCGATTCGCTCGAACAGCGCGCGGAGCTTGGCTCCGCGCGCTGGGTCGGTGTGGCAGAACCAGGCCACTCGGCCCTGGAGGTGCGCGCGGAGGTCGGCGCGGCCCGCGCGGTCCTGGCCCTCCGGGCCGTGGCGCACGCAGTTGTGGAGCGTGGCCTTGAGCCGGTCGAACTCGGCGCGGGCGGGGCGCGGGCGCTCGTTGAGCACCAGGCCGGCCAGGCGTTGCTGGGCGTGGGGGCGCATCCACCGATTCTTGGCCCAGTGCACGTCGAAGCCCTCGTCGGTGGCGATCTGCACCACCAGCCGGCGGAAGCGGCTCGCGCGCCGGCGGAAGGCCTCGTCCCCCGAGAAGGCCAGGTCGTCGGCGTAGCGGGTGTAGGTCGCGCCGACCTTCGCGGCGGCCGCGCTCAGGCGCACGTCCAGGCCGTAGGCGCAGAGGTTGGCCAGCGCAGGCGAGGTCGGCGCGCCCTGGGGCAGGTGGCGGCGGCGCAGCCGGTCCACGGCCTCGGGGTCCAGGCGGGCGGGGTCGAGGAGCTCGTCGGGGGTCGCGGTGGTCACGAGGTGCGTGAGCGCCTGCGCCACCCCGGGTGGATAGCCCAGCGCGTGGAACGTGGCCGCCACGCGGCCGGCGCCGATCGAGGGGAAGAAGTGCCGCAGGTCCATGCGCAGCACGAGGGCCTGGCCGACGTGAGGTCTGGCGTAGGTCAGGACCGAGCGCCCGGGGCGGAACCCGTGGGCGGCGTCGTGAGGCGGGACGTGCGCCAGGACCTCGCGCAGCAGCGCGCGCTGGATCGCCTTGGTCCGCTGCTTGGGGGCCTCGACCAGGCGGCGCCCTCCGCTCCGCTTGCGCAGCCAGGCGTAGCGGTAGTGCTGCAGCGGGCCCGGCGGCTCGCGGCGCAGCCACCCGCGGGGGTCGCAGAACCAGTCCAGGTCGTCGAGGTCGAGGCCGAGCCAGCGCGCGACCTCCGCGTGGGTGCTCAGCGGAGGGACCGGGAAGCGCGGCGAGGGCTGCATGACCGGCTGCGCCGCCAGCCGCAGGTGCGGGCGCACCGCCCCGTGCTCGTCCTGGAACGTGTCGTCCTCGAGCAGGAACTCGGCCAACGGCTCTTCAGCCGGGCGAGAGGGGAACGCCTCGAGCACGCGACCCACGAGGCCCGGGATCCACCCGCCCGGGCCGAAGACCGCGGCGCTCCCGCGCTCGAGGAGCAGCGGCTCCGTCCAGCCGCGGCCCTCGCGCAACACGTAGGCGAAGGCCTCGGCGTGGTCGGCCAGCGCGACCGCCTCCGCGAGCGGGTCCTCGGGTGCCTCGCCCCAATCGTCCTCCTCGTCCCAGTCTTCGTCCTCGTCCCACGCGTCGTCGCCCTCGGGGTCCTCGGGGTCCTCGGGGATCAGCAGGTTGCGGTTCGCGTAGCGGTCGTCGTCGTCCTCGTCGTCGTCGTCCCAGGTGCCGTCGTCGGCCTCGAGCCACTCGGGCGGCTCGACGGTGAGGGGCACATAGCCCTCCGCCGGGACCTTGCCCCACAGCTCGAGCGCGCTCAGCTCGAACAGCTCGGCGAGCCCGGGCGCGTCGGTGTCGCGCAGGACCGCCCACAGCGCGTCGAGCAGCCGCGGGGTGCGCACGAACTCGCTGCCCAGGCGGAACCGGGCGAGGGCCGCGCGCAGCCCCTCGTCCCGTTCGGCGGGGACCAGGCCTCGCTCCAGCGCCTCCTCCAGGAGCGCAGCCTCGAGCTCGGGTGAGATCCGGCGCAGCTCGCCCGGGTGGAACCAGCGTACGCCCGACGGCAGCTCGACCCGTGCGCGGATCAAGGTCGTCTCCTGGTAGTCGCCGCCCGTGAGCTTGCCCAGGCCCGGACTCAGGACGCCCGCAGCCCCGATCGCGACGACCCAGTCCCCGGCCTCGAGGCGCATGGGGTGGCGCTACGCCCCGACCGTCACGTCGTGCGTGGCGGGACGTGCGCGGAAGCGCACACCGACGCCATGCGCCGACACGCCCTCAGGCGAAACACTGCCCCTGGGGTAGCCCCAGAGTGTCCCGGGCCGCAGGGACTCGGAACCAAACTCGAGACGTAGCGCCACCGAAGGAGTGTAGCGAGGCCAGCGAGCCGGGTGTGGTCCAGGTCTCGTGCTCGCGGAGCGGGTCGGCGCCGATCTCGCCCACACGCCCCAGGGGCTACGCGGCCGGAAGGCGGCCTGCGACCTCCGTCGACCGCTGGGGGCGGCTCAGCACGCCGACCCGGGGCGGAGCGCGGGTCACACCGAGGACCCACCCGACCGAACTCGCGGACCGCCGGGTCAGGCGTGGCTTCATGGCCCCCGGTTCGTCGGCTACGTCCTGTCGTAGGGGAGCAGCTTGCTGCTCCCGGTCTGGGCGTCCCTCCACCTCTCGGAGGGGAGGGCCTTCGCGGCGGCGGCTGCGCCCTCCAAGCCGCTGGGCCGATCTCGGGGCACGTAGGCCCTCGGGGACCGGGGAAGTGGAGGGACGCACACACCGGGAGCAGCAAGCTGCTCCCCTACGAAGTTCCCACGAGTGCGAAGCGCAAGGCCCGGCTCGTGACGCCTGCGCCTACAGAGCGTGCGGAAACCGCGGGCTGCCCCCGCGACGGGTACGCCTCAATCGCGCGCGATCGCGAACTCGCTCAGCCGACCCGACGGATCGAAGCGCGCCACGAGCCACTCGGAGTCGACCCCGAACGGCGAGCGCTCGAGCCCCAGGTAGTAGACGAGGTCCCAGCCGGAGAAGCGGGTCGTTCGAGTCGGCGGGCCCAGGAGCCACGTCACGTCGGCCCGCGACATGCCCGCACGGAGCCGGTGGTCGACCAGGTCGTCGATCTGGCGCAGCCGGTCGTGCGGACCCGCGGGGCGCAGCCATGTCTCGCGGTCGAAGGGCCGGCGCTGGAAGAACTCGAACGCGTTGCCGTAGCGGAGTTCGCCGACCGCGAACGGGACGTACGCGACCTGCGCCAAGGCCGCGGCAGCGACCGCCACGCGCAGCTCGCGCACCGACGTCGAGCGACGCATTCAGCAGCCTCCCCTCTGGGGGTAGGAGGCGGCGCGCGGAATCGGTTCCCGGGGTCTCGGCTACGTGAGGGCAGGGAGCCCCAGGAGGTCTACGAGCAGCCGGAAGAGGCTTCCTCCGGGGGGCGTGGCGGCCAGGCTGGCCCGCGCCACCGCCCTGGTCGTCGTGCGGTGCGCGGGCTCGAGGGCCAGGAGCTCGAGCAGCGTCTCGAGGCGCACCGCCTCGCGGTCGGCGAGGCCCTGGCCCAGGGAGACCACGGTCCTGGTGCGCACGGCGCTGCTGGGGATCGCCGGGATCGCCGGGATCAGGTGGGCCTCGAGGCCGTTGGCCAGCGCCGTCGCGCACAGCCCACTCCAGACCTCTTCGAGCGCGACCTCCTCGCGGAGGGACGCCGCCACCCCCAGATCGCACGCTCGACCTACGAGCCACAGCACGAGCCCCGGAGCGTAGTCGCGGAGGGGGTCGTAGGCCCCCGTCGGGAGCGCCTCGATCGCGCGCAGGACGCGCTCAGCGGGGTCCGCCTGGGCGCGGGAGAGCGCCACGAGCGCGAGGGCGGCGAGGGCGCCGAAGCGATCTCCCTCGCTGGGGAAGACCTCGAGCCGGGCGATCGCGTCGTCCCAGCAACCCTCCGCGGCGAGGGCCAGGGCGGCGTGGGCGGCAGAGCGCTCCCGCTCAGCGGCCTCGACCGCGTGGAAGGCCAGGCGAAAGGCGTCCTCCGCGCGACCTGCGGCGACCGCAGCTCGCACCTCTGCCTCCAGCGCCTCAGGATCGGTCTTGGCCACGGTCGCACGCTCCCGATCAGACTGACCCCGCGGAGCGCCGAAAGTGTCGCTCCTCACCCGTGGGACCCGCGACGGGCAGGTCCTACGCGCGCTTGGTGGTCTCGATCCGAACGGCCTCGACGGTGAGCTGCTTGGCGCGCGCCGTGGGCGTCTGGATCGCGGCCTCGCAGCGCCTACCAGTCCCGGGCGCGGAGCTCCTCGAGCAGGCGGGCGGCGTCGCCGCCGACGGGGGTCACCACGAGCTCGGCGGACTGGATCGCGCGGGCGCCGCCGCCGAAGGGGGCCTCGAGCACGAAGGCGAAGGGGCGGCCCTCCTTGAGGTAGCGCTTGGCCTCGGCGGGGGTGATCCACACCGTGAGCTGGGCGCCGTCGCCCGGGGCCGCGCGGTGGTAGCGGCGGGGGCTGTGGGGGTCGAGGCTCCCGTCGGCGGCCAGGGTCTGGCCGTAGGCCCGAGGCGCCTTGCCCGCGCCGGCGAGGGTCACGTGCAGGGCCAGGACCGCGCTCGAGGTCTCCCCCGCGCGCAGGAGCGGGTCGAGCTGGGCCTTGTCGGCGGTGAGCACGATCCGCGAGCCCGGGGTCAGCTCCACGGCGCCGGCGGCGGGGCGGGCTTGCCCTGGGCGTCGAGGGGCGCGGCGGCGAGCGCGGCGCGGGTGGTCCCGACCACGGCCGGGGCGCCGGCGCCGTTCTGGACCGCGCAGAGGCGCAGCTCGCTCAGCTCGCGCTCGACGTCGGCCCGGCGCGCGGTCAGCGCGTCGAGCTGGGCCTGCAGGTCCCGGGCCTGGGACTGCGCCGCGGCGAGGGACTGCTCGCGGGCGGCGAGGTCGCGGGCAGCGGCCGCCGCTTGCTGGCTGAGGCTCGCCTCGCGGGCCTGGGCCTGCTCGAGCTCGGACTCGAGGCGCTGGGTGGTCTGGCGCAGCTGCTCGAGCTGCGCGCCCTGGGCCTTGGCCAGGGCCAGCTCCTCCTGGAGCTTCTGCACCTGCACGCTGGTGGTCGTGAGCTGGGTCTCGAACACCTGCGCCTTGCGCAGGGCCTCTTGGGCCTCGAGGGCGCGAGCGGCGCTCGTCGCCTCGAGGGCGGCGAGCTGGCTGGTCACCTGGGCGGCCTGGGCGCTGGCCGCGGCCAGGTCCTGGCGCAGGGCGGCGGAGGTGGCGTCGGCGCGGGCCTGGGCCGCCTGCGCGTCCTCGAGGGCGGCCGCGCTCAGGCGGCGAGCCGCCTCGGCGGCCTCCGCCCGCTGCGCGTTGGCGTCGAACTCGCCCTGGATCTTGCCCAGGCGCGCGGTGAGCTCGATCACCTCGGAGGCGTTCTGGTCGGCGGTCTTGGTCGCCGCGCTCAGGCTCTCCTGGGCCAGGTCGCGCTCGCGCTCGGCGTCGAAGCGGGAGCTGCGCTCGCCGCTCAGGGTCACGCCCAGGAACAGCGCGAGCAGCAGCAGCCCGATCGTGATCAGCGCCCAGCCCGTGGGGGTCGCCGCGGGCTCCTCCTGCGCCGCCTCGCGGCGCGAGCTCAGCGGCGAGAGCGCGCTGGGGGCGGGCTCGGGGCGCGGCGCCGGCGCAGACTCGGTGGGCTTGCGGTTGGCGCGCATGCGCGCCGTCTTGAGCTCGCGCCGGTCGTCCTCCCAGGCGTCGATCAGGGCCGAGCGCACGACGTCGCTGCTGCGCGCTTCCTTCTCCGCCTCCTGGGCCTCGCGCTGGGCCGCCTCCTCGGCGGCGGCGGGCTTCTCGGCGGGCTTCTCGGCGGGCTTCTCGACGGGCTTCTCGACGGGCTTCTCGGGGGTCGGCTTCTTGGCCGCGGGCTTGGGCGGGGGGAGGGCGAAGGTCACGTCCGCCGGCGGCTCGCCCTGGGGCTCGGGGAGCGCCTTCTCGCTGCCCTTGGTCGAGGTGAGCATGCGCGGGTCCCAGTGGGCCTGCCCGGCGAACACCTCGCCGGTGGTGCGGCACACGAAGGGGCGGTCCGAGTGCTTGCGGTCCCAGGGGCGCTCGGCGAAGGGCGGGATCGCGTCGCCGCTGGCGCTGCAGGTCCCGCCGTCGGGGAGCACCTCCTCGAAGCGCTCGCCCTCGTCGCCCTCGCCGTTGAGCAGGAGCGCCAGGCCGCGGGCGGTGGGCCGACGCGAGGGCGCCTTGGACAGCGCGCGGCGCAGCGCGGCGCGCACCGCCTCGTCCCGCGCGGGGTCCTCGAAGGTGCCCGCGGGCAGCTCGTCGGCGGTCTGGTTCAGGCGGTGCAGCACCGCGTCCTTGACGCCGGAGACCGGGATCGCGGGCTCGCCCGTCAGCATGCGGAACAGGAGCGCGGCGACGGAGTAGACGTCGGCGCGGCCGTCGACGGGCTCGTTCTTGATCACCTCCGGGGCGGCGTACTCGGAGTCGACGCGCAGGGTGCCCAGCGCAGTCGTCTCCTCGGGGCCGACGACCCGGGGGAAGCCGAAGGTCAGGATCCGCCCGCGGGTCAGGTCGCCTTCGCCCGAGAGCAGCACGCTCCGCGGCGAGAGCCCGCCCTCGATCCGCCCGCGGCTGTGGGCGTAGGCCAGCCCGTTCAGCAGGTCGATCGCCACCTGCAGCGCGCCTTGGGGCTTGAAGCGCTCGCCGGCGGCCAGGGCCTTCTCCAGCGTGCGCCCGCTGATCGCCTCCTGGATCAGGTAGGGGCGGCCGTCGCCGTCGTCGGTGCCGCCCTTGAGGATCGACACGATCCGGGGGTGGTCGAGGCCTTCGGAGTGCTCGAGCTGCTGCTTGTAGGCGCGGCGGGCGCGGCTGTTGGGGAGGGACTCGGGCGAGATCGTGACGAACACGAAGTGTTCCTTGTCCTGCTCGTCGTAGACCCAGCGCCCGTTGCCGGCGCCCCAGGGGCCGAGGTCCTCCTCGGTCTTGTAGAGCGCGACCCGGTCCGAGATCAGCTGACGCCGGCGTGCTCGCTTGCCTCCCACCCTGCCTCCTGCGGGGAGTCCCCGTCAGGGCCCGACTCTTTCACCGAACGGGAGGTGGGTCAACCCCGGCCCGCCGGCGGGCGCCAGCCTTCCAGCTCGAGCAGGCGCCGCTTGCGCCACAGCCCGCCGCCGTAGCCGGTGAGCGCGCCGTCGCTCCCGACCACGCGGTGGCAAGGGATCAGGATCGCGAGCCGGTTGTGGCCGTTGGCCCGGGCCACCGCGCGCACCGCGCTCGGGCGCCCCAGCCGGCGCGCGAGCTCGCCGTAGGAGCAGGTCGTGCCCGGCTCGAGCTCGCCCAGGGCGGCCCACACCGCCTGCTGGAACGGCGTGCCCGGCGCGCGCAGCGGGACCTGGAACCCGGCGCCGCGTCCGGCGAAGTAGGCGTCGAGCTCGGCGGCCAGCGCGGCGAGCACCGCCGGGCGGCCCGGGGCGAAGCTCGCCCGCAGGCGCTTCGCGAGGGTCGTGAGCTGCCCGGGGAGGCCCTTGCGGTCGGCGAACTCGAGGAGCACGACCTCGTCCTGGAACGCGCCCGCGACCAAGGGCCCCAAGGGGCTCGTGAGCCGGGCGACCTCGACCACGCCTCGGGCGCGCGCCGCGCTGGGGGCGGCGCCCGCGAACTGCTGGAACGCCGCGCCGAACCCGCTGAGCGAGTCGTAGCCGTGGGCGAAGGCGACGTCGCTGACCGGGGCGCCGTGGTTCAGCTCGCTCAGCGCCTGCCCCAGGCGCCGGGCGCGGGCGTAGGCGTGGAACGTGTTGCCGCGCTGCTGCTGGAACCAGCGCCGCACCCGCCGCGGGCTCAGCCCGCGGGCCTCGAGGTCGGCGTCGCTCCAGCGCCGCTGGGGCTCGCGCTCGAGGGCCTCGAGCAGGGCCTCGGCCCAGGCCGGGGTCTCGCCCTCGGGCACCAGCGGCGCGCAGCGCAGGCAGGGGCGGAACCCCGCGTCCAGGGCCTCGCGCGCGGTGGCGTAGAAGGCCACGTTCTCGGGCTTGGGCTTGCGGGCGCTGCAGGTCGGGCGGCAGAAGATCCCGGTGGTCTTGACCGCGGTGAGGAACACGCCCTCGAAGCCAGGGTCCTTGTCCAGGAACGCCCGCAGCATGCGGGCCCGCGGGGGGAGCGTCGTCGTCATGCCCGGATCGTAGGGAGGCCGTGGGCGAGGCGCAGCCGGGAAATGACCGCGGAATCCCCTAGCGAGGCGGGGTCTTGCCGGCGGGGTTGTTGCCCGCCCACTCCATGGCCAGGTGGCCCGCGTCGGGGCCCGTGATCGCGCCCAGGGTCGTGAACGGACTGCTGGGGTCGCTGGCGAGGAGGAAGCTCGAACTGGCGTCGGCGCGGGCCACGTGCCAGCCCTCGGCGTGGTTGCCCCGGGTGCCCGGGAGCGCCTGCGGCGTGGTCGTGAGCAGCGAGCGGTCCGCGGTGAGCAGCGTGTTCGCGCCGGCGTTGGAGTTCAGCGGGCGCCGGGTCCAGCCGTAGCTCAGGTAGGCGGCGCTGGCGAGGGAGTCCGGGGTCGCGAGGGGGCGGCTGGGGTCCAGCGGCGTCCAGCTCGAGTCGCTCCGCGGCACCTGAGCGAAGGTCCAGGCGGCGGTGGGCCGCGGGACGTCGGAGGAGCTCGGGCACACGAGCAGGTCGGTCGTGCTGGAGTCCAGGTAACCGAAGCGGAACAGCGCCTCGTAGACCCGCAGGGCGTCTTGGGTGGTCCAGTCCCCGTCGTGCTGACGCAGGCTGCCGACGTGGGGGTAGAAGCGCTTGTCCGAGGCGTACGAGAGGCCGCACAGCGCGAGCTGGCGCACGTGGTTCGAGCAGCGGGGACGCGCGCTGCTCTGCTTTACGAACACGAGGGAGGGCACGGCCAGCGAGACCACGACGACCATGGCGAGCAGGCCCAACACCGTCATGAGCAGCGCGGGCAACACCGAACCCGAGGGGGCGTCGTCGTCCATGCTCCTCACTACCCGATCGGAGGCAGGCGGTTCAAGTCGCTCGAGGCGCGTCGCGCCCGCAGCGTCGATCCCCACGGGTCGGGAGCGGCTCACCCTGCTCGGGTTCACGTGACCCGCCCTCGTCCTCGCCAGCGGCTGGCGCCGCGGCCTCGCTGCCTCCCTGCTCGGCAGCCTCACCCTCGGGGGAGGCGCGCGAGCGGCCCTCGCTAGCGAGGCGGGGTCTTGCCGAAGGGGTTCGCGCCCGCCCACTCCAGGGCCAGGTAGCCCGCGTCCGGCCCCGCCGTCGCGCCCAGGGTCGTGAACGGGGCGGACGGGTCTTCGGCCCCGAGGTAGCCCGTGCTGCAGTCCACGCGGGCCACGTTCCAGCCGTCGGCGTGGTTGCCGGGCTCCCACACGGTGGGCGAGGTCGAGGCCAAGGCGCGGTCGGCCCCCAGCTTCACGGCCCCGCGCGCGTTGGTGTTCAGCGGGCGGCGCGTCCAGCCGTAGCTCACGTGCTGCGCGAAGGACAGCGGGGCGGGGGTCGCCAGGCCCTGGCGCGGGTCGAGGGGGTCCAGTCGGCGGCCTCGGGCGGGACCTGAGCGAAGGTCCAGCGGGAGCCTGGGGTCGGCGGGTCGGCGATCTCGAAGGAGCTGGGGCACACCACGACGTCGGTCGAGTCCAGGTAGCCGAAGTGGAACAGGGCCTCGTAGGCCCGCAGCGCGTCCTGGGTCTCCCAGTCGCCGTCGAGCTGCTTCAGCCCGCCGACGTGGGGGTAGAAGCGCTTGTCCGAGGCGTAGGCCGACGCCGCCAGCGCGAGCTGGCGCAGGTTGCTCGCGCAGGCGCTGCGGTTCGAGCACGTCGAGGCCCGCATGAGGAACGGCATGAGCAGCAGCACGCCCAGGCCGAGCAGCGCGAGCCCGAACAGGGTCACGAGCAGCGCGGGGAGCACGGAGCCGGAGGGGAGCTCGTCGTCCATGCGCTCGTCTACCCGCCCGGCGGGGCCCGGTTCAGGGGCTCTGTGGAAAACGTCCTCAAGTCCCGTGCCAGGAGCGTCGATACCCCAAGTGTCGGGAGCGACTCACCATGCTCGGTTTCCTCGGGTTCACGTGCACCTTGCTCGTCCTCGCCAGCGGGCTGGCGTGGTGTGCGGAGCGCCGCGGCTTCGGCGCGTGGGGGGTCACCGGCGCGGTCCTGAAGGGCGACGCCAAGGCGCGCCTCGACCTGCGCTTCCTCGCGTTCTCGGCGGGCCTCACACTCGAGCTCGTCGCGGTGGCCTCCGTGCTGCCGTGGCTGAGGGCCTTGGCTCTGGGTCTGCGCCTCCTGGTGTTCGGCCTCGGGCTACCGGCCCTCGTGCTCGGCGCCGCCGCCAGCGCCGACCTGCTGCGCGCGGGGCGCGTGCTCTGGCTGCGCCGCGGCGGGCGGCAGCCGCGGCTGCCCGAGCTCCTCGTCGAGACCGAGCGCGCCCTGGGCCGCGCCCTGGAGCAGGCCGAGGACGACGCCACCCGCGCGGTCCTGACCTCGATCTCCGAGACCCTCGACGGCTACAAGGACAGCGCCGACCGCGGCCCGAACCCCGAGCTGCGCACCAAGATCCAGGGGCTCCTGGCCCTGACCGAGTCTTGCGTGCAGCAGGAGCTCAACGGCACCGTGCTCGAGGCCAAGGCCGCCGCCAGCCACGAAGAGGTGCGCAAGGTCTACGAGACCCTGGCCCGCGCCTATCGCACGACCCAGGCCAAGAGCGACGCCCAGCGCTTCCGCGGGATCACCGAGGCCTACCGCCGCCTCGTCCGCCGCGCCCGCGCCGCCTAGCGCGGAGCCCGACGGGCGCAGGTGCGGCTCGAATCGGTAGAGCCTCTTCGAGTCCTGCGCGTGTGCCCCCTCAGGGGTCCGGGACCTGTCTCCGCGCCTCAGTGTCGGGCCGCGGCTCGAATCAGCAGAGCTTCACGATTCAGCGCGTGTGCCCACCCAGGGGTAGGGGCGGGGTTTATCCCCGCCCGCGGGTGTCGGGGCGCTTTCGCAGGAGAAGGGACGCGCTCGCGCCCTCGAGCGGCGGAGCGTCAGCGCTGGCCGCTGATTCCCTCTGGGCCGAGAGGTGGAGGGACGGACATACCCGGGCGGGGATAAACCCCGCCCCTACCCCCATTCAGGGCTGGCAGGCGATCGCCGACGGAGCGGTTAGCCGAAGTGGTCCTCGATGAAGTTCGTGCTGAACTTGCCGCGCTGGAAGTGCGCGTGCTCGAGGATCCGGCGGTGGAGCGAGGTGGTCGTGGGCACGCCCTCGACCACGAGCTCCTCCAGCGCGAGGCGCATGCGCTCGATCGCCTGGGCGCGGTCCTCGCCCCACACGATCAGCTTGCCGACCATGGAGTCGTAGGTCGACGGGATCTTGTAGCCCGCGTAGATATGCGAGTCCCAGCGCGTGTTCCGCCCCCCGGGGACGAACAGGCGCTCGACGGTGCCCGGGCGCGGCTTGAAGCCGTCGTCGGGGTCCTCGGCGTTGATCCGGCACTCGATCGAGTGCCCGCGGAGCTGCACGTCCTCCTGGGTGAAGGGCAGCTTCTCGCCGGCGGCGATCTTGAGCTGCAGCGCCACGAGGTCGATCCCGGTGATCTCCTCGGTGACGGGGTGCTCCACCTGGATCCGGGTGTTCATTTCAATGAAGTAGAAGTTCCCCGTGTTGTCGAGGAGGAACTCCACGGTGCCGGCGTTGGTGTAGCCGACCTCCTTGGCCAGGGACACCGCGGCCTGGCCCATGCGCTCGCGGAGCGCGGGGTCGAGGGCCGGGCTCGGGGCCTCCTCGAGCAGCTTCTGGTGCCGGCGCTGGATCGAGCAGTCGCGCTCGCCGAGGTGCACCACGTTCCCGTGGGAGTCGGCCACGATCTGGATCTCGACGTGGCGCGACTCCTCGATGAACCGCTCGATGTACACGCCCGAGTTCTTGAAGGCCACACCGGCCTCGGCCCGGGCCGAGTTGAAGGCGTTGACCAGGCTCACGTCGTTGTGGGCCACGCGCATGCCGCGCCCGCCGCCGCCGGCGGTCGCCTTGATGATCACGGGGAACCCGATCTCGTGGGCGATCTTGAGCGCGTCCTGCTCGGTCTCGACCAGGCCCTCGGAGCCCGGGATCAGCGGCACCCCGGCGCGCTTGGCGATCTCCTTGGCGGTGACCTTGTCGCCCATGTTGGCGATCACGTCGGGGGAGGGGCCGATCCAGCCGATCCGGCACTCGCGGCACACCTCGGCGAAGTGCGCGTTCTCGGCGAGGAACCCGTAGCCCGGGTGGATCGCCTCGACGTCGGCGACCTCGCTCGCGCTAATGATCCGCGGAATGTCGAGGTAGCTCTTGGCGCTGGCGGCGGGGCCAATGCAGTAGGTCTCGTCGGCGAAGCGCAGGTAGATCGCGTCCTTGTCCGCCTCGGAGTAGACGCACACCGTCTCGATCCCCAGCGTCTTGCAGGCGCGGAGGATACGCAGGGCGATCTCGCCCCGGTTGGCGATCAGGATCCGGCTGAACATTGGCTAGCTCAGCTTGACGTGGAACAAGGGCTCGCCGTACTCGACCGGCTGGCCGTTCTGGGCCAGGACCTTGACGACCTCGCCCGCGCACTCGGCCTTGATCTCGTTCATGACCTTCATGGCCTCGATGATGCAGACCACGGTGTCCTCGCTGACCGCCTGGCCCTCCTCCACGAAGGAGGGAGAGTCCGGGTTCGGCGCGGAGTAGAAGGTCCCGACCATGGGCGACTTCACCACACGGACCCCCGGGGGCGGGGCCGAGGGGTCGCCGGTGTCCGCGGCGGCCGCGGCCACCGGGGCGGCGGCCGCGGGCATGGCGCCCATCATGGCCGGCATGACCACGGCGGGCTGGCCGGTGTCCTTGGGGGTGCGCAGGAGGTGGATCCGGCGCTTCTCGTCGCGGAGGTCGATCTCTTGGAAATCGAACTGCTCCATGAGCTTCATGAGCGAGCGCAGTTGGTCCAGGTCAGCTTGCGGGAGGTCCATGGCGAATCAGCTCTCCTTGAACACGAGCACGGTCTTGCCGATCTTGATTCGATCCCCGTCGGTGAGGTCGACTTCTTTCACGCGCGCGCCGTTGACGACCGTCCCGTTGGCAGAGCCCAGGTCGACGAGGGTGTAGGCGTCGCGCACGGCCTTGATCAGCAAGTGCTTGCGCGAAGCGGCCCCGTCGTCGATCTGGATCCCGTTGGCGGGGGTCCGGCCGACCGTCGTGTATTTCTCCTCTAGTGGGAAGACCCGCTGATCCACCTTGTTCGGTGGAATCACGACGATGTGCGCCACGGGTCCCCCTCGAGCGGACGGATTCTAAGGAGCGGGCCCGGGCGCGGCAAGCAAGCTCGTCAACTATCGCCGTTGCTGCCGCAGCGCGTATACTCCTGGCGAGGAGCGGCTTACCGTGAACGACGTCCCCGACGTCCCCCAGGCCATGCTCCGCAAGCTCGGCGAGCTGCGCGATCGCCACGCCGAGCTGACGGAGACCATGAACTCGCCGGACCTGTTCAACGACCCAGGGCGGGCGCGCTCGGTGCTCAAGGAGCACGCGGCGCTCAAGACCATGGTCGAGACCTTCGCCGACTACACCAAGACGGTGGAGGCCCTGGACGAGGCCAAGGAGTTGATCGCCGGGGACGACCCCGAGCTGGCCGAGCTGGCCAAGGAAGAGCTCCCGACCCACGAGCACCGCCTGGGCGAGCTCGTGGTCGAGCTGCGCGAGCTGTTCGCGACCTCCGACAAGGACGCCGAGAGCGACGTGATCGTCGAGATCTCGGCGGGGGTCGGCGGCGACGAGGCCAGCCTGTTCGCCGGCGACCTGTTCAAGATGTACGAGGGCCTGTCGGCGACCCACGGCTGGAAGGTCGAGGTCCTCGACCACGCCGAGGGCAACTCCGGCGGGTTCAAGCGCGTGAGCTTCACCGTCGAGGGCGACGCGGTCTATCGCCGCCTGCGCTTCGAGTCGGGCGGGCACCGCGTGCAGCGCGTGCCCAAGACCGAGAGCCAGGGCCGGATCCACACCAGCATGGTGACCGTCGTGGTCCTGCCCCAGGTCGAAGAGGTCGATATCGAGATCGACAAGAACGAGGTCCGCGTCGACAAGTTCTGCGCCTCGGGTCCCGGCGGGCAGCACGTCAACAAGACCGAGTCCGCGATCCGCCTGACCCACGAGCCCACCGGGATCGTGGTCCAGTGCCAGGACGAGAAGAGCCAGCACAAGAACCTCGACCGCGCCTGGAAGGTGCTCCGCGCCCGGGTGGCCGACCACTTCAAGGAGCTGGCCGAGAAGGAGCGCGGCGAGCAGCGCAAGACGCTCCGCGGGCGCGGCATGCGCAACGAGCGGATCCGCACCTACAACTTCCCCCAGGACCGCTGCACCGACCACCGGATCGGGCACTCGATCCACGGCCTGGATCAGATCCTGCAGGGCGACGTCGACTCCTTGATCGACAAGCTGATCGAGCACGACAAGGAAGAGGCGCTCAAGGCGTTGTAAGGCCGGGCGATCGCCTCGCGCGCGGCCCCTCTGCGTTGCTTCCCGCTCGGAGGAGCGCCCTGAGCGCGGGAGCGGGCCGCGGTGCGCGGGCGGGGGTAAACCCCGCCCCTACCCCTGAATGGGGGAGCGTTCGGAGCAGAGAGCCCTGAGCGCGGGAGCGCGGGCGGGGGTAAACCCCGCCCCTACCCCTGAATGGGGGAGCGTTCGGAGAGAGCCTTGAATTCGGGAGCGTTCGGAGGCGAGCCCTGAAATCGGGGGTAGGGGCGGGGTTTATCCCCGCCCGCGGCTTGGCTGTCGGTCCTGCGCGCGCTCCTGCCCGCTCGCCCGCGACGACGGACGCAGGCTCTATAGTCGGCGGCATGAACCAACCCACCACGGTCCGCGGGCTGTTGAACGTGGCCTCGACCTGGCTCGGCGAGCAGGGGGTCGACGAGGCGCGGCTCAACACCGAGCACCTCCTGGCCCACGTCCTCGGCTGCCGGCGCCTGGACCTCTACCTGGACGTCGACCGACCGCTGAGCGTGCCCGAGCGCGACCGCTTCCGCGGGCTCATGCGCCGCCGCGGCGCGGAGCGGATCCCCCTGGCCTACCTGCTCGGGACCCGCGGGTTCATGGGCCACGACTTCAAGGTCGCCCCCGGCGTCCTGATCCCGCGCCCGGACACCGAGACCCTCGTGCTCGCCGGGCGCGACGCGCTCCAGGGCCTGGAGGTCGCGCGCTTCGCCGACGTGGGCACCGGCAGCGGCTGCGTGGCGCTCTCGCTCCTGGCCCTCGTCGAGCGCGCTCAGGGCGTGGGGATCGACGTCTCCCCCGACGCGCTGGAGCTCGCCGCCCAGAACAAGGCCAGCCACCCCGCGGGCGCGCGGCTCGAGCTGCGGCGGGCGTCCCTGCTCGACGGGCAAGACGACCGGAGCCTGGAGCTGGTGCTCTCGAACCCGCCGTACATCACGCCGTCCGAGCACGGGCTGCTCGCCCCGGAGGTCAAGGACCACGAGCCGGCGGAGGCCCTGTTCGACGAGGAGGGGCTGCCGCTGACCCGGCGCCTGGTGGACGAGGCCGCGCGGGTCCTGGTCCCTGGCGGGACCCTGGCCCTCGAGACCGGCTTCGACAAGGCCGCGCTGGTCGCCGGGTTCCTGCGCCAGGCGGGCTACGAGGACGTGCGCACGCTCCAGGACCTGGGCGAGATCGAGCGCGTGGTCGTGGGGCGCCGCCCCGCGTGAACCGCGACGAGGACTACACCCTCGACGACCTCGTCCACGACGAGAAGCGCCAGCTCTGGCTGTGGGGGCTCCTGTTCGTGGGCGCGGTGCTCGTGTTGACCTTCCGCGACCGCCTGCCGCTGCCCCCGGGGCCCGACCCGGCGCCCGTCACCAGCGAGGCGGCCGGCGGCGACTGAGGGCGCTTGCCCTCCCCCCGGGCTGCTAGCCTGCTGTCATGCAGCAGCTCGGACCCTATCGCCTGCACGAGGAGCTCGGCCGGGGCGGCATGGGGGTGGTGTTCCGCGCGACCGACCTGCGCTCGGGGCAGGCGGTGGCGCTCAAGGTCCTGCTGGACCCGGACTCGGTGTCCGTGGAGCGCTTCCGGCGCGAGGCCGGGCTGGTGCGCGGGCTGTCGCACCCGAGCCTGATCCGGGTCCACGAGCTGAGCCTGGCCCCGCCTCACCCCTACGCGGCCTTCGAGCTGGTCGAGGGCGAGACCCTCAAGCGCCGGGTCGAGCGCGAAGGGCCCTTGCCCTGGGGCGAGGCGGCGCGCGCGGTGGGGGAGGTCGCCCAGGCCCTGGAGGTCGCCCACGCGCGGGGGCTCCTGCACCGCGACGTGAAGCCGCACAACGTGATCCTGGGCGCCGAGCGCGCCAAGCTCGCGGACTTCGGGGTGGTCAAGGAGCTCGACGCCCAGAGCCTGACCGCCACCGGCGCGCTGGTCGGCACGCCGAGCTACCTCTCCCCCGAGCAGGCCCTCGGCGACAAGGCGCGCTTGGGCCCGGCCAGCGACGTCTACGGCCTGGGGGCGACCCTCTATTTCGCGCTCAGCGGCGCGCCGCCGTTCCGCGGGCCGACCCTCGTCGCGACCCTGGAGCAGGTGGTCGCGGCGCCCGTCCCTCCGCTGCGGGGGGCGCAGGTGCCCCCTGCCCTGGAGGCGGTGTGCCGGCGGGCCCTGGCCAAGGAGCCCGCCGCGCGCTTCGCCAGCGCGGGGGCGTTCGCCGAGGCGCTGGAGGAGGCCGCGCGCGCCCCTGCCGTCGGGCGCGGGCGGGGCCTGGCCGCGGCGCTCGCCGCGGCCAGCGTGGGCCTGGCCCTCGCGGTGTGGGTCGCGACCCGCGGAGGAGGTGAGGGGGCGCCGACCCAGGACGCGGTGACGGAGCAGGTCGTGGAGCTGCGCCGGTTGGCGCAGGGAGGGGACGCGGCCGCGGTGGAGGCCGCGCTCGACGACCTCGAGCGCCGCTTCCCCGACTCCTTCAAGCCCTCCCGCGAGCGCGGGCTCTGGCTGCGCCAGCAGAACCGCTTGGAGGAGGCGGAGCGGGCCTTCGGCGAGAGCCTGGAGCGGGAGGCGTCCGCCGAGCTCTACGCGCGCCGGGCGGAGGTCCGCGGGGTGCGGGGCGACGCCGAGGGCGCCGAGCGCGACCTCGAGCGCGCCCTCGAGCTCGACCCCGAGCACGGGCTGTCCTGGTTCCTGCGCGGGCGGGGGCAGCTCCTGCGCGGAGACTACGCGTCGGCCCGCGCGTCCTTCGAGCGCGCGCTGGCCCAGGGCCAGACCGAGGTCGCGGTGTATGCCGGCTGGGTCGCGGCGCTGCAGGAGCTCCACGATCCCGCGGGCTTGGCTCATGCGTTGAAGCAGGGCCTGGAGCGCTATCCGACGTCGAGCCCGCTCCTGGTCGCGCGGGCGAGGCAGGCGCGGGAGACCGGCGACTACGCAGGGGCCCTCGCCGACCTGAGCCTGGCCGAGGCCGTGGAGACGTCCGCGGAGCTCCTGCTCGAGCGCGCGCTGGTCTACCTCGAGCAGCGAAACTTCGACGCGGCGCGGGTGTGCGTGGTGCGGGCGACGGAGTTCGACCCGCGCTCGCTGCGGGCCCTGGACCTGCGCGCGCGGCTCAGCGATCAGCGCGGCGACCTCGACGACGCCCGGGGGTGCCTGGAGCGTCTGCTGCAGCTGGACCCCGAGGATCGGGTCGCGCGAGAGCACCTCGCGCAGGTCCACCTCGCGCGCGCCGACTTCCGCGCGGGAGAGGAGGAGGCCGAGGAGCTCCTCGCGCGCGACCGGCGCTCGTGGCTGGCCTACGCCTTGCGCGGACGAGCGCGGCTGCAGCTCGGGCGGGCGGCAGAGGCGGAGGCCGACTTCGAGCGCGCGCTCGCGCTCCAGGAGCGGCCCGGCTACCAGACGTTCGTGGGCCTCGCCGACGCCCTCGCCGCGCGGAGGGCGCTGGGACCCGCGGTCGACGCGCTGGGGGGCGCCCTCGAGGCCGCGCCTCCCGAGGCGCAGGCCCACCTCTACGCCATGCGCGCCCGGCTGCGGGTGGCGCTGTGGCGGCTCGAGCCCAGCGTCGCCGACGCGACCCGGGCCTGGGAGTTGGACCCGCGGCGGGGGGACGCCCTGGCTACCCGCGCCGAGGCCTACCTCAAGCTCGAGCGCTACGAGGAGGCCCTGGCCGACTGCCGCCTGGCGCGGCGGATCGACCCGCAGCAGCGCTTCGCGACGGTGGGTGAGGTCCTGGCCTTGCTCGGGCTCGGGCGCGACGAAGACGCCCTCGCCTTCGCCGAGGCCGAGGTCCGCCGCGCCCCGGCGTCGACCGTCGATTGCTTGCGGGCCGAGGCGCTGTGGAAGGTTGGGCGGCGAGACGAGGCGCGCAGCGTCCTCGAACCACACTTCGCCGGAGGGCGGGTGGAGCTGCTGGCGCTGCTGATCCGGGCGACGTGGCGGCTCGAGGAGGGCGACTGGGCCCGCGGGATCGCCGACTGCGGGCTGGCGCTGACGGACGCAAACGTCTCCCCGTTGCACCTGCGGGCCCTGCACCAGGTGTGGCTGCGCCTGGGCTTCGGGTTGGCGGGGGGGGCGCGGTGAGCGAGCTCGGCCCCTACCGCCTGGGTCCCGCGCTGGGGAGCGGCGGCATGGGCGAGGTCTACCACGCCCGCGACACCCGCACCGGCGCGGAGGTCGCGCTCAAGGTCCTGCGCGTCCTCGACCCGGAGCTGCTCGAGCGCTTTCGCCGCGAGGTCGAGCTCGTGCGCGAGATCGAGCACCCGCACCTGGTGCGCGTGCTCGACGCCGCGCTGGCCCCGCCGCGCCCCTACGCGGCCTTCGAGCTGGTCGAGGGCGAGACCCTCGCGCAGCGCGTGGAGCGCGCGGGTCCGCTGCCGCCGGCCGAGGCCGCGCAGGTGATCGCGGCGCTGGCCACGGGGGTGGCGGCGGTCCACGAGCGCGGGCTCCTGCACCGGGACATAAAGCCGGCGAACGTGCTCCTGGGGGAGGGCGGGCCCAAGCTCGCGGACTTCGGCCTGGTGCGCGAGGTCACCGCCGCGACCCTCACCGAGAGCGGGGTCACCCTGGGGACGCCGAGCTACCTGGCGCCGGAGCAGATCGGCGTCGACAAGGCCCACTGGGGCGAGTCGACCGACGTCTACGGGCTGGCGGGGACGCTCTACTACGCGCTCACGGGGCAGCCCCCGTTCGCGGGGAAGACGACGGTGGCCACCTTGCGGCAGGTGCTCGAGGCGCCGCCGCCGAGCGCGCGGGAGCGCGTCCCGGCGGTCCCGCCCTGGCTCGACGCCGTGTGCCGTCGCGGCCTGGCCAAGCTCGGGGCCGAGCGCTACCCGAGCGCGCTGGCGCTGCGCGCGGCGCTGCTCGAGGGGGGCCCCGAGGTCGGGGCGCCGCCCGTGCGCGCGGCCTGGCTCGCCGGCGCGGCGGCCGCGCTCGCGCTGATCGGCCTCGCGTTCGTGTGGGCCGGGACCCGCGGGAGGGCCTCGGGCCCCCTCGGCGTCGAGGAGCCCGAATCCCCCGTCGAGGGGTTCGAGCCGGACCTGGCGCCGGAGGCCCTGGCGGCGCAGCGGGCCCTGACCGCCCTGGAGCAGCAGGTCGAGCGCCTGGCGCAGGCGGGCGAGCTGGAGGAGGCCGAGGCGCTGCTGACCCGACACCTGGGCAGCGGACCGCGGCGACCTGGCCCCGCGCTGTGCATGCGCGGCGTGGTCCGGCTGCGACGCGGCGACCTGGAGGGGGCGGCGGAGGACCTCGAGCGCGCGGTCGACCTCCAGCCCGGCGACGGGAAGGTGTGGCTGGCCCGGGCGCGGCTGCGCTTCGCCCAGGGCGGCTTCGAGGCGGCGCTCGCGGACCTGCGCCGCGCCCAGGAGCTGGAGCCCGAGGACCCGACCCCCTGGCTGGTTCAGGCCGAGCGCCTCCGGCTCGCCACGCGCTACGCCGAAGCCCTCGAGGCGTATCAGGCCGCCCAGGCGCGAGGCGCCGACGGCAGGCGGATCGCCCTGGGGCGCGCGCTGGCCCTCGGCGCGCAGGGGGACGTCGACGGCGCGCTCGCGACCCTGGACGCCGCGATCGCAGCGGCGGAGTCGGGGGGCCTGCTCTTCGCGCGCGGTCAGATCTACCTGGCCCAGAAGCGGCAGGACCTCGCGCTGGCCGACCTGACCCGCGCCTTCGAGCTCGACCCCGGGGAGGTGCAGGTCGGCGAGGTCCTGGTCGACGTGCTCCTGCGCCAGGGGCGGCTGGAGGAGGCCTTGGCGCGGGCGGAGCAGGTCAGCGCGCGGAGCCCGGACGCGGCGCTCGCCCACGCGCTGCGGGCCGACGTCCTCGGTCAGCTCGGGCGCTTCGTCGACGCCGTCGCCGCCAGCGACCGGTCCCTGCGGCTCGACCCCGGCGGCTGGCGCGCCCAGGCGGTCCGCGGCCGCGCGTTGCAGGCCCTGGGGGGCAGCCGGGAGGCGCTGCCCGATCTCGACGCCGCGCTGGGCCAGCGCCCGCGCAGCGTCCCGCTGCGCGCGGCGCGGGCCGCGGCGCACCAGGCGCTGGGGGACCTCGCCCTGGCGCAGCGGGACGTGGACGCGCTGATCGAGCTCGAGCCGGAGAAGACCGTGTGGCGCCTCGTCCGTGGGCAGCTCCGCCTCGAGCTCGGCGACTTCGCCGGGGCGCTCACCGACGCTCGGGCCGCCGGGGGCGAGCTCGAGGCCGCCGAGCTCGAGGCCGCGAGCCTGCTCGGGGTAGGCCGCGCGGAGGAGGCGCTCGAGGCGTACGGGCGCGCGCTGCGAGCCGCGCCCGAGGACGCCGGCCTGTGGATCGCCCGCGCCAAGGCGCTCCAAGCGCTGGGGCGCCTCGAGCCCGCGCTCGTCGACGCCGAGCGCGCCTGCGCGCTGGACTCGAGCTGGGAGAGCCAGGCCCTGCGCGGGCGGCTGCTCCTGGCGCTCGGGCGCAGCGCGGAGGCAGAAGCCGCCCTGCGCGCGGCCATGGCGCGGCGCACCGGCGACCTGATCCGGATCGCCGCGGGCAAGCGGAAGGCGAACGAGGGCGACCTGGAGGGCGCCTTGGAGGACCTCCGCCAGGTGTTGGGCTCAGGGGCGGTGAGCGCCGAGGAGCGCGCACGGCTCGAGGCGCTGGTGCGCGACCTCGAGGCGCGGCGCGCGCGGTGAGTCGTCGGCGAGGGCGGGTGGGCCATGGCTCGGGCTGCGCCGGGGGCCTCGCAGCCTGTTGAACTGCGCTCCGGCAAGGCGCGAGGAGCGAAGCGACGTCCGGATCGTGACTGACGATCGAGGGGGCCGGCGAAGCCGACCTCCGAGGACCGGGGCGGATTTCAACGGGCTGCTAGACTCGATCCGTGAAGACCCTGGGCCCCTACCGCGTGTTGGGCGAGCTCGGTCGCGGCGGCATGGGGGTGGTCTACCGCGCCCAGGACACCCGCGACGGCCGGGCGGTCGCGCTCAAGGTCCCCCTGGGCCTCGACGCCGAGGGCCTCCTGCGTCTACGCCGGGAGGCCGAGGCCGTCCAGGGCCTCGAGCACCCGCACCTCGTGCGCGTGCTCGAGCTGAGCCTGGGGCCCCCGCAGCCGTACGTGGCCTTCGAGCTGGTCGACGGGGAGACCCTGGAGCGGCGGGTCGAGCGCGCGGGCCCGCTGCCCTGGCCGGAGGCGGTGGCGGTCGCGAGCCAGCTCGCCTCGGCGCTGAGCGCGGTCCACGCCCGAGGCCTGCTGCACCGCGACGTCAAGCCGGAGAACGTGCTCCTCGGCCCCGAGGGCGCCAAGCTCGTCGACTTCGGCCTGGTCAAGGACCTCGACGGGGAGACGCTCACGGCGACGGGGTCGACCCTGGGGACGCCGAGCTACATGGCGCCGGAGCAGGTCGGCGCCGAGCGCGAGCGCTGGAGCGAGGCCACCGACGTCTACGGGCTCACGGCGACGCTCTACTTCGCGCTGACCGGGCTCCCACCCTTCACGGGCGCGACCACGATCACGATCCTGCACGCCGTGCTGCGCGCGCCGCCGCCGCGCCCGGGGGCGACGGTCCCCGAGGTCCCGGCCTGGCTCGACGCCGTGTGCGCGCGGGGCATGGCCAAGCAGGGCGTCGAGCGCTACCCGAGCGCGATCGCGCTGCGCGCGGCGCTGCAGGAGGAGGCGCGCGGGGCGCAGGAGCCGCGACGCGTCGGTCGCGTCGCGGCCGCGCTGGTCCTCGTCGGAGCCTTGGCGCTCGTGAGCGGGGTCGGCGTCGCGCGCGCGCTCCGCGCGGACCCTCCCTCGGCTGCGGCGGAGGCCCCGCGGCAGCCCGACGCGCCGCCGGCGCCGCTCGTCGCCGAGGTCCCGCCGCCGGAGGTGGCGACGCCGCTCGCCCCGGACGAGGTCGTGGCCAGGGTCGAGGGCTGGCTCGCGCAGCAGGACTACGCCGCCGCCGAGCGCCTGCTGACCGAGCAACTCCCCGTGCAGCCTGCGCAGGCGTGGGTGTATCGGCTGCGCGCGCGGGTGTTCCTGGAGCGCGGCGCGAAGGACGCGGCGGAGCGAGACGCGCAGGAGGGGGTGCGACTCGCGCCCGAGGACTTCGCTCAGTGGACGCTCCTGGCGGCGGTGCACAACGAGCAGGGGCGCCTCGAGGACGCGCAGTCCGAGCTCCAGCGGGGCTGGGTGTTGGCCCCCGCGGCCAGGCGCGCCGAGATCTCCATGGCCGAGGGGCAGGCGCTCTGCGACCTTCGGCGCTACGCCGAGGCGCTGGAGGTCTACGACCGCGCCCAGCGGGAGGGGGTGCCGCCCGCGACGGTCGAGGTCCCCCGGGCCGTGTGCCTGGCCCAGCTCGGCCGGCTGGAGGACGCCCAGCGCGCGCTGGAGCTCGCGCTGGAGGACGAGGTCCCGCTGGGGCGGGTGGACAGGGTGTGGCGGAGCCTGGGCGGCGGGCCCGAGCAGCGCCTGGTGTTCTCGCGCGCCTTGGCCACGCACGGGTACGCCGAGGAGGCGCTCGCCTCGCTGAACAGCGTGCTCTCGCTGAGGCCCGAGGACGCGCTCGCGCGCAAGGCGCGCGCGGAGCTGCGCGCGAAGCAGAACGACCTGCGTGGCGCCCTCGAGGACTACGCGCGCGCCCTCGTCGTGGACCCGAGCGACGCCGAGGCCTGGCGCGGCCGGGCGCAG